>NZ_JAOWGI010000029.1:0-300570 GCF_030333225.1 Citrobacter sp. CK202
CCATGCCGAACTCAGAAGTGAAACGCCGTAGCGCCGATGGTAGTGTGGGGTCTCCCCATGCGAGAGTAGGGAACTGCCAGACATCAAATCAAGCGAAGGGCCCGGTCGAAAGATCGGGCCTTTTTGCGTTTACGCGCCCTGAGAACTGCCGGATGGCGGCGGTGCCTTATCCGGCTCGCGTTCCACCTGATAAGCGCAGCGCCACCAGGCAGTTAGTGAATGACTTGCGATAAAAACGCCCGGGTGCGCTCTGATTTAGGATGGGCAAAGAACTCTTCCGGTGGCGCCTGCTCAACAATTTCACCACGATCCATAAAGATCACCCTGTCTGCTACCGTTCGGGCAAAGCCCATTTCGTGGGTGACGCAAAGCATTGTCATCCCGGACTGTGCCAGACCAATCATGGTATCCAGCACCTCTTTCACCATCTCAGGATCCAGCGCGGAAGTCGGCTCATCAAACAGCATAATTTTGGGCTTCATGCATAGCGAACGTGCAATAGCCACGCGCTGCTGTTGCCCGCCGGAAATCTGCCCTGGAAACTTATGGGCGTGCTCAGCGATGCGCACACGTTCCAGGTAATGCATCGCCAGTGCTTCAGCTTCTTTCTTTGGCATCTTCCGCACCCAAATCGGCGCCAGAGTGCAGTTTTGCAGTACCGTCAGATGTGGGAAGAGGTTGAAGTGCTGGAACACCATACCGACTTCCTGTCTTACCCGCTCGATATTGCGAATGTCTTCATTGAGTTCAATACCGTCTACCACAATCCGTCCTTGTTGATGTTCCTCCAGATGATTAATACAGCGAATGGTCGTGGATTTACCCGAGCCGGAAGGGCCACACAGCACGATACGCTCCCCCTGTTTCACGTTCAGATTAATGTCTTTCAGAACATGAAACTGACCGTACCATTTATTGACGTTTTCCAGCGTGATCATCGCGTCGGCAGGTTGAATTAATAATTGGCTCATAAAATCCTCAGTGCGGCGTACGCCCGGTGTTAAAACGTTTCTCCAGATGCTGGCTGTAACGCGACATGCTGAAGCAGAAAATCCAGTAAATCAGTGCGGCAAAAACATACCCTTCGGTCGACATCCCCAGCCATGCAGGGTCAACAGTCGCCTGCTGAACGCTACTGAAAAGGTCAAATAAACCGATAATGATCACCAGGCTGGTATCTTTAAACAGGGCGATAATGGTGTTCACCAGACCCGGAATCACCAGCTTCAACGCCTGGGGTAGAATGACCAGTCCCTGGGTTTTCCAGTACCCGAGCGCCAGAGATTCCGCGGCCTCATACTGCCCTTTCGGTAATGCCTGTAACCCTCCGCGTACGACCTCTGCGACGTAGGCAGACTGAAAAAGGATCACCCCGACCAGCGCCCGGATAAGTTTGTCGATACTGGTTCCTTCCGACATAAACAGCGGCAACATGACCGAAGACATAAACAGCACGGTGATTAACGGTACGCCTCGCCAGAACTCGATAAAGATAACGGAGAGCATCCGAACGATCGGCATATGAGAGCGACGGCCCAGCGCCAGCAAAATTCCCAGAGGAAGGGCACCCGCAATACCGACGGAAGCGATGATCAACGTGAGTGTTAATCCTCCCCATTGCCGCGTTTCTACCCGCTCCAGCCCGAAGAAACCGCCATACATCAGCCACCAGACAACAATGGGATAGATAACCGCCCATACGGCGATGTAGCGCCCGCGACGGGGCATTGCTTTCCAGAACATCGGCACAATGGAGGCCAGACCAACGAGTAATGCCAGGTTGATGCGCCAGCGTTGGTCATGTGGATAAAGCCCATACATAAACTGACCAAAACGTTCGTGGATAAATACCCAGCAGGCACCCGCCTTCGTGCAATCAGCACGCGTTGAACCCACCCAGTTAGCCTGTAGAAACGCCCAGTTCAGCAAGGGGGGAATGAGTATCCACATGAGCCACAGACAAAAAAGGGTTAGCAGGCTATTGGACCAACTGGAAAAGAGATTTTTACGTACCCACAAAATTATGCGACCTGCGCCGTTATTGGCCGGGCGCATGGGATGAGACAGAAGAGCTTTTGTCATCATGGTTCCTTAGCGCTCAATCAGGGCGATACGGCGGTTATAAATATTCATCAGCAGGGAAATACTGAGGCTGATGATCAGATAAACCGACATGGTGATGGCGATGGTTTCAATGGCCTGACCCGTCTGGTTCAGTACCGTTCCGGCAAACAGGGAAACCATATCCGGGTAGCCGATAGCGGCAGCAAGCGATGAGTTCTTCACGATATTCAGATACTGGCTGGTCAATGGAGGAATGATCACGCGCAGTGCCTGGGGAATGATGACCTGACGCAGCGTTACCGGATTAGGGAGGCCCAGTGAACGCGCGGCTTCATGCTGGCCGTGGGGAACCGCCTGGATACCGGAACGGATGATCTCAGCAATAAATGCCGAGGTGTATACCGAAAGCGCCAGCGTCAACGCAGCCAGTTCTGGAATTAATGCCATCCCTCCCCGGAAGTTAAACCCGCGTAACTCGGGCACATCCCAGTGCAGCGCCGCGCCAAATAGCCACTGAGCGACAGCCGGCAATAGTACGATAAGCGCCAACGCCGTAGGCCATGTTCGGCGCAATTGCCCCGTCTTAATCTGGTGCGTTTTATTGAAGCGAAAGAGTCCAGTGGAGATGACGATCGCCAGAAGGATTGCCATGCAAAAAGCGATAACTCCTTCACCCAGCTGTGGTGCCGGAATATAGAGTCCCCGATTACTCAGAAAAACCAAATCCAGCGCGCTGACCGCCTGCCGTGGCCCGGGTAAATTACGCAGGACGGCAAAGTACCAGAAGAAGATTTGCAGCAATGGCGGAATATTGCGAAAGGTTTCGATGTAAATGGTCGATAACTTACGCAATAACCAGTTATCCGACAGGCGTGCAAGGCCGAGGAAAAAACCTAAAAATGACGCAAAAACAATACACAGTGCGGAGACCAACAGGGTATTGAGCAAGCCGACCAGAAAGACGCGACCGTATGTATCCCCTTGCTCGTAGTCGATCAGGTGCTGAACAATACCAAACCCGGCGCTGCGATCGAGAAACGCGAATCCTGAGGTAATCCCCCGGCTGCTCAGATTGTTAATCGTATTATGAATTAAATAGACCGCAACACTGACAACCGCAATAACGGCGAGTATTTGAAATAACCAGGCGCGGACCGCAGGGTTAGAAAAGGAGAGCATTCCTTTCACGGTTGAGCGGCGATGGGACATAAGAAAACCTCGGTAACCATAACTCTGGGCTGAGCGCCGCAGGTGCGGCGCCCGTTACATCACAACGGCTTAGCGTACGGGTGGTGCGTACTGAATGCCGCCGTTATTCCAGAGATTGTTCTGGCCTCGTTTGATCTTCAGCGGGCTTTCCGATCCCACGTTACGTTCAAAGATCTCCGCGTAGTTACCAACCTGTTTAATGATGTTGTAGGCCCATTTGTTATCCAGTTTCAGATCCTTACCGTAATCCCCTTCTTTGCCCAACAAATGCGCCATGTCCGGTGTTGCCGGATTCGCCGCTTTCTCATCTACGTTCTGCGAGTTAATCCCCATTTCTTCAGCATTCAGCATAGCGAACAGCGTCCAGCGGACGACAGAGAACCACTCATCATCACCACGGCGCACAACGGGCCCCAGAGGCTCTTTTGAGATGACTTCAGGCAAGACGATCCATTCGGCAGGGTCGCTCAGCTTGATTCGCAGGGCATATAACTGAGACTGGTCAGAAGCCAGCGTGTCGCAGCGGCCCGATTCCAGCGCTTTGGCTGACTCATCAGAGCGATCAAAAGTGACCGGGGTGTATTTCATTTTGTTGGCTTTAAAGTAATCGGCCACGTTCAGTTCGGTATCCGTGCCAGCCTGTATACAGACGGTGGCGCCGTCCAGCTCTTTAGCGCTTTTTAACCCCGCTTTGTTATGCGTCAGGAAACCAATCCCGTCGTAATACGTCACGCCAGTGAATGACATGCCCATACCTGCGTCGCGTGAAGAGGTCCAGGTTGTATTACGGGATAACAGATCGACTTCGCCGGATTGCAAGGCGGTGAAGCGTTCCTTTGCAGTGAGTGGGGTATATTTTACTTTTGTATCATCGCCAAAGACGGCTGCGGCAACGCCACGACAAACATCGACGTCAATACCCGTGAATTTACCGCTTGCATCTGCATAAGAAAAACCAGGCAGGCCGTCACTGATCCCACATTGTACGAATCCTTTTTTCTTTACGGCATCCAGTGTTGCGCCAGCATGCGCTTGATTTGCAACAGCAAGCAGCACGCCGACCGCAGCCAGGCTGGCTATCATCATCTTTTTCATAATGCATCCTGTGTGGAGAAATTATCGTTATAGAGAGACGTTCTGGAACGTCTTTACCTGTCTGTGGCTTTGGCCATACTCTTTTAAGCAAAGGTAGTGCCAGGTTTTGCGAACGAATGCTCGACGCAATATGCAGAGTGTAGACAGGAAAAAATAAATGCAGCGCCCTGAAATGGTGCGAAAATGAAACGTAAGCCACATTTTGGAGCAAAATATTTAAATTTACGGGCGCTGTGCGGAATAACGATTTCGCCCGTTAATATCGGCAGGATAAGTATGATAAATGCAGTTTCACTAAGACAGAATAATGAAAAACGCCAATCTTATAGAGTAGATATGTGAGAGAAATCTATAATTGATGATTAATAATAAATCGATTGTCCAGAGCTTTGTCTTATATTAAAAGCGCGGGTTGCCGCGCTTTTAATAAAACCTATTTCGTCAGGGCAACAATCCCCAGCGTCAGGCCTGCGACAGCGGCTGCGCCACCGGCAATCGCCCCCGCTGTTTCCCAGTTATCCTGCGTGGTGCCCTTCATACAGGTATTGGTATGAACCAGACGACCCTGGTCGTCATAAACCGGAACGCAAGGAGAGTCATGCGCACACCCCGCCAGCAAGGTTGTGAGCAATGCAACAGGAATTAATCTTTTCATGGTGTTACCTCAAAAATAAACGTTTCGCTACATCCAGCAAAGTCGAATGCTCCGCTAGCTGCGAACCCGGCGCTATTTTATCACGCCTTAAAAGGGCACCCGCATGTGGAATAATTTCAATTCATGTGGATTGTAAAAATAATGGAGAAAAGGATGGCTAAGCGGTGCATGTCTGGTAAATAGCAGGGAAAATAAATGACTATCTTTTTAATACATAAATGGATAATTATTTTGGAAAAAGGCGCCCGAAGGCGCCGTAATTTTAGTGGTTAATCATGATGCCGGTTAAAACGACGTCTCACGACCACAAAGAAGACCGGAACGAAGAAGATTGCCAGCAATGTCGCCGTCAGCATTCCTCCCATAACCCCTGTTCCCACCGCATTTTGTGCGCCACTGCCTGCGCCATGACTGATAACCAGCGGCATAACGCCGAGGATGAACGCCAGAGATGTCATCAGGATTGGGCGTAAACGCATACGCGACGCTTCAAGCGTTGCCTCAATCAACCCTCGTCCCTCTTTCTCCATCAGATCCTTGGCAAACTCCACAATCAGGATGGCGTTTTTAGCAGAAAGACCAATGGTTGTGAGCAGGCCAACCTGGAAGTAAACGTCGTTATTCAGTCCGCGAAGCGAGGCGGCCAGCAATGCGCCGACCACGCCGAGCGGTACGACGAGCATAACGGAGAACGGAATGGACCAGCTTTCATACAATGCAGCCAGGCAAAGGAAGACCACAATCAGTGAGATTGCATACAACGCCGGAGCCTGGTTGCCGGAGAGGCGCTCCTGATACGACATGCCTGTCCAGTCATGACCAATACCGTTCGGTAATTTTTCTGCCAGGCTTTCCATTAATGCCATCGCTTCCCCGGTACTTCTGCCGGGTGCCGCTTCACCCAACAGCTCCATTGAAGGCATACCGTTGTAGCGTTCCAGACGTGGTGAGCCGTAAATCCACCGTGCCGAACTGAAGGTGGAGAACGGAACCATTTCACCGTTTGCACTACGGACATACAGATTGTTGATGTCACCGGGCAACATGCGGAACGGCGCATCCGCCTGGACATAGACTTTCTTCACTCGTCCATGATCGATGAAATCATTCACGTACGTGCCGCCAAGCGCGGTGGAAATCGTCTGGTTGATGTCTGACAGGCTGACTCCCAGAGCCTGTGCTTTTTCCTGATCGACATCCAGCTTGAACTGTGGCGTATCTTCCAGTCCGTTAGGGCGTACGCGAACCAGCAGGTCGGGATGCTCTTTTATCATACCCAGCAACTGGTTCCGGGCTTTGGTGAGCTCCGTGTGGCCCAGGTTCGCCTGATCGATCAGTTCAAAGTCAAACCCCGTTGCCGTACCCAGCTCAATAATCGCGGGCAGGTTGAACGGGAAGACAAGACCATCCTTTATCTGGCTGAATGCCCTGGTTGCGCGGGCAACGATCGCTTCTACGCCATTTTCTTCGCCGGGGCGTTCTTCCCAGGGCTTCAGGCTAATAAAGACGATACCGGAGTTCTGCCCCTGTCCGCTAAAGCTAAAACCATTCACGGTAAAGACGGATTCAACGTTGGCTTTTTCCTGGTTCAGATAGTAGTTCTGAATCTGATCCAGCACCTGCTGCGTACGCGTCTGCGTCGCGCCAGCAGGTAACTGCACCATCGTCATGAATACGCCCTGATCTTCTTCTGGCAGGAAGGAGGTGGGTAAGCGCAGGAACAAAATGGCCATGCCGCCGACGATAAGGACATACAGCAGCAAATAACGCCCGGTCTTACGCAAAATACCGCTGACGCTGTTACTGTAATGCCCGACGCTTTTCTCAAACAGCGTGTTAAACCACCCGAAGAAGCCACCTTTCTTTTCATGGTGATCGGCAGACGCAGGTTTAAGCAGCGTGGCGCAAAGCGCAGGCGTCAGGATGAGCGCAACCAGTACAGAAAGCGCCATTGCAGAAACGATAGTCAGCGAGAACTGGCGGTAAATTGCGCCGGTTGAGCCACCAAAGAAGGCCATCGGCACAAATACGGCGGAAAGCACCATCGCGATCCCCACCAGCGCGCCCTGAATCTGCGACATTGATTTCTGGGTCGCTTCTTTGGGCGGTAGCTTTTCTTCCACCATCACGCGTTCGACGTTTTCCACGACGACGATAGCGTCATCGACCAGCAAGCCGATGGCGAGCACCATCCCGAACATTGTTAACGTATTAATAGAGAAACCGAACGCCGCCAGGATGGCGAATGTACCCAGCAGTACAACCGGCACCGCAATGGTCGGTATCAACGTCGCGCGTATGTTTTGCAGGAAAAGATACATGACCAGGAAAACGAGGATGATCGCTTCAAACAGCGTTTTCACCACTTCATGAATCGATATTTTCACAAACGGCGTGGTGTCATACGGGTAGACCACTTTCAACCCTTGCGGGAAGAAGGGCTGTAGTTCCGCAAGCTTCGCTTTAATGGCCGCTGCCGTATCCAGCGCGTTCGCGCCGGTTGCCAGCTTAATACCCAGGCCTGTCGCCGCCTGGCCATTAATCTTCGTCACCATGTTGTAGTTTTCGCCGCCCAGTTCGATGCGGGCCACATCTTTAAGATGGACCATCGAACCATCCTGATTCACTTTCAGCGTGATGCGGCCAAACTCTTCAGGCGTTTTCAGGCGTGTTTGCGCGATGATAGAGGCGTTAAGCTGCTGGCCCGGGATGGAAGGCGTCCCGCCCAGTTGGCCTGCGGCAATCTGGTTGTTCTGCGTTTTCAACTGGTTAATAACATCTAACGGCGTCAGTTGGTATTTGTTTAACGCATTGCTGTCGAGCCAGATACGCATCGCGTACTGCGCGCCAAACAGTTGGACGTCGCCGACGCCGGATGTCCGGCTGATGGTATCTTTAACGTTAGACGCCACATAATCGGAAATATCATCCTGCGTCAGGTTCTTATTGTCGGAAACAAAACCGGCCACCAGAAGGAAGCTACTGCTTGATTTCTCGACGCTGATACCTTGCTGCTGTACTTCCTGCGGCAACAAAGGCATGGCCAGTTGCAGTTTATTTTGTACCTGAACCTGTGCGATATCCGGGTCGGTGCCGGACTGGAACGTCAACGTAATAGTTACGCTACCGGACGAGTCGCTGGTGGACGACATATACATCAGGTTATCGATACCGTTCATATTCTGTTCGATAACCTGCGTTACGGTATCCTGCACCGTTTGCGCGTCCGCTCCCGGGTAGGTTGCGGAAATCGCAACGGCGGGCGGCGCGATGGTCGGGTACTGCGCAACGGGCAGCTGCATGATCGCCAGGGTGCCAGCCATCATGAGAATGATGGCCAGAACCCAGGCAAAAATCGGGCGATTAATAAAAAAGTTTGCCATGTCCGGTTACCTTATTGCGCTGCATTCGCCGCAGGGGCATCGGTGGTGGCTTTAACCTGTTCGCCCGGGCGGGCTTTCTGCAAGCCGCTGACGATAACTTTGTCGCCCGGTTGCAACCCTTTGCTGATTAACCATTTATCGCCGATCGCCTGAGTAGCAATAACGTCGCGCGCTTCAACCTGATCTTTATCATTGACGATCATCACCATCGCATCGCCACGCGGCGTACGCGTTACGCCCTGCTGTGGAACGAGAATGGCATTGGGCTGAATGCCTTCATCAATTCGCGCGCGGACAAACATACCGGGAAGCAGGGTGTGCTGAGGATTGGGGAAAACAGCCCGAAGGGTGATAGAACCGGTACTTTCATCTACCGTAACGTCGGAAAATTGCAGCGTGCCTTTCAGCGGGTACGCCTGACCATTTTCCATTACCAACTCGACGTTGCTGCGGGTGTTGTCTTTGTGCAGGCTACCCTGCTCGACGGACTGCCTGAGACGCATAAAATCGCTGCTGGACTGCGTCACATCAACGTAAATAGGATCAAGCTGTTGCACGGTCGCCAGTTCGGTTGCCTGACCATTGGTTACCAGCGCGCCTTCGGTGACACTGGATTTACCAATGCGGCCGCTGATCGGCGAAGTCACTTTGGTGTAGGCGAGGTTGATGCGCGCGCTTTCTACTGCGGCTTTTGCGGCGATAACGGCGGCATCGGCCTGACGAGCATCGGCGATGGCCTGGTCGTACTCTTGTTGGCTAATGTATTTTGTGCCAACCAGCGGAACGTAGCGTTTAACCGTTAAGTGCGCAATGGCGGCGGCAGCTTCGCTTTTTGCCAGCTCGCCTTTGGCGCTGTCGTAATCAGCCTGATAAGTCGCCGGGTCAATCTGATAAAGCGACTGGCCTGCTTCGATATCGCTACCTTCGGTGAAATTCCTTTTCAGTACAATGCCGCTGACCTGAGGCCGGACTTCCGCAATACGAAATGGCGTCGTGCGCCCCGGCAGCTCGGTCGTCACCGCTAAGGGGGCAGATTCGACTACGTGGACGGTGACTTGCGGCTCAGCAGGGTGAGCTTGCGTATCTCCCTGATCGTTACAACCGGCGAGTAACGCAGCGGAGATTATGATGAATGAGGGCAGGAGTGCAAACCTGGCATGTTTCGTCATTACTGTTCCTTAGAAAACCGAAGCTCGTTATTTACCGGATAACGGTAAGGCGTTAACGCGCACAAATAAAATAGCAGTTGGCTATCCTACAAATTATCAGGTCGTGATGTAAGCAATACTTATTTCCGGTCGTCATGCACGGCACGTAAAAGCAAAAAAAGATTAATATCCTGTCGTTTCATAATGCGGTGGAAAAGTAAAACCCTGTCTTTCATTAACACAAATAGAAATATACATTCTTTTGGTGAATAGTTTTATTTGATTCATTTGTATTTATTATTTATTTGGATGTATTGTGCGTAATAATACACGAGGGATCTCGTTTAAATAAAAATGAAGTGATACATTTGCGCGTTATCCCTGAACAGTATTTACTGTCATCCTTCGGTTTCAGACACACTTCATTATGGCCAGGAAAACAAAAGCGGACGCCCTCAGAACCCGACAACACTTGATTGAAACAGCGATCGTACAGTTCGCCTTGCACGGGGTCGGCAGCACCACGCTAAACGACATTGCAGACGCCGCGAATGTTACGCGGGGCGCTATCTATTGGCATTTTGAGAACAAGACGCAGTTGTTTAATGAGGTATGGGGTCAGCAACCGCCGCTACGCGATCTCATTCAGGACAGGTTAACAACGTGTGGGGGCGATAATCCGCTACAGAATTTGCGTGAAAAACTGATTGCTGCTTTGCAATATATTGCTGAGGTGCCCCGACAACAGGCATTAATGCAGATTTTATATCATAAATGTGAATTTCATAATGATATGATATCAGAGCAGGATATTCGGGAAAAAATAGGCTTCAGTTATCAGGTAATGCGTGAAGCATTACAGCAATGTATGAATAAAGGACTGATTGCGACCGGTCTTGATGTCGAAGTTAATTTAATTGTGCTTCATGGCAGCTTTAGCGGGATCGTAAAGAACTGGTTAATGAATCCTTCCAGTTATGATCTCTATAAGCAGGCGCCGCAATTAGTGGATAATGTATTAAAAATGTTAGTTCCGAATGGCAATGTGATGGTATTAACGCAGAATAACAACCCGGTCGTGGAAGCGTAACGGTTATCCCCAACTGTGCGTCGGCATAATTTGCATAGAACTGGCTGGCGTACTACTCAAGGTCGGCGCAGTTGACGAGTTTGAGCGGGTTAACCGAATTCATGTTGCGGCATTTATCGTATTCCGTTGTCATCAGTTCGATCCACTGCATGAGTAATGCGTCAAAAAGGAAAACGGAGACTGCGAAAACAACCAGCCACCAATACTTACGAATCATTGCCAAATCCTGTGTATTCATGCCCAAGCGTGCAAGGAATATACACGAAACAACGCGGCAGAAAAGCAGACTTACAATGCTTTTACTTCACCTGAGACGTATCCGTCATTTCGGCCATACGGCTCTTTTTGGACAGGTTTGTTGTCTTGCGCTTTTTCACCTTTGCCAGCTCGTTTTCCGCATAGTGAGAGGTGACGTTCAGCCTTCTGATGCCCATTTTTACGTATTCATTGTTGATTTCGATGCCGACAAATTTTCGCCCGGTTTCCACGGCTACGGCGCCCGTCGTGAAGCTTCCGGCGAAGGGATCTAACACCGTGTCGCCCGGGTTTGAGGAGGCCAGGATGATCCGGCTCAACAGCGCTCTGGGTTTTTGCGTGGGATGGTTCTCATACTCATCCATTAAGTAGCGGACGCGGGGAAAATCCCAGACGTTTCCGGGGACTTTTTGCGTGTTGTAGGGCTGGGGCGGATTTTTGCGGTAATCGATCAGCGCTCTTTTCGCGCCGGTTTTGGTTTCAACCAGGATGTCATCACGATTAAACGTATAGTTCTTCGCATCTTTTACCATCATCAGGATGGGTTCATACATTGAGCCAAAATACTTTTTGGCCTGCACGCCTGAGCTGTCGTACGACCATATGATGCGGCTTTTGATATCGAACAGTTTCCTGCATTTGAGGTCGAGATAGGGCATGTTCTCTGTGCTGTTCATGATGTACATCGTGCCGTGTTTTTTCAGCACCCGATGGCACTCATCAATGCATTCAAACAGCCAGGCCAAAAAGGTCTCTTCGTCCCAGGACTCCACCAGACCATCAAAATTTTTTCCGATGTTGTAGGGCGGGTCGGCAAAAATTAAATCGGCACTTTCCGGGGGCAGTTTTTTCAATTCTGAAAGCGCATCACCGTGAATGATCTTCTTCGATTCATCGCCAAAATATTGCGGCTCAAATCCGACATTCATGAACAAACTCCTGTCTGACGCGAATAAAAAAGGCGCTTCCCCATGCCGAGTAGCGCCTTTTTAAACAAGCAATTAGCTAATCGAAATTAGTTCATGCCGTATTTTTTCAATTTTTTACGCAGCGTACCACGGTTGATGCCCATCATCAGGGCAGCACGGGTCTGGTTACCACGGGTGTATTGCATCACCATGTCCAACAGGGGCTGTTCTACTTCAGCCAGTACCAGCTCATAGAGGTCATTAACATCCTGACCGTTCAGTTGAGCAAAATAGTTCTTCAGTGCCTGTTTAACCGAGTCACGCAGGGGCTTTTGAGTCACCTGATCCTGAGAGTTAACGGTAGAAACGGTCAGTACGTCAGAATTTACGCGTTGTTCGAACATAGTTCTGTCAGCTCTTTATTTCATTACGCAAAATTTTCGAAGTATGCCTCCAACGCCTCCAGCTGTTCGCTGGCATCCTCAATGGCGTTGAATGTGCGCCGAAACTGGTCATTTGGAGCGTGCTCCTGGAGATACCAGGAGACGTGTTTACGTGCAATTCGGTACCCTTTTGCCTGGCCATAAAAGTCATGCAGTTCCCGAACATGCGCGCAAAGCAAGCGCTTAACCTCTGCCAAAGGCAGGGGGGGTAGCAACTCCCCAGTGTCCAGATAATGCTGGATTTCCCGAAAGATCCAGGGTCTTCCCTGAGCTGCGCGGCCTATCATCAGGGCATCCGCCCCCGTATAGTCGAGCACAGCTCTGGCTTTATGCGGGTCAGTAATGTCGCCATTCGCGATAATCGGAATGGAAACTTTCTGCTTAACTGCCCGAATACTGTCGTATTCAGCATCTCCATTGAACAAACAGGCGCGGGTGCGTCCATGAATGGTCAGAGCCTGAATGCCACAGTCTTCAGCCAGTTGGGCAATCTCTACGCAGTTACGGTGTTCCGGGGCCCAGCCGGTGCGAATCTTCAGGGTGACAGGAACGTCCACTGCACTCACGACCTCGGTTAGTATCGACTTCACTAAATCCGGGTACTGCAAGAGGGCTGAACCTGCGAGCTTGCGATTCACTTTTTTAGCCGGACACCCCATATTGATATCAATAATCTGGGCGCCGCTTTCCACGTTAATACGTGCGGCATCGGCCATCTCAACAGGGTCGCTACCGGCGATTTGCACCGTGCGAACGCCTGGCTCATCAACGTGCACCATCCGTAAACGAGATTTGTCGCTTTCCCAAACCTGCGGGTTAGAAGACATCATCTCGGATACCGTCAATCCTGCTCCCATCTCATAGCACAGCGTCCGAAAAGGTCTGTCAGTAATGCCAGCCATGGGCGCTGCGATCAGGCGATTTCTAAGCTGGTATTGTCCGATGCGCATGAGTTAAGAAATGACCATACTGTGACTGCAAGGCGGCGTATATTACGCATTTTTTGCACGAGATGAAAGGCCAAACTTTGACCAATCCTCTGAGGTGGATCAAAGAATCGCAGTTAAGATGAATGATGAGAATTAATTAACTTTATAAATCATTGCGTTATAAAATGAAGCCGAATTTTTATACGCTTACAATTTTGCGTAACTTCTCATTTTTTCTTCTATGGCTGACGGCTGGACAACATAATCTGCTGATTTAACCAGCAGATTATCGTTTCATAGTGTGATCGCCGCCTCATTTCAGGACAGGATCGCGAAGCGTCGGTATCGACCATTCGTTAATGACGCGGCCATTCAAAGGCTGGACAGGGCGATTGTTGGCAGGGTGTATCGTATGGCGAAATTTTTCCAGTTGACCGGCAGAAAGCGTCATAGGCTGTTTCAGGACAATCCAGGTTACGCCTTCGCTACAGGGAGGCGTCGTTAACGAGCCGCTAAAGCGCCAGTAGGTTCTGTCTTCCGGCAACAGCAGATTGATATCGACGGGGGAAAGCAGCGGTATGCTGTCGCCCGGGGTTGCCGGGATGGATTGCCATAAGCGTTCAATTGCCTCATTTGGCTCACCGATATCAAACATGACGGCAACAACGGCAATCTCACCTTCCTGGTTTTTGTGCGTCAGGTGCAGCTCCATCGCATAGTGTTTACCATTGATGGTATTTTCACTTGGGGCATGAAAATGAAATTCTGCTAAAGCATAAGGCTGATCGTCAATCTGAGCGGAAGCAGAAGAATAGGGGTTCATTGTTACCTGAAGAGTGTGGTTAACGTTCAGGAGCATGTCGGCGCGATCGATGTACTGTACGTTAAGCGGCGGGAGCTGGATTTCATTCGTGGTGAGAATATCAACAGGGGACTGGCTCATCCCGGTCTGGCACAGTTTGTATGCTTTATTGATTTCACCCCAGTGCGCGGGAGAGGTGTCGCCTTCATAGCTCCAGTCAGTTGCCGAAACAGAAACGGGCATCATACAGATTGCCAGAAAGGCAGTGGTCAAAGAAATTAACTTCATGCATTTACCCGATGAATTGAAAACAACATAACATTATATAAATCAATCAATTATAAAGAATATTGTATCGGTGACGAGCAGGAGAGGAAAGCGAATCGTGTGAAGAAGGCGTGGCCAGATGACCACGCCGGAAAGGACTGATTATTTTTTACGACCGGTAATGCGGCACCACTCTTCTTTCTCTACCACCGGGTCGAGCGTAAAGAGTTCGGTATAGGCTTCGCATACGCTTTCCGCCTGGCTGGCCAGGATGCCGGAAAGCCCCAGTAAACCGCCCTCAACGGGCAGTACGCTGATTAACGGGGCCAGTTCACGTAATGGGCCAGCCAGGATGTTAGCGACCACCACATCGGCTTTCATGGCTTCTGGCTGGTCTTTGGGGAGATAGAGCTCCAGACGCTCAGATACGCCGTTGCGCTCTGCGTTATCACGGCTGGCCTGGATCGCCTGCGGATCGATATCGATCCCGATAGCTTTCGCAGCGCCCAGTTTTAATGCGGCAATCGCCAGGATGCCGGAACCGCAGCCAAAGTCGATCACCGTCTTACCGTTCAGATCAAGCCCGTCGAGCCATTGCAGGCAGAGGGATGTGGTGGGATGCGTGCCGGTACCGAAGGCCAGACCCGGGTCCAGCATGACGTTGACGGCGTTCTCATCCGGTACATCGCGCCAGCTCGGGCAAATCCACAGACGCTCGCCAAAGCGCATCGGGTGAAAGTTGTCCATCCATTCGCGTTCCCAGTCTTTATCTTCCAGTTGCTCAATCTTATGCGCGAAACCCGCGCCCAGCAGCGGATGATGCTCAAGGATTGCCACCACCTCTTTCATGTCGGTTTCGGCATCGAACAGGCCGATAACGTCGGTATCGCCCCACAGACGCGTTTCACCTGGCAGCGGCTCAAATACCGGCGTGTCGTGCGTGTCCTGGAAGGTCACAGAGACCGCGCCGGTTTCCACCAGCGCATCGCTAAGTTCTTCGGCGTTCGTACCGGTCGTATTCAGTTTCAGTTGGATCCACGGCATGGCAAAACTCTTTATTTATCAGTAGTCAATAAGGTGGCTTGCTGGGCAGATGAACCAAAACGGTTTCCGGCCAGAAAAGCCAATAAACTGAGCAGTAGCGAGGGCACGATGGGGTGAAAGCCCAGGTACTGAACGTTAAAGGTGGCGAGCACGGCATACAACACGCCGCCAATGATCATGGCGCTTAGCGCGCCTGTCGCGTTTGCACGCTCCCAGTACAGGCCCAGCACCAGCGGCCATA
Organism: Citrobacter sp. CK202; assembly: GCF_030333225.1. Lineage (NCBI taxonomy): Bacteria > Pseudomonadati > Pseudomonadota > Gammaproteobacteria > Enterobacterales > Enterobacteriaceae > Citrobacter > Citrobacter sp. CK202. The sequence goes on from NZ_JAOWGI010000029.1 coordinate 15,534, forward strand.
AGAACACCGCTTCCAGGCCGCCGAAAGCCAGCAGGTTAAGCCAGATAATCATTTCCGGCGGTTTCCAGGCCGCGAGCAGCAGCAACGCGCCTAACAGCAGCGTGATGATGGCTGACATCCGCTTCAGGCGAGTTTCGTTATGCATTTGCTCCGGGCGAATATTCAGATAGAGATCTTTAATGATCGTAGCGGAACTTTGCAGCAACTGGGCATTGATTGTCGACATAATGGCCGCCATCGGCGCGGCGAGAAAGATGCCGGCGGCAATCGGCGGCAGAACCTTAACCATCAGCGTTGGAATGACCAGGTCCGGTACGGTCAGGTCAGGAATCACCGCCCGTCCCAGCGCGCCCGCCAGGTGCATACCGAACATCAGGATCGCCACCACAATCGTGCCGATGATAATGCCGCGATGCACCGCTTTACTGTCTTTATAGGAGATGCAACGCACGGCAGTATGCGGCAGGCCGATCACGCCAAAGCACACCAGCACCCAGAATGAGGTCATAAAGGTCGGTGACAGAATGTCATCCGCGCCCTGCGGCGTCACCAGTTTCGGGTCGATTGTTTGCAGGGTTTCGACCGCGTGTCCGAGCCCTCCTGCCGCATGAACCACGCCGACCAACAGGACGATGGTGCCAATTAGCATGACCATGCCCTGCATCGTATCGTTGAGCACGCTGGCGCGAAAACCGCCAAATGCGGTATACAACGCGATGCTGACGCCAAAGATTAACAGCCCTGTTTCGTAGGGGATGCCCGCTGCGGTCTCAAGCAGACGCGCGCCACCAATAAACTGTACGGTCATCGCCCCGACGAAAGCCACCAGCAGGCTGAGGCTTGCCAGCCAGACCAGCAGACGGCTTTGATAGCGGGCAAACAGCATATCGTTAAGAGTGACGGCGTTGTAGCGCCGCGCCAGAATAGCGAACTTCTTACCCAGAATACCCAGCGAGAGCCAGACGGCGGGTAACTGGATCATCGCCAGCAATACCCAGCCCAGGCCGTATTTATAGGCCGCGCCCGGGCCGCCGATAAATGAGCTGGCGCTGATGTAGGTGGCGGTCAGCGTCATCGCCAATACAATTCCGCCCATCGAACGGCTACCGAGGAAATACTCATTCAGGAAGGTGCCCGTCGTCCTTTTTCGCATGGCATAGACCGACAGACCAAACACCACCAGCAGATAGGCGATAAGCGGCAGAATGACTTCAAGCTGCATCATCGTCCTCCAGAGGAATGTCGCGATAGATAAATTTCACCATAGCCCAGCACAGTAAAATGAAAACAAGCGGCGTCAGCAGGCAGGCCATTTCAAACCAGTGTGGAAGGCCCGTTATGCCGGGTGCCGCGCCTGGTAAGTAAGCAGTCACTAACCACGCAGCCAGATACAGAAGGGTCAGCCACAGCGCCCAACGCGCCTCTTTGTTGGCCTGAACAAAACGCGTGTCCATTTTTTGTCCCTTGTGGATGAAGAAAGCGGGGATTGTACCTTATGGGATGTACCGGAGGGAAAAAAACAAAAGGCCGGAAAACCGGCCTTTTTCAATTAACGCACGCTTATTTTTCCTGAAGACCGAGTTTCTTCTCCAGATAGTGGATGTTGGTGCCACCGTGCTGGAAGTGCTCGTCGTTCATGATGCGGGTTTGCAGGTCAATGTTGGTTTTGATGCCATCAATGATCAGTTCCTGCAATGCGTTTTTCATACGGGCAATCGCTACGTCACGGTTTTCACCGTAGCAGATCAGCTTGCCGATCATGGAGTCATAGTACGGCGGTACGGTGTAACCCGCGTAGATATGGGACTCCCAGCGTACGCCAAAGCCGCCCGGCGCGTGGAAGCGCGTGATTTTACCCGGGCTTGGCAGGAAGGTGTTCGGGTCTTCGGCGTTGATACGGCATTCTACCGCATGGCCTTTCACCACAACTTCTTCCTGCTTGATGGACAGCGGCTGGCCCGCAGCGATACGCAGCTGTTCTTTGATCAGGTCAACGCCGGTGATCATTTCAGTAACCGGGTGTTCTACCTGAATACGGGTGTTCATTTCGATGAAATAGAACTCGCCGTTTTCGAACAGGAACTCAAACGTACCTGCTCCGCGATAGCCGATATCGACACACGCTTTGGAGCAACGCTCGCCGATGTAACGACGCAGTTCCGGGGTAATGCCCGGCGCTGGCGCTTCTTCGACCACTTTCTGGTGACGACGCTGCATGGAGCAATCACGTTCAGCCAGATAGATAGCGTTACCCTGGCCGTCAGCCAACACCTGAATTTCGATGTGGCGTGGGTTTTCCAGGTATTTTTCCATGTACACCATGTCATTGCTGAAGGCTGCTTTCGCTTCCGCTTTGGTCATGGAAATGGATTGCGCCAGTTCGGCATCGCCGCGCACAACGCGCATACCGCGACCGCCGCCGCCGCCGGACGCTTTGATAATAACCGGGTAGCCGATGCGTTTTGCAATGGCGCGGTTTTTATCCATATCGTCGCCCAACGGGCCGTCAGAACCCGGTACGCATGGAACGCCAGCCTGCTTCATTGCGCTGATTGCGGACACTTTATCGCCCATCAGGCGGATGGTGTCGGCCTTCGGGCCAATGAAGATAAAGCCGGAGCGTTCAACCTGCTCAGCGAAGTTGGCGTTCTCAGACAAGAAGCCGTAACCCGGATGGATTGCCACCGCGCCGGTGATTTCAGCGGCGCTGATGATAGCCGGGATGTTCAGATAGCTTTTTACGGACGGAGCCGGGCCAATACAGACCGTCTCATCCGCCAGCAATACGTGTTTTAAATCGCGATCCGCGCTTGAGTGCACAGCCACGGTCTTGATACCCAGTTCTTTACAGGCACGAAGAATACGCAGTGCAATCTCGCCACGGTTGGCGATGACAATTTTATCCAGCATGTTCGCCTCGTTATTCGATGACGACCAGCGGCTCGTCAAATTCTACCGGCTGACCACTTTCGACCAGAATTGCTTTCACCACGCCGGATTTATCGGCTTCGATCTGGTTCATCATTTTCATGGCTTCAACGATGCACAGGGTATCGCCCGCGTTAACTTTCTGACCGACTTCGACGAATGCTTTCGCATCCGGGCTCGGGGTGCGGTAGAAAGTACCAACCATTGGGGAACGTACGATGTGACCACTGATTTCCGCTGATGCAGCAGGCGCTTCCATTGCTGGAACAGCCGCCGGAGCGACAGCGTTAGACAGAGCTGGCTGCTGCATTGGCGCAGCATAAGCTTGTTGCATCACTGGAAAACCTGCGTTTGGCGCGGTGCGGCTGATGCGCACAGACTCTTCGCCTTCAGAAATTTCCAGTTCGGAGATGCCTGATTCTTCAACCAGCTCGATCAGTTTTTTAATCTTACGAATATCCATGAGTGGGTTCCGTACTCTTTGTTTAGTGTGATTGTGACAGGCGTTTTACCGCCGTCTGTAAAGCGTATGAGTAACCGTCAGCGCCGAATCCGCAAATAACGCCAGCCGCAATATCGGAAAGATACGAATGCTGGCGAAACGGTTCCCGCGCATGTACGTTGCTCAGGTGAATCTCGATAAACGGGATGCTCACCGCGAGCAGCGCATCGCGAATCGCAACACTGGTGTGCGTAAACGCGGCCGGATTAATCAGGATATAGTCCACAGTGTCTTTAGCCTGATGAATACGGTCGATGAGTGCGTACTCCGCGTTAGACTGCAAATGATCCAGCGTCACATTCAGCGCGTCGGCCTCTGCATTCAAACGGTTAACAATTTCCGTTAATGTCAGGGTGCCGTACTTATCGGGTTCACGGGTGCCGAGCATATTAAGGTTCGGACCGTTTAAAAGCAAAATGTGTAATTTGTCGGCCATCGTGCAGCTATCTCCTGCGATTCTCCGGTAAAAAACAAAATATACCTTTGATGCGCGATTGTCACCCTTTCAGCGGCTTAAAAACCCTGTCCGGGAAACCAAGGTCGCACATTATAACGATTTCGTAGCAATTGGCAGCTAAATACTGGTCTTATCAGGGAAGATTATCAACTGCTAACACGCAAAGACCCAAGGCGAGTCCTGGTTTTGCAACAAACCGCACATAACGGAGGCGTTACAGCATTTTGCCCGCAAACGACCGCCACCACTGGCGAAATGTCTTGTAGCGCCAGGCTAAAAGCGCCAGCGCCAGCAGGACATAAATGACTGGCTGCGGCGATAAAATTTTTACCGACCACAGATAATGAATGGGAGCCAGAATCGCGACAAGATAAACGAAGTTATGCAAACGTTGCCAGCGTTTCCCCAGTGTTCGTTGCGCCGCCTGCGTGGAGGTCAACGTAAGGGCGAATAAAATGAACCAACTGATAATGCCCAACGTTAAATAAGGACGAGTGATTAACTCCTGGCCCAGCAGCGCCAGATTATTTATGCCCAGTTCAAGTAGCGCATAGCTGGTTAAATGCAGCGTGGCCCAGGCGAAGCACCATAACCCTAACAAGCGGCGGGTGCGGATCAATAATGGCTGTTTAGCGTAGCGTGCCAGCGGTGAAACCAGCAAGGTAGCGAGCAAAAATTTCAGCGCTGTCCTACCGGTAAAGTGTTGAATATCTTTGACCGGATCGGCGCTGAGCCCTCCCTGATTCACCGCCCAGACGAGCCAGAGAAACGGTAATAATCCGGCAAGATGCAGCAGTACTTTTAGCCAGACGATCTGTTTTTGTGTCAGACGCACTTAGAAATTCTCCCGCAGATCCAGACCGCGATATAAAGACGCCACTTCACTGGCATAGCCGTTAAACAGCAGCGTCGGCTGTCTTTGTACATCCAGAATGCCGCCCGCGCCAATAAAACGCTCGGTCGCCTGTGACCAGCGCGGATGATCAACGTGCGGATTCACGTTGGCGTAAAATCCGTATTCGTTTGGCGCGGCCAGATTCCAGGTGGTCGGCGGGCGTTCGCGGGTCAGTTTAATACTGACGATCGACTTAATCCCCTTGAACCCGTATTTCCACGGCACCGTCAGACGGATGGGGGCGCCGTTTTGCGGCGGCAGCGCTTTACCATAGACGCCGACAGTCAGCAGCGTGAGTGGGTGCATTGCCTCGTCCAGACGCAATCCTTCGACGTAAGGGTATTTTAGCCCGCCGCCGATAAAGCGGTCTTTTTGTCCCGGCATATCATCGGGCGCGTAGATCGTTTCGAACGCCACATAGTTGGCATTGCTGGTGGGTTCGACCAGTGCGAGCAGTTTATGTAAGGGGAAGCCAATCCAGGGAACCACCATCGACCATGCTTCAACGCAGCGCATACGATAGATTCGCTCTTCCAGCGGGAAACGCGTCGTGAGCGCATCGTGATCGAGCGTTAGGGGTTTCGCCACTTCGCCGCTAATTTTCAACGTCCAGGGATCGGTTTTCAGGCTACCCGCGTTGGCGGCCGGGTCTGCTTTATCGAGGCCGAATTCATAGAAATTATTATAACCGGTGACTTTGTTTTCCGGCGTTAACGGGAGGTCGTTTTGCCAGGCGGCGGGTTTGCTGAAATCAAGCGGCTTACCGGCAGGCGCAGGGGGACGATCGTTGCCTTTAAACCAGCTCAGCAGGTCGGCCTGGGCGGTGGCGGGCAGAGAAAGGGCGGCCGCGCTGATGCCTAAAGCTTTCAGTACCTGGCGGCGCTGCAACATAAAAACGGACTCCGCGGTTACGTCGGCTTCCGTCAGTTTTTTCATTTTCATAGCATCCTCCGTCATGCGTTTTTTTAAGCATGACGGAGGCGAAACGTTAACGCGAATATGTCACGAAAATTTGAAGATTAGGCAATCTTCACCAGCGTACGGCCCTGCGCCTGGTTATTGATGATGGCATCGGCGAATTTCGGCGCGTCTGCCAGCGTGATTTCTGTTGCAGCCTGCGCATAGAAAGAGGCTGGCAGGTCGTTGACCAGGCGTTTCCAGGCTTCTGCGCGGCGGGCAGGCGGAGTCATCACGGAATCCACGCCCTGCAAGCGGACATTACGCAGAATAAACGGCATGACCGTGGTGGGGAGCGCGAAGCCGCCCGCCAGACCACAGGCCGCAACGCAGCCGCCGTAGTTCATCTGCGCCAGCACTTTCGCCAGCACTTTATCGCCAACGGTGTCGATGGCACCGGCCCAGAGTTGTTTCTCCAGCGGGCGGGATTCGGCAAACTCATCGCGCCCCAGAATGCGGTTGGCGCCCAGGTTACGCAGGTAGTCGTGGGTGCTTTCGCGTCCTGACACGGCCACAACCTGGTAGCCCAGCTTATGCAGCAACGCAACGGCAGTGCTGCCCACGCCGCCGCTGGCGCCAGTCACGACAATCTCGCCATCTTCAGGACGAATGCCCGCGTCTTCCAGCGCCATCACGCACAGCATGGCGGTAAAACCGGCGGTGCCGATAATCATCGCATTTCGGCTATCAAGACCTTTCGGGAGAGCAACCAGCCAGTCGCCTTTTACGCGGGCGCGCTCAGCCAGACCGCCCCAGTGGTTTTCGCCCACGCCCCAGCCGGTCAGTAAAACCTCCTGACCGGCATGGAAGCGGGGATCTTCACTGGCGCGTACGGTTCCAGCGAAATCGATGCCAGGAATCATCGGAAAGTTACGGATGATTTTCCCTTTCCCGGTGATGGCCAGAGCATCTTTATAGTTCAGGCTGGACCAGTGGATATCTACCGTTACATCCCCTTCCGGTAGCCGACTTTCTTCAAGGGTCTGAACGGAAGCAAGGGTTTTACCGTCCTGCTGTTCTAAGATCAAAGCCTGCATAACCTGTCCTCAATTTGCATAGTGGATTGGAAAAATATTTATGAAGACTATACTCGCTAATCAAAACGTGATGCCGATTCAACGCAATAAATTGCCAGATAGACCTGATTTGGTAGTATGCCCGCTTAGCTGTGCAATTTAACGGACTTCGCGTTCAGAGTTGCTCTTTCATGTCGTTTATAACTGTCGGAGTTAACACACGGATGCGATTAACGACGAAATTCTCAGCCTTTGTCACGCTGCTTACCGGGTTAACGATTTTCGTTACGCTCATCGGCTGCTCGCTGAGTTTTTACAATGCCATCGAGAATAAATTCACCAGCCGCATTCAGGCGGTCGCCACCGCTATTGACACGCATCTTGTCTCCTCTGATTTTGTCACGCTAACGCCGCAGATTAATGAACTGATGGTATCGGTCGATATCGTGCGCGTCGATTTGTTGCAGGATGGCCGCCAGGTGTATAGCCATTCGCGCAACAGCAGCTATCGGCCAGCGGGAAGCAACAACCTGTATCGTGAGCTGACGATTCCGCTGGTAAAGCATCCCGGCACCTCGCTGCATGTGGTGTTTCAGGACCCGATGGGCAACTATTTTCACTCGCTCGTGACCACCGCGCCGCTCACGCTGGCGATCGGCTTTATCGTTCTCATCTTGTTCTTATCGGTACGCTGGCTACAGCGCCAGCTGTCCGGGCAGGAGCTGTTGGAAATTCGTGCAACGCGTATTCTGAACGGCGAGCGCGGGCCGAATGCGCGAGGGTCGGTCTATGAATGGCCCGCGCGTACCAGCAGCGCGTTGGATATGCTGCTGTCTGAAATTCAGTTTGCCAGCGAACAGCGCAGCCGTCTGGATACGCTTATCCGTTCTTATGCGGCGCAGGATGTCAAAACCGGGCTGGGCAATCGCCTGTTTTTTGATAACCAACTGGCGACGCTGCTGGAAGATCAGGAAAAAGTGGGATCGCATGGCGTGGTGATGATGATCCGCCTGCCAGACTTTAACCTGCTTCACGACAGCTGGGGACGCGATCTCGCGGAAGAACAGCTGTTTGCGCTGATTAATCTGCTGTCGACATTTATTATGCGCTACCCGGGTTCGCTGCTGGCGCGCTACCACCGCAGCGACTTTGCCGTCCTGTTGCCGCACCGCACATTGAAAGAAGCGGAGAGCATCGCCGGGCAGTTATTAAAAGCGGTAGATGCATTACCGGTTAATAAAAAGCTCGATCGTGACGATATGGTACATATCGGCATTTGCGCATGGCGTAGCGGTCAGTCAACGGAGCAGGTGATGGAACATGCCGAAGCCGCGACCCGAAATGCCGTGTTGCAGGGAGGGAACAGCTGGGCGGTGTATGACGATTCGCTGCCGGAAAAAGGCCGAGGCAACGTACGCTGGCGCACCCTTATTGAGCAGATGCTCAGCCGGGGCGGGCCGCGGATTTATCAGAAACCGGCGGTAATGCGTGAAGGACGCGTACACCACCGGGAGCTGATGTGCCGTATCTTTGACGGCGCCGAAGAGGTGATTTCGGCGGAATACATGCCGATGGTATTGCAGTTCGGTTTATCGGAAGAGTATGACCGCTTGCAAATTAGCCGTTTGATCCCGCTGCTGAAATACTGGCCGGAGGAAAATCTGGCGATGCAGGTAACGGTAGAATCGTTGATCCGCCCACGGTTTCAGCGCTGGCTGCGTGATACGTTGATGCAGTGCGAAAAATCGCAGCGAAAACGTATTATTTTTGAACTTGCCGAGGCAGATGTTTGTCAACACATCAGTCGGTTACAGCCTGTTATTCGTTTAATGAATGCGCTTGGCGTTCGGATCGCGGTGACACAGGCGGGTTTGACGCTGGTGAGTACCAGCTGGATTAAAGAACTTAATGTGGAATTACTGAAACTTCATCCGAGTCTGGTAAGAAACATTGAGAAACGAACGGAAAACCAGTTGCTGGTACAGAGCCTGGTGGAAGCTTGCACGGGAACGCATACGCAGGTTTACGCGACAGGCGTCCGTTCGCGTAGCGAGTGGCATACGCTGACGGGGCGCGGAGTGGCGGGCGGACAGGGGGATTTTTTTGCCTCCTCCCAACCACTTGACACCAACGTGAAAAAATATTCGCAAAGATACTCGGTTTAACCTGCCGTTTAATTTGTTTTCACGTAGAATAACGCGCGCTGTGCCTCATGGGGGTGTGCTTGTCTGCTCGCCAGATTGTTGCAGCAAATATGCAGGTAAACGACCTTTTACAGGTTGCAAATGAAGGCCAGGATTGCTGCTGATGTATTCAGTTCTGATGGACCCAGACAGAGATTTGTAACAAAGGAAACGTACTGCGCTAATTTTCACCGTAGCAGATGATTTTTGCGCCTTGTCGCTGCTGCGTGTGGTTGGTAAAGTAAGCGGATTTTGTTTTCCGCCCCAGCTTTCAGGATTATCCCTTAGTATGTTGAAAAAATTTCGTGGCATGTTTTCCAATGACCTGTCCATTGACCTGGGTACTGCGAATACCCTCATTTACGTAAAAGGACAAGGCATCGTATTGAATGAGCCTTCCGTTGTGGCCATTCGTCAGGATCGTGCCGGTTCACCGAAAAGCGTGGCCGCAGTAGGTCATGATGCGAAGCAGATGCTGGGTCGTACGCCGGGCAATATCGCTGCTATTCGCCCGATGAAAGACGGCGTTATCGCTGACTTCTTCGTGACTGAAAAAATGCTCCAGCACTTCATCAAACAAGTGCACAGCAACAGCTTTATGCGTCCAAGCCCTCGTGTGCTGGTGTGTGTACCGGTAGGAGCGACCCAGGTAGAGCGTCGTGCGATTCGTGAATCCGCACAGGGCGCTGGCGCTCGTGAAGTGTTCCTGATCGAAGAACCGATGGCTGCGGCAATCGGCGCCGGTCTGCCGGTGTCTGAAGCAACCGGTTCAATGGTTGTCGATATCGGTGGCGGTACGACGGAAGTGGCCGTTATCTCTCTGAACGGCGTGGTTTACTCTTCTTCTGTGCGTATTGGCGGCGACCGCTTCGACGAAGCGATCATCAATTACGTGCGCCGTAACTACGGTTCTCTGATCGGCGAAGCGACCGCAGAACGTATCAAACACGAAATCGGTTCTGCGTATCCGGGCGACGAAGTGCGTGAAATCGAAGTTCGCGGGCGTAACCTGGCGGAAGGCGTTCCACGCGGCTTTACCCTGAACTCCAACGAGATTCTGGAAGCGTTGCAGGAGCCGCTGACCGGTATTGTGAGCGCGGTGATGGTTGCGCTGGAACAGTGCCCGCCGGAACTGGCGTCTGATATCTCCGAGCGCGGTATGGTGCTCACGGGCGGCGGCGCGCTGCTGCGTAACCTTGATCGTCTGTTAATGGAAGAAACCGGCATTCCTGTCGTTGTTGCTGAAGATCCGCTGACCTGCGTGGCGCGCGGCGGCGGCAAGGCGCTGGAAATGATCGATATGCACGGCGGCGACCTGTTCAGCGAAGAGTAATCGGATACCGGCAGGGTGATGGTTTGATTACCCTGCCGACTCTGATACGAGAATACGCAAACTTATGAAGCCAATTTTTAGCCGTGGCCCGTCGCTACAGATTCGCCTTATTCTGGCGGTGCTGGTGGCGCTCGGCGTGATTATAGCCGACAGCCGCCTGGGGACGTTCAGCCAAATCCGCACGTACATGGATACCGCCGTCAGCCCTTTCTACTTTATTTCCAATGGTCCCCGTGAATTACTCGACGGCGTGTCGCAAACGCTGGCTTCGCGTGACCAACTCGAACTTGAAAACCGGGCGCTGCGCCAGGAACTGTTGCTGAAAAACAGCGAATTGCTGATGCTGGGGCAATACAAACAGGAGAACGCGCGTTTGCGCGAGCTGCTGGGTTCGCCGCTGCGTCAGGACGAACAAAAAATGGTGACTCAGGTCATCTCCACGGTTAACGATCCTTACAGCGATCAGGTGGTGATCGACAAAGGAAGCGTGAATGGGGTCTATGAGGGGCAACCGGTCATCAGCGACAAAGGCGTAGTGGGCCAGGTCGTTGCGGTGGCGAAACTGACCAGCCGCGTTCTGCTTATTTGCGATGCGACACATGCGTTGCCGATTCAGGTGCTGCGTAACGATATCCGCGTCATTGCCGCTGGTAACGGCTGCACGGACGATTTACAGCTTGAGCATTTACCGGCAAACACCGACATTCGCGTTGGCGATGTGCTGGTAACGTCGGGTCTGGGCGGCCGTTTCCCGGAAGGGTATCCGGTGGGCGTGGTTTCGTCCGTCAAGCTGGACACCCAACGTGCTTACACCGTGATTCAGGCGCGTCCGACTGCGGGTTTACAGCGTTTGCGTTATCTGCTGCTGCTGTGGGGAGCCGATCGCAACGGCGCTAATCCGATGACGCCGGAAGATGTGCATCGCGTCGCTAACGAACGACTGATGCAGATGATGCCGCAGGTTCTGCCTTCGCCAGATGCGATGGGGCCGCCAGCGCCAATGCCGGACCCTGCCACGGGGATTAGCCCGGCGCCTGCCGCGCCTCAACAACCGGCGGCTACGCGCGCAACGGGGGGGCAATAGTGGCAAGTTATCGTAGCCAGGGTCGCTGGGTTATCTGGCTCTCGTTTCTTATTGCGCTATTGCTGCAAATCATGCCCTGGCCGGATGACATCATCGTTTTCCGGCCAAACTGGGTGCTCCTTATCTTGCTGTACTGGATACTCGCACTGCCGCACCGCGTAAATGTGGGTACAGGTTTTGTGATGGGTGCCATACTGGATCTGATCAGCGGCTCCACGCTTGGCGTGCGGGCCTTGTCGATGAGTATCATTGCTTATCTGGTTGCACTGAAATTCCAGCTATTCCGTAACCTGGCGCTCTGGCAACAGGCGCTGGTGGTGATATTGCTCTCACTGGTTGTGGACATTATTGTTTTCTGGGCCGAGTTTTTAGTGATCAACGTCTCTTTCAGACCGGAAGTATTCTGGAGTAGTGTAGTAAACGGTGTGCTCTGGCCCTGGCTTTTCCTGCTGATGCGCAAAGTGCGCCAGCAGTTTGCTGTGCAGTAAAGGTTTCTATGACTGACGTTTATCTTGCTTCCGGTTCACCTCGCCGCCAGGAGCTGCTTGCGCAGCTGGGCGTCTCTTTTGCACGTATCGTTACGGGAATTGAAGAAACGCGTGGCGAAGGCGAAAGCGCGCAACAGTATGTCTCCCGTCTGGCGCGGGAAAAGGCGCTGGCAGGCGTAGCGCAAACGGCGCGCGACTTGCCGGTGCTGGGCGCCGATACTATCGTGATTCTTAACGGTGAAGTGCTGGAGAAACCGCGCGATGCAGAACACGCGGCGCATATGCTGCGCAAACTGTCGGGGCAGACGCATCAGGTGATGACGGCCGTCGCGCTGGCGGACAGCCAGTACGTGCTGGATTGTCTGGTGGTGACGGAGGTGACGTTCAGAACACTGAGTGATGAGGACATCGCGGGCTATGTCGCTAGCGGTGAGCCTATGGATAAAGCTGGAGCATACGGTATTCAGGGGCAGGGTGGCTGTTTTGTCAGGAAGATAAACGGCAGCTATCACGCCGTGGTCGGCTTACCGCTGGTTGAAACGTATGAGTTGCTGAGCAATTTTAACGCACTGCGTGAGAAAAGGGATAAACATGACGGCTGAATTGTTGGTAAACGTAACGCCATCGGAAACACGCGTGGCGTACATTGATGGCGGTATTCTTCAGGAAATTCATATTGAGCGTGAAGCGCGACGAGGCATCGTAGGCAATATCTACAAAGGCCGTGTAAGCCGTGTACTTCCGGGTATGCAGGCGGCTTTTGTAGATATTGGACTGGAGAAAGCCGCGTTTCTTCATGCTTCAGACATTATGCCGCATACCGAATGCGTGGCGGGTGAAGAGCAAAAGAACTTCACCGTACGCGACATCTCTGAGCTGGTGCGTCAGGGGCAGGATCTGATGGTGCAGGTGGTAAAAGATCCGCTTGGCACCAAAGGCGCGCGCCTGACGACGGACATCACGCTGCCTTCCCGCTACCTCGTCTTTATGCCCGGCGCGTCGCACGTTGGCGTTTCTCAGCGTATTGAAAGCGAAACCGAACGTGAACGCCTGAAGAAGGTGGTGGCGGAGTATTGCGACGAGCAGGGCGGATTTATCATCCGTACGGCGGCGGAAGGGGTGTGCGAAGAGGATCTGGCGTCGGACGCCGCTTACCTCAAACGCGTCTGGACGAAAGTCATGGAGCGTAAAAAGCGGCCGCAAACGCGCTATCAGATGTACGGCGAACTGGCGCTGGCGCAGCGCGTACTGCGTGATTTTGCCGATGCCGAGCTGGACAGAATCCGCGTGGATTCGCGTCTGACGTACGAGGCATTGCTGGAATTTACCGCGGAATATATCCCCGAGATGACCAGCAAGCTCGAACACTACAGCGGTCATCAGCCGATTTTCGATCTCTTTGATGTTGAAAATGAGATTCAGCGCGCGCTGGAACGCAAGGTGGAGCTGAAATCCGGCGGTTATCTGATTATCGATCAAACCGAAGCCATGACCACCGTTGATATCAATACCGGGGCGTTTGTCGGGCACCGTAATCTTGATGATACGATCTTCAATACCAATATTGAGGCGACGCAGGCGATTGCGCGGCAGCTGCGTCTGCGCAATCTGGGCGGTATCATCATCATCGATTTTATCGACATGAATAATGAAGATCATCGCCGTCGGGTACTGCATTCTCTGGAGCAGGCGCTGAGCAAAGATCGCGTGAAAACCAGCATCAACGGCTTTTCGCAACTGGGTCTGGTAGAGATGACCCGCAAGCGTACCCGCGAAAGCGTGGAACATGTGCTATGCAATGAATGTCCAACGTGTCATGGACGCGGTACGGTGAAAACGGTGGAAACCGTCTGCTATGAAATTATGCGTGAAATCGTGCGTGTGCATCATGCCTACGACTCCGATCGTTTCCTCGTTTATGCTTCTCCGGCGGTGGCGGAAACGTTAAAAGGTGAAGAGTCGCACGCGCTGGCAGAGGTGGAAATTTTTGTCGGCAAGCAAGTTAAAGTCCAGATTGAACCGCTCTATAACCAGGAGCAATTTGACGTCGTAATGATGTAAAAGACCGCCGTTTCCAGGCCGGATAACGGGTTTGTGAGTCACATTTTTGGCAGACAAGGAGAGACGCGTGAGGCGATTGCCGGGGATATTACTGCTCACTGGAGCCGCGCTCGTCGTCGTCGTTGCGCTGCTGATCAGTGGATTGCGCCTTGCGCTCCCCCATCTGGATAGCTGGCGTCCGGCGATCCTCAGCAAAATTGAATCTGCCACGGGTATTCCTGTTGCCGCCAGCCAGTTGCATGCGAACTGGCAAACCTTTGGCCCCACGCTTGAAGCCCGGGACATCCATGCCAGTTTGAAAGATGGCGGTGAGCTTTCAGTAAAGCGCGTCACGCTGGCGCTGGATGTCTGGCAAAGCCTGTTGCATATGCGCTGGCAGTTTCGCGATCTCACCTTCTGGCAACTGCACATCCGCACCAATACGCCGATCCAACGCAGTGACAGCGACGAAGGCATTGAAACCAACCGTATTAGCGATCTTTTCCTGCGTCAGTTTGATCACTTCGATCTCCGGGACAGCCAAATTAGCTTTCTGACCTTATCAGGCCAGCGAGCCGAACTGGCGATCCCGCAGCTTACCTGGTTGAACGGCAAAGACAGGCACCGCGCGGAAGGTCAGGTCAGTCTCTCCAGCCTGACCGGGCAGCATGGCGTGATGCAGGTTCGTATGGATCTGCGTGACGACGACGGGCTGCTGAACAACGGTCGGGTCTGGCTACAGGCCGACGATATTGACGTGAAGCCGTGGCTGGGCAAATGGATGCAGGATAACGTGGCGCTGCAAACCGCACGCTTTAGCCTGGAAGGCTGGATGACGCTCACGAAAGGCGAAGTCTCCAACGGCGATATCTGGCTTAAGCAGGGCGGCGCGAGCTGGCAGGGCGATAATCATTCGCACACGCTTTCCGTTGATAACCTGACCGCGCACATTACGCGCGAACAGCCGGGCTGGCAGTTTTATATTCCTGACACGCGTATCACGCTGGATAGCAAACCCTGGCCGCGCGGCGCGTTAACGCTGGCCTGGGTGCCGGAACAAGAAGTTGGCGGTCAGAACAACATACGCAGCGATGAATTGCGTATTCGCGCCAGCAACCTTGAACTGGCCGATATGGACGGACTGCGTCCGGTGGCTGCGAAACTCTCGCCTGCGCTGGGCGACATCTGGCAGGCCACACAGCCACGTGGAAAAATAGACACTCTCGCGCTGGATATCCCGCTACAGGCGACGGAGAAAACGCGTTTCCAGGCGTCGTGGGATAACCTCGCCTGGAAGCAGTGGAAGCTCTTACCGGGCGCGGAACACTTCTCCGGCACCTTGTCCGGCAGCGTGGAAAACGGCGCGCTGACCGCCTCGATGCAGCAGGCCGAAATGCCGTATGAAACCGTCTTTCGCGCACCGCTGGAAATTGAAAACGGCGTGGCGACGCTCACCTGGCTGAAGAATGACAAAGGGTTTCAGCTGGACGGGCGCAACATCGACGTGAAAGCGAAAGCCGTACATGCGCGCGGCGGTTTTCGTTACCTGCAACCCGCCGGAGAGGAGCCCTGGCTGGGGATTCTGGCGGGGATTAGCACCGATGACGGTTCACAGGCCTGGCGTTATTTCCCGGAAAACCTGATGGGCAAAGAGCTGGTTGATTACCTTAGCGGCGCGATTCAGGGCGGCGAAGCGGATAACGCCACGCTGGTGTATGGCGGCAATCCACATCTTTTCCCCTACAAACATAATGAAGGTCAGTTTGAAGTGCTGGTGCCGCTGCGTAACGCGAAGTTTGCTTTCCAGCCGGACTGGCCCGCGCTGACCGACCTCAACATTGAGCTGGACTTCCTGAACGATGGCCTGTGGATGAAGGCGGATAGCGTCAATCTGGGCGGTGTTAAGGCCAGCAATCTGACCGCGATCATCCCGGACTATGCCAAAGAAAAGCTGCTGATTGATGCCGATATCAATGGGCCGGGTAAAGCGGTCGGCCCGTATTTTGACGACACGCCGCTGAAAGATTCTCTCGGCGCCACGCTGGAGCAACTCCAGATTGACGGCGATGTGAATGCTCGCTTACATCTTGATATTCCGCTGGATGGCGAGCTGGTCACCGCCAAAGGGGACGTCTCGCTGCGTAATAATAGTTTGTTCATTAAGCCGCTCGACAGCACGCTGAAGAACCTGAGCGGTAAGTTCAGCTTCAACAACGGCAATCTTAAGAGCGAACCGTTAACGGCAAACTGGTTTAATCAGCCGTTGAACGTGGATTTCTCCACCAATGAAGGGGAAAAGGCCTATCAGGTCGACGTCAACCTTAACGGCAACTGGCAGCCGGGCCGTATGGGCGTGCTACCTGCGCAGGTGAACGATGCTATAAGCGGCGGTATGGCGTGGAACGGTAAAGTGGGCATTGCGCTTCCTTATCACTCTGGTGCGACATACAACGTAGAACTGAAAGGCGACCTGAAGAATGTGAGCAGTCACTTACCGTCACCGCTCGACAAGCAGGCCGGGGAATCCTTGCCGGTGAGCATTAAGGCTGACGGTAACTTGCGTAGCTTCGCGCTGACCGGCAGCGCCGGGAAAAATAATCACTTTAACAGCCGCTGGCTGCTGAATCAGAAACTGACGCTGGATCGGGCAATCTGGACAACGGATAGCCGCACCACGCCGACATTGCCTGACCGACAAGGCGTTGAGCTTAATCTTCCGGCAATGGATGGCGCAGAGTGGCTGGCGCTGTTCCAGAAAGGCGCGGCGGATAACGTTGGCGCAAAGACCAGTTTGCCGCAGCGCGTGACGCTACGAACGCCTTCGCTGTCGCTGGGCGGGCAACAGTGGAATAACCTGAGCATTGTCTCTGAGCCGTCGCTGAATGGTCAGAAGGTCGAAGCGCAGGGGCGCGAGGTTAACGCCACGCTGGCGATACGCAATAATGCCCCGTGGCAGGCGAACATCAAATACCTGTATTACAACCCGAGCGCGGCGAAGCGTACAGACGGCGCGCAGGCGACCTCGCCGTTCTCCTCCCTTGAGCGAGTCAGTTTCCGTGGCTGGCCTGATGTGCAGTTACGCTGCGTTGAATGCTGGCTGTGGGGGCAAAAATATGGGCGTATTGACGGCGACGTCGCGATTCAGGGAAATACGCTGACCCTGAGTAACGGGCTGCTGGATACGGGCTTCTCCCGGCTGACGGCTGAGGGGGTCTGGGTGAACACGCCGGGTAGCGAGCGCACGTCGCTGAAGGGGAAACTGCGCGGCCATAAAATTGATGCCGCAGCGGGATTCTTTGGCGTTTCAACCCCTATCCGCAACGCCTCGTTTAACGTGGACTATGACTTACACTGGCGTAACCTGCCCTGGCAGCCGGATGAGGCTTCCCTTAATGGCATTTTACGTACCCGCCTGGGGAAAGGTGAAATTACCGAGCTGAGCACCGGTCATGCGGGGCAGCTTCTGCGTCTGCTGAGTTTTGACGCACTGCTGCGTAAGCTGCGTTTTGATTTTAGCGATACGTTCAGCGACGGTTTCTACTTTGACTCTATTCGTAGTACGGCGTGGATCAAAGACGGTGTGATGCACACTGACGATACGCTGGTGGATGGGCTGGAGGCCGACATCGCCATGAAAGGTTCTGTCAATCTGGTGCGTCGGGAACTCGATATTGAAGCCGTCGTCGCACCGGAAATCTCCGCCACGGTAGGGGTTGCCGCCGCGTTTGCGGTGAACCCGATTGTTGGGGCGGCGGTATTTGCCGCGAGTAAAGTGTTGGGGCCGTTGTGGAGCAAAGTCTCCATTCTGCGCTATCGCATCACGGGCCCGGTAGACAAACCGCAGATTAACGAAGTCCTGCGCCAGCCGCGTAAAGAAAGCCAGCAATGATTTGACGGGGGCGAGTAATTGCCCCAATCTCAGTAAATAGAAATGAATGACGAACTGCAAAAGCCGGATGGCGCTGCGCTTATCCGGCCTACATAACTTCTACCGCAGTCCGGCATTGAAGCGCCTGATGGCGACGCAGGCGCGTCTTATCAGGCCTACAACAGTAACTAACGAGTAGCAAAACGATGAGTCTGAACCTGGTAAGTGAACAATTGCTAGCGGCGAACGGCCTGAACCATCAGGATTTGTTTGCCATTCTGGGCCAACTGGCCGAACGCCGTCTCGATTACGGCGATCTCTATTTTCAGTCGAGCTATCACGAATCCTGGGTTTTAGAAGATCGCATCATCAAAGATGGTTCTTACAACATCGATCAGGGCGTTGGCGTGCGCGCTATCAACGGTGAAAAAACAGGGTTTGCCTATGCCGATCAGATCAGCCTGCAAGCGCTGGAGCAGAGCGCGCAGGCCGCGCGTACCATTGTGCGCGACAGCGGCGACGGCAAAGTAAAAACACTGGGCGCGGTGGAGCACCCGATGCTCTATACCGCCATTGATCCGCTACAGAGCATGAGCCGCGAAGAGAAACTCGACATTCTGCGTCGCGTGGACAAGGCGGCGCGTGAAGCCGACAAGCGCGTACAGGAAGTGACGGCCAGCCTGACCGGCGTGTATGAGCTGATTCTGGTGGCAGCGACCGATGGTACGCTGGCGGCGGATGTGCGCCCGCTGGTGCGTCTGTCTGTCAGCGTGCAGGTAGAGGAAGACGGTAAACGCGAGCGCGGCTCCAGCGGCGGCGGCGGTCGTTTTGGCTATGACTTTTTCTTAGGCGATTTAGACGGTGAAGTACGCGCCGATGCCTGGGCGAAAGAGGCAGTGCGCATGGCGCTGGTGAATCTGTCGGCGGTTGCCGCTCCGGCGGGAACATTACCCGTTGTGCTGGGCGCGGGCTGGCCTGGCGTGCTGCTGCACGAAGCGGTAGGCCACGGACTGGAAGGGGATTTCAACCGTCGCGGTACGTCGGTGTTCAGCGGCCATATCGGTGAACTGGTCGCGTCTGAACTGTGTACCGTGGTTGATGACGGCACGATCGCCGATCGCCGTGGTTCGGTCGCCATTGATGATGAAGGTACGCCGGGCCAGTACAACGTGTTGATTGAAAACGGCATCCTGAAAGGGTACATGCAGGATAAACTCAACGCGCGTCTGATGGGCGTTGCGCCGACCGGTAACGGACGTCGTGAATCATATGCGCATCTGCCGATGCCGCGTATGACCAACACCTATATGCTGGCCGGGAAATCCACGCCGCAGGAGATTATCGAGTCTGTGGAATACGGTATCTATGCGCCTAACTTTGGCGGCGGGCAGGTGGATATCACTTCCGGGAAATTTGTGTTCTCGACTTCAGAAGCGTACCTGATCGAAAACGGTAAGGTGACGAAACCCGTGAAAGGGGCGACGCTGATTGGTTCTGGTATCGAAGCGATGCAGCAGATCTCTATGGTCGGGAACGATCTGAAACTGGATAACGGCGTTGGCGTCTGCGGTAAAGAAGGGCAGAGTCTGCCGGTAGGCGTGGGCCAGCCGACGTTAAAAGTGGATAACCTGACCGTGGGCGGCACCGCGTAAAGTCGTTTTGTAGGCCCGATACGCCGTTACGTTATCGGGCATTTTGCCGGGTGCGGCGTGAACGCCTTATCCGGCCTGCCTGTTCTACAGGCGGGCTGCTGATCACTTCTCTTTTCCCCGACCGTACATTCCCTGAAATAGCTTCGCGACATCGACAAAATAGTCTGTCAGATAGTTAATCACCACCTGCACCTTCAGCGGCAACTTATCTTTTTCGGTATACAGCGCGTAAACCGGGCGTGGATCGGACTGGTAGCGAGGCAGCAGGATCTCCAGATCTCCGCTGTTGATCTCATTGATCACCCACATCAACGGAACGTAGGCGATCCCGGCGCCTGCGGTCAGCCAGCGGCTGAGCGTCATCGGATCGTTGGTGACGAAGCGTCCTTGTGGGATCAGCCGGGTGGAGATCCCTTCCGGCGCAATCAACTCAAACTCGTTATCCGGGCGCACGCTGTATTCCAGCCATGAGTGATTGCTGAGGTCGGCGGGTTTTTCCGGCACGCCAAATTGTGCGAGATAACTTTTGGCGGCGCACACCACCATCGGCATTGCCCCCAGACGGCGTGAAAACAGGCTGGAGTCCTGCAACGCACCGACGCGGATCACCACGTCCAGACCATCAGCGATCAGATCCGGCGCCGGGATGCCGGTCACCAGGTTAACCGTCAGGCCAGGGTACTCTTTCAGCATTTTGGCCGTTAACCCGGCGAGGACATTTTGTGCCATGGTTGAAGAACAACCAATTCGCAGGGTGCCGATAGGCGTGTTGTTGAAGGCATAAAGCTGCTCATGGACATCCTGCACTTCGTGCAGCATCCGACGGCAACCCTGATAATAAATTTTACCGGCCTCGGTCAGCCCAATGCTGCGCGTACTGCGGTTTAGCAGCTTAACCTGTAGCTCATCTTCCAGTTTTGCCACGGTCTGGCTGATAGAGGAAACGCTCATTTGTAGCTGTCTGGCAGCGGCGGTAAAGGAGCCAAATTCAACGACTTTGGCGAACACCGACATGCGTTTTAATCTTTCCATTATTCACTCTGGCTTAAAAGTGATTTAGATCACATATTATAGATAACAGCATAACAGTTACGTTAATATATTATTATTCAAATAACCGCTATGCCGCTCTCGCCTGGCTTTCCACGCCCTTCCCTGCGGTGGCATTGGCTGAAAACTGTATCGCCTGCACTCTCTTTATAAATCAAGGTCAACATGAGTCTGTTTCCCGTTATCGTGGTGTTTGGTCTCTCCTTCCCACCGATATTTTTCGAATTACTTTTGTCACTGGCGATTTTCTGGCTGGTGCGCCGGATGCTGGTTCCAACCGGCATTTATGACTTCGTCTGGCATCCGGCTCTGTTTAATACCGCGCTGTATTGCTGCCTGTTCTATTTAATATCGCGCTTGTTCGTTTGAGGTAGAAGTGAAAACACTAACAAGAAAACTCTCTCGTACGGCCATCACGCTCGTACTGGTCATTCTGGCCTTCATCGCAATTTTCCGTGCCTGGGTCTATTACACCGAGTCGCCGTGGACGCGTGACGCGCGCTTCAGCGCCGACGTGGTTGCCATTGCGCCAGACGTCGCGGGCCTTATCACCAACGTGAGTGTGCATGATAACCAGCTGGTGAAGAAAGACCAGATACTGTTCACCATCGATCAGCCGCGCTATAAAAAAGCCCTCGAAGAAGCGGAAGCTGATGTTGCCTACTACCAGGTGCTGGCACAGGAAAAACGCCAGGAGGCTGGCCGCCGTAACCGCCTTGGCGTCCAGGCGATGTCGCGTGAAGAGATCGATCAGGCCAATAACGTTCTGCAAACCGTATTACATCAGCTTGCCAAAGCGCAGGCGACGCGCGATCTGGCAAAATTAGACCTCGAACGTACCGTGATTCGCGCCCCTGCTGACGGTTGGGTCACCAACCTGAATGTCTACACCGGCGAGTTTATTACCCGTGGCTCAACGGCGGTTGCGTTGGTGAAACAGCACTCTTTCTACGTGCTGGCCTATATGGAAGAGACCAAACTGGAAGGCGTCCGTCCGGGCTATCGCGCAGAGATAACGCCGCTTGGCAGTAACAAAGTGTTGAAAGGCACCGTTGACAGCGTGGCGGCTGGGGTCACTAACGCCAGCAGCACGCGTGACGCCAAAGGGATGGCGACCATCGACTCCAATCTGGAGTGGGTACGTCTGGCGCAGCGTGTTCCGGTACGTATCCGTCTGGACGATCAGCAGGACAACCTGTGGCCTGCCGGGACAACCGCAACCGTTGTGATTACCGGCAAGCAGGATCGTGATGAAACGCAGGACTCCTTCTTCCGTAAAATGGCGCACCGTCTGCGCGAGTTTGGTTAATCACCATGGGTATTTTCTCCATTGCCAACCAGCATATCCGCTTTGCGGTAAAACTGGCATGCGCCATCGTCCTGGCGCTGTTCGTTGGCTTTCACTTTCAGCTTGAGACGCCGCGCTGGGCGGTGCTGACCGCCGCGATTGTCGCCGCAGGCCCGGCATTCGCCGCCGGTGGGGAACCCTATTCCGGCGCGATTCGCTATCGCGGGATGCTGCGTATCATCGGGACATTTATTGGCTGTATCGCCGCGCTGACCATTATCATCACCATGATTCGCGCGCCGTTATTAATGATTCTGGTGTGCTGTATCTGGGCGGGATTTTGTACCTGGATCTCCTCGCTGGTGCGGGTTGAAAACTCTTATGCATGGGGGCTGTCCGGGTATACGGCGCTGATCATCGTCATTACCATTCAGGCGGAGCCACTACTGACGCCGCAGTTCGCGGTTGAACGTTGCAGCGAGATCGTGATTGGTATCGTCTGCGCCATTATGGCGGATCTGCTCTTTTCGCCGCGTTCAGTGAAACAGGAAGTGGATCGTGAAGTCGACGGTCTGCTGGTGGCGCAATACCAGCTGATGCAGCTGTGTATTAAGCACGGCGACAGTGAGGAAGTGGACAAAGCCTGGGGCGATCTGGTGCGGCGGACGGCGGCGCTGGAAGGCATGCGCAGCAATCTCAATATGGAGTCATCGCGCTGGGGGCGCGCCAACCGCCGCCTGAAAGCGCTGAATACGCTCTCGTTGACGCTGATCACCCAGTCCTGTGAAACATACCTGATTCAGAACACTCACCCGGAGTTGATCACCGATACCTTCCGCGAGCTGTTCGAAACGCCCGTCGAAACCGCGCAGGACGTACATAAACAACTTAAGCGGATGCGTCGCATCATCGCCTGGACCGGCGAACGTGAAACGCCCGTAACCCTTTACACCTGGGCCGGTGCGGCGACGCGCTATCTGCTGCTGAAGCGCGGCGTGATTGGCAACGCCAAAATCAGCGTGACGGAAGAGGAAGTGTTGCAGGGCGAGCCCGTCGTGAAGGTGGAATCTGCCGAGCGACATCACGCGATGGTTAACTTCTGGCGTACCACGCTGTCCTGTGTGCTGGGTACTTTATTCTGGCTGTGGACGGGCTGGACGTCGGGAAGTGGCGCGATGGTGATGATTGCGGTCGTCACGTCGCTGGCGATGCGCTTGCCCAACCCGCGCATGGTCGCTATCGACTTTATTTACGGGACGCTGGCGGCGCTGCCGTTGGGCCTGCTCTATTTTTTAGTGATCATCCCGAATACACAGCAAAGCATGTTGCTGCTGTGTCTGAGCCTGGCGGTGCTGGGATTCTTTCTCGGGATCGAAGTCCAGAAACGGCGGCTGGGTTCAATGGGGGCGCTGGCCAGTACCATTAACATCATCGTGCTGGACAACCCGATGACCTTCCACTTCAGCCAGTTCCTTGACAGCGCGCTCGGGCAGATTGTGGGGTGCATGATGGCGTTTATCGTCATTCTGTTGGTTCGTGATAATTCACGCGACAGAACCGGACGTGTACTGCTTAACCAGTTCGTTTCCGCAGCGGTGTCTGCAATGACCACCAACGTTGTGCGCCGTAAAGAGAACCACCTTCCGGCGCTGTATCAGCAGTTGTTCTTGTTAATGAACAAATTCCCGGGCGACCTGCCGAAGTTTCGTCTGGCGCTGACGATGATCATTGCACACCAACGTCTGCGTGATGCGCCCATCCCGGTCAATCATGATTTATCTGCTTTTCACCGCCAGCTCCGGCGTACGGCCGATCATGTGATTTCAGCCGGAAATGACGATAAGCGTCGGCGCTACTTTGGACAACTGCTGGATGAGCTTGATGTCTATCAGGAAAAATTGCGAGTCTGGGAAGCGCCGCCACGGGTGACGGAGCCGGTAAAACGGCTATCCGGCATGTTGCACAAATATCAGCACGCCTTGACGGATAACTAACACTCAGGAGCCGACGCCAAAAGCGTCGGTTTTTTTGTGGCTATACTTATCTGACGTGCGAAAAACATGACATCAGGAGGAGAAAGAACCATGCAAACGCTCCAGGACAACGAACTTTTTCAGACGGGATATCTGGTTGATGGACTTTGGAAAACGCTGGATAACACCTTCGATGTTCTTAATCCGGCAACCGGTGAAACGATAGCCGCCGTTGCCAAAGCCGGTAAAAAAGAGACCGAAGAGGCGATTGCGGCGGCGGCAAAAGCCTTCCCTACCTGGCGGGTCAAAACGGCAAAAGAGCGCTCGGCCATTCTGTATCGCTGGTATGAACTGATCATTGAGCATAAATCCTGGCTGGGCCGTCTGATGACCACTGAGCAGGGGAAGCCGTTGAAAGAGGCAGAAGGCGAAGTGGAGTACGCCGCCAGTTTCATCCAGTGGTTTGCTGAACAGGCGAAGCGGGCAAATGGCGAAATAATTCCGCCGATTAAACCCGGATCGCGGATCTTTGCCACCCGTGAACCGATTGGCGTCGTGGCGGCGATTACGCCGTGGAACTTCCCGATGGCAATGTTGACCCGTAAATTAGGCCCGGCGCTGGCGGCAGGCTGTACAGGGGTCATTAAACCGGCGAATAACACGCCGCTTAGCGCATTCGCCTTGCTGACGCTGGCGAAGAAAGCTGGCGTACCTGACGGCGTGCTGAACGCCGTCGCGGGCAATACCCCAGAGATCAGCGACGCCATTATGGCCAGCCACGAGGTACGCAAAATCTCCTTTACCGGATCGACCGCCGTTGGGAAAACGCTGGTGCGTAACGCGGCTGACACGATGAAGAAAGTCTCGATGGAACTGGGGGGCAATGCGCCGTATATCGTGTTTGACGATGCGGATATTGACGCTGCGGTACAGGGGGCGATCGCCAATAAATTCCGCAACGCGGGGCAGGTGTGCGTCAGCGTTAACCGTTTCTATATCCATGAGTCGGTCTATGACGAATTTACCCGCAAGCTGGCGGATGCCGTACAAAAACTGAAGGTCGGAAATGGTCTGGAGGAGGGCGTGATCGTCGGCCCGCTGATTGAACCGGCGGCTGTCGATAAAGTGCGTGAGCACGTTGAGGACGCTATCGCAAAAGGGGCGAAGGTGCTGGCAGGCGCTAAAGCGCATTCGTTAGGCGGGAATTTCTGGCAGCCCACCGTACTGGGCGACTGTAGCGATGGGATGAAACTGGCCAGTGAAGAGACCTTCGGGCCGGTCGCGGCCTGCTTTCGTTTTACCAGTGAAGACGAGGTCATTCAGCGCGCCAACAATACGCCGTTTGGCCTGGCGGCTTACTTCTACACGCAAAATTTACAACGCGTATTCCGTGTTTCCCAGGCGATTGAAAGCGGCATGATTGGGATTAATGAATGCGCCGTATCAACCGAGCTGGGGCCATTTGGCGGGGTGAAAGAGTCGGGTCTGGGACGTGAAGGATCGGTGCTGGGGCTTGAAGAGTTTCTGGAAGTGAAGACCCTGCACATCGGCGGCCTGTAATGTGACTGCGTCGGGGATGGTGGCTGGCTATGAACATCTATACCTTTGATTTTGATGAAATAGAAGACCAGAACGATTTTTACCGCGAGTTTACGCGGATGTTTGGCCTTGCCAGAGAGAAAGTCGGCGATCTTGATTCTCTATGGGATACTCTCATGAGCGAGGTGCTGCCATTGCCGCTGGAGATTGAGTTTGTTCATCTGCCGGAAAAACTGCGCAGGCGCTACGGCGCGCTGATTTTGCTGTTTGATGAAGCAGAAGAGGAACTGGAAGGGCAGCTGCGGTTTAATGTTCGCCATTCGTGACGACAAACATAAAAAAGCCCCCGGCAGTCGGGGGCAAGTCGTCGGACTAGACGACGAGGGTTTATTTGTAAAGTTCTGCCGTAGCGTGCCAGTTGTCGCCGCTACGTGCTTCAGTAATCTGATAGGCGGATGCGCCGTTTGCTTCTGCTTTTTTGTTCAGCATTTCATGCATATCCATCGGGGAAGAACCGATAGCGCTTACGGAAACAGAGCCGATAGCCTGACGGCCTTGCGCTTGTTCTGCGTTGATGGATTCGGCTGCGAATGCGCCAAAAGAGAGAACGGACAGAACGCTTAATGCTGCAACAGTAGTTTTGATTTTCATGATTTTTACCTCGTCGAATTCTTTTATTAGGGTCTGTGTTTCGTGACCCTCATCACAAAATCAAGTATACACTAATCACGCGATTAATTAATACCACGCTAATGGTTTCATGGGTTATTGTGTGTTAATGATTTGTTTTTTTATAACCGTATGGAATTAAAAACGTGTTAAAAAGCATGTTGTTAAGATTAAATTCAATAAAATCATAAGGATATGAAATTTTGCAATTTGTGCGTTTTTTCCAATGCACATTCACCATGTAAATGATTTTTGACGGTTAAACGCACTATTTGTTAAATGACAGGCAGTGAAAAATGACGCAGAAGAGGTGGCGGCAGGTTTTTTCCCCGTCGCGCTTAACGACGGGGAGAAGGGATTACAGCTCTTGTTCGAACAGTTCCAGAATGGCTTCGTACAGATCTTTCACCGTAAAGCCATTCGCGGGGGTGGTGAAAATGGTGTCGTCACCGGCAATGGTTCCGAGAATGCCTTCCGCTTTCCCCAGCGAGTCCAGCAGACGCGCGATCAGCTGTGCGGCGCCAGGACTGGTATGGATCACCACAACAGCATCGTTGTAGTCGATATCTAACACCAGATTCTTTAAAGGGCTGGAGGTGGTTGGCACGCCTAGCTCAGCCGGGAGACAGTAGACCATCTCCATTTTTGCGTTGCGGGTACGCACCGCGCCGAACTTGGTCAGCATGCGCGAGACCTTGGACTGGTTGATGTTATCAAAGCCCTGATCCTGTAACGCGAGGACGATTTCGCCCTGTGAACTGAATTTTTCTTCTTTGAGTAGCGCTTTGAACGCCTTGACTAATTCTTCTTGTTTAGCCGAGCTTCGCATAAGTCACCCGTAATATGAGGATGGAAACAACATTATTATGCATACAGATGAATTTTTATGCAAACAGTCTGCCTCACCGGAGGCTGAAATAATGTTATGAAAGAGCGGAATTCTATCAAATTCCGTTATCAAGAAACATGCCTGCGTCACGGCGCGCAAATAAGCTTAAAAGTAAATTAAATGTTATCAAATTGATGTTGTTTTGGAGGGGCAGTAGAGTATATTGTCAGCACCTGTTGGAAAGTTGTTCTGTGGTTCAGGCGCTTTTGAATTACGTAAATTAGCTTTTCTATTACGTAAGTTAAATGCATAAAAGCCAAATTTGCGTGACTACGCATTCTTGACGCGTGGTGGTTGTATTCATTGGATTTGTGAATTATGGTCGCCGCCGCGGAGCAACAAACACTTAGCTTATCAATATAATAAGGAGTTTAGGATGAAAGTCGCAGTCCTCGGCGCTGCCGGCGGTATCGGCCAGGCGCTTGCACTACTGTTAAAAACCCAACTGCCTTCAGGTTCAGAACTCTCCCTGTACGACATCGCTCCAGTGACCCCAGGTGTGGCCGTTGACTTGAGCCATATCCCTACAGCAGTAAAAATCAAAGGTTTCTCCGGCGAAGACGCGACCCCGGCGCTTGAAGGCGCAGACGTCGTACTGATCTCGGCTGGCGTGGCGCGTAAACCGGGTATGGATCGTTCCGACCTGTTTAACGTCAACGCAGGTATCGTGAAGAACCTGGTACAACAGATCGCAACGACCTGTCCGAAAGCCTGTGTGGGCATCATCACCAACCCGGTGAACACTACCGTCGCTATCGCTGCTGAAGTGCTGAAAAAAGCAGGCGTTTACGACAAGAACAAACTGTTTGGCGTGACCACGCTGGACATCATCCGCTCCAACACCTTTGTCGCGGAACTGAAAGGCAAACTGCCGACCGACGTTGAAGTTCCGGTTATCGGCGGTCACTCTGGCGTGACCATTCTGCCGCTGCTGTCGCAGATCCCGGGCGTCAGCTTCACCGAGCAGGAAGTGGCTGACCTGACCAAACGTATCCAGAATGCGGGTACGGAAGTGGTTGAAGCGAAGGCTGGCGGCGGATCGGCAACTCTGTCTATGGGTCAGGCTGCTGCGCGCTTTGGTCTTTCTCTGGTGCGTGCGCTGCAAGGCGAGAAGGACGTGGTGGAATGTGCCTACGTTGAAGGTGACGGCCAGTATGCGCGCTTCTTCTCTCAGCCGCTGCTGCTGGGTAAAAACGGCGTGGAAGAGCGCAAGTCTATCGGCAAATTGAGCGCGTTTGAACAGAATGCGCTGGAAGGTATGCTGGATACGCTGAAAAAAGATATCGCCCTGGGCGAAGAGTTCGTTAACAAGTAAGCGCTTTTGTGCAAGCCGGATGGCGGTGTAAACACCTTATCCGGCCTACAAGTTAACCGAGACACAGTAAAAAACCGGAGATGACTCCGGTTTTTTTATTACGTTAATTTGTCGCCGGGTATTCCTGAATGGTGACCTGGAGCGTCAGCTTTTTATCGTCACGCATCACAATCACCGGGATCACCGAACCTGGACGTATTTCAGCAACCTGATCCATGGTCTCCAGAGCGGAAACGGCAGGTTTGTTGTTGACTGAAATGATCACATCATTGACCTGAATACCCGCCTGCGCAGCCGGGCCGTCCGGCGACACTTCATTGACCACAATCCCCTGGATTTGATCCATCCCGGCGCCCTGCGCATGCAGCGGCGCGATTTCTCGCCCACCGATGCCGATATAACCGCGAATCACGCGACCATCGCGGATCAGCTTATCCATAATCTTGGTCGCTAACTGGAACGGGATTGCAAAACCGATCCCTTCCGGCGTCTCGCCGTCGTTACTCTTATCAAATGACAGGGTGTTAATGCCCATCAGTTCGCCCAGCGAGTTAACCAGCGCTCCGCCGGAGTTACCGTGGTTGATGGAGGCGTCCGTTTGCAGGAAGTTTTGTCGTCCGGTTGGGTTCAGACCGATACGCCCGGTGGCGCTGATGATCCCCTGAGTAATGGTCTGCCCCAGGTTATACGGGTTGCCGATGGCCAGAACCACATCACCAATATGCGGTGAGCGTTTCGTGTTGATCGGGATTGTCGGCAGACCGCCCGTGGCATTAATCTTTAACACCGCCAGATCCGTCAGCGTATCCGAACCAACCAGCAGCGCTTCAAACACGCGTCCATCCTGTAGGGCGACGATGATCTGATCCGCATCGTTGATCACATGCTTATTGGTGATGATGTAACCGCGCTGATCCATGATCACGCCCGATCCCAGCGTACGGATCTCAAGCTGATTATGCGTGGTGCTGTTCATACTGCGGTTATAAACGTTGACGACGGCAGGCGCGGCGCGGCGAACCGCCGAATTATAGCTGGCTGGCGTCTCATCCGCGCTGTCGAATTGCGGTGTGGTCAGGGTATTTATTTTGCGCAGCGAGGGCATGGCCGCCAACAGAATGGCACCCACAATAAGACCAATTGCGACCGAACGTAAGATCTTCACAAACATGATGGAGGCGTCATTAAAAAAGGGAACGGCAGCAGCATACCACGAGTTAACCGGACATCGCACGCGGGGCTGATGTCCGGTTAACGATGACTTAACGCAGGAGCAGGTAAATGTTCTCGTTACCGCGTACGACCTGTAGCGCAATAATCGACGGTTTCGCTTCCAGCACTTTGCGCATTTCCGCAATCGAGTGCACGCGATCGCGGTTAACGCTAATGATCACGTCATCTTTGTGCAAACCGGCCTGGGCGGCGGGACTGCTTTTTTCAACGTTATCAATTTTGATGCCTTTATTGCCGTCTTTTAACTGACCATCGCTCAGCGTTGCGCCCTGCAATGCCGGGGCGATCATCTCCGCGCTGGCGGAGGATGACGTGCTGGTGTCGAGGGTGACTTCGACTTCCAGCGGTTTGCCGTCGCGTAACAGACCGAGCTTCACTTTCGTGCCGGGTTCCGTCGTTGCGATGCGTGAGCGCAGTTCGGCAAAGCTGCTCAGCGGCTTGCCGTTGAGACTGGTGATCACGTCGCCGGATTTCACACCCGCTTTCGCGGAACCTGAACCCGGGAGCACTTCGCTGATGAACGCCCCGCGCTGTACATCCAGCTTGAAGGCTTTGGCGATATCGGCGGTCAATTCCATGCCTTTAATTCCCAGCAGGCCGCGTTTAATTTCACCAAACTGAATCAGCTGTTGCGCCAGCGTGCGCGCCATATTACTCGGAATCGCAAACCCAATGCCGATGCTACCGCCGCCAGGTGCCAGAATAGCGGTGTTGATGCCGATCAGCTCGCCGTTGAGATTCAGCAGCGCGCCGCCGGAGTTGCCGCGGTTAATCGAGGCGTCGGTCTGAATAAAGTTTTCCAGCCCTTCCAGATTCAGCCCGCTCCGGCCAAGCGCGGAGACAATGCCGGAGGTGGCGGTTTGCCCCAGACCAAACGGGTTGCCTACCGCGACGGCAAAGTCGCCGACGCGCAGTTTGTCGGAGTCGGCGATGGCGATTTGCGTCAGGTTGCTGGCGTTCTGGATTTGCAGCAGCGCGATGTCGCTCTGGTCGTCGCTGCCGATCAGTTTAGCGTCAAACTCGCGTCCGTCATTTAACTGAACGCTGATCTTCTGTGCCTGATTAATGACATGGTTATTGGTCAGAACGTAGCCTTTGGCGGCGTCAATGATGACGCCCGACCCCAGCCCTTCGAACGGCTGAGAGGGTTGATCAGGCAACTCGTCGCCAAAAAACTTTTTAAACTCTTCTGGAACCTTCTGACTTTGGGGCGCGGTTCCCTCAACCTTCACGCTAATCACGGCCGGCAGCACTTTTTCCAGCATTGGCGCGAGACTAGGGAGCGCCGCCTGACCGGGAATCTGCGCGGGTATCGATGCGACGGCCTGAAACGGTGCCGAGAGCGTTAACCCGACACTTAACGCTAATGCACTTAACAACGGGATTTGTTTTTTCATGGAGCCTGCTCTCGTACCTTGAGTGAACGGAAAGACGATTCAAAACAGTTTGATGTTATTGAATTTTCGGCCTGGTAACAATGAGGTTAATGACTAAATAATAGCTGGGACAGGAGAGAAGAGACGGGCGCAATCGCTGCGCCCGAAAAATTTCTTAACGATGTGCGATTAGTCGCGTTTTGCGCCACTACGCAGCAGGCCGGAAGCGCCTTCGGAATAGTCACGCGGCATCTGGACCGGTGCCTGATCGTTACTGGCTTCAGACTCCGCCAGACGGTTACGGAACGGGTTCGATTCCGCAGACAGTTCCGGCAGCAGGCTACTGGAGCTTTTCGCCATGTGCTGATACAGCTGACGATAATCATGCGCCATGGTATCCAGCAGCTCGGCGCTGCGGGCAAAGTGGCTGACCAGCTCTTCACGATACTCTTCCAGCTCAGCTTTATTCTTTTCCAGTTCGTACTGCAATGCCTGCTGTTGGCGTAATTTACGATTACCAAAACGCATGGCTACGGCACCAATGATGATACCGACGACTAACCCAATTAGCGCATATTCCCAGGTCATGAACATCTCCCGTTGTCTTTTGTTTCCGTAGGGTGTTGGCTTTAGGCTCCATGCCTGCGCCTGATTATGCCACTATAACCGCTAATCCCGTAGAAGTGGAATCCCGTGTTTATATCACGTAATGTAGAACGGCCTTTTTTTCGTCAGCCGTGAACGTCGGCATATCGATTTTCAAGGAATAACAATAACATCATGCAAAGCATTTCCCCCACATCGCGTTACCTTCAGGCCCTCAACGATGGCAGCCATCAACCCGACGACGTGCAAAAAGATGCGGTCAACCGACTGGAGTCGATTTACCAGGCGCTGATCGCCAAAACGCCTCCGGCGCCGCAAACCGGCGGACTGATGGCCCGTTTCGGTAAACTGCTTGGCAAACGTGAACCGTCAGCGAATGCGCCGGTGCGTGGTCTGTATATGTGGGGCGGGGTCGGGCGAGGGAAAACCTGGCTGATGGATCTCTTCTATCATAGTCTGCCGGGCGAGCGGAAACAGCGTCTGCATTTCCACCGCTTTATGCTGCGCGTGCATGAGGAGCTGACGGCGCTACAGGGGCAGACCGACCCGCTGGAGATTATTGCCGATCGTTTCAAAGCCGAAACGGATGTGCTCTGCTTTGATGAGTTTTTTGTTTCCGACATCACCGACGCGATGCTGCTTGGCGGCTTAATGAAAGCGCTGTTTGCCCGCGGCATTACCCTGGTGGCGACCTCGAACATCCCGCCGGATGAGCTGTACCGCAATGGCCTGCAACGTACCCGCTTCCTTCCGGCTATCGACGCTATCAAAGCGCATTGCGACATTATGAATGTGGATGCCGGGGTGGATTATCGTCTGCGCACGCTGACGCAGGCGCATCTGTGGCTCTCGCCGCGTAATAACGAAACGCAGCAACAGATGGATAAACTCTGGCTGGCGCTGGCCGGTGCGAAACGTGAGAATGCGCCAACGCTGGAGGTGAATCATCGTCCGTTACCGACGATGGGGGTGGAAAACCAGACGCTGGCGGTCTCCTTCATCACCTTATGCGTGGACGCTCGCAGCCAGCATGACTATATTGCGCTGTCGCGCCTGTTCCACACGGTTCTACTGTTTGATGTGCCGGTCATGACGCCGCTGATGGAAAGCGAAGCGCGCCGTTTTATCGCGCTGGTGGATGAATTCTACGAGCGCCATGTGAAGCTGGTGGTGAGCGCCGACGCGCCTTTATATGAGATCTATCAGGGCGAACGCCTGAAGTTTGAGTTCCAGCGCTGTTTGTCGCGTTTGCAGGAGATGCAGAGCGAGGAGTATCTGAAACGTTCGCATATGCCGTAGGCCGGATAAGGCGTTTCTCCGCCATCCGGCGCAGGTTGCCTGGTGGCGCTTCGCTTATCAGACCGGCAGAAATGCCCCGCACAAAACCCATTGCAAATCACAAAAAGGGGTCGATCTTTGCCCCTGACTTCTCTATAATCCTGCGACCCCACGTTACAAGAAAGTTTTTTTCCCAAAACTTTTTGTGTGCTGGCATTGGCTATTCGAAGGGGTAGGTTTGCCGGACTTTGTCGTGTGAACCTCAACAATTGAAAACGTTTGGGTGTTCACCAACGTGTAACTATCTATTGGGTAAGCTTTTAATGAAAACTTTTACAGCTAAACCAGAAACCGTAAAACGCGACTGGTACGTTGTTGACGCGACCGGTAAAACTCTGGGCCGTCTGGCTACTGAACTGGCTCTTCGCCTGCGCGGTAAGCACAAAGCGGAATACACTCCGCACGTCGATACCGGTGATTACATCATCGTTCTGAACGCTGACAAAGTTGCTGTAACCGGCAACAAGCGTACTGACAAAGTGTACTATCACCACACCGGTCACATCGGTGGTATCAAACAAGCGACCTTTGAAGAGATGATTGCTCGCCGTCCTGAGCGTGTGATTGAAATCGCGGTTAAAGGCATGCTGCCAAAAGGCCCGCTGGGTCGTGCTATGTTCCGTAAACTGAAAGTTTACGCTGGCAACGAGCACAACCACGCGGCACAGCAACCGCAAGTTCTTGACATCTAATCGGGATTATAGGCAATGGCTGAAAATCAATACTACGGCACTGGTCGCCGCAAAAGTTCCGCAGCTCGCGTGTTCATCAAACCGGGCAACGGCAAAATCGTTATCAACCAACGTTCTCTGGAACAGTACTTCGGTCGTGAAACTGCCCGCATGGTAGTTCGTCAGCCGCTGGAACTGGTCGACATGGTTGAGAAACTGGATCTGTACATCACTGTTAAAGGTGGTGGTATCTCTGGTCAGGCTGGTGCGATCCGTCACGGTATCACCCGCGCTCTGATGGAGTACGACGAGTCTCTGCGTTCTGAACTGCGTAAAGCTGGCTTCGTTACTCGTGACGCTCGTCAGGTTGAACGTAAGAAAGTCGGTCTGCGTAAAGCACGTCGTCGTCCGCAGTTCTCCAAACGTTAATGGGTTTCTGCTCCGGCAGATTACCATTGGCGAAAAAACCCGCTTCGGCGGGTTTTTTTATGGAAAAAATGCGCGTGTGTCCAAAGTAATCCTCTGATTGCCACCTCTTTTTCCCCATTTCCAGAATCGACTCACCACAAAGGTCACAAAATCTGGTAAACTATCATCCAATTTTCTGCCCAAATAACGGGTATTGTTCATTTTTTGTTTGCTTTTTGAACAATAATGACTTTTCCGCAGGCGGGTGACATAACTTCTGGCTGGCCACGCGGTGGCTGGTAGCAGTAAAAATTCTGAATATACCTGGAGGTTTTCATGGCTGTCGCTGCCAACAAACGTTCGGTAATGACGCTGTTTTCTGGTCCTACTGACATCTATAGCCATCAGGTCCGCATTGTGCTGGCGGAGAAAGGTGTTAGTTTCGAGATCGAGCATGTGGAGAAGGATAACCCACCTCAGGATCTGATTGACCTCAACCCGAGTCAGAGCGTACCGACCCTGGTGGATCGTGAGCTGACCCTGTGGGAATCTCGCATCATTATGGAATACCTGGATGAGCGTTTCCCTCATCCGCCGCTGATGCCGGTTTACCCGGTTGCGCGTGGCGAAAGCCGCCTGTACATGCACCGTATCGAAAAAGACTGGTACACGCTGATGAACGTCATCGTGAACGGGTCCGCTTCTGAAGCTGACGTTGCGCGTAAACAACTGCGTGAAGAGTTGCAGGCGATCGCGCCTGTGTTTGGTCAAAAACCGTATTTCCTGAGCGATGAGTTCAGCCTGGTTGATTGCTATCTGGCGCCGCTGCTGTGGCGTTTGCCGCAACTGGGTATTGAGTTCAGCGGTGCGGGCGCTAAAGAGCTGAAAGGCTATATGACCCGCGTCTTTGAACGTGACTCGTTCCTCGCTTCTTTAACTGAAGCTGAACGTGAAATGCGCCTCGGTCGGGGTTAATCAGTATGGATTTGTCACAGCTATCCCCACGCCGTCCATATTTGCTGCGTGCATTCTATGAATGGTTGCTGGATAACCAGCTCACGCCGCACCTGGTGGTGGATGTGACGCTGCCTGGTGTGCATGTCCCTATGGAATATGCGCGCGACGGGCAAATTGTTCTGAACATTGCTCCCCGTGCGGTTGGCAATCTGGAGTTGGCCAACGACGAAGTGCGTTTCAACGCGCGCTTTGGCGGCGTCCCGCGTCAGGTCTCCGTGCCGCTGGCTGCGGTACTGGCGATCTATGCGCGTGAAAACGGCGCAGGCACAATGTTTGAACCTGAAGCCGCTTACGATGAAGACGTCGCCAGCTTAAATGATGACGATGTAACGCCGGGCGCGGAGAGCGAAACGGTCATGTCCGTGATTGATGGTGATAAGCCCGATCATGACGATGACAACAATCCTGATGACGATCCGCCGCCGCCGCGTGGTGGTCGACCCGCATTACGCGTAGTGAAGTAACCAAGACAGACAGGCCCTGAGGGCCTGTTTTTTTTCACGCCTGCCACGATTTCACCCCACTTTCGATCCTGTGATAGGATGGCCTTAGTTGCTGTTTTCCTCGACGATTTACATAATGGACGCTATGAACGCATTTGATTCGCAAGCAGAAAATTCTCCGCCAACCATCGGCCGTAGTTTGCGCAGCCGTCCGCTGGCGCGTAAAAAACTGTCGGAAATGGTAGAAGAAGAGCTGGAGCAGATGATTCGTCGCGGTGAATTCGGCGAAGGGGAGCAGCTGCCGTCTGAGCGGGAGTTGATGACCTTCTTCAACGTGGGCCGCCCATCGGTGCGTGAAGCGCTTGCCGCGCTCAAGCGTAAAGGTCTGGTGCAAATCAATAACGGCGAACGCGCCCGCGTGTCGCGGCCTTCTGCTGATACCATCATCAGCGAACTTTCCGGCATGGCGAAAGATTTCCTCTCGCATCCCGGCGGTATCGCCCACTTTGAGCAACTGCGCCTGTTCTTTGAATCAAGCCTTGTGCGCTATGCGGCGGAACACGCGACGGATGAGCAAATTGATCTGCTGGCGAAAGCCCTGGAGATCAATAGCCAGTCGCTGGACGATAATGCGCTCTTCATTCGTTCCGACGTCGAGTTTCACCGCGTGCTGGCGGAAATCCCCGGCAATCCGATCTTCATGGCGATTCATGTCGCGCTGCTGGACTGGCTGATCGCTGCGCGTCCTGCGGTCTCCGGGCAGGAATTACATGAGCATAATAGCGTGAGCTATCAAGAGCATATCGCTATTGTCGATGCTATTCGTCGGCGCGATCCCGATGAAGCTGACCGCGCGCTGCAAACCCACCTCAATAGCGTATCCGCCACCTGGCACGCCTTCGATCAAAAGAAAAAATTGCGTTAGCGATCGCGATCCTGACGATCGTTTAGTGAAGTAGATCGCACTCTGTGCGTTCTGTACTGGGGTGCTGCTTATTTGATCTGGTATAACAGGTATAAAGGTATGTAGTCAGATAACACTAATCATCGACAGAGGTCGTTATGGCAAAAGATTTACGAGGCGTAATGCCAGCGTTGTTAACTCCTTTTGATAACCAGCAGAAACTGGATATTGAGAGCCTGCGCCGTCTGGTGCGTTTCAACATTGCGCAGGGCATTGATGGGCTGTACGTCGGCGGCTCGACCGGGGAAGCGTTCGTTCAGAGCCGCGCAGAAAGGGAGCAGGTCCTGGAAATTGTGGCGGAAGAGGCGAAGGGCAAAGTGACGCTGATTGCCCATGTCGGTACGGTCAGTACCGAAGAGAGCCAGCAACTGGCCAGCGCGGCGCATCGTTACGGTTTTGATGCCGTTTCCGCCGTGACGCCGTTTTATTATCCGTTTAGCTTTGAAGAGCATTGCGATCACTACCGCGCCATTATCGATTCCGCTGAAGGATTACCGATGGTGGTGTACAACATTCCTGCGCTGAGCGGCGTGAAGCTGACGCTGGAGCAAATCAACACGCTGGTTACGCTGCCCGGCGTTGGCGCGCTGAAACAAACCTCCGGCGATCTCTATCAGATGGAGCAGATCCGCCGTGCGCATCCTGATCTGGTGCTCTACAACGGTTATGACGAAATCTTCGCTTCCGGTCTGCTGGCAGGCGCAGACGGGGGAATCGGCAGCACTTACAACATTATGGGCTGGCGTTATCAGGGGATTGTTAAGGCCTTGCAGGAAGGCGATGTAGCGAAAGCGCAGCATCTGCAAACCGAGTGCAATAAGGTCATCGATCTGCTCATTAAAACCGGCGTGTTCCGTGGGCTGAAAACGGTGCTGCACTACATGGACGTGGTCTCCGTACCGCTGTGCCGTAAGCCGTTTGCGCCGGTTGATGAGAAGTATCTGCCTGAACTGAAAGCGCTGGCGCAGCAGTTAATGCAGGAACGCGGTTGACCGGTTGCCGGATAGCGCTAACGCTTATCCGGCCTACAAAATATGAAACGTAGGCCGGGTAAGGCGCGGCGAAGCCGCCATCCGGCAAAGCGACAATAAAAATCGTCGGGAGAATGAAAAATGAGTACTTCTACCCAGAATATCCCGTGGTATCGCCATCTCAACCGGGCGCAGTGGCGGGCATTTTCCGCCGCCTGGCTGGGATATTTGCTTGATGGTTTTGATTTTGTGTTGATTGCCCTTGTTCTGACGGAAGTACAGGGCGAGTTTGGGTTAACGACGGTTCAGGCGGCCAGCCTGATCTCGGCGGCGTTTATTTCCCGCTGGTTTGGCGGGCTGATGTTAGGCGCAATGGGTGACCGCTATGGCCGACGTCTGGCGATGGTCACCAGTATCATTCTTTTCTCTATGGGGACGCTGGCCTGCGGCTTTGCGCCCGGCTATACCACCATGTTTATCGCCCGTCTGGTGATCGGTATGGGAATGGCGGGCGAATATGGCTCCAGTGCCACCTATGTCATTGAAAGCTGGCCGAAGCACTTACGTAATAAAGCCAGTGGATTCCTGATTTCCGGTTTCTCCGTCGGGGCGGTCGTGGCGGCGCAGGTTTACAGCCTGGTGGTTCCGGTCTGGGGCTGGCGCGCACTGTTCTTCATTGGCATTCTGCCGATCATTTTCGCGCTCTGGCTGCGTAAAAATATCCCTGAAGCGGAAGACTGGAAAGAGAAACACGAAGGCAAAGCGCCGGTGCGCACGATGGTGGATATTCTCTACCGGGGCGAACATCGCGTCGTCAATGTGCTGATGACGATCGCCGCCGCAACCGCGCTGTGGTTCTGCTTTGCGGGCGACCTGCAAAACGCGGCGATCGTGGCGGTGTTAGGGTTACTGTGCGCCGTTATCTTCATCAGTTTTATGGTGCAAAGCAGCGGCAAACGCTGGCCAACGGGCGTGATGCTGATGATCGTGGTGCTCTTTGCTTTCCTCTATTCATGGCCGATTCAGGCGCTGCTGCCAACGTATCTGAAAACTGAACTGGCTTACGATCCTCACACCGTTGCGCAGGTGCTTTTCTTTAGCGGCTTTGGGGCGGCAGTCGGCTGCTGCGTGGGCGGTTTCCTCGGCGACTGGCTGGGTACGCGCAAAGCCTACGTTTGCAGTTTGCTGGCTTCCCAGGTGCTGATCATTCCGGTATTTGCGATTGGCGGCGCAAACGTCTGGGTACTGGGTCTGCTACTGTTTTTCCAGCAGATGCTGGGGCAGGGGATCTCCGGGATCTTACCGAAACTCATTGGCGGTTATTTTGATACCGACCAGCGAGCGGCAGGTCTGGGCTTTACCTATAACGTTGGCGCACTGGGCGGCGCGCTGGCCCCTATCCTCGGGGCGCTGATCGCACAGCGTCTGGATCTGGGCACCGCGCTGGGATCGCTCTCCTTCAGCCTGACCTTTGTGGTGATCCTGTTGATTGGGTTGGATATGCCGTCTCGCGTACAGCGATGGCTGCGTCCTGAAGCATTACGTATGCATGATGCTATCGACGGAAAACCGTTCAGCGGGGCCGTGCCGTTTGGCGGCGACAAAAGCGCCTTTGTAAAAACCAAAAGCTGATGAGGTTTGCCCGGCCAGTTTGCCGGGCGACCTGCGTAAGGAAGTGGATATGTCGTTACTTGAACAACTGGATAAAAACATTGCCGCCAATGGCGGGTTGATTGTCTCCTGCCAGCCGGTTCCAGGCAGCCCGCTCGATAAACCGGACATCGTGGCTGCGATGGCGCTGGCGGCGGAGCAGGCTGGCGCCGTCGCGCTACGCATTGAAGGCGTGGACAATTTGCGGGCGACCCGTGCGCTGGTCTCCGTACCGATTATCGGTATTCTCAAGCGTGACCTTGACGACTCCCCGGTACGCATCACGCCATTCCTTGAGGATGTGGATGCGCTGGCACAGGCCGGGGCGGATATTATTGCGGTTGACGGTACTGACCGTGTACGTCCGGCGACCGTCGATGCGCTGCTGGCGCGTATTCATCAGCACCAGTTGCTGGCGATGACCGACTGCTCGTCACTGGAGGATGGCTTAGCCTGTCAGCGGCGTGGCGCGGAAATTATCGGCACCACGCTGTCGGGATACACCACGCCGGACACGCCGGACGAACCTGACCTCGCGCTGGTCAAAGTCCTGCATGATGCCGGATGCCGGGTGATTGCCGAGGGGCGTTACAACACGCCGGCACAGGCCGCTGAAGCCATGCGTCACGGCGCGTGGGCGGTGACAGTGGGATCTGCCATTACGCGGCTGGAACATATTTGTCAGTGGTACAACACGGCATTGAAAAAGGCGGTGTCATGAGCACGCTGGCGATCGATATTGGCGGCACCAAGCTAGCTGCCGCGCGGGTGGATGATGATTTACGCATCCGCGAACGACGTGAATTGCCGACCCCCGCCAGCAAAACGCCGGATGCGCTGCGAGAGGTGCTAAAAGCGCTGGTTGAACCGCTGCAAACGACCGCGCAGCGGGTGGCGATAGCCTCTACCGGCATTATCAGAGAAGGCGCGCTACTGGCGATAAATCCGCATAACCTGGGCGGTCTGCTGCATTTTCCGTTGGTGCAGACGTTAGAAGATCTTACCGGTCTGCCGACGCTGGCGGTGAATGACGCGCAGGCGGCGGCATGGGCGGAATACCATGCCCTTATGTCTGATGTCCGCGATATGGTGTTTATTACCGTGTCGACCGGCGTTGGCGGCGGCGTGGT
This sequence comes from Citrobacter sp. CK202, assembly GCF_030333225.1. Classification (NCBI taxonomy): domain Bacteria; kingdom Pseudomonadati; phylum Pseudomonadota; class Gammaproteobacteria; order Enterobacterales; family Enterobacteriaceae; genus Citrobacter; species Citrobacter sp. CK202. The sequence goes on from NZ_JAOWGI010000029.1 coordinate 55,467, forward strand.
GAGCGACGGCAGATTGCTCACCGGGATGAGCGGTCTGGCCGGGCATCTGGGGCATACGCTGGCCGATCCGCAGGGGCCGGTTTGTGGTTGCGGACGACGCGGCTGTGTGGAGGCTATCGCCTCAGGACGCGGCATCGCGGCAGCGGCGCAGGGTTCCCTGGCCGGGTGCGACGCCAGAACTGTCTTTGCACATGCGGCGGCCGGGAACGAACAGGCTGTGCGTCTGGTTCAGCACTCCGCGCAGGTTGTCGCGCGGTTAATTGCCGATGTTAAAGCGACAACGGATTGCCAGCAGGTGGTTATTGGCGGCAGCGTAGGGTTAGCTGAGGGATATCTGGCGCAGGTACGCCACTTTCTGGCGCAGGAGCCGGCGGTTTATCAGGTGGCGTTGAGCGCAGCGCATTACCGACATGACGCGGGGCTACTGGGCGCTGCGTTGTTAGCTCAGGGAGATAAATGATGTTGATGGGAGAAATTCAGTCGTTACCGTCTGCCGGGCTGCATCCGGTATTGCTGGATGCGTTAACCCTGGCGCTGGCGGCAAGGCCGCAGGAGAAAACGCCCGGGCGCTACGAATTGCAGGGCGACGATATGTTTATGAATGTGATGCAGTTTGCCACACAGTCGCCGCAGGAGAAAAAAGCGGAGCTGCATGTGCAGTACATCGACATTCAGCTGTTATTGACGGGTGAGGAGCGCATTCTGTTCGGCGTAGTCGGGTCAGCGTGCGAATGCGAGGAGCTGCATGGTGAAGAGGATTACCAGCTTTGCCGCCGTATCCATGAACAGCAGTCCATTACGCTGACACCGGGGATGTTCTCCGTGTTTATGCCGGGGGAACCCCATAAGCCCGGGTGTATGGCTGGCGAGCCAGGGGAGATTAAGAAAGCTGTAGTGAAGGTGCGCGCCAGCTTATTAGAGGCATGAAAATACCGGATGGTTTATAGCCATCCGGTGTAACGCTTTATATCTCCCGATAGAGCATAATCCCGTCAGTCGAGTTGTTGAAAATTCAGCTCGTGACGCAGTGCTTTTCCTGATGTGCAAAGTAAATTGGTTATTCAGTTGATTCAACTTGCTGTGCAGTCAGTGCTATTTGTGAACGAATGAGCTCATCTGCCAGTAGTTTTTCGTCAGGCAACTGCACTTTGTACTCGCTCGCCATGATGGTATTCGGCAGGCCGTTTAGCGCGTAATGCGCTTCCCCCGCGCCTTTTCCTGCGCACAAAACCAACCCGACTGGCGGGTTTTCTCCCGGCATTGTCCAGTGCTCTTTGGCATAGTTCAGGTACATATTCATCTGCCCGGCATCCGCATAACTGAATTTGCCGACCTTCAGGTCAACGAGCAACAGGCAACGCAAGCGGCGATGGAAGAACAACAGATCGACGCGGAACCAGCTATCGTCTATGCGTAATCGGCGCTGGCGGCCGACAAAAGCAAAATCGTCACCAAGTTCCAGCATAAAGTCCATCAGGTGACTGAGCAGCGCTTCTTCGAGATCCGACTCGGAATACTCGTCCCTCAGGTTAAGAAATTCCAGAATGAACGGGTCGCGTATGGCTCGCTCCGGCAAGACTGTTGGCTCGGCGGGCGCAGGCTGCTGCAACATGGCGGATTTGTCATGGGACAGTAGCGTCCGTTCGTAGAACTGGGTGGAGATTTGCCGATCGAGTTGCCGCACAGACCAGCCGTTACGTAGCGTCTCTTTCTCGTAAAAAGTGCGGGCATCGGGATTTTTTACCGATAGTAAACGCACGTAAGCTGACCAGGGAAGCGGAAAAACTTTAGCGAGTTGTATCAAATGTGAAGATTCCGCAGACACTGTCTGCGGAATTTCAATATACTGAAAACATAGATAAAATGTTCTCATTTGCCACAGATTCCTGGTGGAAAATCCACGCTTATAGCGCTGGCTTAAATCTGCGGATAACCGCTCAATGAGTTGAATACCATAAGCCGCTCGTGCTTCGCCGCCTTGTTCAAACTCGACAATTCTCCTGCCGATTTCCCAGTAGGTTGCCGTCATCAAAGCATTAATACTGCGGACGGCCTCGGTATGGGCATTGTCCACTAATCGAATAATACCGTCATGGATTTGCTGATAATCGTCAGCGTGTTGAAGTGGTGTTGGTACAGTCATGTCATCCCTGGCGCGATAGTTGCGAAATGAAAAATATATCGCTACCAATACGCTTCAGGCATATCCCGGTCAATCCAGGAGAGGTGTATTACATTGAGTTACAGCTGTATTTGCGAGCGGCTTTCGAAGAATGAATTCGCATATATTTAGCAGGGAAATATTGGCTCCCCATCCATCAGCGTCAGGCTGTGGCAGGGGAGCCAGAAGTATTACACTTCCAGGTAGTTCAGGATACCGTCTGCCGCTTTACGACCTTCGGCAATTGCCGTGACCACCAGATCCGAGCCGCGCACGATGTCGCCACCGGCGAAGATTTTCGGGTTGCTGGTCTGGAAGGCGTTTTCATTGCCTTCCGGCGCGATAATCCGCCCCTGGGAGTCCAGCTCCACGCTGTGTTTCGCCAGCCACGCCATGCTGTGCGGGCGGAAACCAAACGCCATTACCACAGCATCTGCCGGGATCACATGCTCGGAACCGGCGACGATTTCCGCACGACGACGGCCTTTCGCGTCCGGCGCGCCCATTTCGGTACGCACCATCTTCACGCCGCTTACTTTACCGTTGGCATTCACTTCTACGCCCAGCGGCTGCACGTTGAACTGGAATTCGACCCCTTCTTCGCGCGCGTTTTTCACTTCGCGTCTGGAGCCTGGCATGTTCTCTTCGTCACGACGATAGGCGCAGGTGACGTGCGTTGCGCCCTGGCGAACCGAGGTACGCACGCAGTCCATCGCGGTGTCGCCGCCGCCCAGTACCACGACGCGTTTGCCTTCCATACTGACGAACGGTTCGTCAGTGGTTTCGCCAAAGCCCATGATCTGTTTGGTGTTGGCAATCAGGAACGGCAGGGCATCGAACACGCCGTCGGCATCTTCGTTTTCCAGCCCGCCGCGCATTGATTGATAGGTGCCAACGCCGAGGAACACCGCATCGTACTCTGCCAGCAAGTCGTCCAGCTGCACGTCGCGACCCACTTCGGTATTCAGTTTGAACTCAATGCCCATGCCGGTGAAGATCTCACGACGGCGGGTCATCACCTCTTTTTCCAGCTTGAAAGCCGGGATACCGAACGTCAGCAAACCGCCGATTTCCGGGTGACGGTCAAAGACCACCGCCTTCACGCCGTTACGGGTGAGTACGTCGGCACAGGCCAGCCCTGCCGGGCCCGCGCCGATAATCGCCACGCGTTTGTCGGTCTGACGCACGCCAGTCATGTCCGGGCGCCAGCCCATTTCGAACGCTTTATCGTTGATATAACGCTCGATGTTGCCGATAGTCACTGCGCCGAACTCGTCGTTGAGCGTACAGGAGCCCTCGCACAAACGATCCTGCGGGCAGACGCGGCCGCACACTTCCGGCAGCGTGTTGGTCTGGTGAGACAACTCCGCCGCTTCGAAAATACGTCCTTCGTTCGCCAGCTTCAGCCAGTTCGGGATGTAGTTATGTACCGGACACTTCCACTCGCAGTACGGGTTGCCGCAGGAGAGGCAGCGATCCGCCTGCGCTTTGGCCTGGCCTTCGGAAAACGGTTCGTAAATTTCAACAAACTCGATTTTGCGGATCTTCAGCGCCTTCTTCGGTGGATCAACACGTTGCAGGTCGATAAATTGGTATACGTTCTGACTCATTGCTCTACCCCTTACTGCGCCTGCACACGCAGCTCAGCTGCGCTACGACTACGGTGACCCAACAGTGCTTTCACATCACTGGACTTCGGCTTAACCAGCGCGAATTTGGTTGAGAATACTGACCAGTTAGCCAGGATCTCTTCACCGCGCTGGGAACCGGTATGCTGCACATGCTCGGTAATCAGACCGCGCAGATGTTCTTCGTGGATGGCCAGGTCATCGACGTTCAGCACTTCCACCAGCTCCGGGTTCACGCGTTTGCGGAACTCGCCGTCTTCATCCAGCACGTAGGCGAAGCCGCCCGTCATGCCAGCACCGAAGTTAACGCCCGTTTTGCCCAGTACACAGACAATACCGCCCGTCATGTATTCACAGCCGTTGTCGCCAATGCCTTCTACCACGGTGATGGCCCCGGAGTTACGTACTGCGAAACGTTCGCCCGCGCGGCCCGCCGCATACAGACGACCGCCGGTCGCGCCGTACAGACAGGTATTGCCGATGATGCTGGCCTCATGACTGCGAAACGCTGAACCCACCGGAGGACGTACCGCCAGCAGACCGCCCGCCATGCCTTTACCGACGTAGTCGTTGGCATCGCCCGTCAGATACAGCTCCACGCCGCCCGCGTTCCAGACGCCGAAGCTCTGACCTGCGGTGCCGCTGAAGTGCGCCTTGATCGGGTCAGAGGCCAGCCCCTGATCGCCATGCGTCTGAGCAATATAGCCAGAGAGCGACGCGCCCACGGAGCGGTCGGTGTTGCGAATGTCGAACCAGAAGGTTTTGCTCTGGCGCTCATCGACGAACGGCTTCGCCTGTTGCAGCAGTTGCGCGTTCAGCACGCCGTTATCAAACGGCGGGTTATGTTCGGTGCAGTACAGCGCTTTACCCGGATGAGGCTCAGCGGTTTCCAGCAGTCGGGACAGTTCCAGCTTCTGCTGCTTAGCGGTAAACCCTTCCAGCTCTTTCAGCAGGTCGGTACGGCCAATCAGATCCACCAGACGCTTCACGCCAAGCTGCGCCATCAGCTCGCGGGTTTCGCGGGCGATAAACTCAAAGTAGTTGGTCACTTTGAACGGCAGGCCGTGGTAGTGGTTCTTACGCAGTTTGTCATCCTGAGTCGCCACGCCCGTCGCGCAGTTGTTCAGGTGGCAAATACGCAGGTATTTACAGCCCAGCGCCACCATCGGGCCGGTGCCGAAGCCAAAGCTTTCCGCGCCGAGAATCGCCGCTTTGATGATGTCGAGGCCGGTTTTCAGGCCGCCGTCCACCTGCAAACGGATCTTGTGACGCAGACCGTTAGCCACCAGCGCCTGCTGGGTTTCCACCAGGCCCAGCTCCCACGGACAGCCCGCATATTTCACGGAGGAGAGCGGGCTGGCGCCGGTGCCGCCGTCATATCCGGCGATAGTGATCAGGTCTGCATAGGCTTTCGCCACGCCGGTAGCGATGGTGCCGACGCCCGGTTCAGAAACCAGCTTCACGGAGATCATCGCTTTCGGGTTGACCTGTTTCAGGTCGAAAATCAGCTGCGCCAGATCCTCGATAGAGTAGATATCGTGGTGCGGCGGCGGAGAAATCAGCGTCACGCCCGGTACGGAATAGCGCAGTTTGGCGATGTACGGGGTCACTTTATCGCCCGGCAACTGGCCGCCTTCGCCCGGCTTCGCGCCCTGAGCGACTTTAATCTGAATGACGTCAGCATTGACCAGATACGCTGGCGTTACGCCGAAGCGGCCGGAAGCGACCTGTTTGATGCGCGACACTTTGTTGGTGCCGTAGCGCGCCGGGTCTTCGCCGCCTTCGCCGGAGTTGGAGTTACCGCCGATGCTGTTCATCGCTTCCGCCAGCGCTTCGTGCGCTTCCGGGCTCAGCGCGCCGATGGACATCGCCGCGGTATCGAAGCGTTTAAACAGCTCATTCGCCGGTTCAACATCGTTGATGCTGATGGCGTTATCACCAGGATTGAGCGCCAGCAGATCGCGCAGCGTTGCCGCCGGACGTTCGTTAACAAGCGCGGCATATGCCTGGTAATCGCGGTACTCGCCGCTCTGCACCGCCTGTTGCAGGGTGCGCACCACATCCGGGTTATAGGCGTGGTATTCGCCGCCGTGCACGTATTTCAGCAGGCCGCCCTGATCCAGCGGTTTACGCGCCAGCCAGGCACGTTTCGAGAGGTTCAGCAGATCCTGCTGGAAGTCGGCAAAACCGGCGCCGCCAATGCGGCTGACCACGCCCTGGAAGCAGTGGCTCACCACGTCGTCATGCAGACCGACCGCTTCAAACAGTTTGGAACAGCGGTATGAGGCGATGGTTGAAATGCCCATTTTGGACATGATCTTGTACAGACCTTTATTGATGCCGTTACGGTAGTTCAGCATCACGGTACGGTAGTCTTTGGCGATGGCCTGGGTGTCGATCAGACGGCCCAGCGTTTCATAGGCGAGATACGGATAGATCGCCGTGGCGCCAAAGCCCAGCAGCACGGCAAAGTGGTGCGGGTCACGCGCGCTTGCGGTTTCTACGATGATGTTGGCATCGCAGCGCAGGCTCTTATCCACCAGACGAGTCTGTACCGCCCCGACAGCCATCGGCGCCGGAACCGGTAAACGGTTTTTCCCGATGTTACGGTCAGAGAGCACCAGCAAGACGGTGCCGTTACGCACCATCTGTTCAGCCTTATCGCACAGCGCTTTCACCGTTTCTTCGAGCGAGGTTTCCGTCACATCGAAGGTGATATCCAGCGTATCGGCGCGGTAATGCTCCTCTTTCATGGTAGTGAGCTGTTTGAAATCGGAGTACAGCAGAATTGGCGATTTAAAGCTCAGACGGTGCGCCTGTCCTTCCGCTTCGCAAAAGACGTTCATCTCGCGGCCAATGCTGGTGGCCAGCGACATGACGTGCGCTTCACGCAGCGGGTCGATTGGCGGGTTGGTCACCTGCGCAAACTGCTGGCGGAAGTAGTCGTAAATAATGCGCGGCTGGCTGGAAAGCACGGCGAAGGGGGTGTCATCACCCATTGAACCGACCGCTTCCTGGCCGTTTTCGCCCAGTACGCGGATGACGGAATCCAGCTCTTCGGCGCTGTAGTTAAACTGTTTCTGATAGCTGGCGAGCATGTCGTCGTCCAGCTCGCGGTTTCCGACCTGATCGTCGGCCAGATCTTCAAACGGCACCAGGCGGCGGACGTTCTTCTCCATCCACTCTTTATACGGATGGCGGCTTTTCAGATCGTCATCGGTTTCCGCAGAGTGCAGGATGCGCCCGCCACGGGTGTCGATCACCATCAGTTCACCGGGGCCGACGCGGCCCTTTTCCACGACTTCGTCAGGCTGGTAGTCCCAGATTCCCACCTCAGAGGCGCAGGTGATCAGTTTATCTTTGGTGATGACGTAGCGCGCCGGACGCAGACCGTTACGGTCGAGATTACAGGCAGCGAAGCGACCGTCGGACATCACGATGCCCGCCGGGCCATCCCACGGCTCCATGTGCATGGAGTTAAAGTCAAAGAAGGCGCGCAGGTCCGGGTCCATATCCGGGTTGTTCTGCCATGCGGGCGGCACCAGCAGGCGCATAGCGCGCACGATGTCCATCCCGCCTGCCAGCAGCAGTTCCAGCATGTTATCCAGCGAGCTGGAGTCGGAACCGGTCTCGTTGACGAACGGCGCGGCGGATTGTAAATCCGGGATCAGCGGCGTCTGGAATTTATAAGTACGGGCGCGCGCCCACTGACGGTTGCCGGTAATGGTGTTGATTTCGCCGTTGTGCGCCAGGTAGCGGAACGGCTGCGCCAGCGGCCAGCGCGGCACGGTATTGGTGGAGAAGCGCTGGTGGAACAGGCAAATGGCCGATTCCAGACGCAAATCCGCCAGGTCCAGGTAGAAGCGCGGCAGATCTGCCGGCATACACAGACCTTTATAGATGTTCACCAGGTTCGACAGGCTACAAACGTAGAAGTCTTTATCGTCCTGAAGGCGTTTCTCAATGCGGCGGCGGGCGATAAACAGGCGGCGTTCCATATCCCGGGGACGCCAGCCCGCAGGGGCGTTAACAAAAATTTGCTCAATGCGTGGCAGGGAGGAGAGGGCGATTTCACCGAGGACACCTTCGTTGGTCGGCACATCGCGCCAGCCCACAATCGACAGGGTTTCCCGCTGTAATTCTTCTTCGACGATACGACGTGATGCCGCCGCCAGCTCAGGGTCCTTATTCAGGAAGAGCATGCCGACAGCGTAGTTTTTGGCTAAACGCCAGCCGCGCTCTTCTGCAACGATGCGAAAAAAGCGATCGGGTTTTTGCAGCAGCAAACCGCAACCGTCGCCGGTTTTACCGTCAGCGAGGATCGCGCCACGGTGCTGCATACGGGCCAGTGCGTGTATGGCGGTACGCACTACCTTGTGGCTAGGTTCGCCTTCTATGTGGGCGATCAGGCCGAAACCACAGTTATCCCTCTCAAGGGATTTATCGTACAACATATCAGTGAACCTCCCCAGGCTCTGCGGGACTCCCATCCGATACCGATTGCGCACGGGCACAGAAAGAGCGTGGCGACGGGGGTTGCGTATCATACGCTTACCTCGCATTCGCCCTCCTTTATCCTTTTCGCATCGGTAAATACGTTTAAGAGGGAATCTCAATTACTGCATAAATATGATGAGCAGGCTGCTCATCCAGAAAGCTTCCAGCGGATTTCCAACTTATCGGGAATCCACACACAGGTCAAATGGCAATCTTATTTATGCAAAAATGTGCTATAGGTCGATTAACTTTATGAATGTATTGAAAATAATGACTTTTTTACATTGATTTGATGCGGCATAAGCGCAGGGGAGAGTGTGATCTGTCTCACTATCATAACGGCCTGTTAGCCCTTATCTCACCTTGATTATCCGTAATGATTAGCATTTTATGCTGGTTTAAGCGGCACAGGCATTTCATGATACTGTTTTTTAGCCAGTGTCATCAGAAGATAAAAAAAGTGTGCAGTTATAAGGAAAAGTAATTAGCTATGGAGTGAATGAAATCGCGGTAATTTTGCTTGATTATGCAATAAATAAAAGCCTGCCGGAGCGATTGATCCAGGTCATCGCCGACAAAGGCTAAAAATGGCAGGCTTTGGCCTCTTTTCAAGGCGCGGTCTATCAGATTATGCAGTTACAGAAATTAGTCAATATGTTTGGTGGGGATCTTTCTCGTCGTTATGGGCAAAAAGTTCATAAACTGACGTTGCACGGCGGATTTAGCTGTCCAAACCGCGATGGCACCATCGGACGTGGCGGGTGTACTTTCTGTAATGTCGCCTCTTTCGCCGATGAGGCGCAGCAGTATCGCTCTATTGCCGAACAACTGGCGCATCAGGCGCATCTGGTCAATCGCGCCAAACGTTATCTGGCCTATTTCCAGGCGTACACCAGTACCTTTGCCGAAGTGCAGGTGCTGCGTTCTATGTATCAGCAGGCGGTAAGCCAGGCCAGCATTGTTGGGCTGTGCGTCGGAACGCGCCCCGACTGTGTACCGGATGCGGTGCTCGATCTGCTCTGCGAATATAAAGACCAGGGCTATGAAGTGTGGCTGGAACTGGGATTGCAAACCGCGCATGACAAAACGCTGCGCCGTATTAATCGCGGCCATGATTTTGCCTGTTATCAGCGAACCACCCAACTGGCGCGCGAGCGCGGGCTGAAAGTGTGCTCGCATCTGATTGTGGGTTTACCCGGCGAAGGGCAGACGGAATGCCTGCAAACGCTGGAGCGCGTGGTGGAAACGGGCGTGGATGGCATTAAGCTGCACCCGCTGCATATTGTAAAAGGCAGCATTATGGCGAAAGCCTGGGAGGCGGGACGCCTGAACGGCATTGCGCTGGAGGCGTATACGCTGACGGCGGGGGAGATGATCCGCCATACGCCGCCGGAGGTTATTTATCATCGCATTTCCGCCAGCGCCCGTCGTCCGACGTTGCTCGCCCCGCTATGGTGTGAGAATCGCTGGACGGGCATGGTGGAGCTGGACCGCTATCTTAACGAACATGGTGCGCAAGGCTCCGCGCTTGGTACGCCGTGGATTCAGCCGGAGAGCTAACCATCCGTAGGCGTGTAGGCCTGATAAGCGAAGCGCCATCAGGCAGCCTGGCGCACATTGCCGGATGGCGGCTATGCCTTATCCGGCCTACCGCCTACCCGGTCATTTCACCGATAACCTCCGCATTTATTGCACAATTTTCAACGTACTGCTCAGAATTGAGTATTATTGTGCGAAGTTGTCGTGAAGGAATCCCCTATGAAGCAAATTCGTATGCTGGCGCAATACTATGTCGACCTGATGATGAAGCTGGGTCTGGTGCGCTTTTCGATGCTGTTGGCATTAGCGCTGGTGGTGCTGGCGATAGTGGTGCAGATGGCAGTTACCATGGTGTTGCATGGTCAGGTCGAAAGTATTGATGTCATCCGCTCCATCTTTTTTGGCCTGTTAATCACGCCCTGGGCCGTCTATTTCTTGTCGGTGGTGGTGGAGCAACTGGAGGAGTCCAGGCAGCGCCTGTCACGGCTGGTACAAAAGTTGGAAGAGATGCGCGAGCGCGATCTCAAACTCACGGTACAACTGAAAGACAATATTGCTCAGCTTAATCAGGAAATTGCCGATCGCGAAAAAGCGGAGGCTGAGCGCCAGTCGACCTTCGAACAGCTAAAAGTGGAAATCAAGGAGCGTGAAGAGACGCAGATTCAGCTTGAACAGCAATCCTCTTTCTTACGCTCTTTCCTCGATGCGTCGCCGGATTTGGTTTTTTATCGCAATGAAGATAAAGAGTTTTCCGGCTGTAACCGCGCGATGGAACTGCTGACCGGCAAGAGTGAAAAACAGCTCGTCCATTTAAAACCGGCTGACGTCTATTCCCCCGAAGCGGCGGAAAAAGTGATTGAGACCGACGAAAAAGTCTTCCGCCATAACGTCTCGTTGACCTATGAACAGTGGCTCGATTACCCGGACGGGCGCAAAGCGTGCTTTGAAATTCGCAAGGTGCCCTATTACGACCGCGTTGGTAAACGTCATGGCCTGATGGGCTTTGGGCGCGATATTACGGAACGTAAGCGTTATCAGGACGCGCTTGAACGCGCCAGCCGCGACAAGACCACGTTTATCTCTACGATCAGCCACGAGCTGCGTACGCCGCTGAACGGCATTGTCGGCTTAAGCCGCATTCTGCTGGATACCGACCTTACCAGCGAGCAGGAAAAATACCTGAAAACCATCCATGTCTCTGCGGTCACGTTGGGGAATATTTTCAACGATATCATTGATATGGATAAGATGGAGCGGCGTAAAGTCCAGCTGGATAACCAGCCGGTAGATTTCACCAGTTTCATGGCGGATCTGGAGAATCTCTCCGGCCTGCAGGCGCAGCAAAAAGGGCTACGCTTTGTGCTCGATCCGACGTTGCCGCTGCCGCATAAGGTGATCACCGACGGCACGCGTTTGCGCCAAATTCTGTGGAACCTGATCAGCAACGCCGTGAAGTTTACCCAGCAAGGGCAGGTGATGGTGCGCGTACGCTATGACGAAGGCGATGTGCTGCATTTTGACGTGGAAGATTCCGGCATCGGTATTCCGCAGGATGAGCAGGATAAAATATTCGCCATGTATTATCAGGTGAAAGACAGTCATGGCGGTAAACCCGCGACGGGGACCGGGATTGGCCTAGCGGTATCGCGCCGTCTGGCAAAAAATATGGGCGGCGACATCACCGTTTCCAGCCAGCCGGGTAAAGGTTCCGTCTTTACGTTAACCGTACATGCGCCCGCCGTGGCGGAAGAGGTCGAGGACACGCTGGAAGAGAATGACATGCCGCTGCCTGCGCTGCATGTGCTGCTGGTCGAGGACATTGAGCTGAACGTCATTGTGGCGCGTTCAGTGCTGGAAAAACTGGGCAACAGCGTTGACGTGGCAATGACCGGGAAAGCCGCGCTGGAAATGTTCACCCCGGGTGAATACGATCTGCTGCTGCTGGATATTCAACTGCCGGATATGACGGGCCTGGATATCTCCAGAGAACTTACCCGCCGCTATGCACGGGAAGAATTGCCGCCGCTGGTCGCACTCACTGCTAACGTCCTGAAAGACAAGAAAGAGTATCTGGACGCGGGAATGGACGATGTGTTGAGCAAGCCGCTGTCGGTTCCGGCGTTAACCGCCATGATTAAAAAATACTGGGATACCCGTAACGAAGAGGAGAGCACTGTGACATCTGAAGAGAGCAGTAAATCGCAAGCGTTGTTAGATATCCCGATGTTAGAGCAGTATATCGAACTGGTCGGCCCGAAATTAATTACGGATGGACTGGCGGTGTTCGAAAAAATGATGCCGGGTTACTTAAGCATTCTGGAGTCCAACCTGACGGCGCGAGATACCAAAGGCGTTGTTGAAGAAGGGCACAAAATTAAAGGCGCGGCGGGCTCCGTCGGGTTGCGTCATCTACAGCAACTGGGTCAGCAAATTCAGTCGCCGGATCTTCCTGCCTGGGAAGATAATGTGGGGGAATGGGTTGAAGAGATGAAGCAGGAGTGGCAGCACGACGTCGCGGTGCTGAAAGCCTGGGTGGCAAACGCGGAAAAAAAATGACCCCGGATTGACCGGGGTGCGCGAATACTGCGCCAACACCAGGGAAATCGTGGCTGCGCCGTAAGTTATGATTGTTTTTTACACAGGCGCAGCTCTGCTTTTCAGGCCGCACGCAGTTAAGATAGCAAATCTTAAATGTTTTGTTACATGAATCAGTTAAATGTGTGAAGCGCAGCATTTTAATCAGAATTATTAATACGCTTCAGTAAGTTGCGAAAAGGATCATCACGATGAAAAAAATTGGCGTAGTGCTCAGTGGATGTGGCGTATACGACGGCGCCGAGATTCATGAAGCCGTTCTGACCCTTCTGGCGATTGCCCGCAGCGGCGCGCAGGCCATCTGCTTTGCGCCGGATAAACAGCAGGCTGATGTGATTAATCACCTGACGGGCGAAGCGATGGCGGAGACGCGAAATGTCCTGATCGAAGCCGCGCGCATTACGCGAGGGGAAATTCGTCCACTTGCTCAGGCGGTCTCCAGCGATCTGGACGCGCTGATTGTTCCGGGTGGATTTGGCGCGGCGAAAAACCTGAGTAATTTTGCCAGCCAGGGCAGCGAGTGCCGGGTAGATAGCGACCTGGCCGCGCTGGCAATCGCCATGCACCAGTCGGGTAAGCCGTTAGGGTTTATGTGCATTGCCCCGGCAATGCTGCCCCGGATTTTTGGTTTCCCGCTTCGTCTGACGATTGGCACCGATATCGATACGGCGGAAGTGCTGGAAGATATGGGGGCCGAGCATGTGCCATGTCCGGTTGACGATATTGTGGTGGATGAAGATAACAAAATTGTCACCACGCCTGCTTACATGCTGGCGCAGGATATTGCACAGGCGGCGACCGGCATTGAAAAACTGGTGTCTCGCGTACTGGTTCTGGCTGAATGAGTAAAGGGCGTTTCACTCCGCTGGCGTCCCTGCGCCGTTTGCTCCTGCGCATCCTTGTGGTGCTGGCGGTTTTTTGGGGCGGCGGCATCGCGCTGTTCAGCGTCGTTCCGGTGCCTTTTTCCGCAGTGATGGTGGAACGGCAGATTAGTGCGTGGCTGCAAGGCGATTTCGGCTATGTTGCGCATTCCGACTGGGTTGGCATGGATGCGATCTCGCCGTGGATGGGGCTGGCGGTGATTGCGGCGGAAGATCAGAAATTCCCGGAGCACTGGGGATTTGATGTTTCGGCCATTGAGAAGGCGCTGGCGCACAATGAGCGCAATGAAAACCGAATTCGTGGGGCGTCCACGCTTTCTCAGCAAACGGCGAAGAATCTCTTTTTATGGGATGGCCGCAGTTGGGTGCGTAAAGGGCTGGAGGCCGGGCTCACCGTCGGGCTGGAAACCGTCTGGAGTAAAAAACGCATCCTGACCGTCTACCTGAATATTGCGGAGTTTGGCGATGGCGTGTTTGGCGTGGAAGCGGCGTCGCAGCGCTATTTTAATAAACCTGCCAGCCGGTTAAGTATGTCAGAAGCCGCGCTATTGGCGGCGGTGCTACCGAACCCTTTACGCTTTAAAGCGAACGCGCCTTCAGGCTACGTGCGTAGCCGTCAGGCGTGGATTTTGCGTCAGATGCGCCAGTTGGGCGGCGAATCGTTTATGACGCGTAACCATCTGTATTAAGATTGCGCTGACGCGCGGCCTCAAGAGAGGGGAGCGGCAGCGCGCTTTTGTCTTCTTCCTGGCGGTTCATCTTCAGCGCCGCCACCAGACCCGGTTGGGCGATCAACCGTTCCCACTGTCTTTCCTGTTTGCGATGGCAAAACCAGGCTGACCAGCTTGCCAGCGGGATCAGCGTGCTCTCGCCGATGTTGTCGCAGATCACCGGGATCGCTTCGGATTCGCTAATGCGGTGACACAGAATATTTTGCGGCTTCAGGGTCATGGTGACGATGCGGTTATCGTAGATATAACGCTTGAGCGTTTTCAGCAACTGGCGCAGGACGGCGGCATCTTCGTCATTGCGGCACTGCGCCACAAATTCAGTCAGCGTGACGGACGGTTTGCCATCGAAATCGGTTATTACATCGTAGACGTAGCCCGTACCACAATCGGTCTCTACCGTACCGTGATAGCGCGGGATGCCGCTCCAGTCTTGCAGGTAACGTGACAGATGCGCGTAATATTTCAGCTCGCGTCGGATCTCTTTCTTGCCGCTGCGGTCGGCATTGTAAATGATCTTAATGCAGCGTTGGGCATCGCCCGGATGCGCATAACATTTACGATGGCGTCCGGTGCCCAGGGGATTTTGTTCAGATAAAAGTATCATGAGATCTCCTGGTAATGTTGCTAATAGAACCAGTATGAACGCTCAACTTAAATAGAACGTAAACAACCCCTCTTAAGGTTTTCTTAAGGTTTAATCAGGACGGAAAAGCGCACGGAATGTACAATATCGACGCAGGCAGAAAGGCGAGAGAATAAAAAAAACGCCGGATGGCGTTTTCTGGGAGAAAGGAGGAGACGAAAGCGAAATGGCCTAATCTTCGTCGAATCCTGAATTGAACAGCGCGATCACCGCCGCCAGCGCTTCGACCTCCTGCGGGCCGGTAGCTTCAATTTCTATCTGGCGACCTTTAGCAGAGTCCAGCATCAGTAGGGCGATGACGCTATTGGCTTCGGCTTCGGTTCCTTCATCATTGCGTAACAGCACTTCGGCCTCAAAACCCTGCATTAATTCAAACAGTTTCATGGCAGGCCGGGCATGCATACCCAGCTTGTTCGTGACTTCTACAGTCTGCTTCACGGTCATGTTTTGCGTTTTTCCAGCGTTCTATGGCGTGACTGCACGTTCTTACCGCGTGAGCGGAAGTAGTCTGCCAGCTGTTCTGCAATATACACCGAACGGTGTTTCCCGCCGGTACAGCCGATGGCTACGGTGAGATAGCTACGGTTGTTTGTCTCCAGCATGGGTAACCATAACTCAAGATAGCTGCGAGTCTGGTAGATAAAATTGTGTACTTCTGTGTGCCTGTCGAGGAATGCCGCAACCGGTTTATCGAGGCCGGTCATTGGACGCAGTTTCGGGTCCCAGTGCGGGTTAGGCAGGAAGCGCACGTCAAAAACATAATCGGCATCAATTGGAATACCGTGCTTGAAGCCGAAGGACTCGAACACCATTGTCAGCTCGCGTTCGCGCTTGCCCAGCAGACGGGTACGCAGCATTTCCGCCAGTTCATGCACGGACATTTCAGAGGTATCGACAATCAGATCGGCGCGGGAACGCAGCGGTTCCAGCAGATCGCTTTCCTGGTCGATGGCGCTCTCCAGGGAGAGATTTTTGCTGGAAAGCGGATGCAGACGGCGCGTATCGCTGTAACGGCGAATCAGCGTGTTGCGATCGGCATCAAGGAACAGAAGCTGTGGTGAAAACGCATCGGGCAGGTTGTTCATCGCCTGCTCGAAAATTTCAGGGGACTCAGGCATGTTACGCACGTCAATGCTGACGGCCGCAGAAATCTGGCGATCGGCCAGCGTACGAGCCAGATCGGGCAACAGCACCACGGGGAGGTTGTCCACGCAGTAAAAACCCATATCTTCCAGCGCACGCAGGGCGACAGATTTCCCTGACCCTGAACGACCGCTGACGATCATCAGTACCATGTACCGTTTCTCCTCACAACAGATGCCATTGGGTGGTTATGCCTCATCCTTTCCACCTTCGGTGTCAGTGATGATTTGATACAGCTCTTCGTCACTCTGCGCGGCGCGCAGACGGCGGCAGATGGCTTTATCCGCCAGACGTTTAGCGACCAGCGACAGTGTATGCAGATGCGTTTTGGTTTGATCTGCGGGCACCAGCAGGGCGAAAAGCAGATCGACCGGTTGATTATCAATGGCATCGAAAGCGATAGGCGTTTCGAGTTGGACGAACACGCCGACGGCGCGCAGCGTATCTTCTTCCAGCTTGCCGTGCGGGATGGCGATACCATTGCCAATGCCGGTACTGCCCATTTTCTCACGCGTCAGGATTGCTTCAAATACCACCTGCGGAGGCAGGCTGAGCTGTTTTGCCGCCAGTTCACTGATAATCTCCAGCGCACGTTTTTTGCTCTGGCAGTGAACGCCGCTGCGCGTACATTCCTGGTTAAGTACGCTGCTCAGTTGTAGAGTCGTATCGTTATTTGTCATAATTTCACCTAAGAACCTGTTCCATCAGAATGATTCCTGATGAAGCAGATTCGGAGCGCTAACTGTACAAATGGCCTGTTGTGCGTCACAACAGGCCGTCCTGCACTCGCTAACTGCCCGGACAATTAGTGTTGTTTCAGTTTATCTTTGTGTTTCGTTAGCTGCCTTGCCAGTTTATCGATCAAACCGTCAATGGCGGCATACATATCCTGACCTTCCGCGCTGGCGTGAATTTCGCCACCGTTTACATGCAGTGTCGCATCCGAGATGTGTGTAACCTTCTCCACTTTCAAAACAACGTAGACCTGATTAATCCTGTCAAAATACTGCTCAAGTTTGGCGAATTTGGTTGAGACAAAGTCGCGCAGGGCTTCAGTAATTTCGACGTTATTTCCAGTGATGTTGAGCTGCATAGTGTCTTCCTTATCGGTTGGTTCAAACCAGCTGTTTGCGCTGATTGGACGGCGGAATGGATAAAGACTCTCGGTACTTCGCAACGGTGCGGCGCGCCACCATGATACCCTGATCCGACAACATAGAGGTTAACTTGCTGTCGCTCAGCGGCTTCGCGGGGTTCTCCGCAGCAATTAATTTCTTCACCAGCGCACGTATCGCCGTGGAAGAGGCTTCGCCTCCGCCTTCGGTATTCACATGGCTGGAAAAGAAATACTTCAGTTCAAAAATGCCGCGTGGACTGTGCAGATACTTCTGCGTGGTCACACGGGAAATCGTCGATTCGTGCATCTCGACGGCCTGGGCGATGTCCGCCAGCACCATCGGTTTCATAAACTCTTCGCCTTGCTCGAAGAAGGCCTGCTGCTGCTCAACAATACAGCGGCTCACGCGTAACAGGGTGTCGTTGCGGCTTTCCAGACTTTTGATCAGCCACTTCGCATCCTGAAGGTTGCTGCGAATGAACTGGCTGTCGGCATCATTACGCGCGCCGTTGCACAGGGCGGCATAATGTTGATTGATCTGTAGACGGGGAATGCTGTCGCCGTTCAGCTCCACCATCCAGTAACCGTTGTGCTTACGCACCAGCACATCCGGGATCACATATTCAGGTTCGCCGGTCTGGATAGACTGACCCGGTCTGGGATCGAGCGACTGGATAAGATTGACTGCCTCTTTCAGCACCTCTTCTTTCAGCCGCGTAACGCGCATCAGGGTGCGGAAGTCATGATTGGCCAGCAGATCGAGGTGATCGCTGATGATCAACCGGGCGTCTTCCAGCCAGGGCGTGGATTTATCGAACTGTGAGAGCTGGATCAGCAGGCAGTCACGGAGATCTTTTGCCGCCACGCCGATGGGATCGAAGCGCTGAACGCGTTTAAGTACCGCTTCTATTTCATCGAGGCCGATCTCTTCATCGCCGATGCTTTCGAGAATGTCATCCAGCGAAATGGTGAGATAGCCGGTATCATCAACGGCATCGACAATTGAGGTGGCAATCGCGCGATCGGTATCCGAGAACGGAGTCAGCCCGACTTGCCACATCAGGTAGTCCTGGAGGGACTGCGTGGTTTCGCCCTGGTACACCGGCAGCTCGTCGTCGATGTAGTCGCCGCTGGTGCCGGACGGCGTACCTGCGGTGTAAATCTCATCCCAGCTGGCGTCAAGCGGCAGCTCTTCGGGCATCTCTTTCTGTTCGAGCGCGTCTGCGGTATCCAGGGCTTCGTTGTCCTGGGTTTCGCGCGTGTCGATTTCATCGTGAAGATCGGTTTGCTCAAGCAGCGGATTACTCTCCAGCGCTTGCTGAAGTTCCTGCTGAAGTTCCAGCGTAGACAACTGCAACAGACGGATGGCCTGTTGTAGCTGGGGCGTCATCGCCAGTTGTTGGCTGAGCCTGAGTTGCAAACCTTGCTTCATGTTCAGAGTCGTTTTCTCCCGCTGTGACGTCGCAGTCTTCTACCCTATCAGAGTCTGAAGTCTTCCCCAAGGTATACGCGCTTAACGTGCTCGTCTTGCAGGATTTCTGTCGGTGTGCCGTGTGCGATCAGATGCCCCTGGCTGACAATATACGCGCGTTCACACACCGCCAGCGTCTCACGAACGTTGTGGTCGGTAATCAGAACGCCGAGACCGCTGTCGCGCAGGTGCTCGATAATGCGTTTGATGTCGATGACGGAAATCGGGTCAACGCCTGCAAACGGTTCATCCAGCAGGATAAATTTCGGATTTGCGGCCAGCGCGCGGGCAATCTCCACACGGCGGCGCTCACCGCCGGACAACGCTTGTCCGAGGCTGTCGCGCAGATGCTCGATGTGGAACTCTTCCATCAGTTCATTGGCGCGGTCTTCACGCTGTTCGGTCGTGAGATCGTCACGAATTTGCAGCACCGCCATCAGGTTATCAAACACGCTCAGACGGCGGAAAATGGAGGCTTCCTGCGGTAAATAGCCAATACCGCGACGCGCGCGGGCATGCAGCGGCAGCAGGCTGATGTCCTCATCGTCAATAATAATGTTGCCAGCGTCGCGCGGCACAATGCCCACCACCATGTAGAAGGTAGTGGTTTTACCTGCGCCGTTCGGCCCGAGCAGACCGACGATCTCCCCGGAATTCACGGTCAGGCTGACATCTTCCACCACGCGACGGCCTTTATAGGCTTTCGCAAGATTCTTTGCAGTTAATGTTGCCATA
Organism: Citrobacter sp. CK202; assembly: GCF_030333225.1. Lineage (NCBI taxonomy): Bacteria > Pseudomonadati > Pseudomonadota > Gammaproteobacteria > Enterobacterales > Enterobacteriaceae > Citrobacter > Citrobacter sp. CK202. The sequence goes on from NZ_JAOWGI010000029.1 coordinate 74,608, forward strand.
ACGAATTAGTTACCCTTCTTCTGTGCCGGGGCCTGGTCTTTGTTTTTGTCCTGCAATTGCGACGGCACCAGAACCGTCGTTACACGTTTGCCTTTTTCGCTGAACGCCTGCATTTTCTGCTCTTTCACCAGGTAAGTGATCTTATCGCCGGTGATGTTGCTGTCGAGCTGCTCCAGGTAGGCGTTACCGGTCAGGACGACGAAATCTTTCGCCAGCTCATAATGCATTTTTTGGGCATGGCCTTTTACCGGCTTGCCGTTGTCCTGCATCTGATAAAACGTCGCCGGGTTGCCGAAGCCGTCGATCACCTCTTTGCCTTGCTCGCCGCCCGGACGGGTGACGACCACTTTATCGGCATTGATTTTGATGGTGCCCTGAGTCACGACGACATTTCCGGTAAACGTCACCACGTTACCCTGCATATCCAGTGACTGCTGGTCCGATTCAATATGAATCGGTTGTTCGGTATCGCCGGTGACCGCGAACGCCGGAAGACTGGCGGCCAGAAGTGTGCTGGCAAGCACAAGATTAAGGCTGAGTTTGTTTGTTTTGAATTTCATAGGAGGTTCTAACCTTTTCAATCAGCTCGGCGTTCTTGCTGCGTAAGTTGCCGCGCATTTTCAGTCCGCTGGAGTTAAATGTTGTTCCGTATAACGTGACCAGATCTTCAGAGGTGACATCCTGCGTCACCAGGTTGATCGTCGCGTTATCCGTCGTGATTCTGCGTAGTTGAGCGTCAGGCGCCAGCGCATTGACTTCAACGTGACCATACAGATAGAGCATCCGGTCTTCGGTCAATTTCGCCTTATCCGCTTTAATCGACCATGTCGGGACTTTATCTTTATCAAAGGTGGTTAATACCGGTTGGGTAAACCACGAAAGCGCCTGTTCTGAATAATATTCAACGTGCTGCGCAATAAGACGATAGTTCAACGCGCCTTCCGGGCTATAGACGACCGTATCGGTATGCTCGCTCTTATAAGTCGGATCGCTGGTGTTCACCACAACCTGAGCAGGATCGTCTTTATCCGCCAGATTAATTCCGATCAACACCAGTACGGCCAACGACAGTAGAATGATAACCCAACGTCTGGTTTTACTCATATCGATTGCCCTTTGGCCTCATCAAGCTTACCCTGCGCCAGCAAGAGTAGATCGCACACTTCCCGCACCGCGCCGCGTCCACCGGCGATATGCGTCACATAGTCGGCGCGGGGGATCAGGAGCGGATGCGCATCAGCGACCGCAACGCTCAGACCCACTTTTTCCATCACCGGCCAGTCGATCAGATCGTCACCGACGTAAGCCACATTTTCAGGCGCAACGCCCAGCTTATCGAGCAGGTCGCCAAACGCGATAAGTTTGTCCGACTGCCCCTGATAGAGATGCGTGATCCCCAGGGTGGCACAGCGATCTTCTACAAGTTTAGCCTTTCGCCCGGTAATAATAGCGACCTCAATCCCGGAAGTGAGCGCACAGCGAATGCCGTAGCCATCACGGACGTTAAAGGCCTTCAGCTCTTCACCGTTGTTGCCCATATAAATCAGACCATCAGACAGCACGCCATCCACATCGAGGATGAGCAGACGGATGTTTTCCGCCTGGGCGATAACCTGTGTACTGACGGGGCCATAACAGGTCGCAAGCGACGCACCTGCTTTACTCATTTCTTTTATCCTTGAGTTTCTACACTACGCCTGCACGCAGTAAATCATGCATATGTAACACACCCAGTAACTGGTCGCCATCAGCAACCAAAACGGAGGTGATATGACGGGACTGCATTAAGTTCAGGGCGTTAACGGCGAGAATACCGGGGCGAACGCGAATTCCCCCTGGCGTCATGACGTCGGCAATCCCTAACTGGCGAACATCCACACCCATATCGAAAACACGACGCAAGTCGCCATCGGTAAAGATGCCGTCAATCTTCATTGTGTCATCACAAATGACGGTCATGCCGAGATTTTTACGCGTAATTTCCAGCAGGGCATCACGCAGGCTGGCGTTTTTATTCACATGCGGGATTTCATCGCCGGTGTGCATGATATCGTTAACGCGCAGCAGAAGTTTACGGCCAAGTGCGCCGCCCGGATGCGACAACGCAAAATCTTCGGCGGTAAAGCCGCGGGCTTTTAATAACGCGACCGCGAGCGCATCGCCCATGACCAACGTAGCCGTAGTGCTGCTGGTCGGCGCCAGACCCAACGGGCAGGCTTCTTTCGGCACTTTAACACACAGATGCACATCCGCCGCACGCGCCATGCTGCTTTCTGGCCGCCCGGTGATACAAATCAGCGGCACCTGCAAGCGTTTGAGAACCGGGATTAATGCGGCAATCTCATTGGATTCGCCAGAGTTGGAAATCGCGATCACCACATCCTGCGAGGTGACCATGCCGAGATCGCCATGCGCGGCCTCGCCTGGGTGAACAAAAAAGGCGGAAGTGCCGGTGCTGGCAAAGGTGGCGGCCATTTTCCGCCCGATATGACCTGATTTCCCCATCCCCATGACAACGACTTTGCCTGTACACGAGAAGATTTTTTCACAGGCGAGCGTGAAGTTCTGGTCGATGTATTGATCAAGCTCCGCCAGGCCTTCACGTTCAATCTCCAGGACGTCTTTGCCTGCTTTCTGAAAGTCAAAACCCGGTTGTAACGCTAAGTGCGACATAGTCCGTTTTCCCGTTATCCAATAAGAAGCGGCGATAGCCAGTACAGCATCGCCAGCCATACGATAAAACCGCCGGTCAGCAGCACGCCTGCGCCCCGACCAATCTGGCGCGGACGCCGCCAGCACAGCAATGCCAAAACAATGCTCACTAACAGCATCACGCTATAGTCACGCCCAAACGCCAGCGGGTTGACGTCGCCTGGCGTAATCAATGCAGGCAGCCCCAGAACGATGGCGATATTGGAAATATTGGCGCCGATAATGTTGCCAATGGCGATATCATTTTCACCTTTGCGGATGCCCGCGATCGCCGTCGCCAGCTCCGGCAGGCTGGTGCCAATCGCAATCACCGTCAGGCCGATAGTCAGTTCGCTCATGGCGAAGTAGTTCGCCAGTACGGTGGCGTTATCAACCACCATCCGCGTCGCCATCGGCATAATAATCAGCGCGATACCCAGCCACAAAAACGCGACGGGTAAGCCGCCTTCGCGCGGCAGCTCCGCCACCTGCTCCCGGGTGAGGCTGTCATTTCCTTGCCGCTCCGCCAGGCGCGCGATCTTAACAATGAACAGCAGCCATAGCACGGCCAGCAGCAGAAGAAAGATTCCGTCGCTACGGCTCAGCTCGCCATCGTGCAGGACGGAACCCGCCAGCACACTGACAAATAACATTAGCGGCAATTCGCGGCGCAAAACATCAGAATGCACGGTAAAAGGGTGAAACAGCGCCGCCAGGCCCAGAATCAGCAAGATATTGATGATGTTGGAGCCGAGCGCGGTGCCCACGGCTAAATCCAGTTGCCCGTGAAGCGACGCGGCAACTGAGACAATTATCTCCGGTAATGATGTTCCGATACTGACGACCGTCATCCCGATAATGAGCGGAGGAATCCCCACTGCCCGGCACAAAATCGATGCGGCAAACACCAGACGATCGGCGCTGTAGACCACCAGAAGTAAACCAATAATTAACAGCGCCGTAGCTAAAAGCATCTAAAGTCCTTTCTTCAGGTATACTCGCCGGTCCACTGGAGGGATCTTCTGGAAGCCGTAACGAAGTCTTAATTTTGACTTTATGCGGCTAAAAAGTAAAACAAATGCCAGCTTTAGCTAACCAGGGCAGGTAATATTCTGTAAATATGTTGGGTTCATGGCTAAATTCAGCGCCATGCTTAGATCAACAAGGCGATACAAAGGATGAATCAATGGGTCAGTCTGTGGCGAATTTAGTCGATATGCGCGACGTCAGCTTTTCGCGTGGCGACCGCTGCATTTTCGATAATATTTCCCTGACCGTGCCACGCGGGAAGATCACGGCGATCATGGGGCCATCGGGGATCGGTAAAACCACGCTGTTACGACTGATTGGCGGACAGATCCCGCCGGATAGCGGGGAAATACTGTTTGATGGCGAAAACGTACCTGCTATGTCTCGCTCGCGGTTGTACACGGTACGAAAACGGATGAGCATGCTGTTTCAGTCGGGGGCGCTGTTCACCGACATGAACGTGTTTGATAACGTAGCCTACCCGCTGCGGGAGCACACGAATTTACCCGCGCCGCTGTTGAAAAGCACGGTGATGATGAAACTGGAAGCCGTTGGTCTGCGCGGCGCGGCAAAGCTCATGCCCTCTGAACTGTCCGGGGGGATGGCGCGGCGTGCGGCATTAGCCCGTGCTATTGCGCTGGAACCCGACCTCATTATGTTCGATGAGCCGTTTGTGGGTCAGGACCCGATTACGATGGGCGTACTGGTGAAGCTGATTTCAGAACTGAACAGCACGCTGGGCGTAACCTGCGTTGTCGTGTCCCACGATGTGCCGGAGGTGCTGAGCATCGCCGATCACGCCTGGATTATGGCGGACAAAAAAATCGTGGCGCACGGTAGCGCGAAGGAACTGCAAGAAAATGCCGACCCGCGCGTCCGCCAGTTCCTGGACGGTATTGCCGACGGGCCGGTTCCGTTCCGCTATCCGGCGGGCGATTATCACTCCGATTTACTCGAAACAGGGAGTTAAGCCACTCATGCTGTTAAATGCGCTGGCATCGCTTGGACACCGGGGGATCAAAACCCTCAGAACGTTCGGGCGTGCCGGGTTAATGTTATTCAATGCGGTGATTGGTAAGCCGGAATTTCGCAAGCATGCGCCGCTGCTGGTGCGTCAGCTCTATAATGTGGGCGTCCTGTCGATGCTCATTATTATCGTCTCTGGCGTTTTTATCGGCATGGTGCTCGGGTTGCAGGGCTATCTGGTTCTGACGACTTACAGCGCGGAAACCAGCCTGGGTATGCTGGTGGCGCTTTCATTGCTGCGTGAACTGGGGCCGGTTGTCGCGGCGTTGCTGTTTGCCGGGCGCGCTGGGTCTGCGCTGACTGCGGAAATTGGTCTTATGCGAGCGACTGAGCAGCTCTCCAGTATGGAAATGATGGCCGTCGATCCGCTGCGCCGGGTGATCTCTCCGCGCCTGTGGGCGGGGGTGATTTCGCTGCCGCTGCTGACGATTATCTTCGTGGCCGTTGGCATCTGGGGTGGATCGCTGGTTGGCGTTAGCTGGAAGGGGATCGATGCCGGTTTCTTCTGGTCGGCGATGCAGGATGCCGTCGACTGGCGTCTGGATCTCGTGAACTGTTTGATTAAGAGCGTGGTGTTCGCCATCACGGTAACGTGGATTGCGCTGTTCAATGGATATGACGCGATTCCGACCTCTGCCGGGATTAGCCGCGCAACCACGCGCACCGTTGTGCACTCGTCTTTGGCCGTTCTGGGTCTGGATTTTGTGTTGACCGCACTGATGTTTGGGAATTGAGTTCATGCAAACGAAAAAAAGTGAAATTTGGGTAGGGATCTTCTTGCTGGTTGCGTTGCTGGCGGCGCTGTTTGTTTGCCTGAAAGCGGCCAATGTCACCTCAATGCGCACGGAGCCGACCTACACGATTTATGCGACCTTCGACAATATTGGCGGCCTGAAAGCGCGCTCTCCGGTGCGCATCGGCGGGGTGGTTGTCGGCCGGGTTGCGGATATCTCGCTGGATCCGAAAACCTACCTGCCGCGCGTCACGCTGGATATTGAAGAACGCTATAACCACATTCCTGACACCAGTTCGCTGAGTATCCGCACCTCTGGCCTGCTGGGGGAGCAATATCTGGCGTTAAACGTTGGGTTTGAAGATCCTGAACTGGGAACGTCTATCCTCAAAGATGGCGACACTATTCAGGACACCAAGTCCGCGATGGTGCTTGAAGACATGATTGGTCAGTTCCTTTACAACAGCAAAGGGGACGACAATAAGAATTCTGGCGATGCGCCAGCGCCAACTGAAGGCAATAATGAAGCGACACCGCCTGCGGGCGCAACAAATTAATCACAGGAGAATCGATGTATGTTTAAGCGATTAATGATGGTAGCGCTGCTGGTCATTGCACCGTTGAGCGCGGCAACCGCGGCGGACCAGACTAACCCGTATAAATTGATGAATGAGGCGGCGCAGAAAACCTTCGATCGTCTGAAAAACGAACAGCCGAAAATCCGTGCCAACCCGGATTACCTGCGCGACGTCGTTGACCAGGAACTGCTGCCGTATGTGCAGGTGAAATACGCGGGCGCGCTGGTACTGGGTCGTTACTACCGGGAGGCGACGCCGGCGCAGCGTGACGCCTATTTCGCGGCGTTCCGTGAATACCTGAAACAGGCTTATGGTCAGGCGCTGGCAATGTACCACGGCCAGACTTACCAGATTGCGCCGGAACAACCGCTGGGCAATGCGACCATCGTGCCGATCCGCGTGACGATCATCGATCCGAATGGCCGTCCTCCGGTTCGACTGGATTTCCAGTGGCGTAAAAACACCCAGACCGGTAACTGGCAGGCTTATGACATGATCGCGGAAGGCGTCAGTATGATCACCACAAAACAGAATGAGTGGAGCGATCTGCTGCGTACCAAAGGCATCGACGGCCTGACCGCGCAGTTGCAGTCAATTTCTCGTCAGAAAATTTCGCTGGAAGAGAAAAAATAATGACGCAGTCACTTAGCTGGACGCGCGAAGGTGACACGCTGGCATTAGCGGGCGAGCTGGACCAGGACGTGCTGAACCCTCTGTGGGATGCGCGCGTTGATGCGATGAAAGGCGTAACCTGCATCGATCTGAGCCAGGTCTCCCGGGTGGATAGCGGTGGTCTGGCGTTACTGGTGCATCTTGTCGATCAGGCGAAGCGACAGGGCAACAGCGTTTCGCTGCAAGGGGTAAACGAGAAGGTTTACACGCTGGCGAAGCTCTATAATTTGCCTGCTGACGTGCTTCCACGTTAATTTTTGTAGGCCGGATAAGGCCTTGTGCCGCCATCCGGCAAAACCCCTAAGTGGGATTTGCCACCAAAGCCTTGCCTGATTTATCAGCTGGGCTTTTTGCTTATTTATGACAGCGCCACTTTGCTCTAAGATGTTGGGCTGTTTTCCCTATTTGACGAATGAAGAGCCCATGGAAAATCATGAAATTCAGAGCGTGCTGATGAGCGCACTCTCCCTCCAGGAAGTCCACGTCTCTGGCGATGGCAGTCACTTTCAGGTTATCGCCGTGGGTGAGATGTTTGACGGCATGAGCCGGGTCAAGAAGCAGCAGTCTGTTTACGGCCCGTTGATGGAGTTTATTGCGGATAACCGTATCCATGCCGTATCGATCAAAGCGTATACCCCAGCGGAATGGGAACGCGATCGCAAACTTAACGGTTTTTGAGCGACGGGCGACACGCCGGTAGCAGATATGAATTCTTAACAGAGAACAGAATAATGGATAAATTTCGTGTACAGGGGCCGACAACGCTCCAGGGCGAAGTCACAATTTCAGGCGCTAAAAATGCCGCATTGCCGATCCTTTTCGCGGCGCTGCTGGCAGAAGAGCCGGTAGAGATCCAGAACGTTCCAAAGCTGAAAGACATCGATACGACGATGAAACTGCTCAGCCAGCTTGGAACGAAAGTGGAACGTAACGGTTCTGTCTGGATCGACGCCAGTCAGGTCAACATCTTCTGCGCGCCTTATGAACTGGTAAAAACCATGCGCGCGTCGATTTGGGCGCTGGGGCCGCTGGTTGCGCGTTTTGGTCAGGGGCAGGTTTCTCTGCCAGGCGGCTGCGCCATCGGCGCGCGTCCGGTCGATCTGCACATCACCGGCCTGGAACAACTGGGCGCTGAGATCAAGCTGGAAGAAGGCTATGTGAAGGCGTCTGTTAATGGTCGTCTGAAAGGCGCGCATATCGTGATGGACAAAGTCAGCGTCGGTGCGACGGTGACCATCATGTCTGCGGCAACGCTGGCCGAAGGGACCACCGTGATTGAAAACGCCGCGCGTGAGCCGGAGATCGTCGATACCGCGAACTTCCTGGTGACGCTGGGAGCGAAGATCAGCGGTCAGGGCACCGATCGTATTACCATTGAGGGCGTTGAGCGTCTGGGCGGCGGCGTATACCGTGTTCTGCCCGATCGCATTGAAACCGGCACCTTCCTGGTCGCGGCGGCGATTTCTGGCGGTAAAATCGTCTGCCGTAACGCGCAGCCGGATACGCTGGATGCCGTACTGGCTAAACTGCGTGACGCCGGAGCGGATATTGAAACCGGTGAAGACTGGATCAGCCTGGACATGCATGGCCAGCGTCCGAAAGCTGTGAATGTGCGCACCGCGCCGCACCCGGCTTTCCCGACCGATATGCAGGCGCAGTTCACGCTGCTGAACCTTGTCGCGGAAGGGACGGGCTTCATCACGGAAACCATTTTCGAAAACCGCTTTATGCATGTGCCTGAACTGATCCGTATGGGCGCGCACGCGGAAATCGAGAGCAACACCGTGATTTGCCACGGCGTTGAAAAACTCTCCGGGGCGCAGGTGATGGCGACCGACTTGCGTGCGTCTGCGAGCCTGGTGCTGGCGGGATGCATTGCAGAAGGCACGACGCTGGTCGATCGTATTTATCACATCGATCGTGGCTATGAGCGCATTGAAGACAAACTGCGCGCGCTGGGCGCGAATATTGAGCGTGTGAAAGGCGAGTAATTTTTTCCGCATGCACTGGTAGCCCCTGTTCGGGGGCTACCGTTCAGAGCGTTATCCGTTCCTTACTTCTCTATTTCCCTTTTCGAGCCCGCATCAGACGCGTTCTGTCAATGAACTCATGGGTTTCTGGGTCATGATAGCGCGACGGCCAGATCACCCAGGGTTCTGTACCCAGCGCCTTCGCAATGATGAGCTCTCCTTTCGGCCACGGTCGGGTCAGGGCGTTTGCCAGCGTCGAGGAACTTAATCCATTCTTGCGTGATTCCGCCGCCATAGATGTCCCTTTTTTACGTAATCCGGCAATGATGTCTGCGGGATGCCAGTCAATGAGTTTATTTTCCATTATTCCCTCACTCCTTCGGTCAGTCAGTCGCTTGCGGCCTGGATAATCAGCCTGTGAGAAATACTATACGCCAGGTGATAGTATTGCTCTAATATGTTCCTGTAAAGAGTATGCATATTCATAAAATGTGACAGCATACGTGCGATGGGAAAAGGGCTGGGAAAGAAATGAGTAACTGGAATTTACTGGAACTTAAAGATTCATCCCGCGCAGAGCACGGGATGAGAAGGGCGGGTTAACGATCGCGTTGTACGGCGATGTGCGCCAGACCGATCAGGGCTTCGCGCCACGGCGTATCAGGCAGAATCTGTAGGGCGGCGATGGCTTTATCGGCCTCGTCTTCTGCACGCTGACGCGTCCATTCCAGTGAACCGCAGGCGGTCATGGCTTCCAGAACGGGTTCCAGAAGGTGGCGACCATTGCCTTGTTCAATGGCGGTACGGATCATTTGCGCCTGTTCTGGCGTACCGTTACGCATAGCGTGCAGCAGCGGCAGCGTTGGTTTTCCTTCGTTGAGGTCATCGCCGACATTTTTACCTAACTGCTCGCCATCAGCGCTGTAATCGAGTAAATCGTCAATCAGCTGAAAGGCCGTACCGAGATAACGACCATAATCCTGCAACCCTTTTTCCTGCTCAGGAGTGCAGCCTGCAAGAATACCGGAACACTGCGCCGCAGCTTCAAACAGGCGCGCCGTTTTGCTGTAAATCACGCGCATGTAATTTTCTTCGGTGATGTCCGGGTCGTTGACGTTCATCAGTTGCAGCACTTCGCCTTCGGCGATGACGTTCACCGCTTCTGACATTACCTCCAGCACTTTCAGCGAGCCAAGGCTGGTCATCATCTGGAACGCGCGGGTGTAGATAAAATCACCGACCAGGACGCTGGCGGCGTTGCCAAATGCCGCATTCGCCGTTGCCTTCCCACGACGCATATCGGATTCATCCACAACATCGTCGTGTAGCAGGGTGGCGGTGTGGATAAACTCGATTAAGGCAGCGATCGTGACGTGCGCATTTTCCTGATAACCAACGGCGCGCGCAGCGAGTACGGCAATCATCGGGCGGATACGTTTTCCGCCGCCGCTAACGATGTAATACCCTAACTGATTGATCAGTTGGACGTCGGAATTGAGCTGTTCAAGGATTGTCGCATTGACACCCGCCATATCTTGCGCGGTTAACTCATTGATTTTTTCTAAATTCATCGCAAAAGCCGGGCTTATCGCCCCGATTAACTCATCATGGGATGAGATAACTAAGGGTTTAGGGTTAGGAATATATGCTGATTGTACTGAAAAAACGGCGCAGATAAACGTTACCGTACACGTTGTGTTTTTTTTCTTCATGTATTGACGGTAGCACTTGTCAAAGGCTCGCGTTTTGCGTAATATTCGCGCCCTATTGTGAATATTTATAGCGCACTCTGAATCATTGAAAAGGCGTGCGCGGAAGCGGAGTTTTTTATGTACGCGGTTTTCCAAAGTGGTGGTAAACAACACCGAGTAAGCGAAGGTCAGACCGTTCGCCTGGAAAAGCTGGACATCGCAACTGGCGAAACTATTGAGTTCGCTGAAGTTCTGATGATCGCAAACGGTGAAGAAGTCAAAATCGGCGTTCCTTTCGTTGATGGCGGCGTAATCAAAGCTGAAGTTGTTGCTCACGGTCGTGGCGAGAAAGTTAAAATCGTTAAGTTTCGTCGTCGTAAACACTATCGTAAGCAGCAAGGCCACCGTCAGTGGTTCACTGATGTGAAAATTACTGGCATCAGCGCCTAAGACCTGAGGAGAGATTTAAATGGCACATAAAAAGGCTGGCGGCTCAACTCGTAACGGTCGCGATTCAGAAGCTAAACGCCTGGGCGTTAAGCGTTTCGGTGGCGAAACCGTTCTGGCGGGTAGCATCATCGTTCGTCAACGTGGCACCAAATTCCACGCTGGCACTAACGTAGGTTGCGGTCGTGACCACACTCTGTTTGCTAAAGCAGACGGTAAAGTGAAATTCGAAGTTAAAGGCCCGAACAACCGTAAATATATCAGCATCGTTGCTGAGTAAGTTCTTCGTGGTCCGGTAACGGATTAAAGCCCCGCAACGTGTTGCGGGGCTTTTTACATTGAAAACCCGGAAAATTTTCTTGTAGGGAAAACGGGCATGAAGCAGCAGGCTGGCATTGGCATCCTTTTAGCACTCACCACTGCAATGTGTTGGGGCGCTTTGCCAATTGCAATGAAGCAGGTGCTGGAGGTGATGGAACCTCCAACCATTGTCTTCTATCGCTTTTTAATGGCGAGTATCGGCCTCGGCGCGATCCTGGCAGTTAAAAGAAAGCTCCCGCCATTGCGTATTTTTCGCAAACCGCGCTGGCTGGTGTTGCTGGCGATTGCAACAGGTGGACTTTTCGGGAATTTCATCCTGTTCAGCTCTTCCCTGCAATATTTGAGTCCGACGGCATCGCAGGTTATCGGTCAGCTGTCACCGGTTGGCATGATGGTCGCTAGCGTCTTTATTTTGAAAGAAAAGATGCGCGGCACGCAGGTGATTGGCGCGCTCATGCTGCTTTGTGGGCTGGTGATGTTCTTTAATACCAGTCTGGTCGAGATTTTTACCAAACTGACCGATTACACCTGGGGTGTGATCTTTGGGGTCGGTGCGGCGACGGTCTGGGTGAGTTATGGCGTCGCACAAAAGGTGTTATTGCGTCGTCTGGCCTCACAGCAGATCCTGTTTTTACTGTACACTTTATGTACGATTGCGTTATTGCCGCTGGCGAAGCCGGGGGTTATCTCGCAGTTAAGCGACTGGCAGCTCGCGTGTTTGATTTTCTGTGGGCTGAATACGCTGGTAGGATATGGCGCCCTGGCGGAAGCGATGGCGCGTTGGCAGGCAGCGCAGGTAAGTGCGTTAATCACGCTCACTCCGCTGTTTACGCTGTTATTTTCAGATCTATTATCTATGGCCTGGCCCGATTTCTTCGCCAGACCGATGTTAAACCTTTTAGGTTATCTCGGTGCGTTTGTCGTGGTTGCGGGCGCGATGTATTCCGCCATTGGTCATCGTATTTGGGGCGGTTTACGCAAGCATGAAACGGTGGTTTCGCAACCCCGCTCAGGCGAATGATTTACGGAGAGTAAAATGAAGTTTGTTGATGAAGCATCGATTCTGGTCGTTGCTGGCGATGGCGGTAATGGTTGCGTGAGCTTCCGCCGCGAAAAATACATCCCGAAAGGCGGCCCGGATGGCGGTGATGGCGGCGATGGCGGCGACGTCTGGCTGGAAGCCGACGAAAACCTGAACACGCTGATCGATTACCGCTTTGAAAAATCGTTCCGCGCTGAACGTGGTCAGAATGGCGCAAGCCGTGACTGCACCGGTAAACGTGGGAAAGATGTCACGATCAAAGTGCCTGTCGGTACGCGTGTTATCGATCAGGGCACCGGCGAAACCATGGGCGATATGACCAAACACGGTCAGCGTCTGATGGTTGCCAAAGGCGGCTGGCACGGCCTGGGCAATACCCGCTTTAAGTCCTCTGTTAACCGTACTCCGCGTCAGAAAACGATGGGTACGCCGGGCGATAAGCGCGATTTGATGCTGGAGCTGATGCTGCTGGCGGACGTGGGTATGCTGGGTATGCCAAACGCCGGTAAATCAACCTTTATCCGCGCGGTATCTGCGGCAAAACCGAAAGTGGCGGACTATCCGTTTACCACTCTGGTGCCGAGCCTTGGCGTTGTGCGTATGGACAACGAAAAGAGCTTTGTGGTTGCCGATATTCCGGGGCTGATTGAAGGTGCGGCGGAAGGCGCGGGTCTGGGGATTCGCTTCCTGAAGCACCTGGAACGTTGCCGCGTACTGCTGCACCTTATTGATATCGATCCGATCGACGGTTCCGATCCGGTGGAAAACGCCCGTATCATTATTGGCGAACTGGAAAAATACAGTCAGGATCTGGCTGCTAAGCCGCGCTGGTTAGTGTTCAACAAAATTGATTTGCTGGACCAGGCCGAAGCGGAAGAAAAAGCGAAAGCTATCGCGCAGGCGCTGGGCTGGGAAGATAAGTACTACATGATTTCCGCTGCCAGCCAGACTGGCGTGAAAGATCTTTGCTGGGATGTGATGACCTTTATCATTGAGAACCCCATCGTTCAGGCTGATGAAGCGAAGCAGCCGGAGAAAGTGGAGTTCATGTGGGACGATTATCACCGTCAGCAGCTCGCTGAAGTCGAAGATGAAGCGGAAGATGACTGGGATGACGACTGGGACGAAGACGACGAAGAAGGCGTCGAGTTCATCTACAAGCGTTAATATGGTTCAAATGCCCGGTGGTGCTTACGCTTACCGGGCTTACGGATAGTAGGCCGGATAAGGCGCAAAGCGCCGCCATCCGGCAATTAAATGACCCATCTAGTGTGTAGGCCGGATAAGCGTAAGCGCCATCCGGCACTATCCTCACCTAGTTGTTCTGATAAAGATCTTTGTACAACCGGCTTTCAAAACGTACTAACGGAATACGACGATTGCGCTGGTCAGCTGGCGTAACGGCATACCCGGAAAGATACTGAACAAACGCCATCCGTTGCCCACTTGCCGTTGTAATAAATCCCGCCAGATTATAGACCCCTTGCAGCGAGCCTGTTTTCGCCGAAACTTTACCATCGACCCCAGCCTGATGCAGACCCGCACGGTATTGCAGAGAGCCGTCATATCCCGCCAGCGGCAGCATGGAGATAAAGTTCAGCTCGTTGTCGTGTTGGGCGATGTATTGCAGCACCTGCATCATGGTGGCTGGGGCAATCAGGTTGTGGCGAGAGAGGCCCGAACCGTCAGCAATGATGGTATTGCCAATATCAACGCCAGCCTGTTGACGCAGGATCTGGCGTACGGCATCAGATCCCGCCCGCCATGTGCCGGGAACGTTGAAGCGTGCGTGGCCGATCATGCGAAAGACGGTATCGGCAATCATGTTGTCCGATTTTTTCAGCATAATCTTAAGCAAATCATGCAGCGGCGCAGACTGCTTGCTGGCAACCACCGTTCCGGGTTCGTTGGCCTGCGTCTGGCGTAACAGCGTACCGCTGTAGGTAATACCTGCTTGTTTTAACTCGTCTTTCAGGATTGCTCCGGCATAGCTGGCGCCGTCCTGAATGGCGAAGGCCAGCGGTAACGGTTCGGCGCGCTGCGGCAGACAGCCTGTCAGCGTGAAGCGGTTTAAATCCCCAGGAACGACATCCAGCTCACAGTATTGCGCTTCCGCAGAGCCGCGTGGGAGGGTGCGAACCTGACTGAACATAGTCACCGGGTAATAGGACGCCACGCGAATATACGCTAAGTCATTCGGTTTTTGCGCGCTGTAGAGGGAGATGGAAAAGCAGTTGCGATCGACAATGGCGGCTGCGGGTGGTGCGCTAAAACATTGCGTCATGTCATTCCAGGGCCAGCCTGGCGCTTTATCATGGCTGGCGAAAATGGAGGTGTCGATGAGCACATTTCCCGCAATTTGCGTCACGCCGGATTTTTTCAGCGTTGCGACCATATTGCGAATATCCTGGCGTTTTAGCGTCGGATCGGCACCAAATCGCGCCACTAAGTCCCCTTTTAAGACGCCATTGTCCACGTTGCCTTTTGTCTCCAGCGTGGTGGTAAAACGAAAATCGGGGCCGAGCTGAATCAATGCCGCGAGGGCCGTGATCACTTTTTGCGTACTGGCGGGCAGCGCCATCTGCTGGCTATGGTAATCAATCGCGGGCGTGGACGCGCCGACCTTCTGAGCCATGAAAGCAAGGTTGGCCCCATCAGGGAGCTGATTGATGTATTCATCAACATTCGCGGCCTGGACGCTGAACGCTATACTGGTGGTCAATCCGATGATAAATCTGGAAAATCGCATAATCTCGCGCTAACAACCTGGAAACAAGCCGTCATACTACGGCGCAATGCCCTGGAAAGTAAACGATGACCCATAGGGAACTCCAGGGTAAAATACGTATCAAATTGAGAATTGTAGCTGACCTGGGGCTTTGTACCCGGGTCGGTATTTTTTTGCTTCTGGCTTTGGTAGAACGCATACCGGAGCAGGCTTAGCAGCCGAGGTGGGGTCAATCACCCCCTACAGGAATGTTCAAGAGGTATAACAAATGCAAGCTATTCCGATGACTTTACGTGGTGCCGAAAAACTGCGCGAAGAGCTGGATTTTCTGAAATCTGTGCGCCGTCCTGAAATCATCGCCGCTATCGCGGAAGCGCGTGAGCATGGCGACCTGAAAGAGAACGCCGAGTATCACGCTGCGCGTGAACAGCAGGGTTTCTGCGAAGGACGTATCAAGGATATCGAGGCGAAGCTGTCGAATGCGCAGGTGATCGACGTGACGAAGATGCCGAACAACGGACGTGTTGTTTTCGGCGCAACGGTAACTGTTCTGAATCTCGATAACGATGAAGAGCAGACCTGGCGTATTGTTGGCGATGACGAAGCGGATTTTAAACAGAACCTGATTTCCGTGAATTCACCTATCGCGCGCGGCCTGGTTGGCAAAGAGCAGGATGACGTCGTGACCATCAAAACGCCTGGCGGCGAAGTGGAATACGAAGTGATTAAGGTGGAATACCTGTAAGAATTACCCAATACTCAAGATGTTGATGTATTGTAAAGAAAGGAAAAAGGCCGCTATGCGGCCTTTTATCAACGAAGAGAGCGTGGCATTTTGCTCTCCTGCTTGCGGAAAACCCCTCGTTTTACACAGATTTTGTGTTCGACTTTAGGATATTCTTAGCGTGGCAGCGAGATTTTACGTTCTTTAGTTGGGCGATAAAGTACCAGCGTTTTACCGATGACCTGTACGTTACAGGCGCCGGTTTCGCGTACGATAGCTTCCACGATCAAGGTTTTGGTTTCGCGATCTTCCGAGGCGATCTTCACCTTGATAAGTTCATGGTGCTCTAACGCTTGTTCAATCTCGGCCAGTACCCCTTCGGTCAAACCATTGTTGCCAAGCATAACTACCGGCTTGAGCGGATGTGCCAGACCTTTCAGGTGCTGTTTTTGTTTAGTACTCAGATTCATCGTATATTTTTGCTTACGTTGGGATTGAAAACGGGTCATTCTACCGCCATCTCCCATATATCACCAAATGAGCGCGTAAAAATTTACGCTACGGGTAACGATGAATTGCCCCGATGGGAAAGTTAAATGACAGGTAAAAAGCGTTCTGCCAGCTCGAGTCGCTGGCTTCAGGAACACTTTAGCGATAAATATGTTCAACAGGCGCAGAAAAAGGGGTTACGTTCCCGTGCCTGGTTTAAACTTGATGAAATACAGCAAAGTGACAAACTTTTTAAGCCGGGGATGACGGTTGTCGACCTCGGTGCTGCGCCGGGAGGCTGGTCACAGTATGTGGTCACGCAGATTGGCGGCAAAGGCCGTATCATCGCTTGCGATCTTTTACCTATGGATCCTATCGTTGGTGTGGACTTTCTTCAGGGCGACTTTCGTGATGAACTTGTTATGAAAGCGCTGCTGGAACGCGTGGGTGACAGTAAAGTACAAGTTGTCATGTCAGATATGGCACCAAACATGAGCGGAACACCGGCGGTGGATATCCCCCGCGCCATGTATCTGGTGGAACTGGCGTTAGAAATGTGTCGTGATGTGCTGGCGCCAGGTGGAAGTTTTGTAGTGAAGGTGTTCCAGGGCGAAGGTTTCGATGAGTACCTAAGGGAAATTCGCTCCCTGTTTACGAAGGTTAAAGTTCGTAAGCCGGACTCTTCGCGTGCGCGTTCACGCGAAGTGTATATTGTAGCGACCGGGCGAAAACCATAACCGGGGGATTTCAGACGAAAGTTTGAAAGAAGCTGGATATAGAGTATCCTGACGCTGTTTTTAACACAGTTGTAATAAGAGGTTAATCCCTTGAGTGACATGGCGAAAAACCTAATACTCTGGCTGGTCATTGCCGTTGTGCTGATGTCAGTATTCCAGAGCTTTGGGCCCAGCGAGTCTAATGGCCGTAAGGTGGATTACTCTACCTTCCTGCAAGAGGTCAACCAGGACCAGGTTCGTGAAGCGCGTATCAACGGACGTGAGATCAACGTTACCAAGAAAGATAGTAACCGTTACACGACCTACATTCCGGTTAACGATCCGAAGCTGCTTGATAACCTGCTGACCAAAAACGTCAAGGTTGTTGGCGAACCACCTGAAGAGCCGAGCCTGCTGGCTTCAATCTTTATTTCCTGGTTCCCGATGCTGTTGCTGATCGGCGTCTGGATCTTCTTCATGCGTCAGATGCAGGGCGGCGGTGGCAAAGGCGCCATGTCGTTCGGTAAGAGTAAAGCGCGCATGCTGACGGAAGATCAGATCAAAACCACTTTTGCCGATGTCGCAGGTTGTGACGAAGCGAAAGAAGAAGTGGCTGAGCTGGTCGAGTATCTGCGTGAACCAAGCCGCTTCCAGAAGCTGGGCGGTAAAATCCCGAAAGGCGTCCTGATGGTCGGCCCTCCGGGTACGGGTAAAACCCTGCTGGCGAAAGCTATCGCAGGCGAAGCGAAAGTCCCGTTCTTTACGATTTCCGGTTCTGACTTTGTCGAAATGTTCGTCGGTGTTGGCGCATCTCGTGTGCGTGACATGTTCGAGCAGGCTAAGAAAGCGGCGCCGTGCATTATCTTCATCGATGAAATCGACGCCGTAGGCCGCCAGCGTGGCGCGGGTCTGGGCGGCGGTCATGATGAACGTGAACAGACATTGAACCAGATGCTGGTTGAAATGGACGGCTTCGAAGGTAACGAAGGTATCATCGTTATCGCGGCGACTAACCGTCCAGACGTACTTGACCCTGCGCTGCTGCGTCCTGGCCGTTTCGACCGTCAGGTCGTGGTAGGTCTGCCAGACGTGCGTGGTCGTGAGCAGATCCTGAAAGTGCATATGCGTCGCGTACCGCTGGCGCCGGATATCGATGCGGCAATCATCGCACGCGGCACACCGGGCTTCTCTGGCGCCGATCTGGCGAACCTTGTGAACGAAGCGGCGCTGTTTGCTGCCCGTGGCAACAAGCGTGTGGTATCCATGGTTGAGTTCGAGAAAGCGAAAGACAAAATCATGATGGGTGCGGAACGCCGCTCCATGGTGATGACGGAAGCGCAGAAAGAATCTACCGCTTACCACGAAGCAGGCCATGCGATTATTGGTCGCCTTGTTCCAGAGCACGATCCGGTGCATAAAGTGACGATTATTCCGCGCGGTCGTGCGCTGGGTGTGACCTTCTTCCTGCCTGAAGGCGACGCGATTAGCGCCAGCCGTCAGAAACTAGAAAGCCAGATCTCCACGCTGTACGGCGGTCGTCTGGCGGAAGAGATCATCTATGGCGTAGAGCATGTTTCTACCGGTGCGTCGAACGACATTAAAGTCGCGACTAACCTGGCGCGTAACATGGTCACCCAGTGGGGCTTTTCCGATAAGCTCGGTCCGCTGCTGTATGCAGAGGAAGAGGGTGAAGTGTTCCTGGGACGTAGCGTTGCGAAAGCCAAACACATGTCTGATGAAACCGCGCGTATCATCGACCAGGAAGTGAAAGCGCTGATTGAACGTAACTACAATCGTGCTCGTCAGATCCTGAATGACAATATGGACATCCTGCATGCAATGAAAGATGCGCTCATGAAGTATGAGACCATCGATGCGCCGCAGATTGATGACCTGATGGCGCGCCGCGAAGTTCGCCCGCCGGCTGGCTGGGAAGATCCGAACGGCACCAACAACTCTGACAACAATGGCACGCCTCGTGCGCCGCGCCCGGTTGATGAACCGCGTACGCCGAACCCAGGCAACACCATGTCAGAGCAGTTAGGCGACAAATAAGTTATCTGTTATTGATGACTCTGCTTCACCGAAACCCTGGGGCTTGCTCCGGGGTTTTTTATATTTGAAATAACATCAGAAGGATTAGCTATGAAACTCTTCGCCCAGGGCTCCACGCTGGATCTCTCTCACCCACACGTAATGGGCATCCTGAACGTCACGCCAGATTCTTTCTCCGATGGCGGGACGCACAATACGCTGGTGGAGGCGGTGAAGCACGCTAATCTGATGATTAACGCCGGAGCGACGATTATTGATGTCGGCGGCGAATCAACGCGACCGGGTGCGGCGGATGTCAGCGTTGAAGAAGAACTGGAACGCGTGATCCCGGTAGTTGAGTCCATCGCCCAGCGTTTTGAGGTATGGATTTCAGTGGATACCTCAAAACCGGAGGTGATTCGGGAATCGGCAAGAGTGGGCGCTCACATCATCAACGACATTCGCTCTCTCTCTGAACCGGGCGCGCTTGAGGCGGCGGCTGAGACTGGTTTACCGGTCTGCCTGATGCATATGCAAGGGCAGCCTAAAACAATGCAGGAAGCGCCAAAGTACGAAGACGTTTTTGCGGAGGTCAATCGCTATTTTATTGACCAAATAGCACGCTGTGAAAGGGCTGGCATCGCAAAAGAGAAATTGTTGCTCGACCCGGGATTCGGTTTCGGTAAAAATCTCTCCCATAACTATACGTTACTGGCACGTCTGGCAGAGTTTCATCATTTTAACCTGCCGCTGCTGGTGGGAATGTCACGTAAATCGATGATTGGTCAGTTGCTCAACGTCGGGCCCTCCGATCGTTTGAGTGGGAGCCTGGCGTGTGCGGTTATCGCCGCAATGCAGGGGGCGCATATCATTCGTGTCCATGACGTTAAAGAAACCGTAGAAGCGATGCGTGTGGTAGAAGCCACCCTGTCTGCAAAGGAAAATAAACGCTATGAGTAATCGTAAATATTTTGGCACCGATGGGATCCGTGGTCGTGTAGGCGATGCGCCCATTACTCCTGACTTTGTGCTTAAGCTGGGCTGGGCCGCAGGGAAAGTGCTGGCGCGTCATGGTTCACGTAAAATCATTATCGGTAAAGACACGCGTATTTCTGGCTATATGCTGGAGTCTGCGCTGGAAGCCGGTCTGGCGGCGGCGGGATTGTCTGCCTCTTTTACCGGCCCGATGCCGACGCCTGCGGTGGCTTACCTGACCCGAACCTTCCGTGCAGAGGCCGGGATCGTTATCTCCGCTTCGCATAACCCGTTTTATGACAACGGGATTAAATTCTTCTCCATTGACGGCACCAAACTGCCTGATGAAGTTGAAGAGGCTATTGAAGCAGAGATGGAAAAAGAGATCACCTGCGTGGATTCCTCAGAGCTGGGTAAAGCCAGCCGTATTGTGGATGCTGCGGGGCGCTACATTGAGTTCTGCAAAGGTACGTTCCCGAACGAACTGAGCCTGAATGAGCTGAAGATTGTTGTGGATTGCGCCAACGGCGCGACCTATCACATTGCACCGAACGTCCTGCGTGAACTGGGTGCGAATGTCATTGCGATTGGCTGTGAGCCGAACGGCGTCAATATTAATGAAGAAGTCGGCGCTACGGATGTGCGTGCGCTACAGGCGCGCGTGATCGCGGAGAAAGCCGATTTAGGGATCGCGCTGGACGGCGACGGCGATCGCGTGATCATGGTTGACCATGAAGGGAATAAAGTCGATGGCGATCAGATCATGTATATCATCGCCCGCGAAGGTTTGCGTCAGGGTCAACTGCGCGGTGGCGCAGTCGGTACGCTGATGAGCAACATGGGCCTGGAGCTGGCGTTGAAACAGCTGGGCATTCCGTTCGCGCGTGCTAAAGTCGGCGACCGCTACGTGCTGGAAAAACTGCAAGAAAAAGGCTGGCGTATTGGGGCGGAAAACTCCGGCCACGTTATTCTGCTGGATAAAACCACCACCGGTGACGGTATTGTCGCGGGGCTACAGGTTCTGGCGGCGATGGTGCGTAACCACATGAGTCTGCACGATTTGTGCAGCGGCATGAAAATGTTCCCGCAGATTCTGGTTAACGTACGTTATGCAGCCGGTAGCGGCGATCCGCTGGAGAATGACAACGTTAAGGCTGTGACGGCGGAAGTCGAAGCGGCGCTGGGAAATCGTGGTCGCGTGCTGCTGCGTAAGTCCGGTACTGAACCGTTAATTCGCGTAATGGTAGAAGGCGAGGATGAAGCGCAGGTTACTGAGTTTGCTCATCGTATTGCGGATGCCGTAAAAGCGGTTTAATCCTGGTGATAAGTGACTAAAAAGGCGGCGTTTGCCGCCTTTTTGTTGCAGGAAAAAGACCTTTTTGCTGTTTTTTTCCGCAGTTGATACAATGCACTAAAATTGCCCTTGCGAAGGTCATTCGCTTTGGTTAGTATTCACACCCGCTTCAGTGGGAAACAGTAAATTATCCCGCTTTATTGGTTGAAGCATTGGTATGCGGCAACTCCGCAAGGAACAGGTTGATTATGTACGAAGCTCTTTTGGTAGTTTTCCTTATTGTGGCAATTGGCCTGGTAGGCTTGATCATGCTACAGCAAGGTAAAGGCGCTGATATGGGAGCCTCCTTTGGAGCAGGCGCTTCCGCTACGCTGTTTGGTTCAAGTGGTTCTGGTAACTTCATGACCCGTATGACGGCTGTGCTGGCAACGCTGTTCTTCATCATCAGTCTGGCGCTGGGCAATATCAACAGCAACAAGACCAATAAAGGAAGTGAGTGGGAAAATCTGAGCGCTCCGGCAAAAACCGAGCAGACTCAGCCAGTTGCACCGGCACAGCCGAGCAGCGATATCCCACACTAAGATTTCCGTGCCGAGGTGGTGGAATTGGTAGACACGCTACCTTGAGGTGGTAGTGCCCAATAGGGCTTACGGGTTCAAGTCCCGTCCTCGGTACCAATATTCCGAAAGAAAGACGCTGAAAAGCGTCTTGTTTTTCGTCTGTATCTCGCGGGGGTTATAGACTTTGTTTTTGTCGGTTGGATAAGGCGTTTACGCCGCCATCCGACATGTTACGTAATGTGCCTGATGGCACTTTGTTTATCAGGCCTACACCGCCCAAAAAAGGCCGCTTACGCGGCCTTTAATCGTTGTCCGTTAACTTACTTGCCTTTGTTTTCCAGATTCTCAACCTGCGGCAAACCCGTAGCGGAAGAGGCGGAAAGCAGGCCTGACTGCGCATAACCAAACAGTTTTTCACGCGTATCGGTGATATCCAGGTTGCGCATCGTCAACTGACCGATACGGTCATCCGGCGAGAACACGGAGTCTCCTTTTTCCATCGTCAGACGCTCTGGTTTGTAGGTCAGATTGTCAGAGACGGTATTCAGGATCGAGTAGTCGTTACCACGACGCAGCTCCAGCGTGACTTCACCGGTAATCTGGCTGGCCACCCAACGTTGCAGACCGTCACGCAGCATCAGCGCCTGGGAGTCAAACCAGCGGCCCTGATACAGCAGTCGGCCTAACTGACGGCCATGCGCATGATACTGCTCGATCGTGTCTTCGTTGTGGATGCCGGTCAGCAGACGCTCGTAGGCAATATGCAGCAGCGCCATCCCCGGCGCTTCATAGATACCCCGGCTCTTCGCTTCGATGATACGGTTCTCAATCTGATCGCTCATACCCAGACCGTGACGGCCGCCGATACGGTTGGCTTCCAGCATCAGTTCAACATCATCGCTGAAGGTCTTACCGTTCAACGCGACAGGATGCCCCTGTTCAAAGCGCACGGTAACTTCTTCCGCCGGGATTTTCACGTTTTCATCCCAGAACTTGACGCCCATGATTGGATTGACGATCTTGACGCTGGAGTTCAGGAATTCCAGATCTTTGGCTTCATGGGTCGCGCCGAGCATGTTGGAGTCAGTGGAATAGGCCTTTTCGACGGACATCTTGTAGTCGAAACCGCAGGCAATCATAAACTCGGACATCTCATGACGACCGCCCAGCTCATCAATAAAGTCGGTATCCAGCCACGGTTTGTAAATCTGTAGCTCCGCGTTGGTCAACAGGCCGTAACGGTAGAAACGCTCGATGTCGTTTCCTTTATAGGTACTGCCGTCGCCCCAGATGTTAACACCATCTTCCTTCATCGCGGCGACCAGCATCGTGCCGGTAACGGCGCGGCCCAGCGGCGTGGTGTTGAAATAGGTCAGTCCGCCGGTGGTGTTATGGAAAGCGCCGCACTGGATCGCGGCGATCCCTTCGGCAACCAGCTGTTTACGGCAATCAATCAGGCGAGCGTTCTCTGCGCCGTATTCCATTGCGCGACGAGGAATGGCGTCATAGTCATCCTCATCCGGCTGACCCAGATTCGCAGTATATGCATAAGGGACAGCGCCTTTTTGTCGCATCCACAGCAGTGCAGCACTGGTGTCCAGGCCGCCGGAAAAAGCGATACCAATACGTTGACCTACCGGAAGATGCTTGAGAATCGTCGTCATAAATAAAACCCTGCTTGATAGACTGATGAAGAGATCGGCTTTCTGCTCTCGGTGCATTTTTATGCAAAATAAGTGAGTTTTCATTTAATCATCTTTTACGGATGACAGGAAGAGTTTAGTGATAATTTCGTTAAAAAACGGTATGGGGTGGCTTCTTTCCTGACTGGTACGGTTTCTTAACGGAGGCCGGGTTAGTATTCATTCATGTGCATATTATTAACGCGGTTGACATATCGCATATTGAATCAATATAATACGCGCAGATTTTACGTCCCGTCCTCGGTACCAAATCCCAGCAGTATTTGCATCTTTTACCCAAAGCGAGTAAAATTTGCCACGTTTCAGGCGCGGGGTGGAGCAGCCTGGTAGCTCGTCGGGCTCATAACCCGAAGGTCGTCGGTTCAAATCCGGCCCCCGCAACCACTTTCCCTTAGAGTTCTTTTTCAAATATACTGTGAAGACTTAGGCCTTCGTAGCTGGATTTGAAAAAAATTCTTTCGGAAGGTTCTCCAGACCGCAGTTGCGGTTATAGGGTTCAGTTATCTAAAGCCCCGATTTATCGGGGTTTTTTGTTATCTGACTACAGAATAACTGGGCTTTAGGCCCTTTTTTTATGTCTTGGGGGTGGGCTTGTCCACATTAGAGCAAAAATTAACAGAGATGATTACAGCGCCAGTTGAAGCCTTAGGTTACGAACTGGTCGGCATCGAATTTATTCGCGGTCGCACATCCACACTGCGCATCTATATTGATAGTGAAGATGGCATCAATGTTGATGATTGTGCTGATGTGAGTCACCAGGTGAGTGCGGTGCTGGATGTCGAAGATCCCATCACTGTGGCATACAACCTGGAAGTCTCCTCGCCAGGTCTCGACCGTCCTATGTTCACGGCTGAGCACTACGCGCGTTTCCTGGGTGAAGAAGTGACGCTGGTACTTCGTATGGCGGTACAAAACCGTCGTAAATGGCAGGGCGTTATCAAAGCGGTTGACGGTGAAATGATCACTGTCACAGTCGAAGGTAAAGATGAAGTGTTCGCGCTGAGTAATATCCAGAAGGCGAACCTGGTTCCCCACTTTTAATAGTCTGGATTGAGGTGAAAAGCCCGCGATGAACAAAGAAATTTTGGCCGTTGTTGAAGCCGTTTCCAATGAGAAAGCGCTGCCACGCGAGAAGATTTTTGAAGCGCTGGAAAGTGCGCTGGCTACAGCAACGAAGAAAAAATACGAACAAGAGATCGATGTTCGCGTACAAATCGATCGTAAAAGCGGTGATTTCGATACCTTCCGTCGTTGGTTAATCGTAGAAGAAGTCACGCTGCCGACAAAAGAAATTACGCTGGAAGCGGCGCGTTTTGAAGACGAAAGCCTGAACCTGGGCGACTACGTTGAAGATCAGATTGAATCTGTCACCTTTGACCGTATCACCACCCAGACGGCAAAACAGGTTATCGTACAGAAAGTTCGTGAAGCCGAGCGTGCGATGGTGGTCGATCAGTTCCGCGAGCACGAAGGCGAAATCATCACCGGCGTGGTGAAGAAAGTAAACCGCGACAACATCTCTTTGGATTTGGGCAGCAATGCTGAAGCCGTGATCCTGCGTGAAGATATGCTGCCGCGCGAAAACTTCCGTCCTGGCGACCGTATTCGTGGCGTTCTGTACTCCGTTCGCCCGGAAGCGCGCGGTGCGCAACTGTTTGTGACGCGTTCCAAACCGGAAATGCTGATCGAGCTGTTCCGTATTGAAGTACCGGAAATCGGCGAAGAAGTCATTGAGATTAAAGCGGCGGCCCGCGATCCGGGTTCCCGTGCGAAAATCGCGGTGAAAACCAACGACAAGCGTATCGATCCGGTCGGCGCCTGTGTGGGTATGCGTGGTGCGCGCGTTCAGGCCGTTTCTACTGAACTGGGCGGCGAGCGTATCGATATCGTCCTGTGGGATGATAACCCGGCGCAGTTCGTGATTAACGCGATGGCGCCAGCAGACGTCGCTTCTATCGTGGTGGATGAAGATAAACACACCATGGATATCGCTGTTGAAGCCGGTAACCTGGCTCAGGCGATCGGACGTAATGGTCAGAACGTCCGTCTGGCTGCGCAACTGAGCGGCTGGGAACTTAACGTGATGACGGTTGATGACTTGCAGGCTAAGCATCAGGCTGAAGCACATGCAGCTATCGATACCTTCACCAAATATCTCGATATTGATGAAGAGTTCGCAACCGTACTGGTTGAAGAAGGTTTCGCGACGCTGGAAGAACTGGCCTACGTGCCAATGAAAGAACTGCTGGAAATCGACGGGCTGGATGAACCGACCGTTGAAGCGCTGCGCGAGCGTGCCAAAAACGCACTGACCACTCTGGCACTGGCCCAGGAAGAAAGCCTTGGTGATAACAAACCGTCTGACGATCTGCTGAATCTGGAAGGATTGGGTCGCGACCTGGCATTCAAACTGGCTGCCCGTGGTGTTTGTACGCTGGAAGATCTCGCTGAGCAGGGCATTGATGATCTGGCTGATATCGAAGGGTTGACCGACGAAAAAGCCGGTGAGCTGATTATGGCTGCCCGTAATATTTGCTGGTTCGGCGACGAAGCGTAATAAACTGTAGCAGGAAGGAACAGCATGACAGATGTAACCGTAAAAGCGCTGGCCGCAGAGATACAGACCTCCGTGGATCGCCTGGTACAGCAATTCGCTGATGCCGGTATCCCGAAGTCTGCTGATGACTCTGTGTCCGCACAAGAAAAACAGACTTTACTGGCTCACCTGAATCGTGAAAATGGTTCAGGGCCGGATAAGTTGACGCTGCAACGTAAAACGCGCAGCACGTTGAATATTCCAGGTACCGGTGGAAAAAGTAAATCGGTACAAATCGAAGTCCGCAAGAAACGCACCTTTGTGAAACGCGATCCGCAAGAGACAGAACGTCTCGCTGCGGAAGAGCAGGCGCAGCGTGAAGCGGAAGAGCAAGCCCGTCGTGAGGCAGAAGAAACAGCCAAACGCGAGGCGCAACAAAAAGCTGACCGTGAGGCCGCAGAACAAGCTAAACGTGACGCCGCTGAAAAAGCGAAACGTGAAGCTGCGGAAAAAGACAAAGTGAGCAATCAACAGACTGACGATATGACCAAAACCGCCCAGGCCGAAAAAGCCCGCCGTGAAAATGAAGCAGCAGAGCTGAAGCGTAAAGCGGAAGAAGAAGCGCGTCGCAAACTTGAAGAAGAAGCGCGTCGCGTAGCAGAAGAAGCTCGCCGCATGGCGGAAGAGAACAAATGGACTGATAACGCGGAGCCGACTGAAGACACCAGCGATTACCACGTTACCACGTCTCAACACGCCCGCCAGGCCGAAGACGAAAACGACCGTGAAGTTGAAGGCGGCCGTGGTCGTAGTCGCAATGCGAAAGCAGCGCGTCCGGCGAAAAAAGGCAACAAACACTCTGAATCGAAAGCCGATCGTGAAGAAGCCCGTGCGGCCGTTCGCGGCGGTAAAGGCGGTAAAAACCGTAAAGGTTCTGCTCTGCAACAGAGCTTCCAGAAACCGGTTCAGGCTGTTAACCGTGACGTTGTGATTGGTGAAACCATCACCGTTGGCGAGCTGGCGAACAAGATGGCGGTAAAAGGCTCTCAGGTCATCAAAGCGATGATGAAGCTGGGCGCGATGGCAACCATCAACCAGGTCATCGACCAGGAAACCGCACAGCTGGTTGCTGAAGAGATGGGCCACAAAGTTATCCTGCGTCGTGAAAACGAGCTGGAAGAAGCGGTAATGAGCGACCGTGATACAGGTGCGGCGGCAGAACCGCGTGCTCCGGTTGTGACCATCATGGGCCACGTTGACCACGGTAAAACCTCTCTGCTGGACTACATTCGTTCAACGAAAGTTGCCTCTGGCGAAGCGGGCGGCATTACCCAGCACATCGGTGCTTACCACGTTGAAACCGACAACGGTATGATCACCTTCCTGGATACCCCGGGTCACGCCGCGTTTACCTCTATGCGTGCTCGTGGTGCGCAGGCAACGGATATCGTTGTTCTGGTTGTGGCGGCAGACGACGGCGTGATGCCGCAGACCATCGAAGCTATCCAGCACGCGAAAGCGGCGGGTGTGCCGGTTGTGGTTGCGGTGAACAAGATCGATAAGCCAGAAGCCGATCCGGATCGTGTTAAAAACGAACTGTCCCAGTACGGCATCCTGCCGGAAGAGTGGGGCGGCGAAAGCCAGTTCGTCCACGTATCTGCAAAAGCGGGTACCGGCATCGACGAACTGCTGGATGCAATCCTGTTGCAGGCTGAAGTCCTCGAATTGAAAGCAGTTCGTAAAGGCATGGCGAGCGGCGCGGTAATCGAATCCTTCCTGGATAAAGGTCGTGGTCCGGTTGCAACCGTCCTGGTTCGTGAAGGTACGCTGAACAAAGGCGACATCGTCCTGTGTGGCTTCGAATATGGCCGCGTTCGTGCAATGCGTAACGAACTGGGTCAGGAAGTACTGGAAGCGGGTCCGTCCATTCCGGTTGAGATCCTGGGTCTGTCCGGTGTTCCGGCTGCCGGTGATGAAGTGACCGTGGTTCGTGACGAGAAGAAAGCCCGTGAAGTTGCGCTGTATCGTCAGGGTAAATTCCGTGAAGTTAAACTGGCGCGTCAGCAGAAATCTAAACTTGAGAACATGTTCGCTAACATGACCGAAGGCGAAGTTCATGAAGTGAACATCGTATTGAAAGCGGACGTTCAGGGCTCTGTGGAAGCGATCTCCGACTCTTTACTGAAACTGTCTACCGACGAAGTGAAAGTGAAGATCATCGGTTCCGGCGTAGGTGGTATCACCGAAACCGACGCAACCCTGGCTGCTGCATCCAACGCGATCCTGGTTGGCTTCAACGTGCGTGCCGATGCCTCTGCGCGTAAAGTGATTGAAGCGGAAAGCTTGGATCTGCGCTACTACTCCGTCATCTATAACCTGATCGACGAAGTGAAAGCGGCAATGAGCGGCATGCTGTCTCCAGAACTGAAACAGCAGATCATTGGTCTGGCTGAAGTCCGTGACGTGTTCAAATCACCGAAATTTGGCGCTGTCGCAGGCTGTATGGTTACTGAAGGTACGATTAAACGCCACAACCCGATCCGCGTACTGCGCGACAACGTGGTTATCTACGAAGGCGAGCTGGAATCCCTGCGCCGCTTCAAAGATGACGTTAACGAAGTCCGTAACGGCATGGAATGTGGTATCGGCGTTAAGAACTACAACGACGTTCGCGTTGGCGATATGATCGAAGTGTTCGAGATCATCGAGATCCAACGTACTATCGCGTAATCTTCGTCGTCTTTCGGGCCGCCACTGCGTTGGCTACGTGCGTTCACCCCGGTCACATAGTTATCTATGCTCCCGGGGATTCACACCCTTGCCGCCTTGTTGCAACCCAAAATACTTAGAAGATTGTTTTGCGTAGGCCGGGTAAGCGAAGCGCCACCCGGCATGAAATTTAAAAAGGGGCTTTTGGCCCCTTTTTTGTCTTTATTCTGGAGAATTTATTATGGCGAAAGAATTTGGTCGCCCGCAGCGCGTAGCCCAGGAAATGCAAAAAGAGATCGCTATCATCCTGCAACGCGAAATTAAAGATCCGCGTCTTGGCATGATGACCACCGTTTCCGGTGTGGAGATGTCCCGCGATCTGGCCTATGCCAAAGTGTATGTCACCTTTCTGAACGACAAAGATGAAGACGCGGTAAAAGCGGGCATCAAAGCGTTGCAGGAAGCGTCTGGCTTTATCCGTACCCTGCTGGGGAAAGCGATGCGTCTGCGTATCGTGCCGGAACTGACCTTCTTCTACGACAACTCGCTGGTTGAAGGGATGCGTATGTCTAACCTGGTGACCAACGTGGTGAAACATGACGAAGAACGTCGTGTGAACCCGGACGACAGCAAGGAGGACTAATGAGTCGTCCTCGTCGTCGTGGTCGCGACATTCACGGCGTCCTGCTGCTGGATAAGCCGCAGGGCATGTCCAGCAATGACGTCTTGCAGAAAGTAAAACGCATCTATAACGCCAACCGTGCCGGACATACCGGCGCGCTGGACCCGCTGGCGACGGGCATGTTGCCCATCTGCCTTGGGGAAGCGACAAAGTTTTCGCAGTATCTGCTGGATTCTGACAAACGTTACCGCGTGATTGCCCGCCTGGGACAGCGTACCGACACCTCCGATGCCGATGGTCAAATCGTGCAGGAACGTCCGGTGACCTTCAGCGCAGAGCAGTTAGCTGCCGCGCTGGAGACGTTCCGTGGCGATATCGAGCAGATTCCATCGATGTATTCGGCGCTGAAGTATCAGGGCAAGAAGCTCTACGAATATGCGCGTCAGGGGATTGAAGTTCCCCGTGAAGCCCGCCCGATTACCGTTTACGAACTGCTGTTTATTCGCCACGAAGGGGATGAACTGGAGCTGGAGGTTCACTGCTCGAAGGGCACCTACATTCGCACCATTATCGATGATTTGGGTGAGAAACTTGGGTGTGGCGCGCATGTGATCTTCCTGCGACGTCTGGCGGTCAGTAAATATCCGGTTGACCGTATGGTCACGCTGGAACAGCTACGTGAGCTTGTTGAACAGGCGGAACGGCAGGATATTCCGGCTGCGC
This sequence comes from Citrobacter sp. CK202, assembly GCF_030333225.1. Taxonomy (NCBI): domain Bacteria; kingdom Pseudomonadati; phylum Pseudomonadota; class Gammaproteobacteria; order Enterobacterales; family Enterobacteriaceae; genus Citrobacter; species Citrobacter sp. CK202. The sequence continues at coordinate 104,624 of NZ_JAOWGI010000029.1, forward strand.
AACTGTTAGATCCGCTGCTGATGCCGATGGACAGTCCGGCTTCGGACTATCCAGTTGTCAATCTTCCTTTAACGTCATCGGTTTACTTTAAAAACGGTAACCCGGTACGGACGACAGGCGTGCCGCTTGAAGGGCTGGTTCGCGTGACGGAAGGTGATGACGAAAAATTTATTGGCATGGGCGAAATCGACGATGAAGGCCGCGTGGCGCCTCGTCGGTTAGTGGTTGAGTACCCGGCGTAATGCTGCTCCGTCTTGCGATAACAGGACGCTACGAGTAGAATACCGCCGCTTAACGTCACGTAAATTTTTTAACAAGTTCGCGCGGCGTTTACATGGGGTCGCTGAATTAGAGATTGGCACCCTTTCATTCTTTATTATTTTTGGAGTTCATCATGTCTCTAAGCGTTGAAGCTAAAGCTAAAATCGTTTCTGAGTTTGGTCGTGGTACTAACGACAGCGGTTCTACCGAAGTTCAGGTTGCTCTGCTGACTGCACAGATTAACCACCTGCAGGGCCACTTTGCAGAGCACAAAAAAGATCACCACAGCCGTCGTGGTCTGCTGCGCATGGTTTCTCAGCGTCGTAAACTGCTCGACTACCTGAAACGTAAAGATGTTGCACGTTACACCGCGCTGATCGAGCGTCTGGGTCTGCGTCGCTAATTCTTGCGAGTTTCAGAAAGAGGGGGCCTTCATGGCCCCTTTTTTCAACCAGACGGCAGCAATTCACTGGAAACTAATGTATTGTTGCTATGGATGATCTTCCGTTGCAGAGGTTCGCGCGGCTAATGAGAGGCTTCACCCAAAGAGCATGGGTTAGGGTTGTCATTAGTCGCGAGGATGCGCAGAAGATCGGGTATTAACGATGGCGCCTGAGTGTGCCGTCAAAAATTAAGAAAGGGTATTATTTTGCTTAATCCGATCGTTCGTAAATTCCAGTACGGTCAGCATACCGTTACGCTGGAAACTGGCATGATGGCGCGTCAGGCAACTGCCGCCGTTATGGTAAGCATGGATGACACTGCGGTATTCGTTACCGTTGTTGGTCAGAAAAAAGCGAAGCCGGGCCAGGATTTCTTCCCGCTGACCGTTAACTATCAGGAGCGTACTTACGCTGCTGGCCGTATCCCGGGCAGCTTCTTCCGTCGTGAAGGCCGTCCGAGCGAAGGCGAAACCCTGATCGCGCGTCTGATTGACCGCCCGGTTCGTCCGCTGTTCCCGGAAGGCTTCGTTAACGAAGTTCAGGTTATCGCAACCGTCGTTTCCGTTAACCCGCAGGTTAACCCGGATATCGTCGCGATGATCGGTGCTTCCGCCGCGCTGTCTCTGTCCGGCATTCCGTTCAACGGCCCGATTGGCGCCGCGCGTGTTGGTTATATCAATGACCAGTATGTACTGAACCCGACTCAGGACGAACTGAAAGAAAGTAAGCTGGACCTGGTGGTTGCCGGTACTGAAGCGGCTGTTCTGATGGTTGAATCCGAAGCAGAACTGCTGAGCGAAGACACCATGCTGGGCGCCGTGGTATTCGGCCACGAGCAGCAGCAGATTGTGATTCAGAACATCAACGATCTGGTGAAAGAAGCGGGCAAACCGCGTTGGGACTGGCAGCCGGAAGCGGTAAACGAAGCGCTGAACGCGCGCGTTGCTGCACTGGCCGAAGCTCGCCTGAGCGACGCTTACCGTATCACCGACAAACAGGAGCGTTATGCTCAGGTTGACGTGATCAAATCCGAAACCATCGCTGCGCTGGTTGCAGAAGACGAAACCCTGGACGAAAACGAACTGGGCGAAATCCTGCACGCGATCGAGAAAAACGTTGTTCGTAGCCGCGTACTGGCCGGCGAGCCGCGTATTGATGGCCGTGAAAAAGACATGATCCGTGGTCTGGACGTGCGTACTGGCGTGCTGCCGCGTACTCACGGTTCCGCGCTGTTCACTCGTGGCGAAACGCAGGCGCTGGTCACGGCGACGCTGGGTACCGCTCGTGACGCACAGGTTCTTGATGAACTGATGGGCGAACGCACTGACAGCTTCCTGTTCCACTACAACTTCCCTCCGTACTCCGTTGGCGAAACCGGCATGGTCGGTTCTCCGAAGCGTCGTGAAATTGGTCACGGTCGTCTGGCGAAGCGCGGCGTTCTGGCAGTTATGCCGGAAATGGACAAATTCCCGTACACCGTTCGCGTGGTGTCTGAAATCACCGAATCCAACGGGTCTTCCTCTATGGCTTCCGTGTGTGGCGCTTCCCTGGCGCTGATGGACGCAGGCGTGCCGATTAAAGCGGCCGTTGCGGGTATCGCGATGGGTCTGGTGAAAGAAGGCGACAACTTTGTTGTTCTGTCTGACATCCTGGGCGACGAAGACCACCTGGGCGATATGGACTTCAAAGTGGCGGGTTCCCGCGACGGTATCTCTGCGTTGCAGATGGATATCAAAATTGAAGGTATCACCAAAGAGATCATGCAGGTTGCGCTGAACCAGGCAAAAGGTGCGCGTCTGCACATCCTGGGCGTGATGGAACAGGCGATCAACGCGCCGCGTGGCGACATTTCTCAGTTCGCTCCGCGTATCCACACCATCAAGATCAACCCGGACAAGATCAAAGACGTTATCGGTAAGGGCGGTTCTGTTATCCGTGCTCTGACCGAAGAAACTGGCACCACCATCGAAATCGAAGATGACGGTACGGTGAAGATCGCGGCGACCGACGGCGAAAAAGCGAAACATGCTATCCGTCGTATCGAAGAGATCACTGCGGAAATCGAAGTGGGCCGTATCTACAATGGTAAAGTGACCCGCATCGTTGACTTTGGCGCGTTTGTTGCCATTGGCGGCGGTAAAGAAGGTCTGGTACACATCTCTCAGATCGCTGACAAGCGCGTAGAGAAAGTGACCGATTACCTGCAAATGGGTCAGGAAGTACCGGTTAAAGTTCTGGAAGTTGATCGCCAGGGCCGCGTACGTCTGAGCATTAAAGAAGCAACTGAGCAGTCTCAACCAGCTGCTGCGCCGGAAGCTCCGGCAGCAGAACAGGGCGAGTAAGGTTGCCATTTGCCCTCCGCTTTGGCGGAGGGCCTTTGACCCGGCAGGACGCCTTGTCAGCAACCGGGGAACAGGACGTTCATTCAATCGTTGTCTTCGGGAGTGGGAAATGAAGCCTTTTTTGCGCTGGTGTTTCGTTGCGACAGCACTCACGCTGGCAGGATGCAGCAACTCTGCCTGGCGTAAGAGTGAAGTCCTCGCGGTGCCATTGCAACCGACTTTGCAGCAGGAAGTGATTCTGGCACGCATGGAACAAATTCTTGCCAGTCGGGCTTTAACCGATGACGAACGCGCACAGCTTTTATATGAGCGCGGAGTGTTGTATGATAGTCTGGGTCTGAGGGCATTAGCGCGAAATGATTTTTCACAAGCGCTGGCAATCCGACCGGATATGCCTGAAGTATTCAATTACTTAGGCATTTATTTAACGCAGGCAGGCAATTTTGATGCTGCCTATGAAGCGTTTGATTCTGTACTTGAGCTTGATCCAACTTACAACTACGCGTACTTAAATCGCGGTATCGCATTGTATTACGGCGGTCGCGACAAGTTAGCGCAAGATGATCTGCTGGCGTTTTATCAAGACGATCCCAATGATCCTTTCCGCAGCCTGTGGCTTTATCTCGCTGAGCAGAAGCTCGATGAGAAGCAGGCGAAAGAAGCGTTAAAGCAACGCTTCGAGAAATCGGATAAAGAACAATGGGGATGGAACATTGTCGAGTTCTACCTGGGCAACATTAGCGAAGCAACGCTGATGGAACGCCTGAAGGCGGACGCAACGGATAACACCTCGCTCGCTGAGCATCTCAGTGAAACCAACTTCTATTTAGGTAAGTATTACCTAAGTCTGGGGGATTTGGACAACGCTACGGCATTGTTCAAACTGGCGGTGGCTAACAACGTTCATAACTTTGTTGAGCACCGATACGCATTGTTGGAATTATCGCTCCTGGGCCAGGACCAAGATGACCTGGCAGAATCGGACCAGCAATAGCTGACGTACACATCAGCCCGTAATCTTTTTGATTGCCATCACCTTCACGGGTGAGGGCGTTGTTGTTCGTTAATACACCTACTTTGAGCCGGTTCACACTTTTCAATGAAAATTGCAGATCAATTTCATGATGAGTTATGTAGACTGGCCGCCATTAATTTTGAGGCACACGTACTACATGGCTGAATTCGAAACCACTTTTGCAGATCTGGGCCTGAAGGCTCCTATCCTTGACGCCCTTAACGATCTGGGTTACGAAAAACCATCTCCAATCCAGGCAGAGTGCATCCCGCATCTGCTGGGCGGTCGCGATGTTCTGGGTATGGCCCAGACCGGTAGCGGCAAAACCGCAGCGTTCTCCTTACCGCTGCTTAACAATCTTGATCCTGAGCTGAAGGCACCTCAGATTCTGGTGCTGGCACCGACCCGCGAACTGGCGGTTCAGGTTGCTGAAGCCATGACGGATTTCTCTAAACATATGCGCGGCGTGAACGTGGTTGCCCTGTACGGCGGCCAGCGTTATGACGTGCAGTTACGCGCCCTGCGTCAAGGGCCGCAGATCGTTGTCGGTACGCCGGGACGTCTGCTTGATCACTTAAAACGCGGCACGCTGGATCTCTCTAAACTGAGCGGTCTGGTGCTGGACGAAGCCGACGAAATGCTGCGTATGGGCTTCATCGAAGACGTTGAAACCATCATGGCGCAGATTCCTGAAGGTCATCAGACCGCACTGTTCTCTGCCACCATGCCGGAAGCGATTCGTCGCATTACCCGCCGCTTTATGAAAGAGCCGCAGGAAGTGCGCATTCAGTCCAGCGTGACCACGCGTCCTGACATCAGCCAGAGCTACTGGACTGTCTGGGGCATGCGTAAAAACGAAGCGCTGGTGCGTTTCCTGGAAGCTGAAGATTTTGATGCGGCGATTATCTTCGTTCGTACTAAAAATGCGACCCTGGAAGTGGCTGAAGCGCTGGAGCGTAGCGGTTACAACAGCGCCGCGCTGAATGGCGACATGAACCAGGCGCTGCGTGAGCAGACTCTGGAGCGTCTGAAAGACGGTCGTCTGGATATCCTGATTGCAACTGACGTTGCGGCCCGTGGCCTGGACGTTGAGCGCATCAGCCTGGTTGTAAACTACGATATCCCGATGGACTCCGAGTCTTACGTTCACCGTATCGGCCGTACCGGTCGTGCGGGTCGTGCTGGCCGCGCGCTGCTGTTCGTTGAGAACCGCGAGCGTCGTCTGCTGCGCAACATTGAACGCACCATGAAGCTGACCATCCCGGAAGTGGAACTGCCGAACGCAGAACTGCTGGGCAAACGCCGTCTGGAAAAATTTGCAGCGAAAGTTCAGCAGCAGCTGGAAAGCAGCGATCTGGATCAGTATCGCGCGCTGCTGGCGAAAATCCAGCCGACCGAAGAAGGCGAAGAGCTGGATCTCGAAACGCTGGCTGCCGCACTGCTGAAAATGGCGCAGGGCGAACGCACGCTGATCGTACCGCCGGATGCGCCGATGCGTCCTAAACGTGAATTCCGTGACCGTGATGACCGTGGTCCGCGCGATCGTAACGATCGTGGCCCGCGTGCTGACCGTGGTGACCGTGAAGATCGCCCGCGTCGTGAACGTCGTGACGTTGGCGATATGCAGCTGTACCGCATTGAAGTGGGCCGTGATGACGGTGTTGAAGTGCGTCATATCGTTGGCGCGATTGCTAACGAAGGCGACATCAGCAGCCGTTACATTGGTAACATCAAGCTGTTTGCTTCCCACTCCACCATTGAGCTGCCGAAAGGTATGCCGGGTGAGGTGTTGCAGCACTTTACGCGCACCCGCATCCTGAACAAGCCGATGAACATGCAGCTGCTGGGCGATGCGCAACCGCATTCCGGTAACGAGCGTCGTGGCGGTGGTCGTAGCTTCGGTGGCGAGCGTCGTGAAGGCGGTCGTGGTTTTGGCGGCGAACGTCGTGAAGGTGGCCGTGGTGATGGTCGTCGTTTCAGCGGTGAGCGTCGTGAAGGCCGTGCGCCGCGTCGTGACGACTCCACCGGTCGTCGTCGTTTCGGCGGTGATGCGTAATTCACGCTAAATCGCGGTCTCGCACCGTAAAGTAAAATATACAGCCCCGATGATTGCGATCGGGGCTTTTTTTATTTCTTTTGTACTCGCGTACTGGTACAGTGCGACACAATAAAATGCAGTCGCAATATTATTCACTGGAGAGAGGGCTGAATGGCAACACTAACCACCACCCAAACGTCACCTTCGCTGCTTGGCGGCGTGGTGATCATCGGCGGCACCATTATTGGCGCGGGAATGTTCTCCCTGCCGGTGGTCATGTCCGGTGCGTGGTTCTTCTGGTCGATGGCGGCGTTGGTGTTTACCTGGTTCTGTATGCTGCATTCCGGGTTGATGATCCTCGAAGCCAACCTCAACTACCGGATTGGCTCCAGCTTTGACACCATCACCAAAGACCTGCTGGGTAAAGGCTGGAACGTGGTGAATGGGATCTCTATTGCCTTTGTGCTCTATATCCTGACCTACGCCTATATCTCGGCGAGCGGCTCGATTCTGCATCATACCTTTGCTGAAATGTCGCTGAACGTTCCGGCGCGGGCGGCAGGTTTTGCGTTTGCGTTGCTGGTGGCCTTTGTCGTCTGGTTGAGTACGAAAGCGGTTAGCCGGATGACGGCGATTGTGCTGGGCGCGAAAGTCATCACCTTCTTTCTGACCTTCGGCAGTCTGCTGGGGCACGTCACGCCGGCGACGCTGTTTAACGTGGCCGAAAGCAATGCGTCTTACACGCCGTACCTGCTGATGACATTGCCGTTTTGTCTGGCGTCGTTTGGTTATCACGGCAACGTGCCAAGCCTGATGAAATATTACGGTAAAGATCCGCGTACCATCGTGAAATGCCTGGTGTACGGTACGCTGATGGCGCTGGTGCTGTATACCATCTGGCTGTTGGGTACGATGGGTAATATTCCGCGCCCGGCGTTTATCGGTATTGCGCAGCAGGGCGGTAATATTGATGTGTTGGTACAGGCGCTGAGCGGCGTACTGAACAGCCGCAGTCTGGATCTGCTGCTGGTGGTGTTCTCTAACTTTGCGGTGGCGAGTTCGTTCCTCGGCGTGACGCTCGGTCTGTTTGACTATCTGGCGGATCTGTTTGGTTTTGATGATTCGGCGCTGGGGCGCTTCAAAACTGCGCTGCTGACTTTCCTGCCGCCGGTGATTGGCGGTCTGCTGTGGCCGAACGGGTTCCTGTATGCTATCGGCTATGCGGGGCTGGCGGCAACCATCTGGGCAGCCATTGTTCCGGCTCTGCTGGCGCGAGCTTCACGCCAACGCTTCGGCAGCCCGAAATTCCGCGTCTGGGGCGGCAAGCCGATGATTGCGCTGATTCTGGTATTCGGTATCGGCAACGCGCTGGTGCATATTCTGTCGAGCGTGAACTTGTTACCAGTGTACCAGTAAGTTTGTTGTGCCGGATGGCGGCTACGCCTTATCCGGCCTGAACAATCTCGTAGGCCCGGTAAGCGAAGCGCCACCGGGCAAAACAACGCACTACCCCACCAACTCCTCTTTCACCTGCATCGCCAGGTCAAACGAATGCAGCCGCGCCTGATGATCGAAAATCTGCCCGTTGACCATAATCTCATCCGCCTGCGTTTCGCGCAGAATAGATTCCAGCCCGTGACGTACTTTGGCTTTATCGCCCACCAGCGACATGCTCAGTGCCTGTTGCACGCCATATTGCTCGGACGGCGACCAGAACTGATCCATATTTTGAATTGGCGCGGGTAGCTGTCCGGTCTCGCCGCGACGCAGTTTCACAAACGCCTGCTGCATAGAGGTAAACAGAAATTCCGCATCGCGATTGCTGTCAGCGGCGATGATATTGATGCACACCATCGCATACGGTTTTTCCAGCCGCGCGGACGGCTTGAACTGGGTGCGATAGAGATGCAGCGCCTGGAACAGCATATCGGGCGCGAAGTGGGAGGCGAAGGCGAACGGCAGACCACGCTGCGCCGCCAGCTGTGCGCCGTACAGGCTGGAACCCAGCAGCCACACCGGGATCTTCTCGCCATAGCCCGGAACCGGGCGTACATGCGGATTGGGATCGCGCGCGTCGAACCAGTCCACCAGTTCAGCAACGTCGCGCGGGAAATTATCAATATCGCCGCTCATATGACGGCGCAGCGCCATCATGGTGCGCTGATCGCTTCCCGGCGCGCGCCCCAGGCCCAGATCAATCCGTCCAGGATAGAGCGTATTCAGCGTACCGAACTGCTCGGCGATAACCAGCGGTGAGTGGTTGGGGAGCATCACCCCGCCAGAACCCAGATGCAACGTGGTGGTATTGGCGGCCAGATAGCCAATCAGCACCGATGTCGCCGCGCTGGCGATACCGGTCATGTTGTGATGTTCCGCCAGCCAGTAGCGGTGATAGCCGCGCCGCTCTGCCAGACGGGCGAGATCCAGTGAGTGTGAGAAGGCCTCTTTCGCAGAGGAGCCTTCGGGGATCGGTGCCAGATCCAGCAGCGAAAATGGAATGGTTTTGTCAGTCATAACGGCTCACTTTGTCGTCGGTGAATCATTTAATACTGCATTAAAATTTGATTACCGTTGTTAACAAAGTGAGCGGTATAAGGCGGGGCGCAAACATCAACTGCCTAATAAGGCATTTATGCCGCCATCCGGCAAGGTTCAGTCACACCTGTAGTTCCAGACCGGCCAGGCGTTTCCAGTAACCGTTGCAGTCGCTGTGCGCGGCCAGCGGCAACGGCGCGCTGCCGTTTTCATTGGCGCGGAAGGCGTCGAGCATGGCGAATGTCTCCGTACCCAGCGGGGAAAGGCGCACAATGTCGACCAGCCCCTGCATGGAGGTCAGTTCGTTGCCGAGGTTATAAACGTAGCCGCTCATGGTCTGAATACCGTTAAGCACGAACACCTGCTGATTCTCCTGAGACAACACGTTGCGCCCGTTCGGGTACTTGATGCAGCAGGTTTCACACTCGTCTTTCGGGCGGTCTTCTGAACGCGCGGTAAAACAGCGGGCGGAGTACGCCAGCGGCAGATGACCGTAGCTCAGCACTTCCACTTCAAACTGATTGCGGATGCCGAGCTCATCGCACTGGTTCAGCAGATTCACCAGCCAGTCGCGGGAAAGCTCGACCGGCATGCACCAGCGCACCATGCCCTGTTTAAGCAGCAGACGCAGCGTTACCGCGTTATAGCAGTTAAGCGCGTGACCGGCGACAAACGGCAGCTTGCGCTCGGCGCACATATTTACGACGCCGAGGTCGCTGGCCTCCAGCAGGAAGTCGCCGTTTTCCACATAGCGTTTCAGTTCGCCTAATTCAGAGGCGGCCTGTACCAGCGCCAGCGTGGAGAGCACGATCTGCTTGCCGCTTCCGGCAAGGGATTTCGCCATATCAAGCCAGTCGCCCACTTTGGTGGCGCGGCGTTTGCTGCACACCGCTTCGCCAAGGTAAATCACGTCGGCGCTGCTGGTGGCGGCCTGCTGATAAAATGCTTCCAGCGTCTCTTTCGGCCAATAGTAAAGCACCGGCCCTAAGGAATATTTCATTGCTTCTCTCACTGCCATTTACGGTGATACGCGCCAAGCGTGGTCTGAGTGCCTTCGGACATGGAGCCAAGCGTCTCCATCCAGGCGCTTTGCGGGACGAAGTTTTGCGGGTCGGCCATGCAGCGGTCGATCGCCTGACGCCACACTTTCGCCACCTGGCTGACATACGCCGGGCTGCGCTGACGCCCTTCAATTTTCACCGAGGCGATATTCGCCGCCAGCAGGTCAGGCAGCAGTTCCAGCGTGTTGAGGCTGGTAGGTTCTTCCAGCGCGTGGTAGCGCTCGCCATCAACCAGATAGCGACCTTTACACAGCGTTGGATAACCGGCGTTCTCACCGTCCTGATAGCGGTCGATGAGCACCTCGTTCAGGCGCGATTCCAGCCCCTGGGAGGTCTGTTGCCAGCGCACGAAGCGGGCCGGAGAGCAGGCGCCGACGGTATTGGGGGATTCACCCGTCAGATAAGAGGAGAGGTAGCAACGGCCTTCCGCCATAATGCACAGGCTGCCGAAGGCGAAGACCTCCAGCGGCACGGGCGTGACGCGGGCGAGCTGTTTCACCTGATGAATGGAAAGCACGCGCGGCAGGACGACGCGCGCAACGTCAAAGTTGCGATGGTAGAAGTTAATTGCTTCTTCATTCGTTGCCGATGCCTGAACAGAGACATGGCGCTCAATATGCGGATAGCGTTCTGCTGCATACTCAAGCATAGCAAGGTCGGCCAGGATCAGCGCATCTGCGCCCAGTTGCGCCGCCATATCCACGGCACGCTGCCAGCGAACATATCCATCCGGGTGTGCAAACGTGTTAATCGCGATGTGCAGTTTACGGCGATGTTGATGGACGTAATTCACCGCTTCCTGCAATTTTTTCTCAGTAAAATTAAGACCGGCGAAGTGACGGGCGTTAGTATCATCTTTTAGCCCGATATAAACGGCATCAGCACCGTTCTCAATGGCCGCCTTAAGCGCCGGGAGATTTCCGGCAGGGCAGAGCAGCTCCATAATTATTCCTGAATGTTGCGCCGTCCAGGCCGCAAAATTGTTAACGAAGAGAGATTTTAGTTAACCTTGCTGCGACAATTTTTGATTTAAGGCAGTTAAAGGCGTATTGGTTACACCTATAACTGGGTAACAATTTCGTATCGAATTGTTGATTTACGCCGCTATGTCGTTTATCTGATATGGCAAAATAACGGGATTATTGAAACAGGGAGTAAAGCTCGTGTTGGATAAACTGCGTTCACGCTTAGTACATTTTGGCCCGTCTCTGATGAGTGTTCCGGTTAAACTGACGCCCTTTGCGCTGAAGCGCCAGGTTCTGGAACAGGTTCTGAGCTGGCAATTTCGTCAGGCACTGGCAGATGGGGAGCTTGAGTTCCTCGAAGGCCGTTGGTTAAGTATTACGGTGCGTGATATTAACCTCAGATGGTACACCTCTGTTGAGAACGGCAAACTGATTGTCAGTCAGAACGCTGAGGCCGATGTGAGCTTTAGCGCCGATGCCAGCGACTTGTTGATGATTGCGGCGCGTAAGCAGGACCCTGATACGCTCTTCTTCCAGCGTCGTCTGGTCATTGAAGGCGATACAGAGTTAGGGCTGTATGTGAAAAACCTGATGGACGCCATCGAACTGGAGCAGATGCCGAAAGCGTTACGCATTATGCTGCTGCAACTGGCGGATTTTGTTGAGGCGGGTATGAAAACCTCGCCAGAAACCAAACAGACCTCGGTAGGTGAACCATGCTGATTCGAGTTGAAATTCCCATTGACGCGCCCGGTATCGACGCTTTGCTGCGCCGCACGTTCGAAAGCGATGCGGAAGCGAAGCTGGTGCATGACCTGCGCGAAGATGGCTTCCTGACGCTGGGGCTGGTCGCCACTGACGACGAAGGTCAGGTGGTTGGCTATGTGGCGTTTAGTCCGGTCGATGTACAGGGTGAAGACCTGCAATGGGTGGGAATGGCGCCGTTGGCGGTAGATGAAAACTACCGTGGACAAGGGCTTGCGCGCCAACTGGTCTACGAAGGACTGGATTCACTCAACGAGTTTGGCTATGCGGCGGTCGTCACGCTGGGCGAGCCGGCATTGTACAGCCGTTTCGGTTTTGAACTGGCGGCGCATTACGATCTTCATTGCCGTTGGCCGGGCACCGAAAGCGCTTTCCAGGTACACCGCCTGGCGGAAGACGCGCTGGACGGCGTGACGGGCCTGGTGGAATACCACGACCATTTCAATCGCTTTTAAGCGTTGGGGTTTGCAGGCTGGCCAGTAACGCCTCAAACCCTTCACCTTCTGTCACGAGGCGCTCCTTCTGGCGCTTTGTGAGTCTCTTGATGCGATACTCCATGCGCAGGGCAAGCGAGCGCTCGCCGACCCGCGCCGAAAACGCCAGGGTGAGTTCCCCTTTTCCGCGCAACGCTTTTGCGCCTTTACCACTTTGATGCTGCTTATAGCGGCGCGCTACATCGGTCGTAATCCCGGTGTAGAGGGCATTGTCTGCGGTGCGGATCAGATACAGATACCAGGGTGTCATCATGACCATTAGCGTGTTAATTTTCAGATGCCCAGTATAAGAGAGAATAACGATGGAAACACTCACCGCGATAAGCCGCTGGCTGGCAAAGCAGCATGTGGTCACCTGGTGCGTTCAGCATGAGGGCGAACTCTGGTGCGCAAACGCGTTTTATCTGTTTGATGCGCAAAAGGTTGCGTTTTATGTACTCACGGAAGAGAAAACGCGCCATGCGCAGATGTCCGGCCCGCGCGCGCCCGTTGCCGGAACGGTCAACGGTCAGCCGAAAACGGTGGCGCGGATTCGCGGAATACAGTTTAAAGGGGAGATCCGCAAGCTTGAGGGAGAGGAAAGCGATGCGGCGCGTCAGGCCTATCTCCGCCGCTTTCCTGTCGCCAGAATGCTGCCTGCGCCAGTATGGGAAATCCGCCTGGATGAAATCAAATTCACTGACAACACGTTGGGATTTGGCAAAAAAATGCACTGGCTACGCAGCCCGATCCGTAGCCTATAGTTAGATTAATGGTTGAGGTTATGGAGCGCGCGATGACTCAGGTGTTAATTACAGGGGCGACGGGGCTGGTGGGAGGACACCTCCTGCGGATGTTGCTTAATGAACCCCGGATTCATTCGATAGCCGCGCCTACACGCCGCCCTCTGGCGGATATGGTCGGCGTTTATAATCCTCACGATCCTCAACTGACCGATGCGCTGGCGCAGGTGACCGATCCGGTGGACATTGTTTTTTGCTGTCTGGGAACGACTCGCCGCGAGGCCGGAAGCAAAGAGGCGTTTATTCATGCGGATTATACGCTGGTGGTGGATACCGCGCTGACGGGGCGGCGGCTGGGCGCCCGACATATGCTGGTCGTGAGCGCAATGGGCGCAAATGCGCGATCGCCGTTTTTCTATAACCGGGTCAAAGGTGAAATGGAAGAGGCGTTAATCGCCCAGCAATGGCCGCGCCTGACGATTGCGCGTCCCTCCATGTTGCTTGGCGATAGAGCTAAACACCGGATGAATGAAACGCTGTTTGCGCCGCTGTTCCGGCTGCTGCCGGGAAACTGGAAATCCATCGACGCCAGAGATGTGGCGCGTGCGATGCTGGAGGAGGCTCTGGCGCCGGAGCAAGAAGGCGTTACCATCCTGACCTCATCCCGGTTGCGGGAAAGGGCGTTATAGCATCTGTTCACTGCCGGATGGTGGCTAACGCCTTATCCGGCCTGGGATTTCGTGGCGTTCTCCAGGCCCGGTAAGCGCGAGCGCCACCGGGCATTTTGCCCCCATCCGATAAAAAACGACGTTTCCAAACATTTCCCAAAGGCGTAGTATTCACGGGCTTAATTATCTCAATAACTTCCTGGGGAATGCTATGGCTGGTCAGTCTTCATCTCAGGCGGTGACGCCATTTCAATGGTGGAAACCCGCACTCTTCTTTCTCGTCGTTATCGTTGGCCTCTGGTATGTGAAATGGCAGCCTTATTACGGCAAAGCCTTCACGGCTGCGGAAACGCACAGTATCGGTAAATCTATTCTGGCGCAGGCGGATGCGAACCCGTGGCGAGCGGCCTGGGACTACGCGATGATCTATTTTATCGCGGTCTGGAAGGCGGCGGTGCTGGGGGTGATCCTCGGTTCGCTGATTCAGGTGTTGATCCCGCGTGACTGGCTGCTACGTACGCTGGGGCAGTCGCGTTTTCGCGGCACGCTGTTTGGCACCCTGTTCTCGCTGCCAGGTATGATGTGTACCTGCTGCGCCGCGCCGGTGGCGGCGGGAATGCGTCGCCAGCAGGTTTCTATGGGCGGCGCGCTGGCGTTCTGGATGGGGAATCCGCTGTTAAACCCGGCAACGCTGGTGTTTATGAGCTTTGTGCTCGGCTGGCATTTTGCGGCTATTCGTCTGGTTGCCGGGCTGGCGATGGTGCTGGTGGTGGCGACGCTGGTGCAGAAATGGGTGAAAGAGTCGCCGCAGGTAGACATTCCTCAGGAGATCGCCGTATCTGAACCGCAGGGCGGATTCTTTGCTCGCTGGGGAAAAGCATTGTGGGCGCTGTTCTGGAGTACGATCCCGGTTTATATCCTGGCGGTACTGGTATTAGGCGCGGCGCGCGTCTGGCTGTTCCCGCATGCCGATGGCGCAGTTGATAATACGCTGATGTGGGTTATTGCGATGGCCGTCGCGGGATGCCTGTTTGTAATCCCTACCGCCGCAGAGATTCCGATTGTACAAACGATGATGCTGGCAGGAATGGGAACCGCGCCAGCTCTGGCGCTGCTGATGACCTTGCCGGCGGTGAGTCTGCCGTCGCTGATTATGCTGCGTAAAGCCTTCCCGGCAAAAGCGTTGTGGCTTATAGGTGTACTGGTGGCGATTTCTGGGGTGATAGTGGGAAGCATTGCGCTGGTGTGAAGTGGAAATGCCGGGGGCGCTGGCGCTTACTGGGCCTACAAATGGCACTTCCCGTAGGCCGGATAAGGCGAAGCCGCCATCCGGCGCAATGCCCGGTGGCGCTGGCGCTTACCGGGCCTACAAATGGCACTTCCCGTAGGCCGGATAAGGCGAAGCCGCCATCCGGCGCAATGCCCGGTGACGCTGGCGCTTACCGGGCCTACAAATGGTACTTCCCGTAGGCCGGATAAGGCACAGCCGCCATCCGGCTAAAACGGCGGGTTATTTGATAAACGTAAAGGCGGTGGTGACGCGTTTCACACCGCTGACCCGGCTGGCGATGTCCGCAGCGGCTTTTGATTCACGCTCGGTGACCAGACCCAACAGGAAAACTTCGCCATTTTCGGTCGTCACTTTTACGTTGGACGATTTCACCTGATCGCTGGTCAACAGCTGCGAACGCACTTTGGTGGTGATCCAGGTATCGTTCGAAGCCGTCCCAAGACCAATCGGCTGGCCCTGACGGATTTCGTTATACACTTCTGTCGCCCCATCGACACCCATCGCAATCTGTTTTGCCCGCGAGGAGAGTTCGCTATTCGGCGACTGACCCACCAGTAATACCTTGCCCTGATACGCCGTTACGTTGATGCGCGCTTCTTTCTTGATTTGTTCGTCTTTCGACAGCGCGCTGTTTACGCGCAGCTCCAGGGTTCCATCATCCACCTGGGTGCCAACGCTACGTGGATCGGTTGCGGCTTTCGTACCCACAGCGGCGGTTCCAACCACCGCGGCAGCGACGCAACCTTGCAACAGCAACGCAGAAATAAGGACTGCGAGTGGCGAAAATGCCTTCATATGTACTCCTTAATCATCCTGGTGAGGGAAAAGCGTGTTGTCGATCAAATCGCACAAGCAGTTTACCGTCAGCATATGCATTTCCTGAATGCGCGCGCTGTGGTGCGAGGGAATACGGATTTCAACATCCTGCGGCCCTAATAACCCGGCCAGCTCGCCCCCGTCATAGCCTGTCAACGCCACAATGGTCATATCCCGAGTGACGGCGGCCTCAACGGCCTTAACGATATCGCGACTGTTGCCACGCGTAGAAATCGCCAATAAAACATCACCGGCATGGCCCAGCGCACGGACCTGTTTTGCATAGATTTCATCATGCAGGCGATCGTTGGCAATCGCTGTTAAGACCACATTATCGGTATTAAGTGCAATAGCGGGTAAACTGGGACGTTCTGTTTCAAAACGGTTGATCATGCTGGCAGCAAAATGCTGTGCGTTGGCGGCGGAAGTACCATTACCACAACAGAGAATTTTGTTGCCGTTGAGCAGGGAGTGAACCAGCGTCATGGCGGCACGGGAAATTGCATCCGGGAGAGCTTCTGCCGCAGCAATTTGCGTTTGAATGCTTTCTGTAAAGCAGACTTTAATTCTATCGAGCACGCTAATCCTTAAATCTTCAATTATGAGCGGTCGTTAAAGGCATCCTTAAACCACTCAACATCATTTCCGGTGAAGGCTAACACATCGAACCGGCAATCCACAGTATCAAAACTCCCATTGTGGCGAGCAAGCCACAAGCGGGCGGTCTGTAATAATTTGTGTTGTTTGCTCCAGGTCACACTGGCGGCCGCGCCGCCAAACTGTGCCGAGCGGCGATAACGAACCTCAACAAAGACCGTGGTTTTTCCGTCACGCATTATCAGATCGATTTCGCCGCCGCGCTCACGCACGTTGGCGGCAATAAAACGCAGTCCCTTGCTCTCCAGCCAGCGGCGTGCGGCGGCTTCCCACACGTCGCCGGTCTGTTTACTCGTTAACTGGCGGGGACGATTTGCCCTTGCTGGTATTTGAGCCATGATAACTTCCTGTTAATCACGCAATCCTGTGTGGCGGTTAACGCCCCGGTATTACCGTTAATTTCGAAACCCGGCACCTGGCGCATCTGCGAGAAGTGGTTCGCCAGCGACCACGCGTCTACGCCCATCGCGTACATACGGGCAAGGGAGTAGTCGTTGCGTACGGCGCCGAGCGCCTGCTGCATTAACGGCATGTTGCTACCGGCCAGCATTGGGATCTCGCTGTACTGCAAGCCTTCCATCTCCAGACGGAAGTCGGGGCCGGAAGTGCCCTGCGTGCTGCGCGAGCTGGCGTACAGCGTTGCGCCGCTTTGGCTGCCGTTACGCATGGCGATCATCGGTTTAATGAACCCGATCTCTTCCGGCGTCGCCAGAATGTAGACCGCGTCAACGCGACCGCCGCTGCCAGTGATCTGCGCGTCTGTCGGCGGTGCCGGAATCGTCAGGCCGCCAATGGTGACGCCCGGCTGTGAGGGCTGGCTTGCGGCGACAGGGCTGCCCGTCAGGGCAATGCCGGAGCCGCCGTTGACGCCCATTCTCAGTTCAGCGGTAGAACCGAATTTCTGCTGCAACACCGTGCCGCCGCCCAGCTTCTGCCACTCCTGAGCGAAAGCGTTCGCCACGCGATCGCCCAGCCCGCTGCGTGGAATCAGCAACAGCGGATTTTGTTTGCCCTGGTCGTGAATATGATGCGCCGCGTCGCGGGCTTCATCTTCAGGTGAGAGGGCAAAGTAGCAAATATTGGCGTGGTTCTGCACTTTTTCTGGCTGATTAAGCGCCAGGACATTCAGCGGCGTATTGCTTTTGATCAGCTCTTCAACGTTATTTTTCAGCAGCGGGCCGACAACAATGCTGGCGCCGTCCTGCTGAACCTGCGTGAGGATCTGATCCAGCGGTTGAGAGGTGGTGTCGTAGATTTTCAGTTCAGCGGAAGGGTTGGCCGGCGCGCTCGCCGTAGCGGTCTGCG
This sequence comes from Citrobacter sp. CK202, assembly GCF_030333225.1. Classification (NCBI taxonomy): domain Bacteria; kingdom Pseudomonadati; phylum Pseudomonadota; class Gammaproteobacteria; order Enterobacterales; family Enterobacteriaceae; genus Citrobacter; species Citrobacter sp. CK202. The sequence continues at coordinate 122,002 of NZ_JAOWGI010000029.1, forward strand.
CCGGGGTGCTTACCGGTTGTTCGGCAGGCTGCGTTTGTTCGTCGCCGGTCAAATCGTTCACCGCCGCCTGAGAAGGGCTGGCGACGCCGTCAGCGGCTTGCGGCTGGGCAGGTTCTGCCGACGCTGTCGGTTCCGCGACAGGCTGCGCGTCCACCGGTTGCGTCCCCAGATTTTTCGCCGCTTCAAAACCTTGCTGAATGGTGCGGCCAAAAATGGCGGCCTGGCCGTTCAGCGGCAGCAGCAGGGCGATTTTGCTGGTGGAAGCCGGTTTAAAGCTTTGCACATTGACCAGTTGTGTAGGCAGCAGTTTTGCCCCTGGGTTTTGCGGGTAGCGTTTTTGCCAGTCGGCAATCCCGGCTTTCATCATGTCCGGGTCGTTACGGTTATCGAACCAGACACGCTGTAAATCCAGCCAGCCTTGCAGGACGTTTTCATCGGCGTTAATGACCAGCGCCTGAGCCTGTTCCTGGGTCATAGAGGAGAGCGCTTGCCAGGTGGCGTCCATGTTCTTCTGCTTGTCTTTTGCAGACAGCAGCGGCTCCTGGGCGATTAACGCGCGCAGCAGTGAAAGAGAAGGGCGGCCCTGGCTGGCATCAATTTTCGCCTGCCAGTAACGCGCCTGTTGGTTCTGATCCAAATCAGCCGGAGTGAGTTTTTCCAGCAGCGCCTGCGCGCCGGCGATATCTTTCTGCGCCAGTTTGATCTCAACCGCCAGCAGCGACTGTTCGCGACGCTGCGCATCGTTCAGGTTTTGCGGCAACTGGTTGAATAATTCGATGGCATGCTGGCTTTTGCCTTCTTTCAGCAGTGCACGAATGGCGAGTAATTGCCAGTTGGTCTTGCTATCATCTGAACTTTGCTGCATTTGTTGCAGATAAAAGCCGGAATCAGCTTGTGCCGTGCCCTGCATATGGGCAGCACTTTGATCCGGCGCCTGGGTGCCACAGCCCGCGAAAATCAATGCTGCCAGAATGACAGGCAGCGCGCGCGCGGCTTTCAAACGAGAAAATGTTGAGGGTACCATACTGTATCCAGTGATATTTTTTACGCAATGCTCAATATTAAATCGGCAATACGGACGACACAATGAAACAAAACGAATCGGCGGATAATTCTCAGGGCCAACTCTATATTGTACCTACTCCTATCGGGAATTTGGCTGATATTACCCAACGAGCGCTAGAAGTTTTGCAAGCCGTTGATTTAATTGCCGCTGAAGACACTCGTCATACCGGACTATTGTTACAACACTTCGCGATTAACGCCCGCTTGTTCGCTTTACATGACCACAATGAGCAGCAAAAAGCCGAAACGCTGGTGGCGAAGCTGAAAGAGGGGCAGAACATTGCGCTGGTTTCTGATGCCGGAACGCCATTGATCAATGATCCGGGTTACCATCTGGTGCGCACCTGTCGTGAAGCCGGCATCCGTGTGGTTCCGTTGCCGGGGCCGTGCGCCGCGATTGCCGCGCTGAGCGCCGCCGGGTTGCCGTCCGATCGTTTTTGCTATGAAGGTTTTCTGCCCGCGAAATCGAAAGGCCGCCGTGATGCGCTGAAAGCGATTGAAGCAGAACCACGGACGCTGATTTTTTATGAATCCACACACCGCTTGCTGGACAGCCTGGAAGATATGGTCGCCGTGTGGGGAGAATCTCGCTATGTGGTGCTGGCGCGTGAGCTGACCAAAACCTGGGAGACCATTTACGGCGCGCCGGTCGGCGAACTGCTGGCATGGGTGAAAGAGGACGAAAACCGCCGCAAGGGGGAAATGGTACTGATTGTCGAAGGGCACAAAGCCCAGGACGATGCGCTTCCCGCCGACGCGCTGCGAACGCTGGCGTTGTTACAGGCGGAACTGCCGCTGAAAAAGGCCGCCGCTCTTGCCGCCGAAATCCACGGCGTGAAAAAGAACGCGCTGTATAAGTATGCGCTGGAGCAGCAGGGGGAGTAACAGTGAGCACCTACCAACCACCTTTCGTCATCACTCCATTGATCCTCAATCAAGTCATTGAGGTTGGTGAGTTGATGGGGCATTGGGCTGCGATGGCTGGTAGGACATCTCCTCTTTTGCGCAAAGAGAATCGTATTCGCACTATTCAGGCCTCTTTAGCGATTGAGCATAATTCGTTGACTACGGAACAAGTCACCGCTCTGATGGAGGGGAAACGTATTCTGGCTCCTGCTAAAGATATACAGGAAGTTAGAAATGCGATTCTGGCCTATGAAAAGATGTCGGAATGGAAAAGTGAAAAATTATCTGACCTTTTACAAGCACATCGGGTCCTTATGCTCGGTCTGGTCGATAATCCGGGCCAGTTACGTACCGGAAATGTTGGTGTTTACAGGGAAAAACAGCTTATTCACATGGCTCCTCCGGCCTCACAAGTTTTTCGTTTGATGAATGATTTACTTGGCTGGTTAAAAACGACAGAGCTCCACCCACTGATTGCTGGTGCTGTTTTCCATTATGAGTTTGAATTTATTCATCCTTTTGCCGACGGAAATGGACGTATGGGGCGGTTGTGGCAGACATTAATCCTACGTGAGTGGCGATCGGAATTGGCGTGGCTACCTGTAGAGACGCTGATCCACTACCAACAGGACCGATATTACCAGGTGTTAGGGCAGTGCGATCGGCAAAGTAGCTGTACGCTATTTATAGAATTTATCCTGGAAAACATCATCTCTGCTTTGCAGGAGGGATTGGGAAAATCACCAGCCCTGTCGGAAGAAATGTCGGAAGAAATGTCGGAAGAAATGTCGCCTGATTTACTGGATATAGAAAAACGCATTCTACAAATCTTGTCGAATCATCCGGGCAGATCCGCCAAAAGTATCGCTGATGAGTGTGAGCTCTCAGCCCGAACCGTAGAACGCTATCTGAAAGCGTTGCAGCTAAAAGGCAAACTGCAACGCGTTGGCGCGACAAAAGGGGGGATGTGGCGGGTAATTTAAACGACCAGCAGTTCAACGCCTGTTTTGGCCAGCGCTGATTTATCCTGTTTGCTGATGCTGTCGTCGGTTATTACACAGTTAATCTTCTCCATTGGAAGTACCTGATTAAAACCACGTCGGTTAAATTTTGTCGCATCCAGTACGGCAATGACCTTATGTGCCGCAGCAGCCATCACGCTACTAATCGAATAGCCTTCATTGAAAGTTGTAATGCCGTTAGTTGCATCAATCCCATCAGCCCCAACAAACATGAGATCCGCACTGATCCCATGTAGCGAGCGTTCCGCAATTGTGCCATGCATGGAATGCGTTTTGTGTCGCACGGTACCACCACAAACGACCAGGGTCAGGTCTTTATTGTCGGATAAGGTAAATGCGGCAGGTAAGCTATTTGTGATAACGGTGATATTGCTTTTTCGGGTTAATGCTTCAGCAATCAGCAATGTCGTACTTCCGCTATCCAGAATAATGGTCATCCCTTCTTCAACCATCGAGGCTGCGGCCTGGGCAATCCGTTTTTTAGGGTCGCTGGCGAGTTGATAGCGATCTTCGAGTATGACTTCCTGATTGTCGCCTTCAGCCAGATGACTTCCAGGTTTTGCCGCGCCGCCATGAAAACGTGTGACAAGCCCTTTTTCTTCCAGCAAACGCAGGTCGGCGCGGATAGTGACTTCAGAGATACCAAAGGTATTCGAAAGATCCATAACCAGTACGCTACCCTGCGTATTAATCAGATCGACAATTTTGTTCCTTCTCTCAAATGAGTTCATATTGATTTGCCTGACAATTAACTGTGACTAGTTTAATCGAAGGATTGCGAAAGGTGAACGCTAAATTTCGAAAGTAATTGTGAGCCAGCGCAGGTTGCTGGCTCATGATGTCAGGAGAGCTTAAGTAAGATTTTTCCCTGCATTGGCGCGCCGTTAAGCGCTTTCACTGCGTCGGCAAAACTATCAGCATCACCGCGATGGGCAATTAACGGTTCAAGTTGTAGACGTTTTTCCGTGAGTAAACGCGCTGCGGTTTCCCACTCTTCACCAGGCCAGGGACTGGAATAGTTCATCCAACTACCAAGTATTGTTAACTCTTTACGCAGAATTTGCCCAAACACGCCTGATGTCAGCGTCAGGTCATGGTGCAATGTTCCTACCAGAGCTAACTGGGCGCGTGGCCCTGCTATTTCGATGGTCAGGGAGACCGTTTGCGGCGTACCTGCTGTCTCCAGAATCAATTGATCAAACTGAATATCAGATAGTGCGGTGTAGATCTCTGACGCGGTCATTTCACGACTGTTAAAGGTGTACGTTGCGCCCAGCTCTTTAGCCAGTTCAAGTTTCTGGGGATTAATATCAATTGCTGTAACGCTTTTGGCTCCCAACTCACGGGCGCACTGCATCGCCAGCAGTCCAATGGTACCTGCCCCTACGATAATAACGTTTTTACCTTTACAGCCTTGCGCCAGGTGAAAGGCGTGTAACCCTACGGTGATGGGTTCGATAAATGCGCCATCTTCAATTGGCATATCGGAAGGAAGCCGGAAGAGGTTGGCGCGTTTAACGACAACGTATTCAGCATTGCCCCCTTCACTACGTGAACCGACAAACTGGTATTGCTTGCATAATGAAAAATATCCCTGTTCGCATTGCGGGCAGTGAAAGCAAGGAAGAAGCGGAACACAGGCGACAGCATCGCCAGGCTGCATATCGGTAACACCTGAACCATAAGATTCAACGTAACCGCTAAATTCATGGCCTAACGTGATTGGATAATAATGCGCTCCGTGGGCGAAAATACGGGGGATATCTGAACCACAAAGACCCGAGCTGATAACCTTGATTAATACATCATCATCGGCCTGTATTTGCGGTATGGGACGTTCTTCAACGCGCACGTCTCCCTCAGCGTGAATCACCACTGATTTCATAAGTTTCTCCAAAGATGTTAAGGGGGAGCGAATGCTCCCCTGGAATTAAGAGGCTGTTTGACTTTGCTGGGTAGCTGCTGCTTTTTCAGCGGCCATAAAGTTACGGGCTCTGCGCCAGGTCAACAGAACGCCGGTAAAGTAGATGGCACCGATAACCACGAGACCAATAACATTTTGCCAGGTGAAAAGTTCAATGAGTAACCAGGTGACTGGAGAACCCCCCTGGTCCATGGAAGCTACCATGCCGCCAGTCTTCAGAGCCCCGGCATTAGCGGCGAGTTGGGTATGCAGGCCGATAGTTTGTGTGGCGATCCATAGCGTGATACCCATGATAATGACACCGGATATCAACGTGCGGAACAGGTTACCCTGATGTACTGCTACCGCCATTGCGACAAAGAAACCGATAGTGGCGAGATCACCGAATGGGAGTACCTGATTACCGGGCACCAGTACCGCGATCAGAATAGTCAGCGGAATAAAAATCAGGCTGGCGGAAACCACTGAGGTGTGGCCTAGTAATAGTGCAGGGTCCAGGCCAATCAGGAATTCCTGCCCGCCAAATTTAGCTTGCAGACGTTTGCGGGCATGCCTGGCAATAGGCGTTAAACCATCCATGATCGGTTTAATCACCCGTGGCATCAGGAGCATGACTGCTGCTGTTTTTACAGCCAGTTGCAGCACGCTTTTCACGTCATAGCCTGCCAACATACCGATAACGAGCCCCATGACGAAACCGACAGTAACGGGTTCTCCGAAAGGACCAAAGCGTTTTTGTACATCATCTGCGCTGAAGTGAATGCGATTCAGACCCGGAATTTTTTCAATGATCGTATCAACCAGTACCGCTATCGGGCCAAGATAAGCAGACGAACCATGTGGGATGGCGATCCCCTCCAGACCAAAGAAATCGCGGGTATCTTTGGCAAACCAGTCACCCAGTTTGTAGACAAAGGCGGCATGAACAACGACGCCCAGGATACCCAACCAGTAAGAACCTGTCGCAAGATGCAGCATGGCGCCAGTAAATGTCATGTGCCAAATATTCCAGATATCGACATTCACAACGCGTGTCATTCGCGTGATCAGCATGATGACATTAACGCCAATAGCGACAGGGATGGCGATCAGTGCAATTTGCGACGCCCAGGTCATCGGAGACGAACCCGGCCAGCCGATATCAATAACATGCAGGTTTATCTGGAACTGTTCTGCCATGGCTTTTGCCGCAGGTCCGATAGAGTCGAGCATCAGACCAATCACCAGCCCAATACCAACAAAACCAATGCCGATGTGCAGACCGGATTTAAAACAATCCCCGAGCTTCATCCCCAGTAATTTAGAGAAGACGATAATCACTAGAGGCAGCATTACCGTGGGTCCTAAGTCCAGGATATAACGCATTATTTCGCTAAACATGACGTTACCCCTTAAGGATGCTCAGGATTTTTTGCTGCAATGCTTCAATACCCACGCCAGAAACAAATGGCATGCCGTGAACGACCGGGATATCGCCAAAGGTACGGTCAACGCGGGCGGTGGTACAAATAAGATCCGCGCCATCCATATAGGTTTCGATCTCCGTGACCCGGCATTGCACGAGATCAAGATCGATATTGTGAGCTTCACATAATTCTTTAATTTCTTCTGCGGCCATGGTTGAGGTCGCTACCGCACCGCCACAGGCCACGATTACTTTACGTTTCATAGGGTATTCCTTTTATTATCAGTTTGTTATTAGGCCTGGGCGCACGGCTCAGACTCAAGGATGGTTTCCCGGAAGAGCGTAGCCAGCTCGGAATCAGGTGCGCTCAGCAAGGCGTCAAGAATGCTCGGATTTTGTAGCTCACTAAAAAGACGGCGCAGAAGCTTCAGCTGTGCCGCAGGGTTTTCAACGATAAGTGCGATGATTAAAGAAACGGCGATCTCTTCGTCATCGTCGGCCTGTTGAAACTTCACCGGATTATCCGGCCGAATCAGATAGATTGCGGGTGATTTAGCATGAATGGCTTCGCAGTGCGGAATGGCGACGGCATGGCGTTCCAGCGCGATCCCTGTCGGGAAATTCGCCTCGCGTTCTACCAGTGCCTGCGGATAGCTTTCATGTACAACACCTTTTGCCAGCATCTCCTCTCCAATGTGTGCCAGCACTTGCTGGCACGAGTTAAAGTCAATTCCGGTTCGGACAAAAAGTTGGCTCATATATTCTCCGAATATCAGGCGGTTTCAGGCACACAACCAAAGCGGTAGGCACGCAGAACGTCCTGGATTTTGTCGATAATCAAGTTATGAGGTGTGGCGGTTAGTACCCCTTCGGACAGACGTTCAAACTGTACGGGCATAAACTGACTGATGAGTCCTGGCGGTAATGAAACCCCGTTCAGATTGGCAATTAATTTCTCCACACTTTGACGAATGCGTGGATGCGGCCAGTAGTAGCGAATACGATCGGATAAGCTGAAGTGAATATCGATCATCGCCTGGCTCCAGGTCGGACGATAATACTTCTTCCAGTAACCTGGCTCGTTAAGCATCACTTCATCGATCACTTCCAGTACCCGGCTGCGTTGTTCTGGAGAAATCAGTTCGTTCTCCATTTGCGCGAGTGCAAAAATCGCTTCACGTAAAGCAAAGGTCAGTGCCGGGCCGACTTTCAGAATGGCGTAGTGATCGCGTACCAGTGCGCGGTAGGCGTGACGTGTTTGATAGTCGGTAGAGTGGGCCTCATACACCATCGGCGTGTCTTTAATCCATGCGGAAAGCGCTTCAGCGGCCTGCGGTTGATAATGAATAATTTGGGAGTGATCGAATTCCACGCCAGGCTGTACCACAATGGCGATAATGCGAGTTAATGCTTCCTCGAGCCCTAATGCGCGAAAGGCGACCTGGTGCGTTTCCAGCGTACGGGCGGCATCTTCTTCACGCGTGACGTGAACGCGGCCGATGCTACTGGCTTCACCGCCGGGAACAGGAACTTCAGTGCCAATGACATAGGTTAAATGGCGCTTTTGTTCTTCAGTGGCCGTTGTTTCAGCGGCCTGGCAAAGTACAGCTGCGCGTTGGGCCACGACCATAGGATCAAGTGGGGTTGGATCGTCGGCACATGACATTGATGCATCCAGGTGGATTTTGCTAAAACCTGCGGCGACATAAGCCTTAATTAACTCAACAGATTTCTCCATTGCGGCGGCTGCGGATTCATTCTGCCAGCAGTTAGGCCCCAGGTGATCGCCACCCAGAATCAATCTTTCACGCGGGAATCCTGTTTCCTGTGCAATGTTATAAACAAAATCGCGGAAGTCGGCGGGTTTCATGCCGGTATAACCGCCGAACTGATTAACCTGGTTGGATGTTGCTTCAATCAAAACCTTATTGTTTGTCGCGAGATCAAAGCGTAGCGCCGCTTCAATCACTAACGGATGTGCTGAACAGACGGAACAAATGCCTGACGCTTCACCTGCCTTATGACGAGAGATTATCTCTTTCACATCTATCTCCGATATCTTTTGTTTATCTTCATAATATTTTTGGATTGAAGGCAAAGGGTAAAAGCGACTTTCGTGATCCAGCTATAAAAAGATACCCCTGACCAAAATCCTTACAATTCATGTAAATGAATGAGTTAAGAGGCTGTGATATAGCAGCCTTATAGCCTTCCTTCGCAACCGCAGTCGGTGATGACTTTACGTACGACATCTTTCATTGCGGCTTTGGCCGGAACCATGTAGTGCCGTGGATCGCTGGCATCGGAATGTGTACGCAAATAATTTTTCAGGGCGTCGGAAAAAGCGATTTTTAGCTCGGTTGCGACGTTGACTTTACAAATACCCAGTGAGATAGCCTTGCGAATATCACTGCCAGGTAGCCCTGATGCGCCATGTAAAACTAAAGGGATATCAACATGCTGTCGGATCTCTGCCAGGCGTTCGAAATCCAGTTTCGGTTCTGCGGTATACAGACCATGTGCGGTGCCAATCGCTACGGCCAAAGAGTCGATACCTGTTTTAGCTACAAATTCTTGAGCCTGTTCTGGATGGGTATACAAAGCATCTTTGCCATCCACGATGAGATCATCTTCCTGTCCGCCCAGACGCCCCAGTTCTGCCTCAACACTGACGTCATAACGATGGCAGTAATCCGTTACGTTTTTCACTAAGGCGATGTTGTCTGCAAACGGCAGGTGCGAGCCGTCGATCATCACTGAGCGAACGCCTGCCCTGACTTTCTCTTCGATATCCATTGTTTTCTCATGATGATCGAGATGAATGGCCAGAGGATGGTTCCAGGTTTTTGCCAACTCGCTGGCAATTGCCACGATATTACTGACGCCAGCGTAGCTGAAGGTTCCTGGTGTTCCGGCAACGATCAATGGCGCGCGCATTTCAGCGGCGGTTTCCACCACGACCTGTAATGTTTCGAGGTTGTGGATGTTGAATGCGGGCACCGCGTAACCTTCACGCTGAGCTTTCTTTAGCATCGTTTTGGTTGAAATGATAAACATCCTTCCTCCGAATTCTTTCGTTTGTTTTCTTCGAAAGAAGATATAGGGTTTCGTAATGTTGTTTTGTGATTTTGATCTAATAAATGAAAGTTTCGAAAGTATCTGGAGGGTTGCGAAAGTCGTGCGATGAAAAGCGCTGTAAGAATGAAGCAAGGGTTGGGGGGCTTATCAATTCAGACGTAGAGAGAGGGAGGCAGCAGAAGATATAAAATGTAGGTCTTCAAAATGGAGAGTCTTTAAAAAGCGTTGCCGGATGGCGATGCGATCCACATCCGGCCTTTTTTCGTCATCAGGTCACTGGCGCGGGGTTAAACACGGCCAGCTGGTTATGCAGCCCCCATTGGTCTGAGAAGGTTTTCTTACGACCGCTCGCGACGTCCAGAATAAAGTGGAACAGCTTCCAGCCCACGTCCTCAATGCTCTCTTCCCCTGTGGCAATGGTGCCCGCGTTGATGTCCATCAAATCAAACCAGCGATTCGCCAGTTCTGTGCGGGTCGCCATTTTGATTACCGGAACCGCCATCAGGCCATATGGCGTTCCGCGACCGGTTGTGAACACCTGCACGGTGATCCCGGAAGCGACCTGCTGCGTGCCGCAGACAAAATCACTGGCGGGCGTGGCGGCGTAAATTAAACCGCGTTTTGTCGGTCGCTGACCGGGGGACAGCACTTCCACAATCGCGCTCTGCCCGGATTTTGCGATAGAGCCCAACGCTTTTTCCACCACGTTCGCGAGACCGCCTTTTTTGTTGCCCGGCGACGGGTTGGCGCTGCGGTCGGTTTTCCCCATATCAAGATAATTATCGTACCAGGCCATCTCTTCCAGCAGGCGTTTGCCGACCTCTTCGTTAATTGCGCGTGGCGTGAGAAGGTGGATCGCATCACGGACTTCGGTGACTTCCGAGAACATCACCGTCGCGCCGCAACGCACTAACAGATCCGAGGCGTAACCCACCGCCGGGTTGGCCGTCACGCCGGAAAACGCATCGCTGCCGCCGCACTGCATTCCGACCACCAGTTCGGAAGCCGGGCAGGTTTCACGCTGGCGCTGGTTGAGCTTCGTCAGGTGGCGTTCGGCCACCTGCAAAATATCCTCGACCATCGACTTAAAGCCGACGTGCTGCTCATCCTGCAAACGCACAATACTGGCGCTGTCCACCGGAATCCCTTTCACATCTTCCGTGCCTTCCAGCAGACGTTCCGGCTGAAGTTTTTCACAGCCAAGGCCGATGACCATAACTTCGCCGCCGAAGTTCGGGTTCAACGAGATGTTATGAATGGTGCGGATAGGAACCACGGCCGCTGGCGCGTTGATCGCCACACCGCAGCCGTACAAGTGGTTCAGACCGACAACGCCGTCTACGTTCGGGTATCCAGGCAGCAGGTCACGCTCAATGATCTTCACGACATAATCCACGACGCCCGCCACGCAGTGTACGCTGGTGGTGATGCCGAGCAGGTTTTTGGTGCCGACGCTGCCATCCGCGTTGCGGTAGCCTTCAAACGTGTAGCCTTCCAGCGGCGGCAGCGGTTCCGGCACTTTCGTCGCCAGCGGCAGGGTGTGTAACGGCGGCGCTTTCGGTAGCTCAACCAGCGACTCATCTATCCAGCTGCCGCGTGCGATGTCGCGAACGGCATAGCCGATCACCTCGCCATAACGCACGATTTCGCCGTGGGCAGGAATCGCCTCCAGCGCCACTTTATGCCCCTGAGGAATATGTTCAACCAACGCCAGACCGTCCGGGAAACGCGTTCCGGCTTGCAGACCATTGTCATTAACAATAATTGCCACGTTATCGGTGTCATGCACTTTAATATAAAACGCGGTTGGCGATTCTTGTCTAATTTCGATATCGGCCATTGTCCAGTATTCTCCAGCCAGGTGGTGATAATAAATGTGTTAAAGAGAACAACTGCTTTTTATTGTCAGAATTAAAAATACGTTGCTGCTAAATAAAGAATGCCAGGAGTTTTTGTTTAAAAATGTGATCGCGATCGGCCATTATTCCCGATGGTACGGGCGCTGGGCGAGTAATGTACAAATCTGTGCATCACCGCCCATGACGTTGTGCAAATGCTCAAAATATTATTCATTGTGAATATTAAAATTGAGCAATACAACAATGTTTAGCGGCGTAAGTATGATTATACTGATTCACGACTTTCATTATCCGCTATCGATAAAATATCAGCGTAATTCCTTAGATGAGCAAATCGAAATATCTCCCGGAATTGCGGAAATAAATAATGATTCATCCAGGGTATAAATGATGAGTAACGATATCTTCCCGAACAAATTTAAAGCTGCGCTGGCAGCGCAACGCATTCAGATCGGCTGTTGGTCCGCGCTGGCAAACCCCATCAGTACGGAAGTGTTAGGGCTGGCAGGTTTTGACTGGCTGGTGCTGGATGGCGAACATGCGCCGAACGATATCTCAACTTTTATTCCACAACTGATGGCGTTGAAAGGCAGCGCCAGCGCGCCGGTGGTACGGGTGCCGACGAACGAGCCGGTCATTATTAAGCGTCTGCTGGATATCGGTTTCTATAACTTCCTGATCCCGTTTGTCGAGACGGAAGAAGAAGCCGTTCGCGCCGTGGCCTCGACGCGTTATCCGCCGGAAGGCATCCGTGGGGTCTCCGTTTCCCATCGCGCCAATATGTTTGGCACCGTGCCGGATTACTTTGCCCAGTCAAATAAGAACATCACCATTCTGGTGCAGATCGAAAGCCAGCAGGGGGTGGATAACGTTGATGCTATCGCGGCCACTGAAGGCGTTGACGGTATTTTTGTCGGCCCAAGCGATCTGGCTGCGGCGTTAGGTCATCTTGGTAACGCCTCTCACCCGGAAGTACAGAAAACCATTCAGCATATCTTTGCCCGCGCCAAAGCCCACGGTAAACCGTGCGGCATTCTGGCGCCGGTCGAAGCCGACGCGCGCCGCTATCTGGAATGGGGCGCGACGTTCGTTGCCGTGGGGAGCGATTTGGGCGTGTTCCGCTCCGCCACGCAAAAGCTGGCTGACGCCTTTAAGAAATAACCACCACTGAAACAAGAGAGAGAAGATTATGACGATGAAAGTAGGTTTCATTGGCCTGGGCATCATGGGTAAACCAATGAGCAAAAACCTCCTCAAAGCCGGTTACTCGCTGGTGGTTTCTGACCGTAACCCTGACGCGATTGCCGAAGTTATTGCCGCAGGCGCAGAAACCGCAGCCACGGCAAAAGCCGTTGCCGAACAGTGCGATGTGATTATCACCATGCTGCCGAACTCGCCGCATGTGAAAGAAGTGGCGCTGGGCGAAGGCGGCATTATTGAAGGCGCGAAGCCAGGCACCGTTTTGATCGATATGAGCTCTATCGCTCCGCTGGCAAGCCGTGAAATCAGCGACGCGCTGAAAGCAAAAGGTATCGATATGCTGGATGCGCCGGTAAGCGGCGGCGAGCCGAAAGCGATCGACGGCACGCTGTCGGTGATGGTTGGCGGCGATAAAGCGATTTTCGATAAATATTACGATCTGCTAAAAGCAATGGCCGGTTCCGTGGTGCATACCGGTGATATCGGCGCGGGCAACGTGACCAAACTGGCTAACCAGGTGATTGTCGCGCTGAACATCGCAGCCATGTCTGAAGCGCTGACGCTGGCGACCAAAGCGGGGGTGAACCCGGATCTGGTGTATCAGGCGATTCGCGGCGGTCTGGCGGGTAGCACCGTGCTGGATGCGAAAGCGCCGATGGTGATGGAACGGAATTTCAAACCGGGCTTTCGCATCGATCTGCATATTAAAGATCTGGCGAATGCGCTGGACACCTCTCATGGCGTAGGCGCGCAGCTGCCGCTGACCGCCGCCGTGATGGAAATGATGCAGGCGCTACGTGCCGATGGTCTGGGCACGGCCGACCATAGCGCCCTGGCCTGCTACTACGAAAAACTGGCGAAAGTGGAAATCGCTCGCTAATGACGTCATGCCCGGTCGCGCGCGGCGGTCCGGGCCTATGACCCTGGCCGGATAAGTGAAACGCCATCCGGCGTTGTGCAGTAACAGGCTACAACTATGAAAATCGTAATCGCCCCAGACTCTTATAAAGAAAGCCTTTCTGCCGCTGAAGTTGCGCAGGCGATAGAAAAAGGATTCCGGGAAATTTTTCCCGATGCGCAGTATGTTTCTATCCCGGTCGCTGACGGCGGAGAGGGAACGGTCGAGGCCATGATTGCCGCCACGCATGGAACGCAGTATACCGCTTTTGTGACGGGGCCGCTGGGGGAGACCGTCATGGCCAACTGGGGCATGTCCGGGGACGGCAGCACCGCGTTTATTGAAATGGCGGCGGCCAGCGGGCTGGCGCTGGTTCCGCCAGAAAAGCGTAATCCGTTGATTACCACGTCGCGCGGCACCGGAGAGCTGATCCTGCATGCGCTGGAGCACGGCGCCAGAAGCATTATCATCGGCATTGGCGGCAGCGCGACCAATGACGGCGGCGCGGGCATGGTGCAGGCGCTGGGCGCCCGATTAACGGATGCGAACGGTACTGAAATTGGGAACGGCGGCGGCAGCCTGAACAGCCTGAATTCGATTGATGTCTCTGGTCTCGATCCGCGTTTAAAAACGTGTGCTATCCGGGTGGCCTGCGATGTGACCAATCCACTGACGGGCGAAAATGGCGCGTCGCGAATCTTTGGGCCGCAGAAAGGCGCGACCGAAAAGCTCATTCATGAACTGGATGGCAATCTTGCTCATTATGCCGACATGATTAAAAAGTCGCTGCGCGTGGATGTGGAAAATGTCCCCGGCGCGGGCGCGGCTGGCGGGATGGGGGCGGCCTTAATGGCTTTCCTCGGCGCAGAGTTGCGCAGCGGCATTGAGATAGTCACCACGGCGCTCAATCTGGAAGAACATATCCACGACTGCGCGTTAGTCGTCACCGGCGAAGGGCGCATCGACAGCCAGAGTATTCACGGCAAAGTACCGATAGGCGTCGCCAGTGTGGCGAAAAAGTATCATAAGCCAGTAATTGGGATCGCGGGGAGTCTGACGCATGATGTGGGAGTGGTGCATCAGCATGGTATTGATGCCGTGTTCAGCGTGCTTACCCGCATTGGCACGCTGGATGAAGCCTTTCGCGGCGCGTTTGATAATATCTACCGCGCCTCGCGAAACATCGCCGCAACGCTGGCGATAGGAATGCGCAGTGCAGGGTGACAATGGCGTACAAACCCTCTATACTGCGCGCCGAAGCTGACCAGACAGTCGCCGCTTCGTCGTCGTCCCTTTCGGGGGAGACGGGCGGAGGGGAGGAAAGTCCGGGCTCCATAGGGCAGGGTGCCAGGTAACGCCTGGGGGGCGCAAGCCCACGACCAGTGCAACAGAGAGCAAACCGCCGATGGCCCGCGCAAGCGGGATCAGGTAAGGGTGAAAGGGTGCGGTAAGAGCGCACCGCGCGGCTGGTAACAGTTCGCGGCACGGTAAACTCCACCCGGAGCAAGGCCAAATAGGGGTTCATAAGGTACGGCCCGTACTGAACCCGGGTAGGCTGCTTGAGCCAGTGAGCGATTGCTGGCCTAGATGAATGACTGTCCACGACAGAACCCGGCTTATCGGTCAGTTTCACCTCTTCATGTAAAAACCCGCTTCGGCGGGTTTTTGCTTTCATAGCGTTTGGGTTCCCGGTACTGCCTGATGGCGCTGCGCTTATCAGTCCTGTGGCAGAGTGCTTTGGTAGGCCGGATAAGACGCGTGAGCGTCGCCATCCGGCGGATTCCCCGCAGAAGGTGCCCGATCTCGCTGCGTAACATAATCTCCCCGCCAAAAGATATTTCTTGTTCTGTGACCACTAACACAAAACGCTGCGTGGTGATTTTTTAACCGGATAAAAGATTGGCAGTTGATCGCTATCACAAAATTACGCGCTACAAAAATTGACAATCACAGTGTTAATATATTGTTGGTAATGATAATGGCGTGTATTAAATGAATTAAATATTCGTGTGTGTAATGTTTTTTTACAAACAAATAAGAAGAAAAAATGTGATATGCCACAATATTTAATCCCAATAAGGGCGTAATTGTACTTATTTTTGATTAATTGTCCGTTAAATTTAAACGTAAATCTGCGTGTTAATTATGCGATAATTGATTGAATTATCGTCTTTCCCGATTTTGTAAAATAGCGAATGAAACGCATATGTTATCGCCATAAAATATTGTTATCCCCTCATGATTTTTTGACAAAAATCATGATAAAGTGCAGTCGAGTTCTTTCAACTTGTTGATAATAAATGGTTTATTTTTTAAAAAATAAGCTTACAAAATGTAAGGTCAGTTAATTTGTGAGTAGTCGCACATAACCATGTAACCTTTATTTGGTACACTTCATGCCGTCAACAAAGTAATTAGTGCAGGTCGATATGAATACTATTCTTCTCCCTAAAACACAGCACTTGGTGGTCTTTCAGGAAGTCATTAGAAGTGGTTCTATCGGTTCTGCCGCAAAAGAGTTAGGGTTAACTCAGCCTGCTGTAAGTAAAATTATCAATGATGTTGAGGCCTATTTTGGCGTTGAGTTAATCGTTCGCAAAAATACCGGTGTCACGTTAACCAGCGCAGGTCAGGTGCTGCTTACCTGGTCTGAATCCATCACCCGTGAAATGAAAAACATGGTGAACGAGATGAACAGCATGACCTGCAACACGGTGGTCGACGTTTCGTTTGGTTTTCCTTCGTTGATTGGCTTTACCTTTATGTCTGACATGATTCATAAATTTAAAGAGGTGTTCCCAAAAGCGCAGGTGTCGATGTATGAAGCGCAGCTCTCCTCGTTCCTGCCCGCGATTCGCGACGGACGCCTGGATTTCGCTATCGGCACGCTCAGTGATGAGATGAAACTACAGGATCTACACGTGGAGCCGCTTTTTGAGTCAGAGTTTGTCCTGGTGGCCAGTAAGTCCCGAACATGCACCGGCATCACCACACTGGAATCGTTGCAGAACGAACAGTGGGTGTTGCCACAAACGAATATGGGCTACTACAGCGAACTCCTCACCACGTTACAAAGAAATGGCATCAGCAGTGAAAACATCGTTAAAACAGATTCCGTTGTCACTATTTATAATCTTGTTCTCAATGCTGATTTTCTGACCGTCATTCCCTGCGATATGACATCTCCATTCGGTTCAAACCAGTTTATTACGATTCCAGTAGAGGAAGATTTACCGGTCGCGCGTTATGCCGCGATCTGGTCTAAAAACTATCGGATTAAAAAAGCAGCATCGGTTTTGGTGGAATTAGCCAAAGAATATTCATCTTATAATGGTTGCAGACGAAAGCAATTAATAGAAATTAAGTAACGGATTAAATTTAATTTAATCAAAAACTGATGCCATCTGTCTGAATATCAGACGTTGGTACTGACTATTTATTTTACCTTAATACCCAGGTTAAGAGGTTATAATGCATATTACATACGATCTCCCGGTTGCGATTGAAGATATCCTCGAAGCGAAAAAAAGACTTGCGGGGAAAATTTATAAAACAGGTATGCCGCGCTCTAACTATTTCAGCGAGCGCTGCAAAGGCGAAATATTCCTTAAGTTCGAAAATATGCAACGCACGGGCTCTTTTAAAATCCGCGGTGCGTTTAACAAACTCAGTTCATTAACGGAAGAAGAAAAACGTAAAGGCGTGGTGGCTTGCTCTGCCGGTAACCATGCGCAAGGGGTGTCTCTCTCCTGCGCGATGCTCGGTATCGATGGCAAAGTCGTGATGCCGAAAGGTGCGCCGAAGTCCAAAGTGGCGGCCACCTGCGACTACTCCGCTGAAGTGGTGCTGCACGGTGACAACTTCAACGATACCATCGCCAAAGTGAGCGAAATTGTTGAGACTGAAGGCCGCATTTTTATTCCACCTTATGACGATCCGAAAGTGATTGCCGGGCAGGGAACGATTGGCCTGGAAATTATGGAAGATCTGTATGATGTCGATAACGTCATTGTACCAATTGGCGGCGGCGGTCTGATTGCCGGTGTCGCGATTGCTATTAAATCCATTAACCCGACAATTAAAGTTATTGGCGTACAGTCCGAAAACGTACACGGCATGGCGGCATCTTATCATGCAGGAGAAATAACCACTCACCGAACGACCGGCACCCTGGCGGATGGTTGTGATGTTTCTCGCCCGGGTAATTTAACGTATGAGATTGTTCGTGAATTAGTGGATGACATTGTCCTGGTCAGCGAAGATGAAATTCGTAACAGCATGATTGCATTAATTCAGCGCAATAAAGTCGTCACTGAAGGCGCTGGCGCACTGGCATGTGCCGCATTATTAAGCGGGAAATTAGATAGCTATATCCAGAACAGAAAAACGGTCAGCATTATTTCTGGCGGCAATATCGATCTTTCTCGTGTATCGCAAATTACGGGCTTAGTTGACGCTTAAACCCGGCTATTAATCTTTTCGTTGAGGATAGGATATGAGTACTACTGATAGCATTGTATCCAGCCAGACAAAACAGTCGTCCTGGCGTAAATCGGACACCACATGGACACTGGGACTATTTGGTACTGCCATCGGCGCCGGGGTGTTGTTCTTCCCTATTCGCGCAGGATTTGGCGGGCTGATCCCGATTCTTTTGATGCTGGTGTTGGCCTACCCCATCGCGTTTTACTGCCACCGTGCGCTGGCGCGCCTGTGTCTTTCCGGTTCTAACCCTTCCGGCAACATCACAGAAACGGTAGAAGAGCACTTTGGTAAAACAGGCGGCGTGGTCATCACGTTCCTGTACTTCTTCGCTATCTGTCCGCTGCTGTGGATTTATGGCGTAACCATTACCAACACCTTTATGACCTTCTGGGAAAACCAGTTGCAGATGCCGGCGCTTAACCGTGGCTTTGTGGCGCTGTTCCTGCTGCTGCTGATGGCTTTCGTTATCTGGTTTGGTAAAGACCTGATGGTTAAAGTGATGAGCTACCTGGTATGGCCGTTCATTGCCAGCCTGGTGCTGATCTCTCTGTCGCTGATCCCTTACTGGAACTCTGCGGTTATCGATCAGGTGGATCTCAGCAATATCGCGTTAACCGGGCATGACGGCATTCTGGTTACCGTGTGGCTGGGTATCTCCATCATGGTGTTCTCCTTTAACTTCTCGCCTATCGTCTCTTCTTTCGTGGTTTCCAAACGTGAAGAGTATGAGAAAGACTTTGGTCGTGAATTTACCGAGCGTAAATGTTCACAGATCATCTCCCGCGCCAGCATGCTGATGGTGGCCGTGGTGATGTTCTTCGCCTTCAGCTGCCTGTTCACGCTCTCTCCGGCCAACATGGCGGATGCGAAAGCGCAGAACATTCCGGTGCTCTCATATCTGGCGAACCACTTTGCGTCGCTGTCTGGCACTAAATCAACGTTTGCTACGGTTCTGGAGTACGGGGCTTCCATCATCGCACTGGTCGCTATCTTCAAATCATTCTTCGGTCACTATCTGGGCACGCTGGAAGGCCTGAACGGTCTGGTGCTGAAGTTTGGTTACAAAGGCGATAAAACCAAAGTTTCACTGGGCAAACTCAACACCATCAGCATGATCTTCATCATGGGTTCCACCTGGGTTGTGGCATACGCCAACCCGAACATCCTGGACCTGATTGAAGCAATGGGTGCGCCGATCATTGCCTCGCTGCTCTGCCTGCTGCCGATGTACGCCATCCGTAAAGCGCCGTCACTGGCGAAATACCGTGGTCGTCTGGATAACGTGTTTGTGACCGTGATTGGTCTGCTGACCATCCTGAATATCGTGTACAAACTGTTCTAATCCTTTAGCTCAGGATGAGCGGAGTAGTGAAATGAATGAATTTCCGGTAGTTCTGGTGATTAACTGTGGATCGTCTTCCATTAAGTTTTCAGTACTGGATGCAACCCATTGCGATGTGTTAATGGCAGGAATTGCGGACGGTATTAATTCTGAAGATGCGTTTTTATCCGTAAATGGAGGAGAGCCAGCTAAGCTGGCTCACCACAGCTACGAAGGCGCATTAAAGGCGATTGCGTTTGAACTGGAAAAACGTAATTTAATCGACAGCGTGGCCTTAATTGGCCACCGTATTGCCCACGGCGGAAATATCTTTACGGCATCAGCCATTATTACGGATGAAGTTATCGAGAATATCCGCCGGGTTTCTCCTTTAGCGCCGTTACATAATTACGCCAATTTAAGCGGAATTGAATCGGCGCAGCATCTTTTCCCGGGCGTACAGCAGGTGGCGGTATTTGATACCAGCTTCCATCAAACGATGGCGCCTGAAGCGTATTTGTACGGCTTGCCGTGGAAATATTTTGAGGAGTTGGGCGTCCGGCGCTATGGCTTTCATGGCACCTCGCACCGCTATGTCTCGCAACGTGCGCATGACCTTCTTGCGCTACAGGAAGAGGACTCGGGTCTGGTTGTCGCGCATCTGGGCAATGGCGCTTCTATCTGTGCCGTTCGTAACGGTCAAAGCGTCGATACCTCTATGGGGATGACCCCGCTGGAAGGGCTGATGATGGGCACTCGCAGCGGCGATGTGGACTTCGGCGCGATGGCGTGGATTGCCAGCGAAACCAACCAGACGCTGGGCGATATGGAACGCGTGGTGAATAAAGAATCTGGTTTGCTGGGGATTTCCGGTCTGTCATCTGACTTACGTGTGCTGGAAAAAGCCTGGCATGAAGGGCATGAACGTGCGCAACTGGCGATTAAAACCTTTGTGCACCGTATTGCCCGCCACATTGCCGGGCATGCCGCATCGTTACACCGTCTGGACGGTATTATTTTTACCGGGGGGATTGGCGAAAACTCCGTGTTAATTCGCCGTCTGGTCATTGAACATTTGGTTGTTCTGGGCGTGAAATTAGATCACGAGATGAATAGCCTGCCTAATTCTCACGGTGAAAGAATTATCTCCAGCAAAGACACCAACGTTATTTGTGCCGTCATTCCAACGAATGAAGAAAAGATGATTGCCCTCGACGCTATTCATTTAGGCAAAGTTAACGCACCTGTGGAATTTGCATAATTTATTTGTTGTTCTGTAGAGAGACTATTTTTCATGAAGGTAAATATCGATACCAGCGATATGCTGTATGCCGAAGCCTGGCTTGGCTTTAAAGGTACGGACTGGAAAGAAGAAATTAATGTCCGTGATTTTATTCAGCACAACTATACACCCTATGAGGGAGATGAATCCTTCCTCGCGGAAGCCACGCCTGCGACTACCGCATTGTGGGAAAAAGTTATGGCGGGTATTCGTATTGAAAACTCGACGCATGCGCCAGTCGATTTCGATACCAATATTGCGACCACCATTACTGCCCATGACGCGGGTTATATTGAGCAGGAGCTGGAAAAAATCGTCGGTTTGCAAACCGATAAGCCACTCAAGCGCGCGCTGCATCCGTTTGGCGGCATCAACATGATCAAAAGCTCATTCCAGGCGTATGGTCGTGAAATGGATGCTGATTTTGAATATCAGTTTACCGAGCTGCGTAAAACCCATAACCAGGGTGTATTCGACGCGTATTCGCCGGATATGCTGCGCTGCCGTAAATCCGGGGTGCTGACCGGCTTACCGGATGGCTACGGCCGTGGGCGCATTATCGGCGACTATCGCCGCGTTGCGCTGTACGGTATCCGTTATCTGGTGCGCGAGCGTGAGTTGCAGTTTGCCGATCTCCAGTCAAATCTGGAGTGGGGGCAGAACCTTGAAGCGACGATTCGCCTGCGTGAAGAACTGGCCGAACACCGCCGTGCGCTGCTGCAAATGCAGGAAATGGCCGCCAAATACGGTTGCGATATCTCCCGTCCGGCGCGTAACGCGCAGGAAGCCGTCCAGTGGCTTTACTTCGCCTATCTGGCAGCGGTGAAATCGCAGAACGGCGGCGCAATGTCGCTGGGCCGTACCGCGTCGTTCCTCGACATCTACATTGAGCGAGACTTCAAAGCCGGGATCTTAACGGAAGAACAGGCGCAGGAACTGATCGACCACTTCATCATGAAGATCCGCATGGTGCGCTTCCTGCGCACGCCGGAATTTGACACGCTGTTCTCCGGCGATCCGATTTGGGCAACCGAAGTGATCGGCGGTATGGGGCTGGATGGCCGTACGCTGGTGACCAAAAACTCCTTCCGCTATCTGCATACCCTGCACACGATGGGGCCTGCGCCAGAGCCGAACCTGACCGTGCTGTGGTCAGAAGCGCTGCCGGTCGCCTTTAAAAAGTATGCGGCCCAGGTGTCGATCGTCACTTCATCTTTGCAGTATGAAAATGACGATCTGATGCGTGCTGACTTTGACAGCGATGATTACGCCATTGCCTGCTGCGTCAGTCCAATGGTCATCGGTAAGCAGATGCAGTTCTTCGGCGCCCGCGCCAACCTCGCTAAAACGCTGCTGTATGCAATCAACGGCGGTGTGGATGAGAAGCTGAAAATCCAGGTTGGGCCGAAAACGGCGCCATTAATGGATGAAGTGCTGGATTACGACACGGTGATGGAGAGCCTTGACCACTTCATGGACTGGCTGGCGGTGCAGTACATCAGCGCGCTGAATATCATCCACTACATGCACGACAAGTACAGCTACGAAGCGTCGCTGATGGCGCTGCACGATCGTGACGTTTATCGCACGATGGCATGCGGCATCGCGGGGCTGTCCGTGGCGGCGGATTCGCTGTCCGCCATTAAGTACGCGAAGGTGAAACCGGTGCGCGACCACAACGGGCTGGCAGTCGATTTTGTCATCGAAGGCGAATATCCGCAGTACGGCAACAACGACGAGCGCGTGGACAGCATTGCCTGCGATCTAGTTGAACGCTTTATGAAGAAAATTAAAGTGTTGCCAACCTACCGCAACGCGGTGCCGACGCAGTCCATTCTGACCATCACCTCGAACGTGGTGTACGGCCAGAAAACCGGGAACACGCCGGATGGACGTCGTGGCGGTACGCCGTTCGCGCCGGGTGCGAACCCGATGCACGGCCGTGACCGTAAAGGCGCTGTCGCTTCGCTGACTTCCGTCGCGAAACTGCCGTTCACCTATGCCAAAGACGGGATTTCCTACACCTTCTCCATTGTGCCTGCGGCGTTGGGCAAAGATGACGGCGTGCGGAAAACCAATCTGGTCGGCCTGCTGGACGGATACTTCCATCATGAAGCGCATGTGGAAGGCGGTCAGCACCTGAACGTCAACGTGATGAACCGTGAAATGCTGCTGGACGCCATCGAGCACCCGGAAAGCTATCCGAACCTGACGATCCGCGTGTCCGGCTACGCCGTGCGCTTTAATGCGCTCACCCGCGAGCAACAGCAGGATGTGATTTCACGTACCTTTACCCAGGCGATATAACGCCGGAGGCGCTATGAGAAAGATTATTGCCACCCAACATGCACCGGGAGCCATCGGCCCCTACGTACAGGGTGTGGATTTGGGCAGTATGGTGCTGACCTCAGGTCAGATCCCGGTATGCCCGCAAACGGGCGAGGTCGCGGAAAATGTCGTCGATCAGGCGCGTCAGAGCCTGGAAAACGTCAAAGCGATTGTGGAAGCTGCGGGCCTGAAAGTGGGCGATATCGTGAAGACCACTGTGTTCATTACCGATCTGAACGATTTCACCACCATCAACGAGGTGTATCAGCAGTTCTTTGATGAGCATCAGGCGACTTACCCTACGCGCAGCTGTGTGCAGGTCGCCCGTTTGCCGAAGGATGTGAAGCTGGAGATTGAAGCTATCGCGGTGCGTGGCGATACGCTGTAACCCCCTGCGGGGCGATCGTCAGGATCGCCCCGATCCCAAAAACGAGTGTGAAACTATTTGATGTCTGGTCTCCACTGAACGGCAATCCGAGGTTCTGGATATGATTAGCGCATTCGATATTTTTAAGATTGGCATTGGACCTTCCAGCTCCCATACCGTAGGGCCGATGAATGCAGGAAAATGTTTTATCGATCAACTGACCAGCAAGGGTGATTTACTTTGCACGACGCGTATTACGGTTGATCTGTATGGATCGTTATCGCTGACCGGGAAAGGTCATGCGACGGATACCGCCATCATGATGGGGCTGGCAGGTAACAGCCCGCAAAACGTGAATATCGACGCGATTCCCACCTTTATTGAAGACGTAACGCGCAGCGGACGCCTGCCGGTGGCCGAGGGAGCGCACGTTGTTGATTTCCCGGTAGCAGACAGCATTCTCTTTCACGCCGAAACGCTACCGCGCCATGAAAACGGGATGCGTATTACGGCATGGAACGGGCAAGAGACGCTGTTGAGCAAAACCTATTACTCCATCGGCGGCGGGTTTATCGTCGAAGAGGAGCGTTTCGGGCAGGCGCATGATGTCGAAACGCCTGTGCCTTATGATTTTCACTCGGCCAGCGAACTGCTGAAACTGTGTGAGCGAAACGGGCTTTCGGTCTCTGGCCTGATGATGCAAAACGAGCTGGCGCTGCGCAGCAAAGAGGAGATTGACGCCGGATTCGCGCGCATCTGGGATGTGATGCACGCCGGGATTGAACGCGGTATGAACACCGAGGGCGTACTGCCGGGGCCGCTGAATGTGCCGCGTCGCGCCGTTGCGTTAAGGCGTCTGCTGGTCTCCAGCGACAGCCTCTCCAGCGACCCGATGAACGTTATCGACTGGATCAACATGTTTGCGCTGGCCGTCAGTGAAGAGAACGCGGCAGGAGGACGGGTCGTAACGGCGCCAACTAACGGCGCATGCGGCATTATTCCAGCTGTACTGGCCTATTACGATAAGTTCCGCCGTCCGGTGAATGCCAACTCGATTGCCCGCTATCTGCTGGCTGCGGGCGCGATTGGCGCGCTGTATAAGATGAATGCGTCTATCTCCGGTGCGGAAGTGGGCTGTCAGGGTGAAGTTGGCGTCGCCTGCTCGATGGCGGCGGCAGGGCTGACGGAACTGCTGGGCGGTAGTCCATCGCAGGTTTGCATTGCGGCGGAAATCGCGATGGAGCACAACCTGGGATTGACCTGCGATCCGGTGGCCGGGCAGGTGCAAATTCCTTGCATTGAACGTAACGCGATTAATGCGGTAAAAGCGGTGAATGCGGCGCGAATGGCGCTGCGGCGGACGTCTGAGCCACGGGTGTCGCTCGATAAAGTGATCGAGACGATGTATGAAACCGGCAAGGATATGAACGATAAGTACCGCGAGACTTCGCGCGGTGGGCTGGCGATTAAGGTCGTTTGTACCTGAGGTGAATAGCCGTGCCTGATGGCGCTGCGCTTATCAGGCCTACGGTTTACGTACGTTTGCAGGCCGGAGAAGGCGCAAGCGCCGCCATCCGGCAATGAATTAATCAACATGGCATGATAAAAAGGTGCACTTTAGTGCACCTTTTTTGTTGTGATCTGCTTCAAAAATAGAAATTCAATTCTTTATTTTGCCGTAAAAGAGAAAATATTTCTTAACTTTTAGAAATTACAGGGGTTTGTTTGTGAAGTTTTTCTCTGATCCTGCGCGTATGATTCCCTCACTACTCCAATAACTCGCCTGCGCACGATGTACCGCGTATCGCCTTGATGCGGCACGGAAAAATAATAAAAAACTCTACCTACATATTAAGCGAGAACGTAATGGAAACGGCAACGAATAACAGCGTAATACTCGACGCATCAGCTCCGGCGCGCCGGGCAGGGATGACCGAAAGCGAATGGCGCGAAGCCATTAAATTCGACAGCACCGACACGGGCTGGGTCATCATGAGTATTGGTATGGCGATCGGCGCGGGGATTGTTTTTCTCCCGGTGCAGGTCGGTTTAATGGGGCTGTGGGTCTTTTTACTCTCCTCTATTATCGGCTATCCCGCGATGTATCTGTTCCAGCGCCTGTTCATCAACACGCTGGCGGAGTCCCCGGAATGTAAAGACTACCCGAGCGTCATCAGCGGCTATCTGGGGAAAAACTGGGGCATCCTGTTAGGCGCACTCTACTTTGTGATGCTGGTGATCTGGATGTTTGTCTACTCCACCGCCATCACTAACGACAGCGCCTCTTATCTGCACACCTTTGGCGTCACGGAAGGTTTGCTCTCCGACAGCCCGTTTTATGGACTGGTGCTGATTTGCATTCTGGTGGCGATCTCGTCACGCGGTGAGCAGCTTCTGTTCAAGATTTCGACCGGCATGGTGCTGACTAAACTGCTGGTGGTCGCGGCGCTCGGCGTCTCAATGATCGGGATGTGGCATTTGTACAACATTGGCGCGCTGCCGCCGATGGCGCTGTTGATTAAAAACGCCATCATCACCTTGCCGTTTACGCTGACCTCCATCCTGTTTATCCAGACCTTGAGTCCGATGGTGATCTCTTATCGTTCACGCGAAAAATCCATTGAGGTCGCACGGCATAAAGCGCTGCGCGCCATGAACATCGCGTTCGGCATTCTGTTTGTTACCGTCTTTTTCTACGCGGTCTCTTTCACCCTGGCGATGGGGCATGACGAAGCGGTCAAAGCCTACGAGCAGAACATCTCTGCACTGGCGATCGCCGCGCAGTTTATTAGCGGCGCGGGTGCGGGCTGGGTGAAAGTGGTCAGCGTGATCCTGAATATCTTTGCCGTTATGACCGCGTTCTTCGGCGTTTACTTAGGCTTTCGCGAAGCGACTCAGGGAATTGTGATGAACCTGCTGCGCCGCAGAATGCCTGTCGAGAAGATTAACGAACGCTTCGTGCAGCGCGGCATTATGGTTTTCGCCATCTTACTGGCCTGGAGCGCCATTGTGCTGAATGCGCCGGTGCTGAGTTTCACCTCTATCTGTAGCCCGATCTTCGGCATGGTGGGATGTTTGATCCCGGCCTGGCTGGTCTACAAAGTTCCTGCACTGCACAAATACAAGGGCGCGTCTCTGTATCTGATTATCGTCACGGGTTTGCTGCTGTGCGTTTCTCCGTTCCTGGCATTTGCTTGATCTTCCTGAAAGTAAGGTTGTTGTTATGTTTGAGTCTACAGAAAATCCGTTATGGCAGCGTTTTATCCTCGCAGTACAGGAAGAGGTAAAACCGGCACTGGGATGTACGGAACCTGTCTCTCTGGCGCTGGCGGCGGCGGTTGCCGCGGCTGAACTTGACGGCGAAGTTGAACGCGTTGACGCGTGGGTCTCGCCGAACCTGATGAAGAATGGCCTGGGCGTCACCGTGCCGGGCACCGGGATGGTTGGGCTTCCCATTGCGGCAGCGCTGGGGGCGCTTGGCGGCGATGCCAGCGCGGGGCTGGAAGTGTTGAAAAACGCCTCTTCGGGGGCGATTGCGGATGCGAAAGCGATGCTGGCTGCCGGGAAGGTGTCGGTGATGTTGCAGGAGCCATGCGACGACATCCTCTTCTCACGCGCTAAAGTGTACAGCGGCGATGCGTGGGCCTGCGTAACGATCGTCGGCGGGCACACCAATATCGTGCGCATTGAAACTCACACTGGAGTGATCTTTACGCAGACCGAAAGCGTGCAGGGGGAGGCGCAAGAATCGCCGCTGTCGGTCTTATCAAAGACCTCGCTGGAAGAGATTCTGGCGTTTGTGAATGCGGTGCCGTTTGCGTCAATCCGCTTTATTCTGGAGGCCGCCAGACTGAACGGCGCGCTGTCGCAGGAAGGATTGCGCGGCACCTGGGGGCTGCATATCGGGGCTACGTTGCAAAAGCAGTGTGCACGCGGTCTGCTGGCGGACGATCTGTCAACGGCGATCCTGATTCGCACCAGCGCAGCCTCGGATGCGCGGATGGGCGGCGCGACGCTGCCAGCCATGAGTAACTCCGGCTCCGGCAATCAGGGGATCACCGCGACAGTTCCCGTAATGGTGGTGGCGGAGCATGTGGGAGCGGATGACGAACGTCTGGCGCGCGCCCTGATGCTCTCGCACCTGAGCGCGATCTACATTCACCATCAGCTTCCACGCCTGTCAGCGCTCTGTGCGGCGACCACGGCGGCAATGGGGGCGGCGGCAGGAATGGCGTGGCTGATGGATGGCCGCTATAACACGATTGCGATGGCGATCAGCAGTATGATCGGCGACGTGAGCGGGATGATATGCGACGGCGCATCGAATAGCTGTGCGATGAAGGTATCGACCAGCGCGTCTGCGGCCTGGAAAGCGGTGTTAATGGCGCTGGATGATACGGCGGTGACCGGCAACGAAGGAATTGTGGCGCATAACGTCGAGCAATCTATTTCGAATTTGTGCGCGTTGGCCTGTCATGCAATGCAGCAAACCGACCGTCAGGTTATCGAAATTATGGCCAGTAAGGCGCATTAACCCGGTGGCGCGGGTTTGCCTGATGGCGCTGCGCTTATCAGGCCTACGGTAACTTGTGTTTGTAGGCCGGATAAGGCGTTTACGCCACCATCCGGCATTGCGTTTATCGGAAATCAGAAGCCGCCTTTTCAGGCGGCTTCATCTTCTTCCGCTAACCGGATCTCTGCATCCGCGACGATAGCTTCCAGTTCGGTTAGCATCTCCTCGTAGCCAAATTTCCCGGGCGCGTTTGCCGCATCCTGTGCTGCGGGTTGGGTTACGGATTGATGCTTTTTAGCCGATTTTTTGCTCACAGTCATAACTCCCTTATTTTTTCTGACTACACAGGCAAATCTATCAGTAAAGCGCGCAATGGCGTGTCGGCAACTAACGTTATGTTAGCTTCATCACGAATAAATGCGCCGTCGCCGCAGGTAAGCGCTTCTCGCTCCTCGTTATGCGTGACCGCATGAAACGTACCGTGAATCGACTGCAAATAGGCGCGTGGGCCATGCAGTTGAAAGCTCAGCGACTCGCCTTTTTTCAGCTCAATATGGTGCACCCAGACCTGCTGGCGTAATTGCAGGCTGTCCTGTTCTCCATCCGGGGAGGCGAGGAGTTGCTGTTTGCCCGCGGTTAGCGTGGTTTTCTGTACCAACGGGTTTTCCCGCTCAGGACAGGCGTCCAGCCATAGCTGCATCCTGGTAAGCGACTTATCTTTACTGAGATTATGCTCGCTATAGCTAATGCCCGGCTGCGTGGCGAGCAGCAGGGCTTCGCCCGCTTTCGCCTGGACATGATTGCCTTCGCTGTCGCGATATTCCGCTTCGCCTTCCAGAATCAGGTTTAAAATATCCACCTTCGGGTAGGTGCGCGGCTGGAAGGAGGCGCCCGGCGCCAGCACTTCCTGGTTGAGTACGCGCAGGGAGGCATAGCCCAGCAGTTTAGGGTCGAAGTAGTGTCCAAAGGAGAAGGTATAACGGGCCTGCAACCATCCGTAGTCTGCCTGTCCGCACTGTTTGGCTGTTCGGGTAGTAATCATAATTCTTGACCTCTCTTTACTTCCTTTTATGTTAAGGGGCTGGACGCTGCATTGTTAGCCAGATATTCTGCCCGGTATGTTCAAATTTCCTGAATGAGAACGATATGGCCAAAGAAAGGGCGTTAACACTGGAAGCGTTACGCGTCATGGACGCAATAGATCGACGCGGGAGCTTCGCGGCGGCGGCAGATGAGTTAGGTCGCGTACCATCCGCGCTCAGCTACACCATGCAAAAACTGGAAGAAGAGCTGGATGTGGTGCTGTTTGACCGTTCCGGCCATCGGACAAAATTCACCAACGTGGGGCGTATGCTGCTGGAACGCGGGCGCGTATTGCTGGAAGCGGCAGACAAGCTGACCACCGATGCCGAAGCGCTGGCGCGCGGTTGGGAAACGCACCTGACGCTGGTGACAGAAGCGCTGGTGCCGACCTCAGCCTTCTTCCCGCTGATTGACCGACTGGCCGCGAAAGCCAACACCCAGCTTTCGGTGATCACGGAAGTGCTGGCGGGCGCCTGGGAGCGTCTGGAGCAGGGGCGGGCCGATATTGTGATTGCACCGGATATGCATTTCCGCTCGTCGTCAGAAATTAACTCCCGCAAGCTGTATACGCTGATGAACGTCTACGTGGCGGCGCCGGACCATCCGATTCATCAGGAGCCGGAGCCGCTGTCTGAAGTGACCCGCGTGAAATATCGTGGTGTGGCGGTGGCGGATACCGCCCGCGAGCGACCGGTATTGACCGTGCAGCTGCTGGACAAACAGCCGCGCCTGACGGTGAGTACCATTGAAGACAAACGTCAGGCTTTGCTGGCCGGGCTGGGCGTCGCGACCATGCCGTATCCGCTGGTCGAACAGGATATTGCACAAGGAAGACTGCGGGTCGTCAGCCCGGAATCGACCAGCGAAATTGATATTATTATGGCCTGGCGACGCGACAGCATGGGCGAGGCGAAAGCCTGGTGCCTGCGGGAAATCCCGAAACTGTTTGCCAGCAGATAAGAGCGCAAGCCCGGTTTAGCCGGATGGCGGTGCAGGCGCTCGCGTAGGCCTGATAAGCGCAGCGCCATCAGGCATCTACTGGCTTCACTTCAGGGCAGAATTTTAGGGTCCTGCCCGAAGCGGTTTTCGCCTGGCGTACCGTTCTGGCAGTTAAAGAGGATGATGACCAGCCAGCCAATAACAGGGATGAGGAGCAGTAACAGCCACCATGCGGAACGATCGGTATCATGCAACCGACGGAACTGTACTGCCCACCACGGTAAGAAAATCAGAATGCCATAAATGGTTGTCAGCACGCCTTCACCCCCGGCGCGTTGCCAGCCAAACATCTTGTCCAGCACGCCCAACACGAACGTAAAAATGACGTTGACCAGAATAAACATCCAGTACTCTTTACGACGCGCGCGTCCGCCAAAGCCGATATAGTTCTTCAATACTTTTAAATACCAGTCCATTTTCGCCTCAACATACGGTCAATCACTTGTTTTTAAATAAGAATAGCCGTGAATGGAATGGTGGTAAATATTCGAATGATTAATGTGTTTAATGCATCGGGCGGGTAAGGCGAGTTAGCGCCGCCACCAGGCTGTTTCCTGGTGGCGGCGTAAGGGGATTATCCCGCTTTTGCAAAGCGGACGTCGCGCCCGTGAGGCTCATTGAGATCCTGCAACGGGCCAATGGAGATAATCCCCGTCGGGTTGATGGTTTTGTGGCTACGGAAGTAGTGGTTACGGATATGGTCGAAGTTGACGGTTTCCGCAATGCCGGGCATCTGCCAGATATCGCGCAGGAAACCATAAAGATTCAGGTAATCGCTGATGCGGTATTTGTCGCACTTGAAGTGCGTAACGTAAACCTGGTCAAAACGCACCAGCGTGGTCCACAGGCGAATGTCCGCCTCGGTTAACTGGTCGCCGGTCAGGTAACGGTGCTGCCCCAGGATTTGCTCCAGACGCGCCAGTGATTCGAACACTTTCTCTACGGCTTCATCATAGGCCTGCTGGCTGGTGGCAAACCCGGCTTTGTACACGCCGTTGTTGACGTTGTCATAAATCCAGCTATTGAGTTCGTCAATTTTTCCGCGCAGGGCCGTCGGGTAGTAATCCCCGGCTTTGGCGCCCAGCGCATCGAATGCGGTATTGAACATGCGAATGATTTCCGCCGATTCATTACTGACGATGGTGTGATTCTTTTTATCCCACAATACCGGTACGGTGACGCGACCGCTGTAGTGCGGATCGGCATGCAGATAGAGTTGATACAGAAACTCGTGTTGATACAGCGTATCACCGGTTGCCGCCGGGAAATTATCATCAAACGTCCAGCCATTCTCCAGCATCAGCGGATTCACAACAGAAACGGAGATAAACGGTTCCAGCCCCTTGAGCTTACGCAGGATCAGTGTGCGATGCGCCCACGGGCAGGCAAGTGAAACATACAGGTGATAGCGATCTTTTTCGGCGGCAAAGCCCCCTTCGCCAGTCGGGCCCGGCGCGCCATCAGCGGTGAGCCAGTTACGGAAAGCCGATACAGAACGTTGAAATTTCCCCCCCGTAGACTTGGTGTCATACCAGGTGTCATGCCATACGCCGTCAATCAGTTGTCCCATTTTCTCTCTCCTCCAGATAGCAAAAACGAGGAGAATATCCCCTCGTTTTTTGATTCAGTATAGCGTGCTTACCACTTTTTATTCAGGACGCGGTCGATGCTGAATGCACCCGGCCCCGTGATAGCCAGCAGCAGGAAACCGCCTGCGATGGTCAGGTTTTTCATGAACATCAGTGAGTTAACGCCTTCCGCAAAGTTGCTGTGGAAGATGAACGCGGTCAGCAGGGTAAAGCCTGCGGTAAACAGCGCCGTTGTACGGGTCAGGAAACCGAACAGAATCGCCAGACCGCCGCCAAACTCAAGCAGGATAGTCAGCGGTAACAGGAACCCCGGAACCCCCATCGCTTCCATGTATTGTTGGGTACCCGCATAACCGGTGATTTTTCCCCAACCTGCGGTGATAAACAGAATGGGCATCAGAATGCGCGCTACCAGTACACCAACATCTTCTAATTTTTTCATTTTACTCTCCAGGGAACCACTCAGGCTGCTGATTTCATTTTTTGTGCAATCACGCGGAATGTCGCGTCGTTGCGGTTGATGGAGAGAATCATAAACGTGACATGTAACAATTGTTAGCAAGGAAAACTGTCAATAATTTTCAAAAATTTTGAGTGACAGGGCACAGATTGCCGAATGGCGGTGTAAACACCTTATTGGATTAACAACAATACGTAGGCCCGATAAGCGTAGCGCCATCGGGCGTTATGCCGGATGGCGAGGAGGAAGGGGGCAGGAATCAGCCGCGCAGCTGCTGTTTTCGGATCGTGCTTTTGACCAGCCGCCAGGCGCTCCAGATGCCAAAACCGCGTTTTGCCCAGCGCACCAGCAGATTCGGGTGGCGAATTGTCCAGATAGCCATAACGCTGCTGCCGACCAGCGCCCAGGAACGCAGGCTGATCAGCGTGTTCCAGCCGCGATCCCAGCTGTCCGTCGCTTCCAGCCAGTCGCGACGACCGGCTGAAAGGTCCAGCCTTTGCTGCTGGATTTGGCTGAGCAGCAACGCCTTACGCTTTTGACGTTCGACTTTACTGCTCACGGCTTATCATCCTCCAGAATTTGCCGGTCGTTAGCCAGTTCATGACGCGTATGGCGTAACAGCGTTGACTGGCGGGCTTTGTGTAACGTCCAGAGTCCGCCGATCAGCGCCAGAACCAGCAACACAACGGTGGTGGCGATCATTGCATTGAGGCGATACTGAGGGTCAACCGCCCAGATGATAAGCACCATCAGGCTCATCAGACCGAACGCCGCGAAAAGCATGGTCAGCCCCAGCATCAGCAGAAGCTGAAAGAGATTCGCTTTTTCCTCTTCCAGTTCCACAACCGCCAGTCGCAGCCGGGTTTCTACCATCTCAACAAGGATAGTGACAATCCGCTGCCCGATGCCCAGAACGCTTTTGCCTGGCCCCTGCGCGTGATGAGAATCCGCCATAATTAACGACGCGTCAGCAGTACGCCCAGCACCACACCAACGGCTGCGCCAATGCCGACGCCCGTCCACGGGTTCTCGCGTACATAGTCGTCAGCGCGCGCTGCGGCTTCGCGGGTTTGTTTGGCAATCGCATCGCCGGTTTCGCCCAGACGGTTGCGGCTTTCTTTCAGCGCGCGCTCGGCTTTGCTACGAATCTTACTCAACTCTTCTTTCGACTTATCGCCAGAGGAGCTAAGCACCTCTTCGAGCGTATCAGCCAGGGATTTCAACTCAGCGCGCAGATGTTCCGTAGTGTTATCTTTCGACATAGTTTTCTCCAGGTGAGTGAGTCGTTAACGTTTGATTTGACTTAGTAGTCGCGTGCCTCAAGCTTTTTCAGGTCATCCTGAGCTTCAGCCAGCTTGCGTTCACGTTTCGCAATTTTATCCGCATCGCCTTTTTGTTTTGCTTCGACCAGATCACGCTGACGTTCAGCAATCTCATCTTTTTGTTTTGCGATCTTTTTCTGATGGTCAGCACGCAGTTTACTGTCGGTGCAGTTTGCTCTGAGTTCGCTGAGCGCTTTATTCAAACCATTAATGCGGTTCTGGTTGTTGTGCTTTTCGGCGTAGCTAATTTCCTTCTGTATATCCTGCTCTTTTTCCTGACAGAGGGTATTGGCATAGCTGCCTGCACTGAGCGTGAAAAGGGTAATGGCGAAAGCGATGCGGTATTTCATTCTTGAACCTTCCATTGTGATTCGAACCCGTTACCGGGGGACGATGATCCAGGTCATAACACGGCGGACAATAAGTCCGCCTTATTAATCATAGTCAGTAAACGGCGAAATCACCAAAGTGGGTGATATGATTCGGATTCCTGGACATTAACCGAAGCGATGTGGGTTATCCCGTAAGCGGGTCAACCACTGTACGGCCTGGCTGTCGCCGTTCTGTTGGGCGATGATATAGCCATGCGGCAACGTTCTGTCCAGCACGGCCTTAGCCGCCGCGCTTTGCGCGCTGGAGTCAAACGTAATAAGCAGCGCGTCATTTTGTGGCGTGATGCTTTTGAAGCGAATGCCGTTAGCGTCCAGATGATGCCAGATGGAAAAGCCGTCCGGCATACTGACGCCCTGATGGATGGCGCGAATGGCCAGCGTGGATTCCTGCTGGCGAATGGTCGACCAGACGAGAAAAAGCACGCTCATCAGCACGAGAAAAGAGGTTGTCCAGGCCAGTTGTCGAAGCGTTATGTGTGGTTTCACCATACTCTATCCCCGATTTCCGTATTTCTTTTTCCAGAGCACCACCAGCGAACCCGCCAGCCCAAAGACCAGCAGTACCACCGGCAGCAGCATCAGACATGACATCAGTTGGTCTTCATACTTCAGGAATACAGGCGTTTTGCCCAGCAAGTAACCCAGCGAGGTCAGGATCAGGACCCACAACAACCCGCTCATCCAGTTAAAGAATTGAAAGCGCGCGTTATTAAGGCCGGACAGACCCGCGATAGTGGGTAACAAGGTACGAACGAAAGCGATAAAACGGCCAATTAACAGCGCGGACAGACCATGTTTATGGAACAAATGGTGAGCGCGCTGATGATAATGCGCGGGCAGATGCGACAGCCAGTTTTGTACAATACGCGTGTTGCCCAGCCATCGCCCCTGAATATAACTGACCCAGCAGCCCAGGCTGGCGGCCACGGTTAACAGCAGGAGCGTTTGCGGAAACCCCATTGCGCCTTTGGCGATAAGTACGCCGACCAGCACCAGCAAACTGTCACCAGGTAAAAAGGCGGCAGGAAGCAACCCATTTTCCAGGAACAAAATCATAAATAGTACGAAATAAAGCATGCCAATCATGGAAGGGTTGGCGAGTGTTTCAAAATCCTGAGCCCACAGGGCATTCAGTAATTGAGTCAGTAGTTCCATTCAGTATTCCTGGAGAATCGGTTAACGTCACGCCGGTTTTTTGAGTTTGCAATACCGCAACATTATTCATTTTTTACTTGGGTTGCGGACGGGCGCAAAATCGCGGCCTGAACCATTCCTTGTTAAGTTGTGAAGTAAGCAAGCACTAACACACAAAAATTCAAAATGCATCTAATTGTAACAAAGGTCGACGTAGTCCGTTATAGAAATCGCACGTCGTTAAAATATGATTTTGCTTATCACAAAGGTGGGTGGCGAGAGGATTTACACAGGCTGACACTTTATATCTTACGCTTACTGAGCGGCGTCGCAGACAGGCGCCCTGATGCGCCTGCCAGCGTAAGATTGTCTATTTTGCCCCGTTAGCGGCGGTGTCCAGATGAACAACGGGATTTTCAGCAAAAAGATAGCGGTCGGCGTTAAATTCGAAATCGTCGCTGGTTTCGTTAAACAGCATCTGTTTGGTGTTCTCCAGATGCTGCCACATTGCCAGTTTCGCGGCATGAGGATCTTTGCGAATCAGCGCCTTGAGAATATGGTCATGATCGTCGCACCAGTTATCGACGGTGCGTGAATCAATATGATCGTGCAGTTTTTTCCAGTACGGGTTATGTACGCGCTGAGTCCACATTTTTTCGACAATGGCGGCCAGCGCGGTATTTTGCGTCGCCAGCGCGACCTGCACATGGAACTGGAGATCCCATTCGGAGTCGCGGAAACATTTTTCGTTACGCGCTTTCTCCTGGATTTCCATCAGCTTCATGATGTCCTGTTTCGTCACCTGCGTGGCGGCAAACTCGGCAATATTGCTTTCTATCAACTGGCGCGCCTGGAGAAGTTCGAACGGGCCATAATTGGCGAACTCAAGGTTTTCATCCGGGGCGACATAATATTTCGGTTGATTTGAAATGACGTGGATGCCGGAACCTTTGCGGACTTCTACGTAGCCTTCGACCTCCAGCATGATAATCGCTTCACGAACCACCGTACGGCTGACGTTTTTCTCATCGGCAATAAAGCGTTCGGCAGGGAGTTTATCGCCCACAAGGTAGACGCCCTGTTCGATGCGCTCTTTCAGGTCAGCAGCAAGTTGTTGATACAAACGTCGTGGTTCGGTGATTTCCATATGCGCTCCAGGCATAAGACGGCAGACTATATTTGTTATACCACTTTTGCGAGGCTGGCTCCACTTGTACCGTTGAAAAAGCCGCCTGTTTAACAGGCGGCTTTGGATGAGTAAACCTTGTTGGATGATGGCGCAGGTCAGGTCAACTTTGCGTTGCGGGGTGATTGACCTGCGACCCTGGCCCCGCCTCGCTGGCCGGTTTGTTTTGCAGCACCGTCCAGATAACCAGCGCGCCGAGCAGGTCGAACACCGCCAGTACCGCGAACAGCGGGCTGAAGCCGATGGTGTCAGCCAGCGCGCCGACCACCAGAGCAAACAATGTGCTCGCCAGCCAGGCGGACATCCCGGTCAGGCCATTCGCGGTAGCCACTTCATTACGGCCAAAGACGTCAGAAGAGAGCGTAATCAGCGCGCCGGACAGCGCCTGGTGAGCGAAACCGCCGATGCAAAGCAGCATGATGGCGATATACGGGCTGGTGAACAGGCCGATCATGCCTGGGCCAATCATCAGCAGCGCGCCCAGGGTAACGACCATTTTACGGGAGACGATCAGGTTTACGCCGAACCAGCGCTGGAACAGCGGCGGCAGATAACCGCCGATGATGCAGCCTAAGTCGGCAAACAGCATGGGCATCCAGGCGAACATGGCGATCTCTTTCAGGTTAAAGCCGTACACTTTAAACATGAACAGCGGGATCCAGGCGTTGAAGGTTCCCCATGCCGGTTCCGCCAGGAAACGTGGCAGGGCGATACCCCAGAACTGGCGGTTACGCAGGATCTGCGCGAGAGACATTTTCTTCGCAGTATTGTCTTTGTGCTGCGCTTCCTGACCGCCAATGATGTAGTCGCGTTCTGCATCCGTCAGCTTTTTCTGGTCGCGCGGGTGTTTATAGAACACCAGCCAGGCCATTGCCCAGATGAAGCTCAGCACGCCGGAAATAATAAACGCCATCTGCCAGCTATGCATCACGATAGCCCAGACGACCAGCGGAGGCGCAATCATCGCGCCGATGGAAGAGCCGACGTTAAAGTAGCCGACCGCAATAGAGCGTTCTTTTGCCGGGAACCATTCAGAGCTGGCTTTCAGGCCCGCCGGGATCATCGCGGCTTCAGCAGCGCCGACCGCGCCGCGCGCCAGCGCCAGGCCGCCCCAGCTTCCAGCCAGTGCGGTTGCGCCGCAGAATACGGCCCACAGAACGGCGAACATGGCGTAACCCACCTTCGTACCGAGAACATCCAGTACGTAACCGGCTACGGGTTGCATGACAGTGTAAGCAGCAGAATAGGCTGCGATGATATAGGAATACTGTTGTGTGGAGATGTGTAACTCTTCCATCAGCGTTGGCGCAGCCGCCGCCACAGTGTTACGCGTCAGATAGCCCAGCACGGTGCCTAATGTCACCAGTGCAATCATATACCAACGTAACCCTTTAATTTTACGCATGTAAAACCTCATCGTTTTGTTATTTCCGCAACAATCGCGGTTATCTTCCTGCGCTGAGCGGGGAAGTTATTGACGACGGGATAACCGAAAAAAAGCCGGTACGCCCCGAACGTTGCCATGAGTCATCGTGCTAATTCGGTTTCCGTACCGGTCAATTCGATGTCTTAACCATCGATAACTTTGCATTCCGTCGGCTTATGTATCGCGACGGCCAGAAAGATAACTTGTCATACAACTTCAAAAGGTGAGTGACATCACAAATGCAGGATTCTTAGTGTGGTCATTATTTCGATTTAGAAATACCAGCAATGGCGCGGCCTGGAGCGCTGTTTACTCTTTTAGGGGTAATTTATTTGTTGGTTTTTATTGATCCAACTCACGAAAATATCTTCAGGGTCTGGAAATTGGTGTGATAACTTTGACAACATCAAAACATAAGCAATCTGACGCACTCGTTGAGAGGAAGACGATAATGACCCCGTTTATGACTGAAGATTTTCTGCTGGATACCGAGTTTGCCCGCCGTCTGTACCATGATTACGCAAAAGATCAGCCCATCTTCGACTATCATTGCCACCTGCCGCCGCAGCAGATCGCGGAAAACTACCGTTTTAACAACCTGTATGATATCTGGCTGAAAGGCGACCACTATAAATGGCGGGCGATGCGCACCAATGGCGTTGCTGAGCGTCTGTGTACGGGCGATGCGTCCGATCGTGAGAAGTTCGACGCCTGGGCCGCCACGGTGCCGCACACGATCGGCAACCCGTTATATCACTGGACGCACCTTGAACTGCGTCGCCCATTTGGTATTACAGGTAAGCTGCTGTCGCCTGCGACGGCAGATGAGATCTGGGATCGCTGCAATGAATTGCTGGCGCAGGATGCATTCTCCGCGCGGGGAATCATGCAGCAGATGAATGTAAAAATGGTCGGCACTACCGACGATCCTGTCGATTCGCTGGAGCACCACGCCACGGTCGCGAAAGACAGCACGTTCACCGTTAAAGTGCTGCCGAGCTGGCGCCCTGATAAAGCGTTCAACATTGAGCAGGCAACCTTTGGCGATTACATGACGAAGCTGGGCGAAGCATCGGATACCGATATTCGCCGCTTCACCGATCTGCAAGCCGCGCTGACTCAGCGTCTGGATCATTTTGCCGCCCACGGCTGTAAGGTTTCTGACCACGCGCTTGACGTCGTTATGTTTGCTGAAGCCAGCGAAGCTGAACTGGACAGCATTCTGGCGCGCCGTCTGGCGGGCGAGACCCTGAGCAAGCATGAGGTCGCGCAGTTCAAAACGGCCGTACTGGTGTGGCTGGGCGCGGAATATGCGCGTCGCGGTTGGGTACAGCAGTACCACATCGGCGCGCTGCGTAATAACAACCAGCGCCAGTTCAAACTGCTGGGGCCGGATGTCGGCTTCGATTCCATCAACGATCGTCCGCTGGCGGAAGAGCTGTCAAAATTGCTGAGCAAGCAGAATGAAGAAAATCTGCTGCCGAAAACCATCCTGTACTGTCTGAACCCGCGCGATAACGAGGTGCTGGGCACCATGATCGGCAACTTCCAGGGCGAAGGGATGCCGGGCAAGATGCAGTTTGGTTCCGGCTGGTGGTTCAACGATCAGAAAGACGGGATGGAGCGTCAGATGACGCAACTGGCGCAGCTTGGCCTGCTGAGCCGCTTCGTCGGTATGCTGACCGACAGCCGCAGCTTCCTGTCTTATACCCGCCATGAATATTTCCGTCGCATCCTGTGCCAGATGATAGGCCGCTGGGTTAATGCGGGCGAAGCGCCGGCGGATATCCAGTTGCTGGGTGAAATGGTACGAAACATCTGCTTCAACAATGCGCGCGACTATTTCGCCATTGAACTGAACTAAGGTCTGGGGTTGATATGCAATACATCAGGATCCATACGCTGGATAACGTTGCGGTAGCGTTGGCCGATTTAACGCAGGGCGCTGAGGTCAGCGTCGATAACCATTCCGTGACGCTACGTCAGGATGTCGTACGCGGTCATAAGTTTGCCTTACGCGATATTGCGCAGGGGGAGAACGTCATCAAATATGGTCTGCCTATCGGCCATACGTTGGTGGACGTCGCGGCGGGTGAGCATATTCATGCCCACAATACCCGGACTAACCTCAGCGATTTGGATGAGTACAGCTATCAACCCGATTTTCAGGCCCCTGAAGTACAACCGGCGGATCGCGATGTACAGATTTACCGCCGTGCCAACGGAGACGTCGGCGTGCGCAATGAGCTGTGGATCTTGCCGACCGTCGGCTGTGTCAACGGCATTGCGCGGCAGATCCAGAACCGTTTCCTGAAAGAGACTTTTGATGCCGAAGGAACTGACGGCGTTTTCCTCTTCAGCCACACCTACGGCTGTTCTCAGCTTGGCGACGATCACATCAATACCCGCACCATGCTGCAAAACATGGTGCGTCACCCGAATGCGGGGGCGGTGCTGGTGATTGGACTGGGTTGCGAAAACAATCAGGTGGATGCCTTTCGCGAGACGCTGGGCGAGTTCGACCCTGAACGCGTTCATTTCATGACCTGCCAACAGCAGGACGATGAAGTGGAGGCGGGCGTTGAGCATCTTCATCAGTTGTATAACGTGATGCGCCATGACAAACGCGTGCCGGGCAAACTGAGCGAACTTAAGTTTGGTCTGGAATGCGGTGGTTCAGATGGGCTGTCCGGTATTACCGCGAACCCGATGCTGGGGCGCTTCTCCGACTATGTTATCGCTAACGGCGGGACGACGGTGCTGACGGAAGTGCCGGAAATGTTCGGTGCAGAACAGCTGTTGATGAGCCATTGCCGTGATGAAGAGACGTTTGAAAAACTGGTGACAATGGTCAATGACTTCAAGCAATACTTTATCGCTCATGACCAGCCGATTTATGAAAATCCGTCGCCGGGTAACAAGGCGGGCGGGATTACGACGCTGGAAGACAAGTCTCTGGGGTGCACGCAGAAGGCGGGTTCCAGCCAGGTTGTGGATGTGCTGCGCTACGGTGAGCGCCTGAAAACGCGCGGTCTGAATCTGTTAAGCGCGCCAGGCAACGATGCGGTCGCCACCAGCGCGCTGGCGGGCGCGGGTTGCCACATGGTGCTGTTCAGTACCGGCCGCGGTACGCCATATGGCGGGTTTGTCCCGACGGTGAAGATCGCCACCAACAGCGAACTGGCGGCGAAGAAGAAGCACTGGATCGATTTTGACGCCGGGCAGTTGATTCACGGTAAGGCGATGCCGCAGTTGTTGAATGAATTTGTGGATACGATTGTGGCGTTTGCCAACGGCAAGCAGACCTGCAATGAACGCAATGATTTCCGTGAGCTGGCGATTTTCAAAAGCGGCGTAACGCTGTAAAAAAATGCCGGATGGCGACGTGAACGTCTTACCCGGCCTACGAGTGGGAGTCGTTGTAGGCCTGATAAGCGTAGCGCCATCAGGCTTGTGGTTATTTAGCTACGCAGCGCGCTTTTCGCTAAACGCGCGTCTTCCGCCTGACATACTGCGGCGGTAAACATAACGTCGGTAGAGGAGTTGATTGCGGTCTCGCAGGAGTCCTGCAACACGCCGATAATGAAGCCAACCGCAACCACCTGCATGGCGATTTCGTTCGGAATACCGAACATGTTGCACGCCAGCGGAATCAGCAACAGTGAACCGCCCGCCACGCCAGAAGCGCCGCATGCGCACAGTGATGCCACCACGCTCAGCAGCAGCGCCGTCGGCAGATCAACCGGAATACCCAGCGTATACACCGCCGCCAGCGTCAGCACGGTAATCGTGATTGCCGCACCGGCCATATTGACGGTCGCTCCCAGCGGGATGGAAACAGAATAGGTATCTCTGTCCAGATTCAGTTTTTCGCACAGCGACATATTCACCGGAATATTTGCAGCGGAGCTACGGGTAAAGAAGGCGGTCACGCCGCTTTCACGCAGGCAGGTGAGAACCAGCGGATACGGGTTGCGGCGGATCTGTAAAAAGACCAGCAGCGGGTTGATGACCAGCGCCACAATCGCCATACAGCCAATCAGCACCAGTAACAGTTGCGCATAGCCCCACAGCGCTGAGAAGCCCGTAGTGGCGAGCGTTGAGGCGACCAGGCCAAAGATACCGATCGGCGCGAAACGAATCACCAGTTTCACAATAAAGGTGACGGCGTCGGACAGATCGTTCACCAGATTTTTGGTGGTTTGATTACTGTGGCGCAGCGCAAAGCCCAGGCCGATAGCCCACACCAGAATACCGATGTAGTTGGCGTTGATCAGCGCATGGATCGGGTTCGCAACGATGCTCATCAGCAGCCCGTGTATCACCTGGACAATGCCGCTCGGCGGCGTGATATCCGTGGCGCCAGTCGTCAGTTGCAGCGTGGACGGAAAGAGGAAGCTCACCACAACCGCCGTCAGCGCGGCTGAAAATGTGCCGAGCAGATACATCCACAAAATCGGGCGAATATTGGTTTTCTGACCGTGTTGATGGTTGGC
This sequence comes from Citrobacter sp. CK202, assembly GCF_030333225.1. Taxonomy (NCBI): domain Bacteria; kingdom Pseudomonadati; phylum Pseudomonadota; class Gammaproteobacteria; order Enterobacterales; family Enterobacteriaceae; genus Citrobacter; species Citrobacter sp. CK202. Next base: position 163,742 of record NZ_JAOWGI010000029.1, read on the forward strand.
GATAGACGCCATCACCAGCGTCAGTACCAGAACCGGCGCGACAGCTTTCAGCGCACCAACGAACAGGGTGCCCAGCAGACCCGTTGCCTCTGCGGCAGGTTTTGAAACTAAAGCCAGTAAAATTCCCAGTATAAGCCCAATTAAAATTTGTTTAACCAGGCTCCCTTGAACCAAACGCTGGAGTAGCCCCGATGAACGTTGCGTAGTCATTTCATGATCCTTTCAGTGTGATGTTGTTCATCCTTTGCACGCTCTGTTGGCGTATCTTTCAGGATGTAACAAAGTGTTTGCCTGAGTGAGTATAAGGAAAGATGGGGATTGGGAAAGCGTAAAATGCTGGAATTTACGTACTACGTCATATTTTTTAACTAAACATTTACATGTTATCGGGTAGTGCTGCGTGTACTCAACCCACGACCGTGGTTTTTGTAAGCCCGGCAGACATAGCGCTGCCGGGCAGGATCTTACTGTAGCTGCTGCTTTTTATCGTTCTGGCGATTTACCCACGCGTTAACAATCAGCGTGATCACCAGAATACTGAACACCACGCCCAGCGAGATGGCGATCGGAATGTGGTAGAAATCGACGATCAGCATCTTAATACCGATAAAGACCAGAATGACGGCCAGACCATATTTGAGCATCGAGAAACGCTCCGCTACCCCTGCCAGCAGGAAGTACATGGCGCGCAGACCCAGGATCGCAAACAGGTTGGAGGTCAGGACGATGAACGGGTCGGTAGTCACGGCAAAGATGGCCGGAATGCTATCGACGGCGAAAATCACATCGCTCAGTTCCACCAGAATCAGGACCAGCATCAGCGGCGTCACGAACAGCAAGCCATTCTTACGCACAAAGAAATGCTCGTTTTCGATGGTGTCGGTCATGCGAAGGTGGCTACGCAGCCAGCGAACCAGCGGTTTGTCGCCGATGCCGGATTCGTCCTCTTTCACCAGCGCCATCTTCACGCCCGTAAACAGCAGGAAAGCGCCGAACAGGTACAGTATCCAGTCGAACTGGGCGATCAGCCAGCTACCGGCGAAAATCATAATCGTACGCAGAACAATGGCGCCAAGTACGCCATACACCAGAACCCGGCGTTGCAGGGCAGGCGGAACAGAGAAGTAGCTGAACAGCATCAGCCAGACAAAGACGTTATCAACGGCCAGCGATTTTTCGATCAGATAACCGGTGAGAAACGCCAGCGCCTGCGGATCGGCCACCGCCCGACCCTGGGTCTCCGCCAGATACCACCAGAAGGCGGCGTTGAACAGCAATGAAAGTGTCACCCAGACCAGAGACCAGGCCGCCGCCTGCTTCATGGACATCGTATGTACGCCACGACGCCCCTGCAACAGAAGGTCGATAGCCAGCATAATCACCACAACGACAGCGAATCCGCCCCATAACAACGGTGTGCCGACAGTATTCATAGAATTTCCTTACACATAAAAAAAACGGCCAACGTCGAAAGACGTCAGCCGCTGCTTTTTATATGCATAGACCTCGCCTTCCGGCAAGGTCTCACTTACAACAAGAAAGTGATATGTACTCACTCCACGGGTGATGGCGAATCGGCTTCGTCATCAATCAAAGACATGAAGGCACATCACTTTCTTATTGCCCGGCGACCGGATGTGGTTTTTCACACATCGTAATGACGATCGACCGACAATGAAGTTACTCCCCTTTGCACGTAACAAAATATGACAGGCCATACGATCAGTCAATGGCCTGTTACATCTGTTTTACATTGTTTTACGCTGTGGCGTCATCAGCGGGGAAGACGACGCCCGTCTGCCGACGAATCTCCGTGAGCAGTTTGGCCGTGATACGGCTGACGGTCAGCTCGGGATGGTTCACCTCGTTGGTCTCGACCAGGTGTGCAAAGCGTTCCGCCTCATACAGCATCGTATTGATATGCTGAGGAACGGATAAATCCTGTGTTTTTCCGCCGCGTGGAATGAAGCACACTTTCTGACATTCCGAAATTTTCTCGATGACCAGAGAACCGGCTTCGCCCTGGATTTCGCTGGGCAGTACGGAATCACTCACTTTGGAATGCTGTAGGGTGACGCTGAAGTCGCCGTAATCCAGCACCGCCACGCCATGCGCATCGACACCGCTTTCCAGCAGACTGGCGGACGCCTGAACGTTTTGCGGTTCTCCCCAGAGCGCAACCGCTGACGCCAGACAGTAAAAACCGATATCCATAATGGAGCCATTCGAGAAGGCCGGATTAAAGGTATTGGGGTTTTCGCCGTCCAGATAGCGCTGGTAGCGCGAAGAATACTGGCAGTAGTTGATAAGGGCTTTGCGCATTCTTCCTGCTTTCGGCAGCGACTGCTGTAGCAACTGAAAATTAGGCAGGCTGGCGGTTTTAAAGGCTTCGAACAGGACGACCTGATTTTCACGCGCGCACGCGATGGCGGCGTCGACTTCGGCCAGATTCGAGGCCAGCGGCTTCTCGCAGATCACATGCTTTTTGTGGCTTAAAAAGAGCTGGGTCTGGGGGAAATGCAGCGAGTTCGGGCTGGCGATATACACCGCATCAATGGCGTCGCTTTGCGCCATTGCTTCAAGCGAAGTGAATAAATGCTCGACGGGATAATCATTGGCGAAGGTTTGCGCCTGTTCGAGGCGACGGGAATAGACTGCGGTTAACTTATATTTGCCGGTTTCATGGGCGGCATCGACAAACTGGCGGGTGATCCAGTTTGTGCCAATAACAGCGAAACGTATCATAAACGCCTTCAGGCTCCATAAAGGGATTCTTTCGTCAATTTAGCATGCCTTTATGACAAAGCCAGTGCGCTACTGCTCAGATTGCTTTAACGAAAGATGCGTTAACCACAGGCGGGTATCAAACTCAAGCTGGTGGTACTGCGGCTCCATATGACAGCACAGTTGATAAAACGCTTTGTTGTGCTCTTTCTCTTTCAGATGCGCCAGTTCGTGAACCACGATCATTCGCAGAAAAGGTTCCGGCGCATTGCGAAACACGGTAGCGACGCGGATCTCGGCTTTCGCCTTCAGCTTGCCGCCCTGTACGCGCGAAACGGCGGTATGCAGCCCCAGCGCATTTTTCAGCACATGGATCTTGTTGTCATACATCACTTTGTTGATCGGCGGGGCGTTACGCAGAAACTGGCTTTTCAGATCCTGGGTATACTGCCAGAGCGCTTTATCGGTCGCAAAATCATGCGTTCCCGGATAGCGTTTTTCCAGCACTGCGCCCAGACGCTGTTCAGCAATGAGCGTGCGTACCTGAGACAGTAAATTCTCCGGGTAGCCGTGGAGATAAGTAAGTTGACCCATCAAAGCCCCAAATTAAATCTAAAAAAAGAGTATACTCACGCACCCTTTCAGGGATAACAGCGAAATTTTACCATTCAGGAGGGCCGATGAGCCACGTAGACAACGGTTTCCGTTCACTGACACTGAAACGTTTCCCGGAAACGGATGACGTTAACCCACTTCAGGCGTGGGAAGCGGCGGATGAATATCTGCTGCAACAGTTAGACGACACGGAAATCAGCGGCCCGCTGCTGATCCTGAATGATGCCTTTGGCGCATTAAGCTGCGCGCTGGCTGAACATACACCATACAGCATCGGCGACTCGTATTTAAGCGAACTGGCGACGCGCGAAAATTTACGCCACAACGATATCGCCGAATCCAGCGTGAAGTTTCTCGACAGCACCGCCGCGTACCCGCCGACACCGGGCGTCGTGTTGATTAAGGTGCCGAAAACGCTGGCGCTGCTGGAGCAACAGTTGCGCGCGTTGCGCCAGGTCGTGACTCCGCAAACCCGTATTATTGCGGGAGCAAAGGCGCGTGACATTCATACCTCCACGCTGGAACTGTTCGAAAAAGTGCTCGGCCCCACGACCACGACGCTGGCCTGGAAAAAGGCGCGCCTGATCAACTGTACCTTCAGTAAGCCTGAACTGGCGGATGCGCCGCAGACGCTGAGCTGGAAACTGGACGGCACCGACTGGACTATCCACAATCATGCGAACGTTTTCTCGCGTACCGGCCTGGATATCGGCGCGCGCTTCTTTATGCAGCATTTACCGGAAAATCTGGAAGGGGAGATCGTCGATCTCGGCTGCGGTAATGGCGTGATTGGCCTGACGCTGCTGGCGAAGAACCCTCAGGCGAGCGTCGTGTTTGTCGATGAATCGCCGATGGCGGTCGCGTCCAGCCGTTTGAATGTGGAAACCAACATGCCGGAAGCGTTGGATCGCTGCGAGTTTATGATTAACAACGCCTTGTCCGGCGTGGAGCCTTTCCGCTTTAACGCCGTGCTGTGCAACCCGCCGTTCCATCAGAAACATGCGCTGACGGATAACGTTGCCTGGGAAATGTTCCACCATGCGCGCCGTTGCCTGAAGATCAACGGCGAGCTGTACATTGTGGCGAACCGTCACCTGGATTATTTCCACAAGCTGAAGAAGATTTTCGGTAACTGCACCACCATCGCCACCAATAACAAATTCGTGGTGTTGAAAGCGGTCAAAACCGGTCGCCGCCGCTAATAGCGTGTGCCGGATGACGGCTAACGCCTTATCCGGCCTACAACGTGCTACCCCGTAGGCCGGATAAGCGTAGCGCCATCAGGCAATGCCCCTTAAATCGCCAGCGCTAATTTTGTTCCCTGCGCAATTGCCCGCCGCGCATCCAGCTCCATCGCCACGTCGCATCCGCCAATCAGGTGTACCGTTTTCCCTGACGCGCGCAGCGGCTCCGCCAGTTCGCGCCGTGGCTCCTGCCCCGCGCAGATCACGACATGATCGACGTTCAGAAGCTGCGGTTCGCCGTTGATCAATACGTGCAATCCGTCATCGTCGATCTTCTGATAACTGACTGCCGGGATCATTTTTACGCCGCGGGACAACAGCGTTGCGCGATGGATCCAGCCGGTGGTTTTCCCCAGCCCCTGACCGGGTTTACTGGCTTTACGCTGTAGCATCACAATCTGACGTGGGCTGCGAGACAGATGCGGCCCTTCCGGGCGTAACCCGCCGGGCTGTTGCAGGCTGGTGTCGATCCCCCATTCCACGCAGAACTCGGCAATGCTCTGGCTGCTGGGATCGCCTGGCTGGCTGAGGTACATCGCGGTATCAAAACCAATCCCGCCGCAGCCGATAATCGCGACACGTTTCCCGACGGGAGTTTTATCGCGCAGCACCTCAAGATAGGTCAGCACTTTCGGGTGATCGATGCCCTCGATCGACGGTTTACGCGGTTCGATCCCGCAAGCGAGGATCGCTTCATCAAACGGTTGCAGATCGTCTGCGGTGACAAACCGGTTGAGCTTCAGCGTCACGCCGGTCACTTCGATCATCCGGCGGTAATAGCGCAGCGTTTCATAAAATTCTTCTTTGCCGGGGATCTGTTTAGCGATGTTGAACTGCCCGCCGATCTCGGCCAGGGCATCAAACAGCGTAACGTCGTGCCCGCGCGCCGCCGCGTTAATGGCAAATGCGAGACCCGCCGGGCCTGCGCCGACGACGGCCAGGCTTTTCTTATGTTCAGCCGGAACTATCGGCATTTTGGTTTCGTGACAGGCGCGTGGATTCACCAGGCAAGAGGTGACTTTACCCACGAAGATCTGATCCAGACAGGCCTGGTTGCAGCCGATACAGGTGTTGATCTCATCCGCCCGCCCTGATTGCGCTTTCGACAGCAGCTCGGCATCCGCCAGGAACGGGCGCGCCATCGACACCATATCCGCATCGCCGCGCGCCAGAATATCGTCTGCTACTTGCGGATCGTTGATCCGGTTGGTCGTGACCAGCGGAACGGTGACGTGGCCTTTCAGTTTGCGCGTTACCCAGCTAAAGGCGCCGCGCGGAACCGGCGTGGCGATCGTCGGGATACGCGCTTCGTGCCAGCCAATACCGGTGTTGATGAGCGTCGCGCCAGCCGATTCAATGGCCTGCGCCAGCTGTACGGTTTCGTCGAACGTCCCGCCGTTTTCCACCAGGTCGAGCATCGACAGGCGGTAGATAATGATAAAATCGCTGCCCACGCGCTGACGTACCGCCCGTACCACTTCCACCGCGAAACGCATACGCCTGGCGTAATCGCCGCCCCATTCATCGTCGCGCTGGTTCGTGCGCACGGTAAGAAATTCGTTGATCAGATAGCCTTCCGAACCCATCACCTCGACGCCGTCGTAACCCGCTTCCCGCGCCAGCTGGGCGCAGTGGGCGAAATCGTCAATCAGTTGCAGGATTTCATCGTGCGTGAGTTCGTGCGGCGTAAAACGGTTGATGGGTGCCTGGATCGCCGAAGGGGCGACCAGATGCGGCTGATAGCTATAGCGTCCGGTATGCAGGATCTGCAACGCAATTTTCCCGCCTTCCTCATGAACGGCGTCCGTGATCACGCGGTGGTGCGGCAGCTGGCTGGCGTCATTTAACGTGGCGCCGCCTTCCATTCCCACCCCGGACAGTGCAGGGGCAATCCCCCCGGTGACGATCAGCGCGACGCCATGCCGCGCACGTTCGGCGTAGAAAGCCGCCAGCCGTTCGGCGCCATCGGGGTATTCCTCCAGCCCGGTATGCATCGAACCCATTAGCACACGGTTTTTAAGCCGGGTAAAGCCCAGATCGAGCGGGGCGAAAAGCGACGGATAGCTCATAAGTGTGTCCAGTATGTAAAATTATTGTTATGTGGTCGGATGAGTTAATAATTTAGCCGTCGCGGCGTAAAAGGGAAAAGGGGAATGCGATGATTGTGATGGGATTCAAAAAAGGAGCGGGGGCAGAGAACGAATTTGCCGGATGGCGACGCTGGCGCGTCTTATCCGGCCTACGGATCGGATTCCTGTAGGCCGGATAAGCGTAGCGCCATCCGGCACGCATTTCAGATTACAGTTTCCTGAAGAAGTCGTTATATAGCATATACAGGTGCGCGGCGCTCCAGGAGAAGTTCGGCGCGCCCTGCTGTGCGCCGGTCAACGGGTTGTAGTTTTCCTGAATCGGCCCGTCGGCGGTCAGCCCTTTCGCATGCCTGAAGAAAGTATCCGCCAGCTTCAGCGCATCATCACGATAGCCGTAACGCGCCATGCCTTTTAATCCGAACCAGAACTGATCCACCCACACGCGTCCACGCCAGTAAATATCCGCGCCGAACGCCGGATTAGTCAGCGCGGCGGTGCCGAGCGGTACGAAAGTATTGAACTCTTTCGGGTCAAGCATCACCTTCACAACCGCATCGGCGTGAGCCTGCGTCGCAGCGCCGTTAAACAACGGCGACCAGCCTTCCGGCCCCTTGCCACGCTCAACGATCGGTTTCCCCGCACAGCCGTTTGCCAGCGGCTTTTCTTCAATCCGCAGATCATAGAAGAAGTGTGTTGCCGGATCGAACATACAGGTGTTGATGTAATCCGCGAGCTTTTGCGCCAACTGGCGATAGTGCTGCGCCTCGTTCGGCTTATTGAGGAGGGTCGCCATTTCCGCCAGATAGTGGTTGTCGCTGTACATGTAGCTCGCCTGATCGACTGACTCCTGTCGCAGCGAATAGCCCAGCAGCATGCCGTCCTGGCGACGGTTTTCCGCAAATTTCACCGTCCAGTCGCTGCGTTTGCCGCCGTTTGCGACATATTTATCCAACTGCGCTTTATCAATAAAACCGAACACTGCGGCGTCATCACGCCCGGACTCCCAGGAGGCGGCGACCTGCGCCGGAATTTCCAGGCTGTCGTACTGGCCTTCGCTGATGATGCGGGCATAGTTTCTCAGCCCGGATAACGTCTCTTCCTTGTCGCCCTGTTTTACCGTAAACAGCATTTCGCCGGTGTCGGTATTGTGGGCTTTGTCGCGGGTTGCGCCATATTCCGGGACGCCATTGCCGTTGTGATCGCGGTTACGCAGCCACCAGTCATGGTATGCCACCAGTTTCGGGTACATCTCTTCAAGCCAGGCTTTGTCTTTGGTGACGTTGTAGACTTCCATCACTGACCATGCCGCGAGGCTTGGTTTGGTGTTGCGCTCGTTCCAGTTGCCGCCATCGCCGCCGCGTTCCGGGCTGAGATTCCAGGCGATCAGGTCGGGAACGAAGCCCGCATCCTGTGGGCGAAGCGGATCGTCGGGTTGAATCTGCCAGGAGAAGACGGCGCGAATATTCTCTTTGGCGATTTCCGGGTTGAAATGCGCCATCGCAAAGGCCTGCTTCCAGGTGTCCCACGGCCAGGTCTGATTACCGGAAAACCAGCGGCCAGTGACCGATGGCGTCACGGTATGGTGTTTGATCGCGCCGCCTGGCGAGCGCCAGTTGCCGTTCAGCGTTTCAATGGCTTTAACCGCAACCCGCGTCTGTTCTGGCGTGGCGTCCGGGTTGGTTAAGCCTTTTTGCAGATAGCCCTCCCAGCGTTTTTGTGATGCGCTGAGATAGTCAGCCGGGCGAGCCAGAATGTCGCGGATCTGCGCCTGCTCGTTATCCACTTCCTGCGCGGTGAGCAGATGCGACCAGGTGGTATAAAACGTGGTGGAACCGTTGATGTGCGCCTTGCTGGTAAAGCGGTGGCCGTTGACCTTTGTGTCTGTCGGCAGGGACTTATGTATCTGATATTCAGATTCGCCGGAAGTGAGCAGATCCCAGGTGGAACGCACTTTGCCGAAGGTGACTTTCAGACCATCACGGGTGGCGATGATTTTTCGCTGATAGTCCGGGTATTCTCCATCAATGGTTTTATCGGAGATCGCTTTTCCCTCTTTCGCTTCCAGTTTTTCCAGTAACTCGCCATCCCACACCAGATCCAGCGGCGTCTTGCTGGTGATTTTCGTTTCCAGCAGGGCCGTGCGCGAACTGGCGAAGCGCAGCGTCATCTCAACCTGCACGTCCTTTGAGGATAATTTTTGGATCAGCGCGCCGGGAATGCTGTAAGCCTCAAGCGCAAAGTCAACCTGTTGGCCGTTTTGATACACCGACAGACGGTCAAAATGGGTGGCCATAAAGTTGATGTACTCTTCCGTCAGCAGTGCGACGCCGGGAAAGCCGCCCATCGTGGCCTTGCTGTCTGGCAGCAGGTATCCATGCCACGCGCCAAGATCGAAAAACGGATTAAAACGCTGGTGATCATCGTAATCGTAATCATGCATATAGCCCGGCGCGCCGGTGCGGTTAATGACATTTTTATAATCGTCCGCAGTGGCGGCATGTGCGGAGAGGCTTATCAGCAAAGCGCAGGTCAGCGGCGTCAGGGTCGTCGTGATTTTCATGGTGTTCATGTCCTTATTACCAGTAGAAATATTGCATCAGGAAAATCTGGTCGCTGGGATCGCCAGATGCGTTTTGCATATAGAACCGGCTGTCGAAGGCGGTGGCGAAACGCCCGCCGCCGTATTCGTACCAGACGCCAAACTGCATAAAAGAGGTGGTTTCGTCTGCGGCATGGTCTGGCCGGTGTCTGGCATAGCTGTAGGCCGTAGAGAGATAAACGCCTTTTAGCGCTTCGTACATGGCGCTGACCATAAAGCCGGTTTCGCTGCCCGGCACGTCCAGACCGTCGGCGCGACCAGTGTGGTGCCAGGCGCGGGCGGCCAGATTGGGAGAGAGAACGCCGGTCAGAAACAGTTGCCCGGTGCCGTCGGTAACTTCCAGGCCGTTCATCCAGGTGACGCCTTCGACAAGATCGTACTGGATATAACCGTTGATCATCGCCGGATAGGTGTATTTATCGTCATAGCGATCGTATTTGCCGAAATGCAGCCAGGCTTTCCCCTCATCGTGATGCCCGGCTGGCGTGGCGGTGACGCTATAACGGAAGGCGCCGCTCAGATTCTGCACCTTAATCGCGGTCATGATGTCACGGGTATTGGGGATGACGTAGCCCAGATCCGGCGTAAAATCGCCCCACCATTGCAGGTCATCCAGCGAGGAATCCTGACGCAGGCTCAGCATCAGTTCCGTGCCGTCATCAGTACGATAACCGCCATAAAAACGGTTGATACCGCCTTCGAACCCGCCCCAGCTATGATCGGGAACCCAGGCGTTACCCTGATGGTCGGCCTGCACCGTCCAGCCTTCGCCGTAAATCAGGCCAAACCATGAGCCGTATTTCATCTCCAGGCCGCCTTCAATATAGGTGCCGTCACTGTATTTATGTTTATCCTGTCCTTCTAAATCCATATATCCCCCCAGCCCCATCTCGCCGTAAAAACGAAAGGAGGGAGAGGTGACGGCTGGCGTTTTTGTGTCGTCATGTTCTGCCGGATGAACGTCTTCCGCAGCCAGGGGAAAAACACAGAGGAAGGGCAGGGCAATTATTGCCCTGCGAATATTTTTCATCATTTTCATGCTTCTGTCCTAAGCCAAAATAAATATTTTTTATTGTTATAGCCAATGTGAAAATGGTTCTTATAGTTATAAAATCAATCTGTTAATTAATGTTTGATGCGGGTGCGGCTTCAATATCCTGTTCTTCTTTTGTGAGTCCTTTAATGTATCGGCTGTATTTCCACCAGGCGAATCCGAGGAAAATAACAATACCGCCCACGTTATAGAAAACAATGGTCATAATATTGCCGCCGGTTGGGAAAGTGGAGGCAATAAATCCGATGGTAAATATAACAATTAACATCGACACGACGATAATACCGGTTCTTTGCGATCCCATACGGAAGTCTCGCGGTAAGTGCTCCATTTTTGCCCGCAGATTCAGGTAGGCCAGCATAATAAACAGTGGAGGCAGCATGGAGGCCGCTGCGGTCATATTAATGATGGTGTTCATTAATTCCTGAACGGTATTCGAGCCGAGCATCGGGATAATCATCAACGGAATGACAATCAGGAACTGAATCCAGGCGGCGCGGGCGGGGACGCCGTTTTCATTCAGTTCGACGGTTTTTTTGCCAAAAATCCCTGCGGGAATTTCGGAGAAGAAAATTTTAACCGGCGTTGCAGTCCACATCAGCAGGGAGCCGAACATCGCAGTAAAAGAAACCAGACCGACAAAGCGGTTTATCAACAGTTCGGGCAGACCAAACCAGGCTGCCAGACCGTGGAAGACCTGTACTGAACCGCCGGTAAATTTCAGCTCTTTACTGCTTACGAATACGTTGATCAGTACCGACGAAATGGAATAAAGCACGCCGATGAAAATCCCGGCCAGGATGATCACTTTTACAAATGATTTTGATCCGCCTTTTACGTCGTTAACATACACCGCAACGGATTCCGCGCCGCCTGCGGCCATAAAGATCCAGGTCGTAATACCGAGGAACGCCCAGTTAACGTTCGGGATCATCGCCTCCACGGTGATCGGATCGGCAGGCTGAACGCCGCCCACCAGCGCCGTACCGGCCAGTAAAATATAGGAAAGCGTCAACAGGAGCATCAGCGTGGAGGTGACGGAGGTGATTGGCCCCAGCATTTTCGCCCCGTTGGTGGAAACCCAGGTTGAGAAGGCGAACAGCACCATACTCAATACGGTTGTTGCGACCGGCGTCAGAATATATTCGTAGCCCAGGAACGCATATGAGGCATAGGCAATTACGCGCGGGAGCAGCGAGGTGAAAAAGAACAAGTTAACGAACCAATAGGTGTAGGCGGTAATAAATGCCCAACGTCCGCCGAGGGAGCTTTTTACCCAAGCATAAACGCCAGCTTCAGAGTTTTTATTTAATGAAACGAATTCTGCAATAATTAAACAGAAGGGGATAAAGTAGAAAATCGTTGCCAGGAAAAACATCGGCGCCGATGCCAGCCCCAGCTCAATATTATTATTGATAACGTTATTAAAACTGTAAACGGCGGCAAAGGTAAGCGAGAGTAAGCCGAATTTGCCGATTGTATTACGTTTGGTATCAGACATAACACATCTCCGATTCCTGATTTTTGTAGGGTAGTCAGCGGCACATCACAGGTGCCGCCCGTTATTTTTATTTGTTATGAAAATAACCATCTTCAATGGTCACTTTGAGTACGACTTTTTTTACCGCGTGATTACAGATAAAGCGGTAGGCTTCATGGTTGTCGCAAATCACCATCTGTCCTTCGTGAACCTCTACGGTGTTTCCGCAACCTTTCAGATATTCGCGATCGGTTTCATCGCGATAATATTCAACGACCTGCAACGTATCTTTGGCGGCATATTCAATTTTTTGTCGCCCTTGCAGGTAGTAATGCACTTCAACGTAACGGCGATGCCCGGTAAACAGCGCATCGGCGGCAGAGTCGGTTTCCACGCGATACGTCAGAGAATCTCCGATGGAGTGAGCGACGCCGGGCTGAATGTTGTCGATATTTTCAATCGCTTCAACGCAGCGCTGCCATTTGCGACCAGAGGCGTAGACCTGCCGGAACTGTTCTAAGTTATCGAGGAGCCTCATTTTTCATTCTCGCTATGCAAATTTGTGGAAAAGAAGTCCGTGCCGAAGGCATGGCTGGCGATAGCCTGGGCGGTCGCTTCGCCGCCAGACACCGGCAGCAACGTAAAGCCATAACGGAATGACCGGAACCAGACGCGCCAGGAATCGAGCACTTCGCTTCCCCAGGAGTTGGAACCCAGTCCAAGCAACTGATGATCCAGATTCAGGGTGATGTCGTCGCAGTGCTGCAATTCATTGCAGTGCTGCGCGGCAAAGAGGTTTTCTGGCGTGTAATGCCAGGCGCTGAAGTTGATGGGGCGTTGCGGTACCACCAGCAGACCGTTGCCGTGGCGGTTGGTTAGCGTCGCCCAGCGTACATGCTGGCGATTACCGTTGTTCTGCGGGAACGGGTAATTCTCAAACATGTCATCCACGGTGGAGCGCCAGATGTCGATGATGTTGGCCTGCTGACTGTCGGCATAGTTTTCTCCCGGGCCGCGACCATACCAGGCAACCTGATCGAAGGCGCCATTGATTCCCATCGTGAAGCCAATACACGGAATAATGTGCGGATATTCGCCGTAGGGTTCGCCGGAAAGCGCGACGTTTACCTGACCATCCATCGCAATGCGCCAGCGATACGTACAGCGCATGCCGAAATCAAATACCGGCGGAGCAATAAGGGTGTGGCTGGTAATCAGCACCGCATCTTCCGTTTGCTCGACGGTAAACGCCCGCAGATGCTCCTGCATGATGTGCAGATGGTTTGGTTGCCAGAGCCCGTCGAACTCCTGCTTGTGGTTATCAATTGTCGGCTTAAAGAAATTGATTTTTGGCGCGCGGGTCAGCAGCGCTTCACCATTAACGTTCCAGGCGGTTGGCTTCCCGTTCAGTTTTGAGAACGTCAGATGGAAGTTGTAGCCGCGCACGGTGCAACTCAGACGATCGTCTTCCAGCGTCAACGCGCGCGCGTTTGGCTGGCTAAACGGTACAGGAGGCACCGTTCTGGCCTTCAGCGGGAACTGACAGGCGGAGATATGATGCCCTGCGTCGCTGTAGAGTGTGGGGGAGTCTTTGGTCACGGTGACGTTAAGAAACGTTTCTCGCCCATCCAGCGCTGGCAACGTGCAGTGCAGTAACGCCTCGCTATTCGGCGCGACGTCGCGCAGTTTGATCTGCTGCGTGGAGAGCGTCTCCCCTTCGGCACGAACGTCAATATGCAGGGTATAGTCGTCAAGGGAGGTGAACCACAGCTTGTTTTCTACTTTCAGTTCGCCACGTTCCAGATCCTGCGCGTGGATTTTTACAGGTGCAATGACCTGCTTGTACTCCTTCAGACCCGGGCCCGGCGTCTGGTCAGGGTAAATCAGACCATCAAGGCAGAAGTTGTAGTTATTCGGGTAGTCGCCGTAATCGCCGCCAAATTTGTACCACACGTTGCCATCGTCGTCTTTCGCCTGAATACCGTGATCGCACCATTCCCAGACGTAGTGCCCCTGAATGCAGTCGTGCTGGTAAAAGACATTCTGATATTCGGTTAGCCCGCCGGGGCCGTTGCCCATCGCGTGGGCGTATTCGCAGATGATGCGCGGCTTCGGATGCGGGTACTCACCAAACTCGTTCATTAGCGGCACGCGGGTATACATGGTGGAGATGATATCCACCACTTCGGCGTCGCGGTCTTCTTCGTAGTGAATCAGGCGCGTGTCATCCAGCGCTTTGGCGGCGTGGTACATCGCGCGAATATTACAGCCGTACCCGGATTCGTTGCCCAGCGACCAGATGATGATAGAAGGGTGGTTTTTCTGCGCATGGATATGGCGCACGATGCGCTCGACGTAGACCGTTTCCCACGCCGGGTCGTCGGTGATGCGGCTGATATCGCCGATGTTAGCGAATCCGTGTGACTCGACGTCGGTTTCCGCCATCACAAACAGGCCGTAGATATCGCAGAGCTCGTAGAAACGTGGATCGTTAGGGTAGTGCGCGGTTCGTACCGAGTTGATGTTGTGTTGTTTCATTAACCGCAGATCTTTTTCAACGCGATCCATGCCGACAGCCCGACCTTTAAGATGATCGTTATCGTGGCGGTTGACGCCGTGCAGCATCACATAGCGGTTATTGATGTAAAACAGCCCGTCGCGAACCTGAATATCGCGAAAGCCCACGCGTTGCGGCACCACTTCAAGAGTATTGCCGTTAGCGTCTTTCAGGGTCATCACCAGGTGGTAGAGATACGGCGACTCAGAGGACCACTGGTGCGGAGTGCGAACGCCAACAGCAAAGTCGGTGCTGATGCGCTGGTCAATGGTCAGTGCGTTGATGGCGCCTGCATGTACAACATCCTCACCGTCAAACAGCGCATACTCCAGAGAAGCGATTGCCGGGTCGGCGGTCAGGTTTTCCAGAACCAGCTGGCAGGAGAGGGTGGCATTGCGATAATCGTCGTCAAAATCGGTGCGAACGGTGAAGTCCTGAATGTGGACGGTGTGTTTACCAACCAGATAAACGTCGCGGAAGATGCCCGCCGACCACCACATATCCTGGTCTTCAACATAGGTGGAATCTGCCCACTGCATCACGCGGACGCATAACAGGTTGTCGCCCGTCTTCGCGACTGCGCTGATGTCGAACTCTGTCGTCAGGCGGCTGCCTTTGCTGAATCCCACATAATGGCCGTTCACATAAACTTCGAAATACGTTTCGACGCCGTCGAATTTAATCAGCGTTTGCTTTCCTTGCCAGCCTTCGCTCAGCGTGAAAATGCGTTGATAAGCGCCGGTGGGGTTATCGCTGGGGACGTACGGTACATCGATCGGAAACGGGAAGCCTTCGTCGGTATATTGCAGCTTGCCGTGGCCTTCCATTTGCCACATCCCTGGAACGGTAATTGTTCCCCAGTCACGCATATACTCTGAGGTAAAGGCTTCCGGCACCTGAAGCGGGTGGTCGAAGAACTGAAAGTTCCACTGACCGCTTAGCGGCAAAAAATAGCTGCTGGTTTCGCGGGCGAATGTACGAGCCTGGGCTATTGAGTCATAAGAAAAAAAGTAGGCGCGTGGCGCCAGTCTGTTTTCGTGGGTCAGCTGAATGTTTTCCCAGCGATTCATAATGCCTCCCTGTGGAGCGAAGTCGGAACCCTTCAAGGCGATGGTAAGTGTGCGTTATGGGAAATGATTTTAGTAAAATATTTACTAAAATGTAGTAGGTAAAATGATTTACTTTAACTGGATCACGAAAATAAGCAGTGAGAAGAAAAACGGCGAAAAGCGGAATGCGCCCGGCTATCAGGAAAACCGGGCGGCGGAAAAGGGGGGTTAGCGGCTGGTGCCGCGCAGTTTAAGTTTACTGGGAACGAAGACCAGCAGCGGCAGTGCACGCCCGTCACGGGCTTTTTCGTACACCAGATTTACGCCCTGGCTGCCCATCATTTCGGAATGAATGCGCACCGTGGAAAGCGGTGGGAAGGTGAATCGCGCCGTCGGAATGTCATTCACGCTTATCAGGGAGATGTCGCGTGGGATCTCAAGGCCATGCTCATGGATTGCGCGTAACACGCCAATGGCTATCGAGTCGGAGGCGACAAACAGCGCGCGCGGATAATCCGCTTTAGCCAGCATTTGTTTCGCCAGTTCGTAACCTGATGAACTGGAAAAACCACCGCGCCAGATATCGTCTTCACGCACGACCTGCTTCAGGCGGCCATATTCGACAAACGCGGCTTCGCGGATATCGGCTTTGCCGGGCTCATCCTCCCCGCCAATAAAACCGATACGGGTTGCGCCTTGAGCAATGAAAAAGTCGATGATCTCTTTGCTGATGCGGGACAAATCGATATCGACGGCATCGTATTCACTGCCTGATTCGTGAAAGTCGATAAAGCAGATATTGTCAGTCAGCGCGGCGGCGGCGTCGCGTAAGGCGGCTGAAGGCTTGCCGACAATGAGAATGCCGGTGATGTTTTTAAGATCCGGCAACCCGCTGTGTTCGTAGCAGTTGGTCAGTTCAATCCCCAGTTTTTCACACTGTGTCTCAATCCCGTGGCGGATTGCCAGATAGTAGGGATCGTTAATTTCCAGCTCTTGCTGATAACTGTAGATGGCAAGGATGTGTTGCAGGCTGACCGTACTATTCTGGCTCTTACGGGCGCTGCTGGTTTTGTACTCCAGCTTTTCCGCGATTTCCAGAATGCGGTGTTTGGTCTCTTCTTTGACATTCAGCGTGGGGTCGTCGTTTAAGACCCGCGACACTGTCGCCAGGGATACGCCAGCTTCAATTGCGATATCTTTAAGTGTTGCCATGATTACCTTTTTCGACTTTCCCCTGAGTAGCCTTTTCATTGTAAAGGAAGTGCTTATCTATGCATCTGTTTTCAGTAAATAAAGCGCGTTTATTTGACGTGCCAGGGGTAAATTTCAGCTTAAAGAGTGTGATAAACGCAGCATTTCCCCTTTTTTAAGAACAGTGCCTGGAAAAATCATTGCTATGATTTAGTAAATTTTTACCAAAAGGAGAAAAAGATGGAGACGGTGGCCTTTGCGGATTTTGCCCGACTGGAGCTGCGTGTTGGAAAGATTGTACAGGTAAAGCGTCATGATAATGCCGATAAGCTTTACATTGTGCAGGTGGATGTGGGCGAGCGTACGCTGCAAACGGTAACCAGCCTCGTACCTTATTACCGAGAGGATGCGCTGATGGGGAAAACGGTGGTGGTACTGTGCAATCTGCAAAAAGCCAAAATGCGTGGTGAAACGTCAGAATGCATGTTGCTGTGCGCCGAAACCGATGACGGCAGTGAAAGCGTATTGCTGACGCCGGAACGCGTAATGCCTGCGGGTGTGCGGGTTGTGTGAACTTGCCGGATGGCGATGCTGGCGCATCTTATCCGGCCTACGGATCGGATTCCTGTAGGCCGGATAAGCGTAGCGCCATCCGGCGGTGTGTTATGTTTCCTCCACGCTCACCCGTAACGCCGCCAGAGCCTTGCGGGTCGCCTTTAACACCTGCTCACACTGCTCAATTGTTAATGTCAGCGGTGGTTCGATGCGAATCGTTTTCGAGTTGTTGAGCGTCCCGGCAACCAGTACCCGCTGGCGGAACATCTCGCTGGCGAAGTTGTAGCCGATTTCGTTGTCAACAAACTCAATCGCCATCAACATCCCTTTTCCGCGAGCGTCCTGCACCAGGTCAGGGTATTCCCTGGCAAGCTGGAGGAAGCCGTCCAGCAACATATCGCCTTTCTGCTCCGCCTGTGCCGGTAGATTCTGCTCCAGCAACACGTTAATGGTCGCTAATGCTGCCGCACAGGCCAGCGGGTTGCCGCCAAAGGTTGTGGTGTGCAGGAACGGATTATCGAACAGAACGGAGAACACCTCTTCGGTAGCGATGGTTGCCCCAACCGGCATCACGCCGCCGCCTAACGCTTTTGCCAGACATAAAATGTCAGGCTGCACGTTTTCATGTTCACAGGCGAACATCTTACCGGTGCGCCCCATGCCGGTCTGGACTTCATCCAGAATCATCAGGGCGCCAAACTCATCGCAGAGTTTACGCACGGCGGTCAGATAGCCCTGCGGCGGCAGGATCACGCCGCCCTCGCCCTGAATTGGTTCCAGAATGACGGCTGCCACATCGTCGCCGGTTTTTTTACACTCGCTAAGTGCAGTACGCATGGCCTCAATGTTGCCAAACGGTACATGGCGGAAGCCCGGCAGCAGCGGCATAAACGGCTTGCGGAACGTGGATTTCGCCGTGGCGGAAAGCGACCCCAGCGATTTACCGTGAAACGCGCCGCTGGTAGCGATAAAGGTAAACTTACCGCGCGGCGACTGATACGCCTTCGCCAGTTTCAGCGCCGCTTCCACCGATTCGGTGCCGCTGTTGCTGAAAAAACTGTACTTCAGTTTTCCAGGCGTGAGCGCTGCGAGCGTTTTAGCCAGCATGGCCCGGAGCGGGTCCAGTAACTCCTGGCTGTGCAGAGGTTGTTTTGCGAGTTGATTCTGTACGGCGGATACGACAACTGGATTACGGTGCCCCACGTTGAAAATGCCAAAACCACCCAGACAATCAATAAATTCCTGTCCCTGGGTGTCGACAAGCGTATTCAGACTTCCCGCTTGCCACTCTACGGCTCCGTAATCCCCGCCAGCGGTCACAGATTTTCGATACTCTAAAAACCCCGGATTAACATGCTCTTTGAAGTAATCAATCACCTCTCGGTTCAGTGCTTTCATTTCCTCATGATCAAGCGTTCGCTTTTCAATGAGATTCAGTGCGTGTGCGCTACAGGCCAGGGCCGATGCGCTGGAAGGTAACCTGTTCAAAATATGCTCCCGGAACTCGCGTATCACATGATACTGAGTTAAGTATTGCAGGGATTGCGCCATATCGGCGTGGATCATGAAAATCGGGATAAACACCAGGGAAAATATCAAGTGTGCAATATTTAATCTCATTCATTAACAATTGGTGATGTTTTGCGCAGTGCGTGTGTGGGGACGCGGGGGCTGACGGGCGGGCAGTCGCACCAGAACGGTGCGAGCGGTGTGCGTATATGGGGCGGAAGTTATAGTGGAACTGAATAGTTACTTAATGAAAGTATTTTAAATCAATGAATTAGAAAACATACAAATATTACGGTTTAAACGCAAATTGCGATCTAAATCAAATTTAACAACTAAAGATAAACAAATTATCGCCGAAATAACATCTGACAGAAAAGTTAACATTCAAGTAACCTGCACAGGACGCAACCATGTCTTCTCATCCCTACGTCAGCCAGCATAATTATCCGCTGGATGATGATACAACCCTGATGTCCACAACTGACCTGCAAAGCTATATCACCCATGCAAATGATACCTTCGTTCAGGTAAGCGGCTTTACGCTGAATGAACTGCTTACGCAACCGCATAATCTGGTACGCCACCCGGACATGCCGAAAGCCGCGTTTGCGGATATGTGGTACACCCTCAGGCAGGGTGAGCCGTGGAGCGGCATCGTGAAAAACCGACGGAAGAATGGCGATCACTACTGGGTGCGGGCGAATGCGGTGCCGATGGTGCGGGAAGGGCGCGTGACCGGCTATATGTCGATTCGTACCCGCGCGACAGATGAAGAGATTGCTGCCGTTGAGCCTTTGTATAAGGCGCTGAATGAAGGCCGCAGCAACAAACGTATCCACAAAGGACTGGTGGTGCGTAAAGGCTGGCTGGGGAAACTGCCGGCAATCCCCATTCGCTGGCGTGTACGCAGCGTTATGGCGCTAACGGGCGTGGTGCTGATGGCGGCGATGGCGCAAATGGGCGTTGCGTGGCCAGCGCTATTCGTGAACGCCCTGCTGATGCTGGCGGGAACGGCGGTGTTTGAATGGCAGATTGTGCGTCCGATCGAAAATGTCGCCCGGCAGGCGTTGAAAGTCGCAACGGGCGAGCGTAACAGCGTATCGCATCTTAACCGTAGTGACGAACTGGGGCTGATGTTGCGCGCGGTAGGCCAGCTTGGGCTTATGTGCCGCTGGCTGATTAATGACGTCTCAAGCCAGGTTTCCAGCGTCAGAAACGGCAGCGAGACGTTAGCGAAAGGCAATGACGATCTGAATAAACACACCCGCCAGACGGTGGAGAATGTGCAGCAGACGGTGACGACTATGAACCAGATGGCGGAGTCCGTGAAGAAAAATTCCACCACCGCGTCCGCCGCCGATAAATTATCCAGCGCGGCCAGCAGTGCGGCGACGCAGGGCGGAGAGGCGATGGAAACCGTCATTAAAACGATGGATGACATCGCTGACAGCACGCAGCAGATTGGCACAATCACTACGCTGATTAACGATATTGCTTTCCAGACGAATATCCTGGCGTTGAACGCGGCGGTTGAAGCGGCGCGAGCGGGCGAGCAGGGTAAAGGATTTGCCGTTGTCGCCGGGGAGGTTCGCCATCTTGCCAGCCGAAGCGCCAGCGCGGCGAATGATATTCGTAAGCTCATTGACGCCAGCGCAAGCCGGGTACAGTCCGGTTCCGAACAGGTTCATGCGGCAGGACGCACGATGGATGATATTGTGGCTCAGGTGCAAAATGTCACTCAGCTTATTGCGCAAATCAGCCACTCGACGCTGGAACAGGCGGACGGACTCTCCAGCCTGACCCGCGCCGTGGATGAGTTAAACCATATCACGCAGAAAAATGCCGAGCTGGTGGAGGAGAGCGCTCAGGTTTCAGCGATGGTTAAACATCGCGCCAGCCGTCTGGAAGACGCGGTAACGGTTCTGCATTAAATCAAATTCCCTTTATTTCTGCCGACAAACGCTTATCGAAGCCGATAAGCGTTTTGTCATAATATTGGGCTAACAATGTTAAGCACATATTAAATATTTACCATTTCGAGCTATTTCCTTATTTAAACCCGCTGCGTTATTTTGTGTGATTCTTCATTTTCCCGAACCTGAAAAATGAATTGTACAACGATCGGTCTGCCGATATTCATCGTTGAAAACTATTTACTGTAATAACTTGAAATAAAAAACGATCAATATCATAAAGTTAGCGCAACCGTAACCGATAACGAACCCTGTATAGAGGAAAAACAATCTCCAGGGGGAAATATGCTTTTGCATAACATGAAGATCCGCTCGAAATTATTTATTGCGTTTGGTTTGTTTATTGTACTGATGATCGTGAGTTCTGGCCTTTCGTTGTTCAGCCTGGATCGAACGAATACCAGTATGCAGAACATCATTACTCACGATTATCCCACAACGGTGAAAGCCAACCTGCTGATCGATAATTTTCAGGATTTCGTTAGCACGCAGCAGCTGATGCTGCTGGATGAAGAAGGACGCTGGAGCCAGGAGTCGCAAAAGCAGCTGGATGCGATTAGCCAGCGCATTACGGTATTGCTCGATGAGCTGTCCGCCAGCCGTCATGACGAGGCCTCAAAGGCCATTATCGCCGGAATTCGCGATGTACGTCAGCAGTATCTGGCCTCCCGGTTCCGTATTTTGCAGGAAATTCAGAACCATAATCGTCCGGCGGCGATACAGGAAATGATGACGACCACCGTCAACATACAGCAGGCGTATAAAGCTAAAGTACAGGAGTTGATCGCTATTGAAGATACGCTGATGCGCAATGCGGGCGCGTCGGTTGACCAGGATTTTCGCACCAACCGGGCACAGCTGATTCTCCTGGCGCTTATCAGCATTGCCGCCGGAGTGATAATGGGATGGTACATCGTGCGTTCCATTACCCGGCCGCTTAATGACGCCGTGCAGTTTGCCGGGGCGATTGCGGAGGGGGATTTGACCCGCACGATTCATATCGCGCAAAAGGATGAAACCGGCGTGCTGTTGCAGGCGCTGATGGAGATGAAAAACCGTCTGCTGGTGATCGTGCAGGAAGTTCAGAACGGCTCTGAAAATATCTCCAGCGCGGCGGCGCAAATTGTCGCGGGCAACCAGGATCTGGCGGCACGTACTGAAGAACAGGCCAGTTCTGTTGAGCAAACGGCGGCCTCTATGGAGCAGATTACCGCCACTGTCAAAAATACGGCGGACCACACCAGCGAAGCGACCCATCTTTCTGCCGATGCGGCCAGCGTGGTGAAAAATAACGGTGAGATGATGCGTCAGGTCACGCAAAAAATGCGCGTGATAAATGAGACCTCTAACCGCATGTCCGACATTATCAACCTGATTGATTCTATTGCCTTCCAGACCAACATTCTGGCGCTTAACGCCGCCGTGGAAGCCGCTCGCGCCGGGGAACACGGGCGTGGCTTCGCGGTCGTGGCGGGGGAAGTTCGTCAACTGGCGCAAAAAAGCGCGTCGTCGGCCAGTGAGATCCGCCACCTGATCGAAGACTCTACCAGCCAGACGCAGGAGGGGATGCAACTGGTGGAAAAAGCCAGTGCGTTGATTAATGGTATGGTGGATAACGTTGAAGAGATGGATGTGATTCTGCGTGAAATCGGCCAGGCCAGTCGCGAACAAACCGATGGGATTTCGCAAATCAACAGCGCGATTGGGCTGATTGACGCCACCACGCAACAGAACTCGTGTCTGGTTGAGGAGTCCGTTGCGGCAGCGGCGTCGCTGAATGAGCAGGCCCGGCACTTAAAAGAGATCGTGAAAGTGTTCCGCATCCGTGCGGAGGACGTACCGCCTGCTTAATCCAGTTGGCTGATTTCCAGCGCCGCGCGATCGATAACGCCGATTATCTGCTTAAGCTGCGCGTCGCTGATCCCGCCCTGATTCACCCGCAGATCCAACACGGCTTTGAAGTTGTCCAGCGCCCGTTTCATCTGCGGGTTCTTACGCAGTTCAAAGCCGACGCAGCGCGCTTTCATGCGTTCGTGGATGTGCTCCAGGTGTTCACGGTTCTCTTCCAGCCACCGTTGCCCCAGCTCTGTAATGGTGATCTGCTTACGCCCGCCGTCCTCTTCTTTGATAGTGATAAATTCCTGATCCTGAAGAAAATCCAGCGTTGGGTAAATCACGCCTGGGCTTGGGGTGTAGTTGCCCAGCGTCAGGTTCTCGATGGCTTTAATCAATTCGTAACCGTGGCTGGCCTCGCGGGTCAAAATTTCCAGAATCACCAGGCGTAGTTCGCCGTGGCCAAAAAAGCGCTGGCGACGTCCGCCGCCGCCGCCCCGGCCATGACGGTGCTCGCAGCCATGTTCATGGCCGTGGTGATGCTCTCTCTCGCAACCTTCATGATGATGTCGCATGATGTACTCCTGTTTTATTTAGATATATCTAATTTATATCTAAAACTTGTAATCTTGCAAGTCGATCGATTTTTATTTTTTTTAATTTATTGATTTTAAAGTGATTAGAATTGTTTTATATCGTGAGATATATCGAAGATTACTGTATCAAAAAAGTGCTTGCAATCTTCATAACTAACAATCATTATCATTTAAAATTTAATTTAGATATATCGTATTATCTGCATGAAGGCGAAAAAATGATAAATACATCCTCACGCTACCCACAGCGCGTTCGTAACGAACTGCGTTTTCGTGAACTTACCGTTCTGCGCATCGAGCGTATTAGCGCCGGTTTTCAGCGCATTGTTCTTGGCGGTGAAGCGCTGGAAGGCTTTAGCTCGCGCGGCTTTGACGATCACACCAAAGTGTTTTTCCCTGAACCGGGCAGCCTGTTCGTTCCTCCGACGGTAACTGACGAAGGGATTGTCTGGGGAGAGGGCGTACGTCCTGCTTCCCGCGATTACACGCCCTTATATGATGAAGGGCGGCACGAGCTGGCGCTGGATTTCTTTATTCACGACGGCGGCGTGGCGAGCACATGGGCAGTAAACGCTCGCGAAGGCGACACGCTCACCATCGGTGGGCCGCGTGGATCGCTGGTGGTGCCGGAAGACTATGCATATCAGGTTTATGTCTGCGATGAGTCAGGGATGCCAGCGCTGCGCCGCCGCCTGGAAGCGCTCGATCGCTTGTCCGTTCGCCCGCATGTTACGGCGCTGGTCAGCGTACAGGATGCCGCATATCAGGATTATCTGGCGCATCTTGATGGCTTTGCCATTGAATGGGTGGTCGGACACGATGAGCAGGCGATTGATGAGCGACTGGCGCAATTAACGGTGCCGGAAGCGGATTATTTCATCTGGATCACGGGTGAAGGGAAAGTGGTTAAGCATCTGAGCCGTCGCTTTGAGACGGAACAGTTTGATCCGCAACGGGTGCGCGCCGCAGCATACTGGCATCGTAAGCCGGCTTAATCATTCCTTATAGGTGGAAACTTAACCGGGCCACAGCGGGCCCGGTTTTCTGCTGACTATCAGGCGTTGTGACTTTCCGCCAGCGCTTTAAACACCATTGCCACGGCGTGTGCGCCAGGGTCCATATTGCCAAGCAGGCTTTCGCTGCTGAGGTAGGATGCGCGTCCGGCGTTGGCTTTGCTGGACTGACAGGTACGTTCTGCGCCATTTTGCGCGGCGGAAAAGGCCGCGTGCAGATCCTGTGGCTGCGCAAGCAGCGATGTCAGGGCCGGCTGTAAAGCATCGATCATGGTACGATCGCCTTCATCCGCGCCACCGTAATACTTCATCTGCGCCAGACCGGTATTCAGCGCTTCCGCCACACTGGCGCCTTGCTCCAGTTTCTGCCCCGCGGCGGTAAAGAAAATGGACATCAGCACACCGCTGGAGCCGCCCATGACGACGGTCAGGCGTTCGCCAATGAGTGCGAACAGCGTGGCGAGATGGTCGAGCGGCAACTGCTGGCGGTGTAGCAGGCCCGCGATTTCACGCGCGCCTGCCGCAAAAGTTGAGCCGGTATCGCCGTCGCCGACTTTGGCATCCAGCGCGTTAAGATCCATTTCCAGATCGGACAGCGTGCGGGTGACCTGCTCAACAATCCCGGCAACTAACGCGTTCTCTGAAGGCTGAAACTCTACCCGTGCGCTTTGCAATGAGGATGGCATAATGGTTATCTCACGCGGCGGCACCGGCGTTTGCCAACTGCTGGTTTCCACCCCGGAGAGCAACGCTTTTTCGATACTTTCTTCCAGCACCATTGCCGTCAGTGAAAAACCTTTCATGTCCAGCGCAGTCACTAGCGAAGCCGGGCCGATAAGCCAGTCGATGCGTTTATGTAGCGGGCTGCGCGCCAGTTCACGCGTGATGATGGCCATTTCCGCGACGGAGACGCCGCCAAGGTTATTGACCATCACCGCCAGCCGACCGGTCTCAGGCAGAGCGGAGAGGAGTTTGTCGGCCATCAGGCGCACAATCTGCACGCTGTTTTGGGTATCAATGACTGATGCGCCGGGTTCGCCGTGGATCCCCATGCCCAGCTCAGACTGATTAGGATGATGGCGTGGCGCGTTCTCCGTCTCCTGCGGCAGATGGCAACTGGAAATCGCAACGCCAAGACTCACGGTATTGTTGGCGGCATACTGCGCTTCACGCAAGACGGTCGCCAGGTTGTAGCCGCGTTCGGCAAAATAGCCAGCGACTTTATGAACCAGAATGGTGCCCGCGATACCACGCGGGTGCTTATTGTCTGGCAGCGAAATGTCATCCCCGACAATCAGCATTTCAACGTTGTAGCCCAGACGGCGCGCTTTCTCTGCCGCAAGGCCGAAGTTCAGACGATCGCCGGTATAGTTTTTTACGATTAACAGGCAGCCTGCGTCGCCAGTGACCGCCTGAATAGCGGTCAGCACTGCATCGACGCTGGGGGAGGCAAACAGATCGCCGCAGACGGCAGCGGTTAACATGCCTTTCCCGATGAAGCCAACGTGGGCAGGTTCGTGCCCGGAGCCGCCGCCGGAAATCACCGCGACGTTGCTACGGTTCAGATCGCGGCGAACCACGACACGAATCGCCGGATCGCTCTCCAGGCGCACCAGATTGTTCCACGGGCTGGAGATAATCGTTCCTTCAATGACGTCGTTGACGAGATGGGGTCGCTGGTTAAAAAAGAATTGAGTCATAACGGTTCCTGGAGAGTGGGAAAAACAGACCCCCGGCTGCACATTATGGTTGCGGAGGCGCTCATCATCGGGACGCTGCGGGGCAGGTCGGCGATGAGGAGATTCTGGCTGAGTTCATGAAGAAAAAAATTTGAGGAAAATGAGTTTCATTACGAAACGAAATTATTCTTTTACGTTCCGTAATGAAACGTTTTCTGATGAAAAAAAGCCAAAATGCGAGCCGGAGCGCGCCTTTTTCCCGCTCATTCACGCAGAAAAGTTGGCCAGGCAGAAAAATATTTTCCTGTTTTGTCGGCAGTCGGCGGCGAAAACCACGCATGATTCCGCTTTTTTCAGATGCATTATGAGAAGGCTGAACGGATCGGGATCGCAATCCTGCCGTTTTTTAGGGTTTATTGTTCCACTATGAAACGTGATGAATTTTTCTGTGTTCCATTTCAGAACAAAAAGAGGAAAGATTTTTTTGGCGATGCCTCGTCCTACAGTGATTGCATCGCTCCGGTATCGCTCCGTTTTCGCCATTAACACAGGGCCAAACAGAATAACGCCAGGGCTCACCATGTAAATACATGCACTTATTTGAGGATGACAGGAATGCTAAAAGTTATTCAATCTCCAGCCAAATATCTCCAGGGACCTGATGCTTCTGTCTTATTCGGTCAATATGCCAAAGACCTGGCGGACAGCTTTTTCGTGATTGCAGATGACTTCGTCATGAAGCTGGCGGGAGAGAAGGTGCTGAATGGCCTGAATAGCCACGAAATCCGTTGCCACGCAGAACGTTTCAATGGCGAATGCAGCCATGTTGAAATCAACCGTCTGATGGCCATTTTGAAACAAAAAGGCTGCCGTGGCGTGGTGGGGATCGGCGGCGGGAAAACGCTTGATACGGCAAAAGCCATTGGCTACTACCAGAAACTGCCGGTCGTTATTATTCCGACTATTGCGTCCACCGATGCCCCGACCAGCGCATTGTCGGTTATCTATACCGAAGCGGGCGAGTTTGAAGAGTATCTGATCTACCCGAAAAACCCGGATATGGTGGTGATGGACACGGCAATCATCGCCAAAGCGCCGGTGCGTTTACTGGTGTCCGGGATGGGGGATGCGCTTTCCACCTGGTTTGAAGCGAAAGCCTGCTATGACGCCAGAGCGACCAGCATGGCGGGCGGGCAGTCTACGGCGGCGGCCTTGAGCCTGGCGCGCCTGTGTTATGATACATTGCTCGCAGAAGGTGAAAAAGCGCGTCTGGCGGCTCAGGCTGGCGTTGTGACTGATGCGCTGGAACGTATCGTTGAAGCCAACACCTATCTCAGCGGCATTGGCTTTGAGAGCAGCGGTCTGGCCGGGGCGCATGCGATTCACAACGGTTTCACTATTCTGGAAGAGTGCCACCATTTGTATCACGGCGAAAAGGTCGCGTTTGGCACGCTGGCGCAACTGGTATTACAGAACAGCCCGATGGAAGAGATCGAAACCGTTCTGGGGTTCTGCGAGAAAGTGGGACTGCCGATTACCCTCGCGCAGATGGGCGTGAAAGACGGCATTGAAGGGAAAATTCAGGCGGTGGCGAAAGCGACCTGCGCGGAAGGCGAAACCATCCACAATATGCCGTTTGAGGTGACGCCGGACAGCGTTTATGCCGCGATTCTGACGGCGGATCTGTTAGGTCAGCAGTGGCTGGCGCGTTAATCCGCCTTGAGTTACGTTCTCTTCCCGAGATGAAAAGGCAGTTTCTCCTCCCCTCTGACCGTTCCGGCCGGAGGGGTTGTCTATGGTAAAACAGCGGAAAAGGATATGACGGCTCAGACGCAGGACATCGGGAAGGAAGTATCTTCCGTCATCGCTCAGTCATGGCATCGTTGCAGCAAGTTTATGCAGCGAGAAACCTGGCAGACGCCGCACCAGGCGCAAGGGCTGACCTTTGAATCGATTTGCCGACGCAAAACGGCGTTGCTGACGATAGGCCAGGCTGCGCTGGAAGATGCCTGGGAGTTCATGGATGGACGACCTTGCGCGCTGTTTATCCTGGATGAATCCGCCTGTATCTTAAACCGCTGCGGCGATCCCGGGACGCTGGAGAAACTGGCGGAACTGGGCTTTCTCGACGGCAGCTACTGTGCGGAAAGCATCATCGGCAGCTGTGCGCTGTCGCTGGCAACCATGCCGGGGCAGCCAACCAAAACGGCCGGAGAGCAGCATTTTAAACAGGCGCTGCACCCGTGGTCATTCTGCTCAACCCCGGTATTTGATAATCACGGCCGCCTGTTTGGCTCCATTTCGCTCTGCTGTCTGGTGGAGCACCAGTCAGTCTCTGATTTATCGCTGACGCTGGCGATCGCCCGTGAAGTGGGAAATTCACTGTTAACTGATAGCCTGTTGGCCGAGTCTAATCGTCATCTGAATCAGATGTACGGGCTGCTGGAAAGCATGGACGATGGCGTTATGGCGTGGAACGAGCAGGGCGTGTTGCAGTTTCTCAACGCGCGGGCGGCCACGATGCTGCATCTGGATACGCAGGCCAGCCAGGGGAAAAACATCCATGATCTGGTCAATTTGCCTGCCTTGCTGCGTCGCGCCATTAAACACGCCCGCGGGTTGAGCCATGTCGAAGTGACTTTTGAAAGTCAGCATCAGTTTGTTGATGCCGTCATTACCCTGAAACCGATTGTTGAGGAGCAGGGCAACAGCTTTATTCTGCTGCTGCACCCGGTGGAGCAAATGCGCCAGTTGATGACCAGTCAACTGGGGAAAGTGAGCCATACCTTTGAACAGATGTCGACGGACGATCCAGAAACGCGTCGGTTGATCCACTTTGGCCGCCAGGCGGCAAGGGGGAGCTTCCCGGTTCTGCTGTGTGGTGAAGAAGGAGTGGGCAAAGAGCTTCTCAGCCAGGCTATCCACAACGAAAGCGAACGCGCGAGCGGGCCTTATATCGCCGTAAACTGCCAGCTCTATGCCAATAGCGTGCTGGGGCAGGATTTTATGGGCAGTGCGCCAACCGATGATGAAAATGGTCGTCTGAGCCGCCTTGAACTGGCGAGCGGTGGCACGCTGTTTCTGGAAAAAATTGAATATCTGGCGCCGGAGTTGCAGTCCGCGCTGCTGCAAGTGATCAAGCAGGGCGTGTTAACCCGCCTTGACGCGCGACGTCTGATCCCGGTGGATGTGAAAGTGATCGCGACGACCACCGTTGATCTGGCGAATCTGGTCGAGCAGAACCGCTTTAGCCGTCAGCTTTACTATGCCCTGCATTCGTTTGAAATTATTATTCCTCCGCTGCGCGCGCGGCGTAACAGCATCCCTTCGCTGGTCTATAACCGGCTGAACGGCCTGAAAAAACGCTTTTCAACCAGCCTGAAGGTGGATGATGATGCGCTGGCGCAATTGGTGGCCTATTCCTGGCCGGGCAATGACTTCGAGCTGAACAGCGTCATCGAAAACATCGCTATCAGCAGCGATAACGGCCACATCCGCCTGAGTAATCTGCCGGAATATCTGTTTTCTGAACGCCCCGGCGTGGATACGACATCATCGCTGCTACCCGCCAGCCTGACGTTTACGGCTATCGAGAAAGAGGCGATTATCCATGCCGCCCGCGTCACCAGCGGACGGGTGCAGGAAATGTCTCATTTGCTGAACATTGGCCGCACTACGCTGTGGCGTAAGATGAAGCAGTACGACATCGACGCCAGCCAGTTCAAGCGCAAGCATCACGACTAGACCGGCTTTCGCCGGGTGCTCCCGGCGATATCCGCGAATTTTTCCGGGTTACAGCCCGCCCAACAGTTTGCAGCGTTCGCCCACAACCGAAATGGTATTGGGGCCGAAAAAGTTCACATTTGGCACCAGATAATCAAACATACGATAGCTCATAATAAGACCATCCAGGGTTCGGATGAGCATTCAGAGGAACAGCGCAACGTAGTTTCTGCCAATAACATATCCTGCTACGACGTACAGGGCTGAGGCCGCGATGAATTATCGCGCGGTGGTAAATGTTTTATTTCGAGTTCTTTATTTTGTCGCTCTCAGGTATTAAGTCAACAGGATAAAAATTGCTCAATTGATAACGCAATTATCTTCCGAACGTATTTTTTGATTAATGTCATTCGACATGATCACACTTTTCTCTACAGACCATTATTTGTGTTTCATACTGAAACTCATATTTTTAGAGGCGTATCAAACTGGAGCGTAATTAATTTTGTTTTTTCTCTCGGTGAACCCGGCACTGACCGCCTCCTCACCAGGCGTCTAATCCCCCCACACTTGCTGCGCTTGTTGTCTCCAGCCTTGCGGGCTATCTCGTTGATCTGTGGAGCAGAAGACGGATGGTGTTGTGACTCACCTCGAAACCTGGTTGAAAGAAAAGGATAAATTTAATGATTTCTTTGATATTAAGTTCAATCCAGGGGCATATTAGAGAGGTGTTTTTCAGATGGTTAATTTTAAGGACAAAAGTATGCCAGCAGTCATTGATAAAGCCTTAGATTTCATTAACGGTATGAATACATCCGCTTCAGTCCCACACCCAATGGATGAAAGTACAGCCAAGGGGATTTTTAAATATTTGAACGAGTTGGGGGTTCCGGCGAGAGCAGCAGATGTGGCAGCCCGAGGCGATCGGGAAGGGTGGAATGCCGGGTTTACGGAAAAATTGGTCGGGTGGGCTGAAAAAATTGCGTCAGGAGAACGGGTGCTTATTAAAAACCCTGAATATTTTTCTTTATATATGCGTGAGCAGCTTCGGGCACTGGTATAAGCTGAGCGCGCGCAAAAAGATCTATCTGCCCCGATGCTCTCGCCTTCAATTCGGGAGCATCTATTCCGGCCACCCAGAAAAAAGGACCTGCGATTTCTCGCAAGTCCTTGATATTTGGTGGCCCCTGCTGGACTTGAACCAGCGACCAAGCGATTATGAGTCGCCTGCTCTAACCACTGAGCTAAGGGGCCGTGGCGGTGGATTATAAAGTAACTCCGTGTTGCAATCCAGCCATAACCGTACGGATGCTGTTTTTATAAACAACGTATTTTCAATCCGTTATACTTTCAGCCTGATGTATCGTTCAGGAGTTAATATGGTTAAGGACATACTGGCGCGGGAGCTGAGAGTGGTATTTTGCGGCATCAATCCCGGCCTCTCTTCTGCGGGGACAGGGTTCCCGTTCGCGCATCCTGCCAACCGTTTCTGGAAGGTAATCCACCTTGCCGGATTTACCGGGCGTCAACTGAAACCGGAAGAGGCGCAGCATCTGCTGGATTTCCGCTGTGGCGTTACCAAATTTGTCGACAGGCCTACCGTGCAGGCGAACGAAGTTAAGCTTCAGGAGATGCGTAGCGGCGGCCATAAGCTCATTGAGAAGATTGAGCACTATCAACCTGCGGCGTTGGCGATTCTGGGCAAGCAGGCGTTTGAGCAGGGATTTAGCCAGCGCGGCGCGCAGTGGGGAAAACAGACGATGACCATTGGCGATACGCAGATCTGGGTGTTGCCGAATCCCAGCGGCTTAAATCGCATCAGGACGGAAAAGCTGGTGGAGGCGTATCGGGAACTTGATGAATCGCTGGTGGTTGATGGACTGTAAGCGGTAAAAAAAACGCCACCTTGCGGTGGCGTTGATGCTTATGCGGCGAGATTAATCGTCCAGGAAGCTACGCAGCACTTCAGAACGGCTCGGGTGACGCAGTTTACGCAACGCCTTCGCTTCGATCTGACGGATACGTTCGCGGGTAACGTCAAACTGTTTACCCACTTCTTCCAGCGTATGGTCGGTGTTCATATCGATACCGAAACGCATACGCAGCACTTTTGCTTCACGCGCCGTCAGGCCAGCCAGCACGTCGTGCGTTGCGGCACGCAGGCTCTCGGTGGTGGCAGAGTCCAGCGGCAGCTCGAGGGTGGTATCCTCGATGAAATCCCCCAGATGCGAATCTTCATCGTCGCCGATCGGCGTTTCCATGGAGATAGGCTCTTTGGCGATCTTCAGCACTTTACGGATCTTGTCTTCCGGCATCAGCATGCGCTCGGCCAGCTCTTCTGGCGTCGGCTCGCGACCCATTTCTTGCAGCATCTGGCGGGAGATACGGTTGAGTTTGTTGATGGTCTCAATCATATGCACCGGAATACGGATGGTGCGCGCCTGATCCGCGATAGAGCGGGTGATCGCCTGGCGAATCCACCAGGTGGCATAGGTGGAGAATTTGTAACCACGACGGTATTCGAACTTGTCTACCGCTTTCATCAGACCGATGTTGCCTTCCTGAATCAGATCCAGGAATTGCAGACCACGGTTGGTGTATTTTTTGGCGATAGAGATAACCAGACGCAAGTTCGCTTCAACCATCTCTTTCTTCGCACGGCGGGCTTTCGCTTCGCCGATGGACATGCGACGGTTGATGTCTTTTACCTGCTCGATGGTCAGGCCGGTTTCTTCTTCAATCTGTTGCAGTTTTTGCAGGCTGCGCTGAACGTCTTCAGTGACATCGTGCAGCTTTTCGGACCACGGCTTGTTCATCGCAATGGCGGCATTGAACCAGGTTTCGCTGGTTTCGTTGCCGGTGAACAGGGTGATGAAGTTTTTCTTCGGCATTTTGCACTGCTCAACGCAGAGCTTCATGATCAGGCGTTCTTGCGTGCGAACGCGATCCATCATGACGCGCATGCTGTTCACCAGGTAGTCGAACTGCTTCGGCACCAGGCGGAACTGCTTAAACACTTCAGACAGCTTCAGAATTTCGGTCTGCGCATCGGCGTGGCTGCGACCTTTCGCTTTGATGGTGTCACGGGTGACTTCGTACTGCGTACGCAGCTCTGCGAATTTTTCGCGCGCCAGTTCCGGGTCGATGCTGTTGTCGTCATCGCTGCTGTCGTCGTCTTCTTCTTCGTCTTCATCATCGTCGTCGTCCATCTCTTCCTGAGAGAGTTCAGAACCGACGTGCGTGGCGGTAGGCGCCATATCTTCTTCAGCGTTCGGGTCAACAAAGCCGGTGATCAGATCTGACAGGCGAGCTTCTTCGGCTTCAACGCGATCGTACTGTTCAAGCAGATAAGTAATCGCTTCCGGGTATTCGGCAACGGAGCATTGAACCTGGTTGATCCCGTCTTCGATACGTTTAGCGATGTCGATTTCGCCTTCACGGGTTAACAGTTCAACCGTACCCATCTCACGCATGTACATGCGTACCGGGTCAGTGGTACGACCGATTTCAGATTCAACACTGGATAAAACTTGAGCAGCAGCTTCTTCCGCGTCTTCGTCGGTGTTGTTGGTGTTTTCAGCAAGCAGCAGATCATCGGCATCCGGTGCTTCTTCCATCACCTGAATACCCATGTCGTTGATCATTTGGATGATGTCTTCGATTTGATCTGAATCGACGATATCTTCCGGCAGATGGTCATTGACCTCGGCATAGGTCAGATAGCCTTGCTCCTTACCACGGGTGACAAGAAGCTTCAGCTGTGACTGCGGGTTTTGCTCCATAAGACGGTATCCACACTTATTTCGTTTGATTGGTGTCGGCGGTGTATCTGCCAACCTTTAAAGCGAGGGCGTACTTATATTTTTGCCGCTGCCTCTCAGTGCGGCTGTCGGGGGCTTCCCGATCGCTATTCGGCACTTAAGCCGTTAAATACGTCATCCTTCAAGTTGTCTCTGCGTTAGCTGCGTTCTCTTGCTGCCTTAATACAACTTGAACGATTTTGTCTATCAATTCATTTTTTGGCCAGTTCCTGGTTCAGCGTCCAGAGTTCCCGGCGTTCTTCGTTGCTTAAACCGTGTGTGCGATCGCGAGCAATCAACTCTTCCTGGCGCAGCTTAAGCATCGAATCAAACATATGGTTGAGTGAGTCGGTGAAGGTTTTTTCAGCAATGTCCTTATCAGCTATATCGTCCCACATCGACAATTTTTCAAGGGTCGCAGCACTATTTGTGCCGCGATAATGTTCTAAAAGTTGGCCGGTGGTCAGACCTGGTTGAGACAAACAAGTGTTGACCAGTTCTTCAAATAAGCCAAGCCCGGGCAGCTTTTTTTGATCCAGACCGCCTAGCGGTGGTACTAACGGCGCCAAATCCGGGTTTTGTACCAGTAACCCTATAAGTATACGCATGGTCGTGCGTTTTAGCTGCGGAGCTGGGCGTACCGTGCCACTTTCTGCCTGTTTTGGCATTAAGCGGTCAAGCTGGCTATCGTCAAAGATGCCTAATTTCAGCCCCAGCATCTGTCGTAGCTGGATCCTGTGTGTATCTCCGGGAACCTGGTTAATCAGCGGCAGCGCCAGCGCGGCAAGCTGCGTACTTCCATCCGGCGTACTCAAATCAACCTGCGGCAAGAGGCTATTGAAGAGAAACAGAGAGAGCGGCAGAGCCTGCTCCATCCGTGCTTCGAATGCTTCTTTGCCCTCTTTACGCACCAGCGTATCCGGGTCTTCGCCATCAGGCAGGAACATAAAGCGCAACTGCCGTCCGTCGGTGATATAGGGCATTGCCGTTTCAAGCGCTCGCCATGCCGCATCGCGTCCGGCCCGATCGCCGTCATAACAGCAAATCACATTGTTAGTCGCCCGGAATAACATATGGATATGGTCGGCTGTTGTCGATGTCCCCAACGATGCCACGGCGTAGTTAATGTCGTACTGCGCCAGCGCGACAACGTCCATATAGCCTTCAACAACAAGCAGTCGCTGCGGTTCAGCGTTATGTTGCTGAGCTTCATAAAGGCCATACAGCTGTCGACCTTTATGGAAAATATCGGTTTCCGGGGAGTTCAGGTATTTCGGCGTATCGTTACCGAGTACGCGACCACCAAAACCAATCACCCGTCCTCGTTTATCGCGAATCGGGAACATCACCCGATTACGGAAACGGTCATAGGTTCTGCCCTGGTCATTGTTGACCAGCATTCCGGCATCCAGTAACAGCGCTCTGTTGTCGCTATTATTACCGAAACGTTTTAATGCGTTATCCCAGCCTGGCGGAGCGAAACCAATCGCGAAGCGTTGAACGATTTCAGCGCTAAGGCCGCGTTTTTGCAAATATTGGCGCGCAGGCTCTGCTGTGGGGTGGGCGAGCGACTGTTGATAAAACGCATTCAGCCCGTCCATTAACTGATAGAGGTTTTGCCGTTGATGGCGCTCTATCTGGCTAAGACCTGTCCCTGCTTCGTAGGGAATTTCCAGGTTGTGCATTGCAGCCAGTTCTTCGACGGTTTCCACGAAATCGAGCTTGTCGTAGTTCATGAGGAAATCGATCGCGTTGCCGTGTGCGCCGCAGCCAAAGCAGTGGTAAAACTGTTTTTCACCGTTCACGGTGAAAGAGGGGGTTTTTTCGTTATGGAACGGACAGCACGCGTGAAAATTCTTGCCCTGCTTTTTCAGCTTCACCCGCGCATCGATCAGATCGATGATGTCGGTGCGTGCCAGCAGGTCATTGATAAATACGCGTGGGATTCGTCCAGCCATATGCCCCTTTTATACACTTCATCTTTCAGGCGCCGCTTTGCCGCATCCTGAATGATTTTGTATATATGCCAATGCATAAACGAAAATAAGCCGCGCATTCCTTTCGGAAGCACGGCCTTACAACTACTACTCGGTCTGAATCGAGAGCTTACGCCCTCAACGCATTAGTACAGACGAGTGCGGCGTGCGTTTTCGCGAGCCAGTTTCTTCGCGTGACGTTTCACTGCTGAAGCTTTAGCGCGCTTACGTTCGGTAGTCGGTTTTTCATAGAACTCACGACGACGAACTTCCGCCAGAACACCTGCTTTTTCACAGGAACGCTTGAAGCGACGCAGAGCTACGTCGAACGGCTCGTTTTCACGTACTTTAATTACCGGCATGTGCCTCTCACCTTTGATTAAATCGGTTTGCCGCTGGCATCAGCGCCAGCTTATTTCAAAATGGTGCGGAATTTTACTGCAATTGCTGCTGCTTTGTAAAGCACCGACGCCTTTTTTGAAAGGGACTTTTATAAGGGTGAGGAGTATACACGAGGCTGTCGCCAGGGGCGAACAAAGTTTTACATCAACCCGCATTGGCCCTACACTGCGCGGTATCAGAGTGAGGTAAAACAAGTCATGCGTGTACTGGGTATTGAGACATCCTGCGATGAAACCGGCATCGCTATTTACGACGACGAAAAAGGTCTGTTAGCCAACCAATTGTATAGTCAGGTGAAATTACACGCTGACTACGGCGGCGTAGTGCCTGAACTGGCCTCGCGCGACCACGTACGCAAGACCGTGCCGCTGATCCAGACGGCGTTGAAAGAGTCGGGTCTGACGGCGAAAGAGATTGATGCCGTGGCCTATACCGCAGGGCCGGGTCTGGTGGGGGCGCTGCTGGTCGGCGCGACCGTTGGCCGTTCGCTGGCGTTTGCCTGGAATGTTCCGGCGATTCCGGTACACCATATGGAAGGGCACCTGCTGGCGCCGATGCTGGAAGACAATCCGCCGGAATTTCCGTTCGTGGCGCTGCTGGTCTCCGGCGGTCATACCCAACTTATCAGCGTGACCGGGATTGGTCAGTATGCGCTGTTAGGCGAATCCATTGACGATGCGGCCGGTGAAGCGTTTGATAAAACCGCCAAACTGCT
This sequence comes from Citrobacter sp. CK202, assembly GCF_030333225.1. Lineage (NCBI taxonomy): Bacteria > Pseudomonadati > Pseudomonadota > Gammaproteobacteria > Enterobacterales > Enterobacteriaceae > Citrobacter > Citrobacter sp. CK202. The sequence continues at coordinate 200,119 of NZ_JAOWGI010000029.1, forward strand.
GGGACTGGATTACCCTGGCGGCCCGATGCTGTCGAAAATGGCGGCGCAGGGCACCGCAGGGCGTTTTGTCTTTCCGCGTCCGATGACCGACCGTCCTGGGCTGGATTTCAGCTTCTCCGGGCTGAAAACGTTCGCCGCAAACACGATCCGCAGCAACGGTGATGATGAACAGACCCGCGCCGATATTGCCCGTGCGTTTGAAGATGCGGTGGTGGATACGCTGATGATCAAGTGTAAGCGAGCGCTGGATCAGACCGGCTTTAAGCGTCTGGTGATGGCCGGCGGGGTGAGCGCCAACCGCACGCTGCGTGCGAAGCTGGCGGAAATGATGCAAAAACGGCGTGGCGAAGTGTTCTACGCGCGGCCAGAGTTTTGCACCGATAACGGCGCGATGATCGCCTACGCCGGTATGGTGCGCTTCAAAGCGGGCGCAACGGCGGATTTAGGCGTGAGCGTGCGTCCTCGCTGGCCGCTGGCGGAGTTGCCTGCGGCGTGATTTTTTGCCCGGTGGCGGCTTCGCTTACCGGGCTTACAATACCGTAGGCCGGGTCAGGCGAAGCCGCCTCCCGGCGATAAAAAACGCTATACCCGCAACATCCCTTTATCTTCCAGAAACGCAATAATCGTCGCCAGGCCGTCACCGGTTTTCAGGTTGGTAAACGCCCACGGCCGATCCCCGCGCATGCGCATTGTATCGCGCGCCATTACCTCCAGCGACGCGCCCACATACGGCGCCAGATCCGTTTTGTTGATCACCAGAAAATCGGATTTGGTAATCCCCGGCCCGCCTTTACGCGGGATCTTCTCGCCTTCGGCCACGTCGATCACATAGATCGTCAGATCGGCCAGCTCCGGGCTGAAGGTGGCGCTCAGGTTATCGCCGCCGCTCTCGACAAAGATCAGATCCAGGTTGCCGAATGTCTCGCTTAATGCTTCCACCGCCGCCAGGTTCATTGAGGCGTCTTCGCGAATGGCGGTATGCGGACAACCGCCGGTTTCCACGCCGACAATCCTCTCCGGCGCCAGCGCGCCCGCTTCGGTAAGAATGCGCTGATCCTCTTTGGTATAAATATCGTTAGTCACCACCGCCAGTTGATACGTATCGCGCATCGCTTTGCATAACGCTTCCAGCAGGGCGGTTTTACCGGAACCCACCGGACCGCCCACGCCGACGCGCAGGGGATGTTTATAGTCGTTCATCGTGTCTCCTCAGGAGCGAAATAATCGGCAATATTGTGTTTCGTGACGGGCAGAAGCGATGGCGGTCAGCGGCGTGGATGAGCCCAGATCCGCATCCGGGCGAGCCAGCGCCTGCGCCATACCCTGCGCGTAATGGTCGCAAAGTGAAAGAATGAGTTGCTGCGCCGCCTGTTGTCCGAAGGGCACCAGCTTCACCCCCGCCATCACCGCGCTTTCTAACCAGCTGTAGCCGAGGCTTAACGCCAGATCCGTCAGCGGGATGCGCCAGCGCACGCCCAGCCACGCCATACCGCAGAGCTGGCTGTCGGCAAAAAGCGGACGCCACGTCTGCGGGCAGTCCGGCACCCAGTCCACCACCAGGCGTGTAAACGCCGCCCCCCGGCTGCGCTCTTCTTCGCGCAGTTCCCGGGTTTCCCGACAGGCCAGCAGATATGCGCTCCAGCGGCGAGCGGCGGTAACGTCATTCCGTTCACAGGCGTGGTATAACCGGGCGAAAATCGGCAGGTCGACGGTAAAAAAGTTCTGCTCCAGCTGTTGCGTTTGCCAGTGCGCAAAGTCTTCCGCGTTTTTCACCCAGCCGATCTCCACCGCCCACTCCAGCCCCTGAGACCAGGTAAACGATCCCACCGGTAAACTGCTGCTGGCGAGCTGCATCAGGCGCAGCCGTTGTCTGGCGTCAGTCATCAGTGGGCGTGGCCGTGGTGATGGCCGTGAGATTCGCTGGCATATGCCCCCGCCTCCGGTTCAAAGGGCAGATGCGCGAAAGTCACCTCTAAGCTGAACTGGCGCAGCATGTCGTCGAGTACGTGATCGTGGTGATAGCGCAGCTCGTCAGGCAGAATTTGCAGCGGAACGTGGCGGTTGCCCAGGTGGTAGCAGGCTTTGGCGAGCAGGAACGGATCGGCGCAGCGCACGACCGAAACGGCTTCGTTTGCGGCGATGATCTCCACCACCTCTGCGCCATCTTCCGTGCTCAGGCGATCGCCGCCGCGTAACAGCAAACCGCGCGGCAGCAGTAAACCGGCTTCGCGTCCGTCGCCCAGCACTACCTTCGCCCGGCTTTTGACGCGGACATCAATGGGGAGCGTCAGCGTTGCCGTGACGGCGGCGGGCGTTTCAATACGTTGCGTCAGATACAGCATGTCGTCTCCTCAAAATAAAAAATAACGCTGGGCCATCGGCAACACGTCTGCCGGTTCGCTGGTGAGCGGCTCACCGTCAATGCGCACCTCGTAAGTCTGGGCGTCAACGGTGATGTTGGGTTGCAGGCTGTTGTGGATCATGTCGGCTTTTTTTACCGTCCGGCAGCCTTTCACGACGGCGGTGGTGCTGCGTAAGTTGAGCTGCTGCGCAATGCCGTTTTCAACCGCAGCCTGAGAAAGAAAGGTCAGGCGACAGTGATGACGCGCCGCGCCAAGCGCGCCAAACATCGGCCGGTAATGCACCGGTTGCGGTGTGGGAATCGAGGCGTTGATATCACCCATCGGCGCGCAGACAATCATCCCGCCTTTAATGAGTGTTGCGGGTTTTACGCCAAAAAAGGCCGGAGACCAGAGCACCAGATCCGCCAGCTTTCCGGCCTCAACAGAACCGACCTCATGGGCGATGCCGTGGGTTAGCGCCGGGTTTATCGTGTACTTGGCGATGTAGCGTTTTACGCGCTGGTTGTCGTTATCGCCCGTCTCCTCCGCTAACGGGCCGCGTTGTACTTTCATCCGGTGCGCCACCTGCCAGGTTCGCAGAATGACTTCGCCCACTCGTCCCATTGCCTGGGAATCCGACGAGGTCAGGGAAAAGGCGCCGAGATCGTGCAGCACATCTTCGGCGGCGATGGTTTCCCGACGAATCCGCGACTCGGCAAACGCCACATCTTCGGCGATATCCGGGTCGAGATGGTGGCAGACCATCAGCATATCGAGATGCTCGTCAATGGTGTTGACGGTATAAGGCAGCGTCGGGTTGGTGGAGGAGGGGAGAATATGGGGATGCGCGCAGGCGGTGATAATATCCGGGGCGTGACCGCCGCCCGCCCCTTCGGTATGAAAGGTATGGATCGTGCGATCGCCAATTGCCGCCAGCGTGTCCTCGACGAAACCGGACTCGTTTAACGTGTCGCTGTGCAGCGCGACCTGAATATCCATCTCTTCAGCTACGGTCAGCGCACAGTCGATCGCCTCAGGCGTCGCGCCCCAGTCCTCGTGGATCTTCAGGCCGATCGCGCCGGCGGCAATCTGCTCACGCAGCGCGTCCGGGTTCGATCCATTCCCTTTGCCGAGAAAACCGATATTCACCGGCAGGCTGTCCGCCGCCTGCAACATGCGGGCGATGTACCACGGGCCAGGCGTGCAGGTGGTGGCATTGGTGCCCGCCGCCGGGCCGGTGCCGCCGCCAATCATGGTCGTCACGCCAGAGACCAGCGCCTCTTCCGCCTGCTGCGGGCAGATCCAGTGAATATGCGTGTCCACGCCGCCTGCGGTAACGATCTTTCCTTCACCGGCGATCGCCTCCGTGCCGACGCCAATCGGGATCGTCACATTGGGCTGAATATCCGGGTTACCGGCTTTGCCGATGGCGAAGATCCTGCCGTCTTTGATGCCGATGTCCGCCTTGACGATCCCCCAGTGATCGACGATCAGCGCGTTGGTGATCACCAGATCCACACACGCGCGAGCACGCATCTGCCCCTGGCCCATACCGTCGCGGATCACTTTGCCGCCGCCGAATTTCACCTCTTCGCCGTAGGTCGTGAGATCGTTTTCGACTTCGATCCACAGTTCGGTATCCGCCAGACGCACCCGGTCGCCGGTCGTCGGGCCAAACATGTCGGCGTAAGCCTGCCGGGAAATCTCAGTCATTGTCTGCCTCCAGAGAGCCAATTACTTCGCCGCGAAAACCAAAAATACGCTGTGCCCCGGCGACGCGCACCAGTTCGACCTCGCGTTTTTGCCCCGGCTCAAAACGCACTGCCGTGCCTGCGGGGATGTTCAGGCGAAAACCGCGTGCGGCTTGCCTGTCAAAGCGTAATGCGGGGTTGACCTCGTAAAAGTGATAGTGCGATCCGACCTGAACCGGGCGATCGCCATGATTCTCAACCACGATCGTGCAGGTTTCTCTGCCTGTATTGATCGCGATGTTTCCCGTGGAGATCCTGTATTCGCCTGGAATCATGGTTCCTCCTTTATACGATCGGGTTATGAACGGTGACCAGTTTCGAGCCGTCTGGAAAGGTGGCTTCAACCTGAATATCCGGGATCATTTCCGGCACGCCCTCCATCACCTGATCGCGGGTCAACACATGGCGACCGTCTTCCATCAGTGACGCCACGCTTTTGCCGTCGCGGGCGCCTTCCATAATGAAAGCGCTGATCAGTGCCACCGATTCCGGGTAGTTCAGCTTCAGTCCGCGCGCCAGACGACGCTCCGCCACCAGCGCGGCGGTAAAGAGCAACAGCTTGTCTTTTTCTCTGGGAGTCAGTTCCATAGTGATTCTCTTATGTCTGCCAGATACGGGGCAGGAGTGGCGGTTTTTGGGTCAGTTGTGGTCGTAAGGATTGCCAGACGGCGCGCATAACGCGCTGGATAAGCAGGTTGTCGTGCCCGAGGAAGCGCAGGGCCAGCAGTGAATCAATCAGCGTCGCGCCAGCGTAGTCGCCGAGGGGGGCAATTTGCTCGCGTATGCCGTCCAGCATCTTTTCCGTGGCGGGATAACAGAGCAGCGTACCGCTCCAGGGATGTCTGGCGACGGTGTGCAGGTTTCCTCCCTCAAGATGCAGCCTTTCTATTAATAGAGGCGTACCGTCCCGCCATACTTCCAGGCGGTTGCGCAGTGTGCCGTGGCTGAAGGTCTCCTGCATCACCGGTCGCCCCAGACAGAGCAGATCCCAGGCCAGCAGCCGGCTCTCTTGCGCCAGATGAAAGACCGACTGGATGTTAGCGTTCGCGCCGGGAAAAAGGATCGTATCCTGCGGCAGCCACTCCAGCGTGGCCTGCGGGGCGAGATAAAAATCCTGCCGCAGCTGCGCCTGAGGGCCGCGACTGCGGTAAAACTTCCCTGCGCCAGGCTGGGTGATTAACGCATGGCTGTCTGTTGCAAGCGTGGCGGAAATCGTGAGTTCATCGCCCCCGACAATGCCGCCCGGCGGATGAAGCAAATAGAGGTGGCAAACGTCGTCTTCCGGGTAAAACGGACGCTGTACCGTCAGCGGGCCGACGTGTCGCGCCGAAGTGAGCACTGTTTTATGCGCGGCGCGGGTAAACCGCAGATCCAGTTCGGCCTGCCAGCCCCGTGTGAGAGTCTTGTGCGCAACGGTGTCCAGAGCGTTTCCCTTATCAGCGTGAGGGGAGTGCATACAAAAAAGTATGCCTCAGCGCATCGGGAAAACGGTCATACGAGAAGCTTATGGAAAAAAGAGGCGACGTCATGCCGCCCCAACGAGGTTTACAGCAAAACGAGAGGCATCCAGATAAGGCCGGTTATTACCAGCAGAACCAGGAAGATCAGGCCAAAAATAGCGCCCAGCCGCCAGTAATCCACCGTCGGCAGATAACCGCTACCGTAGTAGATGGGGCTTGGGCCGGTCGCATAGGGGGTGAGAATGCTGCCCAGACCAATGGCGGCGCCGACCATCAGGCAAAACACCGGTAGGGGGATGTCCGGCATCGCCAGCGCGGCGGCAATCATCATCGGCGCCAGTGCGGAGGTATAAGCGGTGGCGCTGGCAAAAAAGTAGCGTAACAGATAAAACACCACGATGAGCGCGACCATCACCATCATCGGCGAATAGCCGCTTAGCCCGTTTGCCAGCAGTTTGCCAAACCAGGTGATAAAGCCAGTATTGTTCAGTCCGGTGGCGAGCGTAATCAGCGAAGCCAGCCAGAAGAAAACGTTCCATGCCGCTTTATTGCTGACGATGTCATCCCAGGAGATGATGCGTAATACCAGCATCAATGCCACCACGCTGTAACCGACCATTGCGGCATCAATGTAATCGCCGCCGAAGATCCACAGCACCAGCGCGCCGACCATCAGCACCAGCATCTTTTTCTCGCGCGAGCAGAGCGGGCCCATCTCCTTTAGCTCAGCTTCCGCCCAGCGCGGCACCTGGTCGCCCGATTTCAGCACCGGCGGATACAGCACGTAGGCCAGCCACGGAACCAGCAAGACCAGCAGAATGCTTAGCGGCAGCATTCCTGAGAACCAGTCGCCCCAGCTTAGCGCCGTATGGGATGCGTTTTTCATCAGGCCAATCAGCAACAGGTTAGGCGCCATCGCCGTCAGGAAAATGGCGCTGGTAACGCAGTCGGCGGTGATGCCCATCCACATAATATACGAGCCAATGGAGCGGGAACTGGCGTCGTTAGGCTGCGAGTTATAGAGCGGCGGCAGGTTGCGGATAATCGGGTAGATGATCCCGGCGCCGCGCGCGGAGTTAGACGGCGTGACCGGGGCGAGAATCAGCTCGGAAAACATCACCGCATAGCCAAGAAACAGCGTGCGATGGCCCATCTTTTTTACCAGCATCAGCGCAATTCGCCGACCGAGACCGGTTTTTTCATAGCCGGTGCCAAACATAAAGGCGGCGAAAATCAGCCAGATAACCGAGTTAGAAAAACCAGACACCGCCCACGAGAGGGCTTTGGCGGTAAATTTGAAGCCTTCCTGCGCGAGCTGATCGGGGCTGAACAGCAGCCACGGCGACAGAACGGCAATGATCGAAATCCCGATCATCGCCACGACCGCGCCCGGTACAGGTTCCAGAATGAGTCCCACAATGACGCCGGTAAAGACCGCAAAATAGAGCCAGGTGTGGCTCTCAAGACCGGTGGGGACGGGCAAAACAGCAATAATGGCGATGACCACCAGTGGAGCCAGGTATCGCCACCAACCAGATAAAGGTGCCATTGTCGTATCCCTGAGAAAAGGGAGAGGCGTAGCGCCTCTCCTGAAGGGTTATTTGATGTAGTGCACGTACTCGCAGATCTCGTCAACGATGGGACCGCGACGCTCGGCGAACTGTTTTTTGTTGTCGGCGATCAGGTTGTTGCCGTGGGTATCGATAGAGACAATCAGCGGCCCGAACTCTTTCACCCGGCAAACCCACAGCGATTCCGGCATGCCGAGTTCCGTCCAGTGCACCTCTTCTATCTCTTCGACCTGGGTCGCCGCCAGCACCGCGCAGCCAGCCGGGAAGATGACGTGCAGCGCTTTGAATTTCTGGCAGCCTTCTTCGGTCAGCGGCCCCATCCCGCCTTTTCCGACCACCAGCTTCACGCCGGTCTGCTCAATGAACTCTTTTTCAAAGGCTTCCATACGCATGCTGGTGGTCGGGCCGACGGAGACCATCTCCCATTTATCACCATTTTTACGCACAATCGGCCCGGCGTGGAAAATCGCTTTGCCGTTGAGATCGTAAGGAATGGGGCGCTTGAGTTCGATCAGGCGGCGGTGACAAACGTCGCGACAGGTCACCAGCGTTCCGGTCAGGTAGATCACATCGCCAACGCGGATATCTTCCAGGTCTTCGGCTTTGATCGGGGTAGTGAGGATCTTTTTCATAACGCGCTCCGGGTGTGGGACAGGTTTTCGAAGGAGAGGTCAGAATGAACCAGCAGCGTACCGCGACGGTGCGCCCAGCAGCCGGTGGAGACGGCCACGCCAATGGTTGACGGATGACGGGCGGCGGATTCGATGTGTACGCCCATCACCGAGCTGTTGCCGGTCAGCCCTTGTGGACCGATTCCCAGGCGGTTTAGCCCTTCTTCCAGCCGCAGCTCAAGCTCTGCCGCCTTTGGATTCGGATGACGGGTGCCTATCGGGCGCAGAATCGCTTTGCGGGAAAGCACGGCGGCGGTTTCGACGGAGGTTGCGATGCCCACGCCGACCAGTACCGGCGGACAGGCATTGACCGCCAGCGTGGAGATGTTTTCAAAGACGAATTTCACCACGCCTTCGTAGCCTTCGGAAGGCATCAGCACTTTGGAACGCCCCGGCAGCGTGCAACCGCCGCCCGCCATATAAACTTCAATTTCCGCATCGTCGCCATCGGGAATAATCTCCCAGGTGACCCACGGCACGCCGCTGCCGGTGTTTTTGCCGGTATTCACTTCGTCGAAAATTTCGACCGCGTTATGGCGTAGCGGCGCTTTTACGGTGGCGTCTTCCACGGCCTGCTTAAGAATACTTTGCAGCTCGCCCAGCAGCGGGAAGCGGGAACCGGCCTTCACGAAGAACATAATTTCACCCGTGTCCTGGCAGGCCGGGCGGTTCAGGTCGATTGCTTTCTGCATGTTATCGAACATCGTGTGGTAGATAATGTTTCCCATCGATGAGGTTTCGGCATCACGCAGCTGTTTTAATTTATCGACGACGTCGTCGGGCATTCGGGTGGAGATCATGGCGGTAAAATTAGCGACAATATCCGTCAACGTAGTAACCGCATTTTGGTTATTTTGATTGCTCATCATATCAACTCCAGTTCTTTTATTAATCTGGAAATAAATTCTCTGGAGTAAACTACCACTAAAGGTGTGGTTTTATATTTTTTGTCACTGTGTATATACAATTAACAGTTCGTGAATCACACCACAGAAAGGTGATGAAAATTGAGCAAAGGCAGGGTTTAACGACGTTAAGAGATTTACACTGCGCGTATTAAAATCACGGATAACCGACAGATGCTGAACAACTATCCCTTAGCCAAAGACCTACAGGTTTTGGTTGAAATTGTCCACACGGGAAGCTTTAGCGCGGCAGCGGCGGCGCTGGGGCAAACGCCCGCGTTCGTGACGAAACGGATTCAGATTCTTGAGACAACCCTTGCCACCACGCTGCTGAACCGCTCGGCAAGAGGTGTTGCGCTGACGGAAAGCGGGCAACGCTGCTATGAACATGCGCTGAAGCTCCTCACGCACTATCAGCGGCTGGTGGATGAGGTGACGCAAATTAAAACGCGCCCGGAGGGAATGATTCGCATTGGCTGTAGTTTTGGTTTTGGCCGCAGTTATATTGCACCTGCCATTACCGACCTGATGCGCAATTATCCTGAATTACAGGTCCACTTTGAACTCTTCGATCGGCAAATTGATTTGGTACAGGATAATATCGATCTGGATATTCGGATTAACGATGAAATTCCTGATTATTATATTGCGCATTTGTTAACAAAGAATAAAAGAATATTATGCGCGTCTCCCGCATATCTCCAGAAATATCCTGAGCCGAAAACCTTACAAGAATTAAGCGGTCATGATTGTCTGGTGACAAAAGAACGTGATATGACCCACGGCATATGGGAACTGGGGAACGGGCAAGAGAAAAAATCAGTGAAAGTAACCGGACACCTCTCTTCCAATAGCGGTGAAATTGTTTTGCAGTGGGCGCTGGAGGGCAAAGGGATCATGCTGCGTTCAGAGTGGGATGTGCAGCCGTTTCTGGCGAGCGGTAAACTGGTGAGGGTATTGCCGGAGTATGCGCAGAGCGCCAATATCTGGGCGGTCTATCAGGAACCGCTGTACCGCAGCGTAAAGTTACGGGTATGTGTGGAGTTTCTGGCGGCATGGTGCCAGAAGCGACTCGGCAAGCCAGACGAGGGATATCAGGTGGCGTGGTGAACCAATCTGTAGGCCGGATAAGACGCTTTGCGTCGCCATCCGGCGATGCGTATGTGCCTGATGGCGGCTTCGCCTTACCTGGCCTACGGCGTGGTGTAAAAAGCTACTGCGGATCTTTCTCGCGCTTCTTCTTGAGTTTCGTCCAGATCTTCGTCTCCTGACGACGCCACAGGCGCTGGATGTTGTCATGGTGGCGCAGCAAAATCAGGCAAGACAGCATAGAGACCGGGAAGGTGAACTGGGGTTTAAACCACCACACGTAGAATGGCGCAATCAGCGCGCTGACGATCGCGCCCAATGACGAGTAACCGCTCAGTAAGACGGTCAGCAGCCAGGTACCCGCCATCACGCCAGTTAAGTCCCAGCCGATGGGCGCGATCGCGCCGAATGCGGTCGCGACGCCTTTTCCGCCTTTGAAGCCAAAAAAGACCGGCCAGATGTGCCCCAGACAGGCGGCGATGGCAATCAGGCCCAACCAGAAAGGGGTTACACCTAATGCATAAGCGCCCCAGACCGGCAGCATGCCTTTGAGGACGTCGAAAATCAGTACCGCTACGGCTGCTCCCTTGCCCCCTATGCGTAACACATTGGTCGCGCCAGGGTTACCGGAGCCACTCTGACGCGGGTCGGGTAAACCTGCAATGCGGCAGACCAGAATGGCACTGGAAATTGAGCCGCAGAGGTACGCGAAGAGGATCATTCCAGGCGCGATTGCACTCATAAGCTGTTCCGTTTTGAAAATGTCGTGTTAAACGCTACTTCTGTGGATAATACGCATATTTCGCCGGAAGTGGTATCCGGGTTAGCCAAAAAGCAGGCAGGTCGTGATGGATATTGTATTTATAGAGCAACTTTCGGTAATCACCACTATCGGTGTTTACGACTGGGAGCAAACTATCGAACAGAAACTGGTGTTCGATATCGAAATGGCGTGGGACAACCGTAAGTCAGCCAGAAGCGACGACGTTGCGGATTGTCTGAGCTACGCCGACATTGCCGATACGGTAGTCAGCCATGTGGAGGGCGGCCGTTTTGCGTTAGTCGAACGCGTAGCGGAAGAGGTGGCGGATCTGCTGCTCAGCCGCTTTAACTCTCCGTGGGTGCGCATCAAGCTCAGCAAGCCCGGCGCCGTAGCGCGTGCGGCGAATGTTGGCGTTATCATTGAGCGTGGCAATAATCTGAAAGAAAATAATTAACTTCATAGTTTTTAAACCAAACGGCGATATATGGGTCTTAAAGCTGGAGTCATAACTGCTGTTCGTTTTTTTTGATTTAGGGGTTTATTGATGAGCGATATACACTCGCTGCTGGTGGCGGCAATTTTGGGTGTGGTCGAAGGATTGACGGAGTTTTTGCCCGTCTCCAGCACGGGCCATATGATCATTGTCGGTCACCTGTTGGGTTTTGAAGGCGATACGGCAGAGACGTTTGAGGTGGTAATTCAGCTGGGATCGATCCTGGCGGTGGTGGTGATGTTCTGGCGGCGTTTGTTCGGCCTGATCGGCATTCACTTTGGCAAACAACCGCATGAAGGCACCGGAAAAGGACGGCTGACGTTAGGGCATATTGTGCTGGGGATGATCCCGGCCGTGGTGCTGGGCCTGGTGTTCCATGACACCATTAAGTCTTTGTTTAATCCCGTCAACGTGATGTATGCGCTGGTCGTGGGCGGTCTGCTGCTGATTGCCGCGGAATGCCTGAAGCCGAAAGAGCCGCGCGCGCCGGGCCTGGACGATATGACGTATCGTCAGGCGTTTATGATTGGCTGCTTCCAGTGTCTGGCGCTGTGGCCGGGCTTTTCCCGTTCCGGCGCGACCATTTCCGGTGGGATGTTGATGGGGGTGAGCCGCTATGCCGCATCGGAATTCTCATTCCTGCTGGCCGTTCCGATGATGATGGGCGCGACGGCGTTGGATCTCTACAAGAGCTGGTCGTTCCTGACGGTGGAAGATATCCCCATGTTCGCCGTGGGATTTGTGACTGCGTTCATTGTGGCGCTGATCGCCATCAAAACCTTCCTGCAATTGATTAAGCGCATCTCGTTCATTCCGTTTGCGATTTACCGCTTTATCGTGGCTGCTGCGGTCTACGTTGTTTTCTTCTGATAACGCTTGATGCCGGATGGCGGCGTTTACGCCTTATCCGGCCTACGGTTCGATTTTGTTGCCGGATGGCGGCGTAAATGCCTTATCCGGCCTGCGGTTCGATTTTGTTGCCGGATGGCGGCGCAAATGCCTTATCCGGCCTACGGTTCGATTTTGTTGCCGGATGGTGGCGTAAATGCCTTATCCGGCTTGCGGTTCGATTTTGTTGCCGGATGGCGGCGTAAATGCCTTATCCGGCTTGCGGTTCGATTTTGTAGGCCGGATAAGCGGAGCGCCATCCGGCAACAAAACGGTGAGCTTACGCCTCGGGTTTCGGGCAACGCCGTTCCTTCCAGTTCGCCACCGCTGCAATTCGCCGTCTGGTGAGTTCTTCGCGGATCTCCGCGCCTTTAAAGCCTGCCTCCAGCACCTCTTTTGTCGGCACCGCCTGTGCGACCTGCCACGCTTCGCGCAGCCAGCGGCCTTGCGGATAGTCAGACGCCTCAAAACCGGTACGACCGCGCACGTCGGCCTCGCTGGTCAGGGCGATTTGCTCTACGCGCTGCGGCTTACGCCAGGCGTCAATCGAATCGAACAGCTCCACGATCGTTTTCGGCTGCAAAATCGGGAAGGTATGGATGAGATCGTGGAATTCCGCCACCAGTTTGGCTAAATCCCGAATCTCATTCGGCACACGCAGACGCTGGCATAACTGCTCGACCAGCTTTACGCCTGCCGGGCCGTGACCATGATGGCGCGGCCAGAGCGCTTTGGGCGTCAACCCTTTTCCAAGGTCGTGACAGAGCGTGGCGAAACGCACATCAACGTTCGGGCTGAGCATGGCGGCCATTGATAACGTCATCAATGTGTGGATGCCGGTATCGATTTCCGGGTGCCACTTTGCCGGAGCCGGAACGCCAAACAGCGCGTCCACTTCCGGGAACAGAACGCGTAGCGCGCCGCAGTCGCGCAGCACCTGAAAGAAAACCTGCGGATTGCGCGTGGTTAAGGCGTTCTCGGTCTCCTTCCATACGCGCTCCGGCGTGAGGTGTTCCAGTTCGCCTGCGGCGGTCATGTCGCGCATCAAGGCCAGGGTTTCATCAGCGATGCGGAAACTGAGATGCGCGTAGCGGGCGGCAAAACGCGCCACGCGCAACACGCGCAGCGGATCTTCGCTAAAGGCGGGGGAAACATGGCGCAGCAGGCGATTGTCCAGATCGCGACGCCCCTGATAGGGATCGACGATATGGCCGTCGTCATCCTGCGCGAGGGCATTAATGGTGAGGTCGCGACGTTGCAGGTCTTCTTCCAGCGTCACGTCCGGCGCGGCATAGCAGGTAAAGCCGGTATAGCCTGAACCGGATTTACGCTCGGTGCGCGCCAGCGCATACTCTTCACGTGTTTGCGGATGAAGAAACACGGGAAAATCGCGGCCTACCTGCTGGTAGCCCGCGTCAAGCATCTCCTGCGGCGTGGCGCCAACCACCACCCAATCTTTATCTTTGACCGGTAGCCCTAACAACGCATCCCGAACAGCACCACCGACCAGATAAATCTTCACGCCACTTTCCCTTCCTGAAAAAAATCATCCCTTAATCATATGTCAGTGCGGCAGAGAAGGCGATTTAGTTCATCCAGCGGTCCTTGCGTTTACGGCTTGGGATCATGTGCGGGAGAACCAGGCCGAGCAACAGGCCGAGCCCCAGCACGCCGCCGCCATACATAAACCACTGCATAATGATGGTGCGCTGCTTGTCATCAAGTTGCAGATTGGCGGCGCTGACTTTCTTCTGCGCCACGATCAGCTCGTTTTTCAGCTTCTGGTTTTCTTCTTTCAACCCGTTAATCACGCTGTCGCTCTGCGACACTTTTTGCTGCATGTCGGCCGTGCGCTGATTCCAGGTGGTATCAATATTGTTCAGCTTGTCGGTCAGCGTCTTAACCTGATTTTCCAGATCCGGTACGCGGATACGCAGGCTGGGCGAGCTGTTCAGCTCTTTCATCGGGATCCAGGCAGTACGACCTGTACTGTCTTTCACCTGAGCGTAATTCGTGTTGGCGTCAGTCTGTAATAATGTCACTTCCTCGCCGGCATTCACCGTACCCACGAGGCGATAATTATCTCCCGGACCGCTGCGGACCCAGGTATTCAGTTCGTCAGAGACATAGCGCTTCTCTTCTGCGTGGGAGACGGCAGTGGCGCTAAGTGCAAGTAAAGTTAATCCAATCAGGCGTAATTTTGGCATCAGGCTGTCGTTTTTGTCATAAAAAGTGGAACGATAGTAGTGGCATCAGTGTCTCTACGCAAAGCATTCGACATCAATCGGAATCATCTGTGTCATCTTTGCCACTGTTTTAAACTTTTACGCCCGTCAAATTGCTCGTTGCATGGCAATTTGGCGCAAAATACTATCTACTGACAAAAAAGAACGCGTTAAGTTCGCCGTCATTCTTCCCATATGTGACATAACCCATAAGTACAAGGCAATGGCTCAGGAAATCGAATTAAAGTTTATCGTTAATCACGACGCTGTAGACGCGTTGCGTGACCATCTGCAAACACTCGGCGGCGAGCACCATGCGCCCAGCCAGTTACAGAACATTTACTACGAAACGCCGGACAAGTGGTTGCGTGGCCATGATATGGGTCTGCGCATCCGTGGCGAGAATGGTCGTTATGAAATGACCATGAAAATCGCCGGTCGGGTTACGGGGGGCCTGCATCAACGGCCGGAATACAATGTTGCGCTGAGCGAGCCGACGTTGGATCTCGCACAGCTCCCGCAGGAGGTCTGGCCGAACGGCGAGCTGCCTGCGGATCTCGCTTCACGCGTGCAGCCGCTGTTCAGCACCGATTTTTACCGTGAGAAATGGCTGGTGGACGTTGACGGCAGCCGTATTGAAATCGCGCTCGATCTTGGCGAAGTGAAGGCCGGAGAATGTGCCGAGCCAATTTGCGAGCTGGAGCTGGAACTGTTAAGCGGCGAGACCCGTGCGGTGTTGAAACTGGCAAACCAACTGGTGTCGCAAGCGGGTCTGCGTCAGGGCAGCCTGAGCAAGGCCGCACGGGGATATCATCTGGCGCAGGGGAATGCTCCGCGTGGGATCAGACCTACTGCGGTGCTGAAAGCGCCAGCCAAAGCCAGCATTGAGCAGGGGCTGGAAGCGGCGCTGGAGCTGGCATTGTCGCAATGGCAGTACCATGAAGAGCTGTGGGTGCGTGGAAATGACGCCGCCAAAGCGGATGTACTGGCGGCGATGGGGCTGGTTCGCCATGCGCTGATGCTGTTTGGCGGTATTGTACCGCGTAAAGCAAGCGCTCACTTACGCGATTTGCTGACGCAGTCGGAAGCGACCCTTGTCTCTGAGGTTTCAGCCATCACGGCTATCTATAGCACGCAAACGGCGATGGCTAAACTGGCGCTGACCGAATGGCTGGTCACCAAAGCCTGGCAACCGTTCCTCGACGCCAAAGCGCAGGCGAAAATGGCCGATTCTTTCAAACGCTTTGCCGATATTCACCTGTCGCGCCACGCGGCGGAGCTGAAAGCGACTTTCGGGCAGCCGTTGGGCGATCGGTATCGCGATCAGCTTCCGCGCCTGACCCGCGATATCGACAGTATTTTGCTGCTGGCAGGTTATTACGACGCGAATGCGGTACAGGCCTGGCTGGAGAACTGGCAGGGCCTGCGCCACGCGATTGTGACAGGGCAGCGCATTGAAATTGAACACTTCCGCAATGAGGCGATCTTTCAGGAACCGTTCTGGCTGCATAGCGGAAAACGATAACCAGTAACGCCTGATGGCGATGCTGCGCATCTTATCAGGCCTACGGCGCACAGGTTTTGTAGGCCGGATAAGACGTTACGCCGCCATCCGGCAATGTCAGCGCCAGATGGCGATGCTGCGCATCTTATCAGGCCTACGACGCACAGGTTTTGTAGGCCGGATAAGGCGTTACGCCGCCATCCGGCAACACTCATCGGGATTAGTTAGCCATCTGAGGACACACCTTAAATGAAGCCGCTTTCTTCACCGTTACAGCAGCACTGGCAGACCGTGGTTGAGCGGTTACCAGAAATTCTGGCTGAAGCCACGCTTAGCGTTCAGGCGAAGTCAGTACTTACATTTAGTGACTTTGTGCAGGACAGCGTGATTGCGCATCCCGAGTGGCTGACTGAGCTGGAAAGCGCGCCGCCGCAGGCCGATGAGTGGCGGCATTATGCCGCGTGGTTACAGGATGCGTTGGCGCAGGTGACTGATGAAGCGGCGCTGATGCGTGAGCTTCGCATATTCCGTCGCCGCATCATGGTACGTATCGCCTGGGCGCAGGCGCTGTCGCTGGTGGAAGAAGAAAACATTCTGCAACAGCTAAGCCATCTGGCGGAAACGTTGATCGTCGCCGCGCGCGACTGGTTGTATGACGCCTGCTGTCGCGAATGGGGGACGCCCTGCAACCATGATGGCGTACCTCAACCGTTGCTGATTCTGGGGATGGGAAAACTGGGCGGCGGCGAGCTGAATTTCTCCTCGGATATCGATCTGATCTTCGCCTGGCCGGAGCACGGTTCCACCCGGGGCGGTCGGCGCGAGCTGGATAACGCGCAGTTCTTTACCCGCATGGGGCAGCGTTTGATCAAAGTGCTGGACCAGCCGACGATGGACGGCTTTGTGTACCGGGTGGATATGCGTCTGCGCCCGTTTGGCGACAGTGGCCCGCTGGTGCTGAGTTTTGCCGCGCTGGAAGATTATTACCAGGAACAAGGGCGCGACTGGGAGCGTTATGCGATGGTCAAAGCGCGCATTATGGGCGCTGCCGACAGTGCGTATGTCGATGAACTGCGCGCCATGTTGCGACCTTTCGTGTTCCGCCGCTATATCGATTTCAGCGTGATCCAGTCCCTGCGTAATATGAAAGGGATGATTGCCCGTGAAGTGCGCCGTCGCGGTCTGAAAGACAATATTAAGCTTGGCGCCGGCGGTATTCGTGAAATTGAGTTTATCGTGCAGGTGTTCCAGTTGATTCGCGGCGGACGGGAACCCTCGCTGCAATCGCGCTCGTTGCTGCCGACGCTGAGCGCGATTGATGCGCTGCACCTGTTGCCAGAAAATGACGCCGGACAGTTACGCGCGGCCTATCTCTTCCTGCGCCGTCTGGAAAACCTGCTGCAAAGCATCAATGATGAGCAGACCCAGACGCTGCCGGGCGATGAACTGAACCGGGCGCGCCTGGCCTGGGGAATGCGCACGGATGACTGGTCGCAGCTCACCGACATTCTGGCGGCGCACATGGCTAACGTGCGTCGGGTATTTAACGAACTGATTGGCGATGACGAAACCGATACTCAGGAAGATACGCTGTCGGAACACTGGCGCGAACTGTGGCAGGATGCGCTACAGGAAGATGATACCACGCCGGTGCTGGCGCATCTGTCCGACGACGATCGCGGACGCGTGCTGGCGTTAATTGCCGACTTCCGTAAAGAGCTGGATAAGCGCACCATTGGCCCGCGCGGGCGGCAGGTGCTCGACCATCTGATGCCGCATCTGCTTAGCGACGTGTGCTCGCGCGAAGATGCCTCTGTGCCGCTGTCGCGTATTACGCCGCTGCTGGTGGGGATCGTTACGCGTACCACCTACCTTGAATTACTGAGTGAATTTCCCGGCGCGCTGAAGCACCTGATTTCGCTGTGCGCCGCTTCGCCGATGGTGGCGAGCCAGCTGGCGCGTTATCCGCTGTTGCTCGATGAACTACTGGACCCGAATACGCTGTATCAGCCAACGGCGACCGACGCTTATCGCGATGAGTTACGCCAGTATTTGCTGCGTGTGCCGGAAGATGACGAAGAGCAGCAACTGGAAGCGCTGCGCCAGTTTAAACAAACGCAACTGTTGCGCATTGCGGCGGCGGATATCGCCGGTACGCTACCGGTGATGAAGGTCAGCGATCACCTGACCTGGCTGGCGGAGGCCATTATCGACGCCGTTGTCCAGCAGGCGTGGGGGCAAATGGTGGCGCGCTATGGGCAGCCGACGCACCTTGCTGAGCGCACCGGACGCGGGTTTGCGGTGGTGGGTTATGGCAAGCTGGGCGGCTGGGAGCTGGGCTACAGTTCCGATCTTGATCTGATCTTTTTGCACGATTGCCCAATGGACGTGATGACCGACGGCGAGCGTGAAATCGACGGCCGCCAGTTCTACTTACGCCTGGCGCAGCGCATTATGCACTTGTTCAGCACCCGCACCTCTTCCGGTATCTTGTATGAAGTGGACGCGCGGCTGCGCCCGTCCGGCGCGGCGGGAATGCTGGTCACGTCGGCGGAAGCCTTTGCCGATTATCAGAAAAACGAAGCCTGGACATGGGAGCATCAGGCGCTGGTGCGCGCCCGTGTGGTTTATGGCGACCCGCAACTGACCTCGCAGTTTGACGCAGTGCGTCGCGATATCATGACCCTCGCCCGCGAAGGCAAAACGTTGCAGACCGAGGTGCGCGAAATGCGTGAGAAAATGCGCGCGCATCTGGGCAACAAGCATCGCGATCGTTTTGATATCAAAGCCGACGAAGGCGGGATCACCGATATTGAATTTATTACCCAATATCTGGTGCTGCGCTATGCGCATGAAAAGCCGAAGCTGACGCGCTGGTCCGATAACGTGCGCATTCTGGAACTGCTGGCGCAAAACGACATTATGGATGAACAGGAAGCGCAGACGCTGACGCTGGCCTATACCACGCTGCGCGATGAGCTTCATCACCTTGCGCTACAGGAGCTTCCGGGGCATGTGGCGCAAGAGTGCTTCAGCAAGGAACGCGCGCTGGTGCGGGCAAGCTGGCAGAAGTGGCTGGTTGCCGGGTGAAGTGTGCTATTATCGCGCGCAAATTTTAAGACCCTCAGAGAATCTCTCAGGAGACAGGAATGAAAGTAACGCTGCCAGAGTTTGAACGTGCAGGAGTCATGGTTGTTGGTGATGTGATGCTGGATCGCTACTGGTACGGGCCGACCAGCCGTATTTCCCCCGAAGCGCCGGTGCCCGTTGTCAAAGTGGACACCATTGAAGAACGTCCGGGCGGCGCGGCGAACGTGGCGATGAACATCGCTTCTCTGGGCGCAAACTCGCGTCTTGTGGGTCTGACCGGTATTGACGATGCGGCGCGCGCGCTGAGCAAAACGCTGGCGGATGTGAACGTAAAATGCGACTTCGTTTCTGTGCCTACGCATCCGACGATTACCAAACTGCGTGTACTTTCCCGTAACCAGCAGCTGATTCGCCTGGATTTTGAAGAAGGCTTTGAAGGCGTCGATCCGCTGCCATTGCACGAGCGTATTAACCAGGCGCTGGGCTCAATTGGCGCGCTGGTGTTGTCTGATTACGCCAAAGGCGCGTTGGCCAGCGTTCAGCAGATGATTCAGCTTGCGCGTAAAGCGGGCGTCCCGGTACTGATCGACCCGAAAGGCACCGATTTCGAACGTTATCGCGGCGCCACGCTGTTGACGCCGAACCTGTCTGAGTTCGAAGCGGTGGCGGGTAAATGTAAAAGTGAAGAAGAGATTGTCGAACGCGGTATGAAGCTGATTGCCGATTTCGAATTTTCTGCGCTGCTGGTGACCCGTTCCGAGCAGGGAATGACGCTGCTGCAACCGGGTAAAGCGCCGCTGCATATGCCGACCCAGGCGCAGGAAGTGTATGACGTTACCGGTGCCGGGGATACGGTGATCGGCGTACTGGCGGCCACATTAGCGGCGGGGAACTCCCTGGAAGAGGCCTGCTATTTCGCGAACGCGGCAGCAGGCGTTGTCGTCGGTAAACTGGGAACATCAACCGTTTCGCCAATCGAACTGGAAAATGCGGTGCGCGGTCGTGCGGACACCGGCTTCGGCGTGATGACGGAAGCCGAGCTGAAACAGGCCGTGGCCAGCGCGCGTAAACGCGGCGAGAAAGTGGTCATGACCAACGGCGTTTTTGACATTCTGCATGCCGGACATGTGTCTTACCTGGCGAACGCCCGCAAGCTGGGCGATCGCCTGATCGTCGCGGTGAACAGCGATGCCTCCACCAAACGTCTGAAAGGCGAAACTCGCCCTGTGAATCCGCTGGAACAGCGAATGATCGTGCTGGGTGCGCTGGAGTCCGTTGACTGGGTGGTTTCTTTCGACGAGGACACCCCGCAGCGGCTGATTGCTGGCGTGCTGCCGGATCTGCTGGTGAAAGGCGGTGACTATAAGCCAGAAGAGATTGCCGGTAGCGAAGAAGTCTGGGCCAACGGCGGCGAAGTGCTGGTGCTTAACTTCGAAGACGGTTGTTCGACCACCAATATCATCAAGAAAATCCAGAAAGACAGCGATAAATAACCGCTGAACAGACGGCCCGATACGCACAGCGCCATCGGGCATCTGGCTTGTTCCCAAAGTGTGATGTCAGGCAACTGATATGCGCACTTTTTGCACAACCGTTCAACACATATAAGAGAATACTGAAATTAGAAAAAGCATATGGCCTTAACAGATATTTGATAACTGGAGGGTATGCTGATGAACGACAAGAACGTATATTCGTTAAACAATTTTGATTTTCTGGCGCGCAGTTTCGCCAGGATGCAGGCTGAGGGCCATCCTGTTGATATCCAGGCCGTTACCGGAAATATGGATGAGGCGCACCGCAGCTGGTTTTGCAAACGCTATGCGCTTTACTGCCAACAGGCGACACAGGCTAAGAAGTTAGAACTCGAACACTGAAAATATCAACGGGCCTTACGGCCCGTTGTGGTTTTTACTCTTGCGGATCGACAGGCGGGATGGCGGGCGCAGGTTTAACATCTACAGGTTTCTCACGCGCTTCCAGCTCGCTGAGGCGTTGCTCCAGCAGCGCCAGCTTTTCGCGGGTGCGCAGTAAGACCTGAGTCTGCACGTCAAACTCTTCACGGCTCACCAGATCGAGACGCGTCAGCTGCGATTGCAGCGTCTGACGGATTTTCTTCTCGATATCTTCCCCGAACTCCCGAACCCCTTTCGGCATCGACTCGTGAACCTGACGAGCGAGTTGCTCAATTTTTTTCGGGTCAATCATTGTGGTTTCCCTGAACTGGTAAGTGTCAGAACACATTGTAGTGCGATATGCAGGCGTCATAAACCAGAATTGTGTGTCGCTTAGCGGAGTAAAGGCGTTGATGAAGGTAATCAATAGCGTTATAGTTAACTCGCTTATTCTCAGGGCGGGGCGAAATTCCCCACCGGCGGTAAATCAGCGTATGGCCAAAAGATTTCGCGTTGCGGCAATGCAGCAGCGGCGTGAAAGATGAAGGACAGGTTGAAAGCCCGCGAGCGCTTCAGGTGCAAATCTGAAGGTCAGCAGATCCGGTGTAATTCCGGGGCCGACGGTTAAAGTCCGGATGGGAGAGAGTAACGATCCAGTCGGGCATGGGCCCGCTCACGTTATTTTTTTGCCGCTTGTCGGTACTCCTAAGACTGCCCTGATTCTGGTAACCATAATTTTAATGAGGTTTTTTTACCATGAATCAGACGCTACTTTCCTCTTTTGGTACGCCTTTTGAACGTGTGGAACATGCGCTATCCGCGCTGCGTGAAGGACGCGGTGTGATGGTGCTTGACGATGAAGATCGCGAAAACGAAGGCGATATGATTTTCCCGGCCGAGACCATGACCGTTGAGCAGATGGCGCTGACCATTCGCCACGGCAGCGGCATTGTTTGTCTGTGCATCACTGAAGATCGTCGCAAGCAGCTCGATCTGCCGATGATGGTGGAGAACAATACCAGCGCCTACGGCACCGGTTTTACCGTGACCATTGAAGCCGCAAAAGGCGTGACTACCGGCGTTTCTGCCGCAGACCGCGTAACGACCGTTCGCGCAGCCATTGCCGATGGCGCGAAACCTGCCGATCTGCACCGTCCAGGCCACGTTTTCCCGCTGCGCGCGCAGCCGGGCGGCGTTCTGACCCGTGGCGGCCATACTGAAGCCACCATCGATCTGGTGACGCTGGCCGGGTTCAAACCTGCTGGCGTACTGTGCGAGCTGACGAATGACGATGGCACAATGGCGCGCGCGCCGGAATGCATCGCGTTTGCCGGTAAACACAACATGGCAGTAGTGACGATCGAAGATCTGGTGGCTTACCGCCAGGCGCACGAGCGTAAAGCCAGCTAATTCTGTAGGCCTGATAAGCGAAGCGCCATCAGGCGATGAGATGATAATAAAAACCGAAGCCGGTTCGCAGGCTTCGGTTTTTTGTGTTTACAGAGGTCATTAATCCCGCCGTTTATCCCTTATATTTTACTTTTTTAAACATCCCATCTGTTAATAAAAGCCCAACCTTTTTCTCTATGATCAAAATCATATTCTCGATTTCATACTGTGCCAGTATATAGGGCTACCTCAATATAGGTAGAAAAGGTTTTAACGCTAATTGTTTGGTAATATTAGATTTTAAGGGTAAGAGGATGTTTATCGCCTGGTATTGGCTCGTCTTAATTTTTCTGGTGATCGTAGGGTATTTTTGCCATATGAAACGCTATTGTAAGGCGTTTCGGCAGGACAGAGATGCGCTGCTGGAAATCCGCAATAAATTACTTCGTCGCGATGATGAAGAACGCGTTATGACCAAAGAGCAGGAATAAGCGCTTCCTGCTGCCTCTGTTATCCGATTCCCATCGCCTGAAGCACGACAAGACTCAACCCCATCACCGACATTCCACACAGTACGCCGTAGCTGGGATTATTATTAGGGTCGATCTCTTTTGCCAGCGGCATCAGCTCATCAACGGATAATGCCACCATAATTCCCGCGACGGCGGCCATGATGGACGCCATAACGACCGGTGAGATCAGGCTGCCCAGAATAAGCCACGCCATCACACCGCCAAGAATTTCCGCCATCCCGGAGATACCGGCCCAGAAAATTGCTGTCCGTTTTGAACCGGTTGCGGCGTAGACTGGCCCGGCGACCGCTAATCCTTCAGGAATATTGTGCAAGGCGACCGCCAGGGCAATGCCAAAACCCAATTCGAGGTTGCTGCTGGCGGTGACGAAGGTAGCGATACCTTCCGGGAAGTTGTGCAGGCTGATGCCCAGCGTCAGCAGGATGGCGGTGCGTTTTATCGAGCCGGGGAGAGGACGTGCGGTTTTTTGCACTAAATCTTGTGGATGGGCGTGGGGAAGCAGCCTGTCGAGACCGAAATAACCCAGCAAGCCGATAATAAACATGCCGTAACCCAGCACCGGAGACATGCCATCTGCCGCCAGCGCGGCTGGCAGCATCTCCATCAGCGAGATCAGCAGCATAATGCCTGCGGCGAATCCCAGTGAAAACGCCAGTACGCGGTTGGACGGTTTTTGCCCCAGCACGCCAAGAAACGCGCCAATAAAGGTGGCGGCGCCCGCCAGTAAGGTCAGAATTAAAGGTACTGACATCGACAACTCCTTATGATTCAACTGTCCGAACCTGACCTTCAAAATAACTGATGATCTTCATCATGGTTATCTGAGTTCTTCATCCATCGAAAAAGCGTATTGTGATGATATCAAAATGACTCCCTCAGTAAGGATATCATCATGTCTTCAACACGTATGCCAGCATTGTTTTTAGGTCACGGTAGCCCGATGAACGTTCTGGAAGATAATGTGTATACCCGCGCCTGGCGGCATCTGGGGGATACATTGCCGCGTCCAAAAGCGATTGTCGTTGTCTCGGCGCACTGGTTCACGCGAGGGACGGGCGTGACGGCGATGGAAGCGCCAAAGACGATCCATGATTTTGGCGGCTTTCCTCAGGCATTGTATGACACGCACTATCCTGCGCCCGGTTCGCCGGAACTGGCGCAACATCTGGTTGAGTTGCTGTCGCCGACGCCGGTCGCGCTGGATAAAGAGGCGTGGGGCTTTGATCACGGCTCCTGGGGCGTGTTGAGCAAGATGTACCCGAATGCGGATATCCCGATGGTGCAGTTGAGCATCGACAGCACCAAACCGGCGGCCTGGCATTTTGAAACAGGGCGCAAACTGGCGGCGTTGCGGGACGAAGGCATTATGCTGGTCGCCAGTGGCAACGTGGTGCATAACCTGCGCACGGCGCGCTGGCATGGCGAGAATACGCCCTACCCGTGGGCAACGTCATTCAATGAGTATGTGAAAGCGAATCTGACATGGCAGGGGCCGGTAGAACAGCATCCGCTGGTTAATTACCTCGATCATGAAGGAGGATCGCTGTCGAACCCAACGCCGGATCACTATCTGCCGCTGCTGTATGTGTTAGGCGCATGGGATGGCAAAGAGCCGGTGACGATTCCGGTTGACGGCATCGAGATGGGCAGCCTGAGTATGCTGTCGGTACAGGTGGGATGATTAATGCCCGATGGCGCTACGCTTGTCGGGCCTACGGCACGAATTGTAGGCCGGGTAAAGCGGAGCCGCCACCCGGCACAAGAGACTATTCGACAAAGATATGCGGGTAGAAGCGGGACAGATCCTGGGTGATCAACGCTCTGTCTTCGCGAATACCGATCCCGGCTGGTTGATCGTTGATCAACCAGCTGCCAATCAGCATATAGCTGTCGCCAAACTTTGGCAGCGGACAGAACTGCTGCACAATCATGCCTTCTTCGCCGTAAGGGCCTTCCACCGCTTCGATCGTTTTCCCGTTCTCAATGATGGAGACGTTAGCGCCTTCACGCGAGAAGATCGGTTTGACGACGAATTTTTCCATTTGCGGATAGTCATCTTCCGCAAAATAAGCCGGCAGCAGGTTAGGGTGATCCGGGAACATTTCCCATAACATTGGGAGCAGCGCTTTATTGGAGATAATGCTCTTCCAGGCCGGTTCCAGCCAGCGAACGCCAGCATCTTCCAGCTTGGTGGAGAACATTTCACGCAGCATAAATTCCCACGGATAGAGCTTAAACAGATTGGCAATCACCTGATCCTGCAAGTCCGAAAACTGACCTTTTTCACCCAGGCCGATATCTTCAATGTAGAGGAACTCGGTGGCGATTTCAGCTTCGGCGGCGCAGTCCTGTAGATACTGGATCGTCCCGCGATCTTCCACGGTGTCGCGACAGCAGGTGAGGTGCAGCAGTTGGAAGCCATACTGCTCACGCAGCTCGGCGAAGCGTTCGATCAGCTTTTCTTGCAGACTGTTAAACTGATCGCTGCCTTCCGGCAGGTTGCCCGCATTGAGCTGGTCTTCCAGCCAGATCCACTGGAAAAACGCGGCCTCATACAGTGAGGTCGGCGTATCGGCGTTATTTTCTAAAAGCTTAGGCTCCCCCGTGCCATCCCACGCCAGATCGAGGCGGGAATAGAGCGACGGCTGCTGCGTTTGCCAGGACTGACGTACAAAGCCCCAGGTATGCTTAGGAATGCGAAACTTCGTCATCAGCTCATCGCTGGCGATCACTTTCTCCACGACCTTAAGGCACATCTGGTGCAGTTCAGCGGTGACGTCTTCCAGCTTCTCAACCTGGTCGAGCGTCAGCTTGTAGTACGCGTCTTCACACCAGTACGGTTCCCCGTACATCGTGTGAAAATTAAAACCGTATTCGGTGGCTTTCTCGCGCCAGTCCGGGCGCTCAGTAATACTGATTCTTTCCATGCGTCTTAGCCGCCCATCGAACGATTCGAGGTGCCGGTGGCGCTACGCTGCATCGTGCTTTGTTTTGCCACTGATTCGCCAAAACCACCACGGGTAACGGTTGTGGTTGTGGCGGGCTTCGGCGCCATCGCGGTTTTCGGTACGGTCATGGTACGGCCAGGCTGTGCGGCGCCGTAGTTCTTGCCGCTGGCGTCGGTGTATTTACCGTAGGCCGGGCTGGCCGGGTTTTTTGAACTGAACAGTGGTTGCTGAGCAAAGCCCGCGCCGCCGCCCATCATTCGGCCCATCATATAGCCCGCCATCAGCGGCATCCAGAAGCTGCCGCTGGATTGCGCCTGCGCCTGATTTTCCGGCGCCATGCCTGCCTGAGCCGGCGCCTGCTGGCACTGGCCTTCGCCGAATTCAGCCACGCAGTCTTCACGCGTCGCGTATTTCGGCGCGGTACGTTCCGCTTCTTTCAGGGCATTGTTGAATGCGGTCGTACATTCAGCGTTTTTGCCCGGATTCGCCGCCGAGCAGTCGTCGGCGTTTTGATACAGCGAAACCGTTTCGTCGCTTTTTTCACAGCCGGCCAGCATAAAGACAGCGGTAACCGCCAGAGCAACCGGAGTAAGATGACGTGCGCTCCAGCTTTTGCGGAACGAGGCGTGATGTATAGATTTTGTCCGTTTCATTTTTGTCTTCCAGGACCCAGTGGTAAACACAATAAATAATGCTCAGGATAGTGGATGGCTGGTCGAAATTGAAGCGAGAAGAGGCGAGAATGCGGCAGAATGGCGGGATCTTTACGTTGCCTTACGTTCAGACAAGGTTTAGCGCCCGGTGGCGCGACGCTTACCCTGCCTGCGATCAGGTAGGCTCAATAAGCGAAGCGCCATCGGGCAATTCATCAGTTACGGAACGGGTTGTTACCGTTGCTGCTGGTGGAACGTGCTGAAGCTGGCTGAACCGTACTGGCATTATAGCCATCCGCCGCTGCATCCTGCTGCGGGGTTTCCGGCGCGACGTTGTCCGGGGATGTCGAGATCGGTTTACCCAGCGCATTGTTCAGCGCCACCAGATCCTGCTCGTTCAACGTACCGAGAGCATTCTTGATGTTCAGCTGGTTAATCAGATAGTTATAACGCGCATTCGCCAGTTGTTGCTTCGCTTCATACAGCGCGGTGGTGGCATCCAGCACGTCAACAATGGTACGCGTACCCACGGAATAACCGGCTTCGTTTGCATCCAAAGAGCTTTGCGCGGAAACAACGGCCTGTTTGTAAGCGTTAATGCTGCTGATAGAAGCATTAATGTTGTTGAAGGAGGAGCGCACGGTCTGCACGACGCTGCGGTGCGCGCTTTCCAGCTGTTCGCTCGCGCCAACAAAGTTGTACTGCGCCTGTTTCACCTGAGAGTTGACCATCCCACCCTGATACAGCGGCAGCGAGAAGCTCAGGCCGATTTTGTTCTGGCCCATATTGCTGTCGTCATACTGCGTGCTGTTATGGGTTTTAGAGCCGCTATAAGAGGTGTCAGACACGCCGGTAGAAGCGGTTAAATCCAGCGTTGGCAGATGGCCGTCCTGCGCCTGGCGGATTTGCTCGCGCGCCAGATCCTGGCTCAGACGCGCCTGCAACAGCGTCAGGTTACGGTTTTCGGCCTCTTTCAGCAGCGCGTTAACGGCCTGCGGCTTATCGGTTTTAAAGTTCGTGACATTCAGCGAAGCCAGTTCCGGGTAGTAGTTACCGGTGACCTGGCGCAGTTCTTCTACGGCGTTATCCAGATTGTTGCGGGCGGTGACTTCGTTCGCCAGCACGGTATCGTATTGTGCACGGGCGTTTTGCACGTCAGTGATAGCGACCAGGCCGACGTTAAAACGCTGGGTGGTTTGATCTAACTGACGATAAACGGCTTCTTTCTGCGCCTGCGTATAAGAGAGAACGTCAATGGCGTTCAGGACTTTAAAGTAGGCGCTCGCCGTATTGAGGATCAGCGTTTGCTGATCGGTCTGGAACGTGACGTCCTGGATACCTGCGGATTTTTCCTGCAACGTCAGCGCGCGCCATTTTGACATATCAAAAAGGGTCTGGGTTAATTGCAGAGAGGCGCTGGTGGCGTTGGAGTTGATGCCATTCGCATCACGATAGCCGTTGCTGTAGGTGTAATCGGCACCTAAACCCAGTTGCGGCAGTAAAGGACTACGCGCTTCGTTAATTTTTTCGAATGCAGCATCGCGATCGGCGGCGGATTTACGCAATTCCGGGTTGCTCAGGCGTGCTTGCTGATAAACTTGCATCAGGTTCTCTGCCTGGCTCAGTGTGCTGAACCCCGTCAGGCTCAGGCCGATAAGGATGGGGAGCAATTTCTTCATTTGCATTCCTTGTTGTGAAGCAGTATTTAGCGCTGATCAAATTGTAAAAATAATTGCTGATTCTAGCAGAATCCGCCACTGCAAAAAGTTGGCGTTACGTGCCATCCGGCGTTAATTTGCACCAATTTATCACAAGGTCGCTGAAACGGCAGTCAAACGCCCTTGAAATTCACATTTTAATCACTATTGGTACCAGGACAGCACAATGCATAAACCAGACAACTCGCCAATGACTTTCTCCAAAAACGATGTAGAAATTATTGCACGAGAAACGCTATATCGCGGTTTTTTTTCACTGGATCTCTATCGTTTCCGCCACCGCCTGTTCAACGGTGAAATGAGCGGTGAAGTGAAACGCGAAATTTTTGAGCGCGGCCACGCCGCAGTGTTGCTACCCTTTGACCCTGAGCGCGACGAAATTGTACTGGTCGAACAGATTCGTATCGCGGCGTATGACACCAGCGAGACTCCGTGGTTGCTGGAAATGGTCGCCGGGATGATCGAAGAGGGCGAAACCGTTGAGGAGGTCGCTCGTCGCGAAGCAATGGAAGAGGCCGGACTTGAGGTCAAACGGACGAAACCGGTCATGAGTTACCTGGCAAGCCCCGGCGGCACCAGCGAGCGTCTTTCTATTTTAGTGGGCGAAGTGGATGCCACGACCGCAAACGGGATTCATGGTCTGGCCGATGAAAACGAAGATATTCGTGTTCATGTGGTAAGTCGGGAGCAGGCTTACCAGTGGGTAGAAGAGGGGAAAATCGACAACGCGGCTTCTGTCATCGCTTTGCAATGGCTGCAACTGCACTATCAAGAGTTAAAACACGAGTGGAAAAAATGAAGCGTTACACACCTGACTTCCCTGAAATGATGCGCCTGTGCGAAACTAATTTTTCGCAATTGCGCCGCCTGTTGCCGCGCAATGACGCACCCGGCGAAACAGTAAGCTATCAGGTGGCCAACGCGCAATATCGGTTAACGATCGTTGAATCGACCCGATACACTACGCTTGTTGCGATCGAGCAGACGGCGCCAGCCATTACGTACTGGAGCCTGCCGTCACTTACGGTGCGCCTGTACCATGACGCGATGGTGGCCGAAGTGTGTTCAAGTCAGCAGATCTTTCGCTTCAAAGCGCGGTATGATTATCCAAATAAAAAGTTGCATCAACGCGACGAAAAGCATCAAATTAATCAGTTTCTGGCCGACTGGCTGCGTTACTGTTTAGCACATGGAGCGATGGCGATTCCGGTTTATTAGCGTCGTGAAACCTAAGGACACCATTTGGAAAGCCTGTTAACCCTTCCTCTGGCTGGTGAGGCCAGAGTCAGGATCTTACAAATTACCGATACTCACCTGTTTGCCGAAAAACATGAAACGCTGCTGGGCGTGAATACCTGGGAAAGTTACCAGGCGGTGCTGGATGCGATTCATGCCGGGCAGCACGAATATGATCTGATCGTGGCGACAGGTGATTTAGCGCAGGATCAAACGGCTGCGGCCTATCAGCACTTTGCTGAAGGTATCGCAAGCTTTCGCGCGCCTTGCGTTTGGTTGCCGGGTAACCATGACTTTCAGCCCGCGATGTACAGCGCGTTGCAGGAAGCGGGGATCTCCCCGGCCAAACGCGTGTTTATCGGCGATCAATGGCAAATCTTGCTGCTGGATAGCCAGGTTTTTGGCGTACCGCATGGTGAATTGAGCGACTTTCAGCTTGAATGGCTGGAGCGCAAACTTGCCGATGCGCCGGAGCGCCACACCTTGCTGCTTTTGCATCACCATCCATTGCCTTCGGGATGCAGCTGGCTGGATCAGCACAGCCTGCGTAACGCGGCCGAACTGGACAGCGTGCTGGCGAACTATCCACGCGTCAAATACCTGCTGTGCGGTCATATTCATCAGGAGCTGGATCTTGACTGGAATGGCCGCCGCCTGCTGGCGACGCCGTCCACCTGCGTCCAGTTCAAGCCACACTGCGCGAACTTCACGCTGGACACGATAGGGCCAGGCTGGCGGACGCTGGAACTGTACGCCGGGGGTTCTCTGGAAACGCAAGTGCATCGTCTGCCGGGGACTCAATTCCGACCCGATACCGCTTCGGAAGGATACTGATGTCTACGCTTCTTTATCTGCATGGGTTTAATAGCTCTCCGCGTTCGGCAAAGGCATGTCAGCTTAAAAGCTGGCTGGCGGAGCGCCACCCTCATGTTGAGATGATCGTGCCGCAACTGCCGCCGTATCCTGCCGATGCGGCAGAGTTGCTGGAATCTATCGTGCTTGAACACGGTGGAGCGCCGCTCGGCGTCGTTGGATCGTCGCTGGGCGGCTATTACGCCACCTGGCTGTCGCAGTGTTTTATGTTGCCTGCGGTGGTGGTGAACCCGGCGGTGCGGCCGTTTGAACTGTTGACCGACTACCTCGGTCAGAACGAGAACCCCTACACCGGGCAGCAATATGTGCTAGAGTCTCGCCATATTTACGATCTTAAAGTCATGCAGATTGACCCGCTGGAAGCGCCGGATTTGATCTGGCTGCTGCAACAGACGGGGGATGAAGTGTTGGACTACCGCCAGGCGGTGGCGTATTACGCCTCCTGCCGCCAGACCGTTATCGAGGGCGGAAACCATGCATTCACGGGCTTCGAAGATTATTTCAACCAGATTGTCGATTTCCTTGGACTGCACAGTTTCTGACAATCAATTCGAATTGCTAATTTAAATCATGACGCAAACTTATAACGCTGATGCCATTGAGGTACTCACTGGGCTTGAGCCGGTACGCCGCCGCCCGGGGATGTACACCGATACAACCCGCCCGAACCATCTTGGGCAGGAAGTGATTGATAACAGTGTGGATGAAGCACTGGCGGGTCACGCAAAACGCGTGGATGTGATTTTACATGCCGATCAGTCACTGGAAGTGATTGATGACGGCCGTGGGATGCCGGTGGATATCCACCCGGAAGAGGGCGTTCCGGCGGTTGAACTGATCCTCTGCCGACTGCATGCGGGCGGTAAGTTCTCCAACAAGAACTACCAGTTCTCCGGCGGTCTGCACGGGGTGGGGATTTCCGTCGTCAACGCCTTGTCAAAACGCGTGGAAGTCACCGTGCGTCGTGATGCCCAGGTCTATAGCATCGCCTTTGAAAACGGCGAGAAAGTGCAGGATCTTCAGGTTGTCGGGACATGCGGTAAACGTAATACCGGCACCAGCGTTCACTTCTGGCCGGATGAAACCTTTTTCGACAGCCCGCGTTTTTCCGTCTCTCGCTTAACCCATATCCTGAAAGCGAAAGCGGTGCTGTGCCCTGGCGTTGAAATCACCTTTAAAGATGAGGTCAACAATAGCGAGCAGCGCTGGTGCTATCAGGATGGCCTGAACGACTATCTGGGCGAAGCGGTTAACGGCCTGCCGACCCTTCCTGAAAAACCGTTTATCGGTAATTTTGCCGGTGATACGGAAGCCGTAGACTGGGCGCTGCTGTGGCTGCCGGAAGGCGGCGAGCTGCTGACAGAAAGCTACGTTAACCTGATTCCGACAATGCAGGGCGGCACTCATGTGAACGGGCTGCGCCAGGGTCTGCTGGACGCGATGCGTGAATTCTGCGAATACCGCAATATTCTGCCGCGCGGCGTGAAGCTGTCTGCGGAAGATATCTGGGATCGCTGCGCTTACGTGCTCTCGGTGAAGATGCAGGACCCGCAGTTCGCCGGGCAGACCAAAGAGCGTCTCTCTTCGCGCCAGTGTGCGGCGTTTGTGTCGGGTGTGGTGAAAGACGCCTTCAGCCTGTGGCTGAATCAGAACGTTCAGTCTGCGGAGCTGCTGGCGGAGATGGCCATTTCCAGCGCCCAGCGTCGACTGCGCGCGGCGAAGAAAGTGGTGCGCAAAAAGCTGACCAGCGGCCCGGCTCTGCCGGGTAAACTGGCGGACTGTACCGCGCAGGATCTCAATCGTACCGAACTGTTCCTCGTGGAAGGGGACTCGGCGGGCGGTTCCGCCAAGCAGGCGCGCGATCGTGAATATCAGGCGATCATGCCGCTGAAAGGTAAAATCCTCAACACCTGGGAAGTATCTTCCGATGAAGTGCTGGCATCGCAGGAAGTACACGATATTTCTGTGGCGATCGGCATCGATCCAGACAGCGACGATCTGAGCCAGCTGCGTTACGGCAAGATCTGTATCCTGGCGGATGCGGACTCCGATGGTCTGCACATCGCCACGCTGCTCTGCGCCCTGTTTGTGAAGCACTTCCGCACGCTGGTGAAGCACGGGCACGTCTACGTCGCGCTGCCGCCGTTGTACCGTATCGATCTCGGCAAAGAGGTCTACTATGCGCTGACGGAAGAAGAGAAAGCGGGCGTGCTGGAACAGTTGAAGCGTAAGAAAGGCAAGCCGAACGTGCAGCGCTTTAAAGGTCTGGGTGAAATGAACCCGATGCAGCTACGCGAAACCACGCTCGATCCGAACACCCGTCGCCTGGTGCAGCTCACTATCAGCGACGAAGACGATCAGCGTACCAACGCCATGATGGATATGCTGCTGGCGAAGAAACGCTCCGAAGACCGCCGCAACTGGTTGCAGGAAAAAGGCGATATGGCGGATCTCGACGCGTAATCGACCATTGAATGCCTTATCCGGCCTACGCTCGCATTGTGCCCGTAGGCCGGATAAGCGAAGCGTCATCCGGCGTTACTGTCTATGCCGCTTGCGATACTGTAACGGCGTTTCGCCAATCCCTTTGCCAAAGGCACTAATAAAGTACGTCACGTCTGAAAACCCCACCTGTCGGGCAATCTCCCGCACACTCTCCTCGCTGTGTAACAACGCTTCGCAGGCTTTGCGTAACCGAAGGGTATTAAGATAATTGAGGATGCTTTCACCGGTTTCAAAATGAAAGCGCCGGGAAATGTAGCTTTTTGATTTTCCTGACTCTTCTGCCAGCTCGCTGAGGCTGAATTTACGGGTGTAATTCTCATCCAGCCAGAACATCACCTGGCTTGCTATTCCGGTGCCAATCTCCGTCATATTGACGTTATCTTCGGGCAACAGGCTAAATAAACTCAATAACAGGCAGGAAATCTGTTCGGCGTTAAGCGGCTTGAGCGCTGCCATTTTCTCGTAACGGCTGAAGAGAAAATCAACGTGCGGGTGAATATCCGCCACATCGAATACTCTGGCCTCGCCGCCACGTACGGTCAGACTTTGCAGACGCTGTTGATTAAGCGGAAAATCGCGCAGCACTTTCAGTACCGCATGCTGATCGAGGTGAATAATGGTTCGGCGGTAGTGGTCTTGCGCCTGCTCATCCACCATGATTTTATGCAGGGTAAAGGGCGGGAAAAAGAACAATCGACCTGGCCGCATGGTGTATTGCTGGTGATCGACGATCACCACGCCAAATCCTTCCTCCACATACAGCACCTCCAGACACTGATGCCAGTGGTGATAGCGAACCGAGTTAGCAAATAATCGACTAAATGACGCAATGGCGTCATTGAGCGCGATCAGCTCCAGATGTTCCTGAGATGAGGGTGCATTCATAGTGCAACAGATCTAAATTTTTGCCGCTGAATTCTGGTTTATAAACCTTGTTTTTAAATTTTTTCAATCACTGTTTTATTTTAATTCTATTGGTGTGATTGAGATAACATTTCCGCTTGTCGGCGATTCACTATCCTTTAGCCACTTAATTCAGAGGGGCAGAGTATGTGGTCGGCAACTGAAGAAAAATCAAATCCATTGTCATTCCGTGAAGACGTAATCAGCGCCGTCACAACGATGCTGAGCGCGCTGGATAAACAGTTTCCCGCAGGGGCGGCGCAGTTTTCACTGGGTGACACCTGCGCGCACTACAGTGTGGATATCGCCTGCATGGAAGGGCTCTCCAGAGCGTTATGGGGTCTGTTTCCTCTGATGGCTGGCGGCGCTGAGGTGCCGTTTGCTGATAAGTATATTCAGGCGATTAAACTCGGCACCAATCCACTCAGTCCGCACTACTGGGGCGATACCGACCCTTACGATCAGCGCCTGGTTGAGATGGCCGCCTACGGCCTCGGCCTGGCGTTGCTGCAAACGCGTTTAACCGACAAGTTCAGCGAAACGGAACTGGCGAATCTTCATCGCTGGCTAAACCAGATCACCGACGCGCAAATGCCGGACAGCAACTGGAACTACTTTGCGATTATCGTCCAGTTGGGTTTCAAACGTGCCGGGCTGCCGTTCGATCAGGCGGCGATCGACCGCCGTTTTACGATGATGGAAGCGTACTACCTGGGTGACGGCTGGTATGCCGATGGCCCCGGTCGCCCAAAAGATTACTACATCTCGATGGCTTTCCATTTTTACGGGCTGCTGTACGCCACGCTGAACCCGGAAGATGCTGCCCGTGCCGCCACCCTGCGCGAACGCGCTCGCCTGTTTGCCGCTGATTTTATCTACATGTCGGCAGCAGATGGCGCATCCGTACCGTTTGGCCGCAGTCTGACCTATCGCTTTGCGATGGTCGCGTTCTGGAGCGCGGCGGCGTTTGCTGAGCTGGATGTCTTCTCGCCGGGCGTGATTAAAGGGGTGATCCTGCGGCATCTGCGCTGGTGGCAGCAGCAGCCGATTGTCGATCGTGACGGCATTCTGACGCTGGGGTTTGCTTATCCGAATCTGGCGATGTGTGAAGATTACAACTCGCCGGGCTCCCCTTACTGGGCGCTGAAGGTTTTTTTGATCCTCGCCTTGCCGGACGATCACGCTTTCTGGCAGGCCGAAGAACTCCCGTTGCCGCAATGCGCAGAAAAACACGTTATTCCCCATGCCGCACAAATTTTGCAGCACAGTGAGAATTCGGACCATGTCACGATGCTGACTTCGGGCCAGCTTGAACTGAATAACTACGTTAACACCGAAGCGAAATACACGAAGTTTGCCTACTCCAGCCGTTTTGGTTTCACCATTGAACGCGGACGCTATGGCCTTAAACATGCGGCGTGCGACTCCATGCTGCTGCTGGCGGATGGCGACAACTATTTCCGTGGCCGCCGTTGCTGCGATGAAGTGCGGGTCGATGAGAACTTTATTTTTTCCCGCTGGTCTCCGTGGCATGACGTCACAGTCGAGACCTGGCTGGTGCCCTTCGGCGAGTGGCATCTTCGCCTGCACCGCATCCACAGCGCGCGAACGTTGCAAACCGTGGAAGGCGGCTTTGCGGTGATGAAAGCGGCGCATCAGCTCAGTGAGCGCGGATGCTACCTGGCGGCGGAGAACGGATGCAGCACGATCGTCGATCTGTCGCCCGCGCTGGCCCGCCAGCCGGACAGCATTATTACGCCGCCGAACAGCAGCATTATGTTTGCACAATGCGCCGCGATTCCACTGCTTACCACAGAAATTGCACAGGGAGAAAGCTGGCTGTGTTGCGCGGTTTCTGCTTCCGGGCAACAGAAAAAATATACGGCAATTCCGCAACTGCAAATAAACGATAACCAGGTGGTTATTCGCGAACCAGAAAGCGCACGCCAGTTATCGTTCTTTTTATAAAACTCTGGCCCCTACACGTTGGCGAGGATGGTATGAAAAATTGTTCAACAAATAACAGAACTGAATATTATAAAATCAGTAGCTTTATATTCCTCTATTTCTTTACCTGGTCTGCCAGTATTGGTTTACTGGCCATCTGGCTGGGGCAGAAAGCACAGCTAAGCGGCACGGTTATTGGTACGGTGTTTGCGGTAAACGGTATTTTTGCGGTCATTCTGAAGCCCATTTATGGCTACATTCTCGATAAAATCGGCATGAGCAAATACCTGCTCTATTTTGTTGTGATGATATCGGCACTAATGGCGCCATTCTTTATTTATGTTTATCAGCCATTATTGCTTTCAAACACCATGCTGGGCATTGTTATCGGCGCGATTTACCTGAGCTTTGCCTGGTATGCTGGCGTGGCGGCTTGTGAATCCTACTCTGACCGCTTCAGCCGTCTTAACGGCATGGAGTTTGGCCAAATACGCATGTGGGGCTCGCTGGGGTGGGCGGTGGCGTCGTCGTTTTCCGGCCTGCTGTTTAACCTCTCTCCGGCGTATAACTTCATTATGGGCAGCGTGGCGTCGGTGGTGATGCTGGTGGTACTGCTGAGTCTGAAAGTGAATGTGAATGCGGCAAACGCAGCGGACGTGCTGACAAAAGAGAAAATCGTCCCGGCGGATGTCTACGCTCTGTTGCGCAGCCGTAAGTTCTGGGCGTTCTGTCTGTATGTCGCCGGCGTGGCGTGGATGATGTTTATCGCAGAGCAGCAGTTCTCCCGCTACTTTGTCACCTTCTTCTCTGACGTTCATGAAGGCAACGCGGTGTTTGGCTATCTGGGAACCGTGCAGTCGGGAATGGAATTTGTCATGTATATGGTGGTTCCATTATTTGTTAACGCGATCGGCGCTAAACGCGGTTTGTTGATTGTGGGGGCGCTGGTTGGCGCGCGTCTGATTATTTCCGGGCTGTGTGATTCACACCTGCTCATCTCCGTACTGAAGCCGCTGTATGGTCTGGAAATCTGTCTGCTGTTGGTTTCGGTCTTTAAATACATTGCTGAACACTTTGATAAACGCGTCAATGCGACCATGTATTTATTGGGCTATCAGGCGATGCTGTATGTCGGCAATGTGGTGATCTCTTCACCTGCCGGATTAATGTATGACCGAATTGGTTTTGAGAAAACGTATATCATCATGGGGATGATTGCGCTGACCTTTACGCTTATTTCGGCATTTACCTTATCGGCATGTCAGAGTAAATCCCGCCATCGTACTGCTATTGAGATCGCCGAAAATAATACGGCGCATTAAATTTCATTGGGTTTAATTTAGAAGGAACCGAAATATGTTAAATCATATCGTTGAGGAAACGTTGCGCGCATTTCCTGGCAGCCCGGTTGACGCCGGAACTTTTCAGGATGAAATGATCGGCGCGCGTGAACACGTCCTCGAACTGATTAGCCGTCATTTAACGGAATTCGGTGAAAAATTTCCTGCCGAAACCTGCGTTAAAGGTTATTACCCGTTAACTGACAACGTTGAGTGGACTACCAGCTTCTGGACCGGGCAACTGTGGCTGGCGTGGGAGATGAGCGGCGAGGCGAAATATCGTGAACTGGCGGAAAAACATGTGCGTTCTTTTGGCCTGCGTATTGCCGGACGCCATGACACCAACACCCACGATCTGG
Source organism: Citrobacter sp. CK202 (assembly GCF_030333225.1). Lineage (NCBI taxonomy): Bacteria > Pseudomonadati > Pseudomonadota > Gammaproteobacteria > Enterobacterales > Enterobacteriaceae > Citrobacter > Citrobacter sp. CK202. Next base: position 237,170 of record NZ_JAOWGI010000029.1, read on the forward strand.
GGTTCCTTTATACCCTGTCCTGCGTCGCAGCCTGGCGACTGACGGGCAACCGCGATGCGCGTGGTTTTTCGCTGATGGCGGCGGAAGCGCTACTGGAGCGTTTCCATGAAAAGGCGCAGATTATCCAGGCGTGGGGCGATCTTAACGATCCCGAACAGGCCGGGCGGATGATCATCGACTGCAACATGAACCTGCCGCTGCTGTACTGGGCGAGCGAGCAGACGGGCGATCCGCGTTTTGCCGAGGCGGCAAAAGCCCATGTGGCGCAGGCCGCGAAATACCTGATTCGTGAAGATGCGTCTACCTTCCATACTTACTACATGGATGTGAAAACCGGCGCGCCGCGTTACGGCAACACCCAGCAGGGTTATGCGGATGATTCATGTTGGTCGCGCGGTCAGGCGTGGGGGATTTATGGCTTCCTGCTGAGCTATATCTACACGGGCGACAAAGAGATGGTGGCGCTGTCGAAAAAGCTGGCGAACTATTTCCTTAATCGCCTGCCGGAAGACGCGGTCTGCCATTGGGATCTGGCGCTGGTGGGGACAGACGCGCTGCGTGACGCCTCGTCGGCGGCGATTGCCGTGTGCGGCCTGCTGGAGTTGATCAAACACCTGCCCGTGACCGATCCGGATCGTGAGCGTTATCAGCAGTGGGCGATGGGAATAATGTCATCGCTAACGAAGCGCTATCTGATGGCGAAAAATGAGAAGGGGAACGGGCTGTTGAAACATTCGGTGTACCACCTTTCGAGCAACAAAGGGGTCGATGAGTGTGCTAGCTGGGGGGATTATTTCTACGTGGAAGCGTTAACGCGTTTTACCCAGTGCTGGAAGCTGTACTGGTAACCATATTGCCCGGAATTGCCTGGAATTGCCCGGTGGCACTGCGTTTACCGGGCCTACATTCAGGGAATGCGCTGTCGTGCTGTAGGCCGGATAAGCGAAGCGCCATCCGGCATTTAGCGCAAAACTTAAACGCCTGACTCCAGAATACGGATACTTGTTTCCAGCACGTCGCCTTTAACGGCTTCGGCGTAGGCTTTCATATGCGGGGTTTGCAAATGCGCTTCGAGATGCGCAACGCTTTCCCACTGTTCAACCATCACGATTGAGTCAGGTGCGGTCGTCTGAAAGGCCACGCCCGCAGCGTGATCGACCATCGGCGCGTAGCCGTGGCAACCCTCTTCTTTCAGCACGGTCGGAATGATTTTGGCAAACTGATCCAGTACCGCCTGACGGTGATGTTGACCTGGACGGGTACGGATTTCAGCAATGACAGTAAGCATGGTTAACTCCTTCTAATTCCAGGCTACTAGTTAACCAAAAATCTCGCTCAGATGCTTGCGATATTCTGCGATATAACGCGGGACATCCGGCATTTTGATGACGTCATTGGTGATAAAGGTCGGCAGCGCTTCCATTCCGAGGAACTGATTGGCCTTGTGGAACGGCAGGTATACGCCATCCACGCCAACGCCGTGGAAGAACTGATCGTTGTCGGTGAAGGCCTCCATCGGTGCGTTCCAGGTCAGAGAAAGCATGTATTTTTTCCCCTGAATCAGACCGCCGGAACCGTATTTTTTTGACGCGTCCGAACGGGTGCGGCCATCGCTGGCGTACAGCGTACCGTGGCCTTCGGTAAAGACGTCATCCATGTATTTTTTCACGGTCCACGGCGCGCCCATCCACCAGCCAGGCATCTGCCAGATAACCACGTCAGCCCAGACGAAGTGCTGGACTTCGGCTTTGACATCGTAATCACTTTCAGCGCGGACGATTTTGACATCATGCCCGAGGTCGCGCAGAAGGCCATCCGCCACTTCGGTCAGGGTGTCGTTTAACTGACCATTGGAGTGCGCAAATTTTTTCGCCCCGTTGATAATCAGAATGTTGCTCATTATTTGTCCTCTCAGGAATGCGTTTGAAACAGATTTTACGCAGATGAGCGGCCCGGCGAAATGAGCAAAATGTGCAAAGTCTTTTGCTCATCGCGCAATAATCTCGCGATCACCAGGTTACTACGGCTTCAAAGCCTCCTTCCGGCGCATTGCCAAACGAGACGCTCATCCCATGCAGCGAGGCGATGCGGCGGACAATCGACAAACCCAGACCACTGCCGGTGACGCTCTGACCTGGCGGGCGATAGAATCGTTCGCCGATACGCGCCAGCACCGCCGGCGAAACGCCGGGGCCATTATCCCGGACGGTAAAATACCGGGCATTCAGCGTCACGTTCACCACGCTGCCCTGTGGGCTGTAACGAATGGCGTTATCCAGCAAATTGCGCACCAGCAGGCTGAGCAGCAGCGGTTGGCCCGTGCGCGTGACGTTGTGGGCGTTAACGTGCAGACGCACGTCAATATGCGCCTGCTGGGCCGGTTGCCAGATATCCATCACGGCGGATTGCAGTAGCGCCTCCAGCGAGACTTCCGCGACATCTTGCAGGTTATCGAACGAGTCGAGCCGTGAAAGAGTTAAGAGTTGGTCCACCAGGCGCGTGGCGCGCTCAATCCCCGTATGCAGTTGCATGAGCGCTTTTTGACGCGCCTGCGGGTCGTCGTCCGAGAGTTGCGCCACCTCGGTTTGTACTTTCAGCGCAGTGAGCGGGCTGCGTAACTCATGCGCCGCGTCTGACGTGAATTGCCGCTCGCGCACCATCATCGAATGCGTACGGGCAAATAACTGGTTGAGCGCGCCGACTAACGGACGAACCTCACTTGGCACACCCTTATCGTCAAGCGGCTCTTCCGATTCCGGGGAGCGCAAACGTAGCGCCTGGGCGAGCTTTTTCAGCGGCCTGAGCTCCCGGCTAAGCAGCACAATCAGGATGAGCAGCATCAGCGGAAGCGCGATCAGCCACGGCGTTAGCTGCGCGGTGACAATCGCCAGAGCCATATCCTCGCGATACTCCAGCTCCTGAGCGACGACGATACGGTACTTGCCATCCGCAGAGGTCAGCCAGACAAAACGCCATTTATCATCATCGCCATTCAGGTATCCGTCATCAAAACCTTCCCGACGGTAGCTGTAGGGAATATCCCGGCCATTATCGCCATCGTTCAGCACCATCCTGCCGTCGGCGGTATACACCGCAAAGGCCAGCACATCGTCATCGACATGACCATGCTTCAATTTTTTCGGCGTCTGCGCCATCCGTTCAGGCGCCGAGATTTCGTTGACATCCAGAGTAATAAGGCGCTTCGCAAACAGCATGAGCTGGGTATCAAACAGCTCGTCGACGTTGTCGGTCGTCTGTTTCCAGGCCACGAAGCTGGAGGCCACCCAGGTGATGGCGGCCAGGATCAGAAAAATAAGCGTGAGCCTGACGCGCAGGCTGAGACGTTGTGTGAGTTTCATGGGTTGCCCAGGGTGTAGCCGATCCCGTGTACGGTGCGGATAAAATCACTGCCCAGCTTACGGCGTAAGTGATGAACATGTACCTCAATGGTATTGCTGGAGACATCTTCGTCCCAGGTATACAGCTTCTCTTCGATGAGCTTACGCGGCAACACGCGCCCGACGTTGCGCATCAGCAGCTCCAGCAGGGCAAACTCTTTCGGCTTCAGGGGCAGCGGATCGCCTGCCAGCGTCGCGACCAGATTACCGGGATTGAGCGTAACCTGGCCGTGGCGCAGTTCGTTGCTCACCTGGCCGTTAGCGCGGCGTAACAGCGCCTCCAGGCGGGCGGCGACTTCAATCAGCGCGAAAGGTTTGCACAGATAGTCGTCCGCCCCCAGACGCAGCCCCTCCACGCGCTCCGCCAGTGCATCGCGCGCCGTCAGAATCAGTACGGGTTCGCGTTTTCCCTGTTCACGCCATTCGCGCAGGATATCCCGTCCGTCCATCCCCGGTAGCGTAAGGTCGAGGATCACAGCATCATAAGGCGCGCTGTAGAGCGCTTCTTTACCCTGACGACCTTCGGTGAACCAGTCGACGCTGAATCCCATTTTGCTTAAACCCGCCTTGATGCCGTCGCCAATCAGCGCGTCATCTTCTACCAGTAAAATACGCATATGTTCATCCCTGCGGTGACTCTTTCTCTCGCCAGTAAACCCTGTCGTGGCGCGCGTTGTACAGAAAAAAAAGTATCTTTTTTTGCCTTAAGAAGTTGTTAAGGATTACCTTATTTAATTGAGACGAAACAGCGTAAAAAGGGAGAGAGAGTCATGAAAAAATTGGCTGCAATGGTTGCCGTAATGGCGTTGTGTTCCGCTCCGGTTCTGGCGGCTCAGCAAGGTGGATTTTCTGGCCCGACGGCGACGCAAAGTCAGGGCGGCGGGTTTGTTGGCCCGAACGGGAGTAATACGACCGTAGAAAGCGCGAAATCAATGCGTGATGACGCCTGGGTCACGCTGCGCGGTAACATCGTTGAGCGTATCTCCGACGATCTGTATCTGTTCAAGGACGCCACCGGGACGGTGAATGTCGATATCGACCACAAACGCTGGAACGGCGTTACCGTAACGCCGCAGGACCTGGTTGAAATCCAGGGCGAAGTGGATAAAGACTGGAATTCCGTTGAAATCGACGTGAAGCAAATCACCAAAGTCGCCAAATAAACCCCATCAGGGCCGCACTCGCGGCCCTTTTTCTTTGTGACTCAACGCGCCAGATAAGGTAGTATCTGCGGCAATATTGCCTGACGGATACTGGGTTATTGTTCAGGCTAACAGTTGAGGAACCACGATTAATGAGCGATATGGCAGAGCGCCTTGCGCTGCATGAATTCACGGAAAACGCCTATCTGAACTACTCCATGTACGTCATCATGGACAGGGCGTTGCCGTTTATTGGTGACGGACTGAAGCCGGTTCAGCGTCGCATCGTGTACGCGATGTCTGAACTGGGGCTGAATGCCAGCGCCAAATTTAAAAAATCCGCCCGTACCGTCGGCGACGTGCTGGGTAAATACCATCCGCACGGCGACAGCGCCTGTTATGAAGCGATGGTGCTGATGGCGCAGCCGTTCTCTTACCGTTACCCGCTGGTTGACGGGCAGGGGAACTGGGGCGCGCCGGACGATCCGAAATCCTTCGCGGCGATGCGTTATACCGAATCCCGTCTGTCGAAATACGCGGAAGTCCTGCTGAGCGAACTCGGTCAGGGGACGGCGGACTGGGTGCCGAACTTTGACGGCACCTTGCAAGAGCCGAAGATGCTGCCTGCGCGTCTGCCCAATATTCTGCTCAACGGCACCACCGGCATCGCCGTTGGGATGGCGACAGACATTCCGCCGCATAACCTGCGCGAAGTGGCGAAAGCCGCGATCACCCTGATTGAGCAGCCGAAAACAACGCTTGAGCAGGTGCTGGATATCGTGCAGGGGCCGGACTACCCGACCGAAGCGGAAATCATCACCTCCCGTGCGGAAATCCGTAAGATTTACGAAAATGGTCGCGGCTCCGTGCGTATGCGCGCGGTATGGAAAAAAGAAGATGGCGCGGTGGTGATTACCGCGCTGCCGCACCAGGTGTCCGGCGCTCGCGTACTGGAGCAGATCGCTGCCCAGATGCGGAACAAAAAGCTGCCGATGGTTGACGATCTGCGCGACGAGTCCGATCACGAAAACCCGACTCGTCTGGTGATCGTGCCGCGTTCCAACCGCGTGGATATGGAGCAGGTGATGAACCACCTGTTTGCGACCACGGACCTGGAAAAGAGCTACCGCATCAACCTGAACATGATCGGTCTGGACGGTCGCCCGGCGGTGAAAAACCTGCTGGAGATCCTGACCGAATGGCTGGCGTTCCGTCGCGATACCGTACGCCGCCGCCTGAACTATCGTCTGGAGAAAGTCCTCAAGCGCCTGCATATTCTGGAAGGTTTGCTGGTGGCGTTTCTCAATATCGACGAAGTGATTGAGATAATCCGCCATGAGGATGAACCGAAACCGGCGCTGATGTCGCGTTTTGGCATCACGGAAACTCAGGCCGAAGCCATCCTCGAACTGAAACTGCGCCATCTCGCCAAACTGGAAGAGATGAAGATTCGCGGCGAACAGGATGAGCTGGCGAAAGAACGCGATCAATTGCAGGGCATTCTGGCCTCCGAGCGCAAAATGAACACCCTGCTGAAGAAAGAGTTGCAGGCGGATTCAGACGCGTATGGCGACGATCGCCGCTCCCCACTGCGCGAGCGTGAAGAAGCTAAAGCGATGAGCGAGCATGACATGCTGCCGTCTGAACCGGTGACGATCGTGCTGTCGCAGATGGGCTGGGTGCGTAGCGCCAAAGGCCATGATATTGACGCGCAGGGTCTGAACTATAAATCGGGCGACAGCTGGAAAGCCTCGGCGAAAGGCAAGAGCAACCAGCCGGTGGTGTTTATCGACACGACCGGGCGCAGCTACGCCATCGACCCGATTACGCTGCCGTCGGCGCGTGGTCAGGGCGAGCCGTTGACCGGTAAACTGACGCTGCCGCCGGGCGCGACCGTAGAGCATATGCTGATGGAAGGGGATGAGCAGAAACTGCTGATGGCCTCGGACGCAGGCTATGGTTTCGTCTGTACCTTTAACGATCTGGTCGCCCGCAACCGCGCGGGTAAAGCGCTGATCACGTTGCCGGAAAACGCGCACGTTATGCCGCCGGTGGTGATTGAAGATGAAACCGATATGCTGCTGGCGATCACCGCCGCCGGGCGTATGTTGATGTTCCCGGTCAGCGATCTGCCGCAGTTGTCGAAGGGGAAAGGGAATAAGATCATCAACATTCCGTCTGCGGAAGCGGCCAGAGGCGACGATACGCTGGCCCAGCTCTACGTTCTGCCGCCGCAAAGCACGCTCACGATTCATGTCGGCAAGCGCAAAATCAAACTGCGCCCTGAAGAGCTGCAAAAAGTGACCGGCGAGCGCGGTCGTCGCGGTACGCTGATGCGCGGTTTGCAGCGCATCGATCGTATTGAGATTGACTCGCCACGACGCGCCCGCGACGGCGACAGCGAAGAATAAGGCGATTTTAAGCGCCATCAGGCCATCTCATTGTGCCGGATGGCGGCGTAAACGCCTTGTCCGGCCTGCGGTTTTAACGATGCTGTCAGGCCGGATTAACAATAAAATTTCCCGTAAAACCGTTGTTTATTCGCGCATTGCGATTAACAATACGCTTTTCCAGAGAGCCGCTCTTAACAAAGCCCTAACCTGATATCAGGTGACGTAGAATGCGACGCTCTTAGGCCTTCAGAGGTTGTTATGCTATATATCTTTCGTCTAATCATTACCGTTATTTACTGCATTCTTGTCTGCATTTTCGGTTCGATCTACTGCCTTTTCAGCCCGCGTAACCCGAAGCATGTCGCGACGTTTGGCCATATGTTTGGCCGTCTGGCGCCGCTTTATGGCCTGAAGGTGGAGTGCCGTAAGCCTGCTGATGCCGAAAGCTATGGCAACGCTATCTATATCGCTAACCATCAGAACAACTACGATATGGTGACGGCAGCCAACATTGTGCAACCGCCTACGGTGACGGTCGGCAAAAAGAGCCTGGTCTGGATCCCGTTTTTTGGCCAGCTGTACTGGTTAACCGGTAACTTGTTAATTGACCGAAATAATCGTGCCAAAGCGCACGGCACAATCGCGGAAGTGGTGAGCCATTTTAAAAAGCGCCGTATCTCTATCTGGATGTTCCCGGAAGGAACGCGCAGCCGTGGCCGTGGCCTGCTGCCGTTTAAAACCGGCGCCTTTCATGCCGCTATCGCCGCCGGTGTTCCGGTGATTCCGGTGTGTGTTTCCAATACATCGAATAAAATTAAGCTTAACCGACTGAATAACGGTCTGGTGATTGTAGAGATGCTGCCGCCGGTGGACATCAGCCAGTTTGGTAAGGATCAGGTTCGTGAACTGGCGGCGCATTGCCGCTCGTTGATGGAACAAAAAATTGCAGAACTCGATCAGGAAATTGCAGAGCGCGAAGCGACCGGCAAAGTCTGAATCAGTGTGATCGCGTTTTTGTGGGAAACGACTTCCTGCGCACTCTTTGTCTGTTTTAAATGGAGCTTATATGTCACTCAGTCGGCGTCAGTTCATTCAGGCTTCGGGGATCGCACTGTGTGCCGGTGCCGTTCCGCTGAAGGCTAATGCAGCCGGTCAGCAGCAGCCTCTGCCCGTTCCGCCGCTGCTGGAGTCCCGTCGCGGGCAGCCGTTGTTTATGACGTTGCAGCGCGCGCACTGGTCCTTTACGCAGGGTACGCGCGCGCCCGTCTGGGGGATTAACGGGCGTTACCTGGGGCCGACGATTCGCGTCTGGAAAGGGGATGACGTTAAGCTCATCTACAGCAACCGCCTGACTGAAAATGTCTCCATGACCGTCAGCGGATTGCAGGTGCCGGGGCCGCTGATGGGCGGCCCTGCGCGGATGATGTCGCCCAACGCTGACTGGGCGCCGGTATTGCCGATTCGTCAGAACGCCGCCGTGCTGTGGTATCACGCCAATACGCCAAACCGTACCGCGCAGCAGGTCTATAACGGCCTTGCCGGGATGTGGCTGATCGAGGATGAGGTCAGCAAATCGCTGCCGATCCCCAATCATTACGGCGTGGATGATTTCCCGATCATTATCCAGGATAAGCGGCTGGATAATTTCGGTACGCCGGAGTACAGCGAACCGGGCAGCGGCGGGTTTGTTGGCGATACGCTGCTGGTCAACGGCGCGCAAAGTCCTTACGTGGAAGTTTCCCGCGGCTGGGTACGCCTGCGCTTGCTGAATGCGTCGAACTCACGCCGTTACCAGTTGCAAATGAGCGACGGTCGCGCGCTGCATGTTATTTCTGGCGATCAGGGCCTTTTACCCGCGCCGGTGTCCGTCAAACAACTGTCGCTGGCGCCCGGTGAACGCCGGGAAATTCTGGTCGATATGACCAACGGCGATGAGGTGTCGATCACCTGCGGGGAAGCGGCCAGTATTGTCGATCGCATCCGTGGCTTCTTTGAACCTTCCAGCATTCTGGTCTCTACGCTAGTGCTGACCTTACGGCCAACCGGGCTGCTGCCGCTGGTGACTGACAGCCTGCCGATGCGTTTATTGCCCACGGAGATTGTCAGCGGCGCGCCGATTCGCAGCCGGGATATCAGCCTCGGGGACGATCCCGGCATTAACGGGCAATTGTGGGACGTCAACCGCATTGATATCACCGCCCAGCAAGGTTCCTGGGAGCGCTGGACCGTTCGCGCCGATATGCCGCAGCCCTTCCATATTGAGGGTGTCTCTTTCCTGATCCGCAACGTCAATGGCGCCATGCCGTTCCCGGAAGATCGGGGCTGGAAAGATACGGTATGGGTGGACGGGCAGGTGGAATTGCTGGTTTATTACGGACAGCCTTCCTGGGCGCACTTCCCGTTCTACTTCAACAGCCAGACGCTGGAAATGGCCGACCGGGGGTCTATCGGACAAATGCTGGTGAACCCGGCACCGTAAATCTTCCCTCGCCCGCAAGGGCGAGAAGTGAATACCTTTCTCTTTCGTTCCGGCATATAATCCCCGGCCTTTGATTATTTTTTTACCATTTTTTTGGAAGCATTATGAGCGCAATATCCCTGATCCAGCCAGACAGAGATCTTTTCTCCTGGCCTCAATACTGGGCGGCCTGTTTTGGTCCCGCGCCTTTTTTGCCGATGTCACGCGACGAAATGGATCAACTTGGCTGGGATAGCTGCGACATTATTCTGGTTACCGGTGATGCGTATGTCGATCATCCGAGCTTTGGGATGGCGATTTGCGGTCGTATGCTGGAAGCGCAGGGTTTCCGTGTCGGCATCATTGCCCAGCCGGACTGGAACAGCAAAGATGATTTTATGCGTCTGGGGAAACCGAATCTGTTTTTCGGCGTCACAGCGGGCAACATGGACTCGATGATCAACCGTTATACCGCCGATCGCCGACTGCGCCATGACGACGCCTATACGCCGGATAACGTGGCGGGCAAGCGCCCGGATCGTGCGACGCTGGTCTATACCCAGCGCTGTAAAGAGGCCTGGAAAGACGTGCCGGTGATCCTCGGCGGTATTGAAGCCAGCCTGCGTCGTACCGCGCACTATGATTACTGGTCTGATACCGTACGCCGCTCGGTGCTGGTGGATGCGAAAGCCGATATGCTGATGTTCGGCAACGGCGAGCGCCCGCTGGTTGAAGTTGCGCACCGCCTGGCAATGGGGGAGCCGATCGGCCAGATCCGCGATGTGCGTAACACCGCGATTATTGTTAAAGAAGCCCTGCCGGGCTGGAGTGGGGTTGATTCCACGCGTCTGGATACGCCGGGGAAAATTGATCCGATCCCCCATCCGTATGGTGAAGATCTGCCGTGCGCGGATAACAAACCGGTTGCGCCGAAAAAGCAGGAAGCCAAAGCCGTGACCGTTCAGCCGCCGCGTCCGAAGCCGTGGGAGAAAACCTACGTGCTGCTGCCGTCCTTTGAGAAGGTGAAGGGCGATAAGGTGCTGTATGCGCACGCGTCGCGTATTCTGCATCACGAAACCAACCCTGGCTGCGCGCGTGCGCTGATGCAAAAGCATGGCGATCGCTATATCTGGATCAACCCGCCCGCCATTCCGCTCTCTACCGAAGAGATGGACAGCGTTTTTGCGCTGCCGTATAAGCGCGTGCCGCATCCGGCATACGGTGACAGCCGCATTCCGGCTTACGAAATGATCCGCTTCTCGATTAACATCATGCGCGGGTGTTTCGGCGGCTGCTCGTTCTGCTCGATTACCGAACACGAAGGCCGCATTATTCAGAGCCGTTCAGAAGATTCGATCATCAATGAGATCGAAGCGATCCGCGATACCGTACCGGGCTTTACCGGCGTGATTTCCGATCTCGGCGGGCCGACGGCCAACATGTATATGTTGCGCTGTAAGTCGCCGCGCGCGGAACAAACCTGCCGCCGCCTGTCGTGCGTGTACCCGGATATCTGCTCGCATATGGATACCAACCATGAGCCGACGATCAACCTCTATCGCCGCGCCCGCGATCTGAAAGGCATCAAGAAGATCCTGATCGCCTCCGGCGTGCGTTACGACATTGCTGTTGAAGATCCGCGTTATATCAAAGAGCTGGCGAGCCATCATGTGGGCGGCTATCTGAAGATTGCGCCGGAGCATACCGAAGAAGGGCCGCTGTCGAAGATGATGAAGCCGGGCATGGGCAGCTATGATCGCTTCAAAGAACTGTTCGACCTTTACTCAAAACAGGCCGGGAAAGAGCAGTACCTGATCCCGTATTTTATCTCTGCGCACCCCGGTACGCGGGACGAAGATATGGTGAATCTGGCGCTGTGGTTGAAACGCCATCGCTTCCGTCTGGATCAGGTGCAGAACTTCTATCCGTCGCCGCTGGCGAACTCAACGACCATGTATTACACCGGGAAAAACCCGCTGGGTAAAATTGGCTATAAGAGTGAAGACGTGGTGGTGCCGAGAGGCGACAAACAGCGTCGTCTGCATAAAGCGCTGCTGCGTTACCACGATCCGGCGAACTGGCCGCTGATTCGCCAGGCGCTGGAAGAGATGGGGAAAAAGCATCTGATTGGCAGTCGTCGCGAGTGTCTGGTTCCGGCGCCTACGCTGGACGAGATGCGTGAAGCCCGTCGTCAGAACCGCAACACGCGCCCGGCGTTGACTAAGCATACGCCAGTGGTGCATCAGCGTCAGACGCCTGCAAGCAATAAAAAACGCAGCAAGGTAGCCGGACGTTAAACCCGTTAGCTGTTTGCCGGATAAGGTGCCTGCACCGCTATCCGGCAAACGGACGGATTACGCGTTCGCTTCACGAATTCTGGCGGCCAGCGCTGCCAGTTTTTCGTCATCCGCTCGCTCGTGGTCATGCGATGACAAATAGCCTTCGTACTGTTCAAAGAATTTCGCCTGCCGCGATTCAATAGGCTTCCATTCGCTCAGGTTAGCGGTGCCGTGCATCGGGCTGAGCTTGCTGTGCACATGATCCACGCCAAATCCTTCAAAAAACATTCCCGTACGTCCCACGTCCGGGAAGGCGTTATCCAGCTTTTTCGCCACTTTTTGGGTGGCAAGCATCAGATCGGCCAGCGCCTGCGGCGGCAAGTCGAACGCATAGCTGGGATAATGCTTCTTCGGGATCACCACCGTAAAACCGTCGGTGTTCGGGAAGATGGAAAGGAAGGCCAGATGATGCTCGTCTTCCCAGATCTTATGGCAGGGGGCTTTACCCTCAACGATTTGGCAAAAAATACAGCTCATTCCTTTTCTCCGTTGCTGAGTTCACAATTTGCGTCGCGTACAGACTCAACACTTTCTACCAAACCCGCCTGGTAGTCAAAAAGCCCGACAGAAATGTCGGGCCGGAAAGGAAGGTTAGCCGCCGAATTGATCCGGGTCCGGCCCCAGGCGTTTACCCTGGTCAAGTTTGGCCACTTCGCTTAATTCGTCTTTGTCGAGACGGAAATCCCAGACGTCGAAGTTTTCCGCAATACGTGAAGGGGTGACGGATTTAGGGATCACCACCAGCCCGTTATCCAGATGCCAGCGGATCACAATTTGCGCCGGAGATTTACCGTACTTATCCGCCAGATCGCGAATGATTTTCTGATCGAAAACGCCTGCGCCGCCTTGCGCCAGCGGGCTCCAGGACTCGGTCTGGATCTTGTGCGTCGCATTCCAGGCATGCAGCTGACGCTGTTGCATCAGCGGATGCAATTCGATCTGGTTGATCACCGGTGTAACGCCGGTTTCATCGATCAGACGCTGGAGGTGGTTTACCTGGAAGTTACACACGCCGATGCTTTTCACCAGCCCCTCTCTTTGCAGTTCAATCATCCCTTCCCAGGCGTCAACATAATGGTCGATAGCCGGAACGGGCCAGTGCATCAGATAGAGATCGAGGTGATCCAACTGGAGCTTATCCAGGCTTTCCTGCAAGGCTTCTCGAGGGCGTTTCTGATCGTCATTCCACAGTTTGGTGGTAATAAACAGTTCTTCCCGGTCGATACCGGCATCTTTTAACGCTTTTCCGACGCCTTCTTCATTCTTGTACGCCGCAGCGGTATCAATGGAGCGATATCCCACTTCCAGCGCCTTATGAATGGCGGAAATTGCTTCCTCGTTGCTTGCCTTCCAGACTCCCAGGCCCAGTTGTGGCATTACGTTGCCATCCTGTAGCTTGATAACGGTTGGATTAGCCATGCGTTCCTCCTTTATGCGATCTCACCGGAGCAAACTCCGGTGAGGTTGTGTGACTTAAGTCTGGACGAAATGTCCAAAAACGAAAGCCAGAGGCGAAAAAACCTTAGCGAGCCGCTTCGTAAATCCGACGGCTGACATCCAGCGTAATGTCCTGATGTTCACCCAGATTTGTGCCGCCGTGCGCTTCCAGTTTTGCCAGCAATGCCGGAATGGAACTGCCGTCCAGACCGTAATCAGACAGGCGAGTCGGTACGCCCATTTGCTCAAAGAAGCGGCGGGTGGCGGCGATGGCGGCATCAATACGCGCATCGTCGGAACCGTCGGTGATATTCCAGACTCGCTCTGCGTACTGCAACAGTTTGGCGCGTTTGGTATCGCGTTTTTCATTCCACAGCGCAGGCAGGACGATAGCCAGCGTCTGCGCGTGATCAAGGCCGTGCATTGCCGTCAGCTCATGACCCAGCATATGCGTTGCCCAGTCCTGCGGGACGCCCGCGCCGATCAAACCGTTCAGCGCCTGAGTGGCCGCCCACATTACGTTGGCGCGAACATCGTAGTTTTCCGGCTCTTTCAGCGCTTTCGGGCCTTCTTCGACAAGCGTCAGCAGGATACCTTCGGCAAAGCGATCCTGAATTTTTCCGTCAACCGGATAAGTGACATACTGCTCAACGGTGTGAACGAATGCATCCACAACGCCGTTAGCAACCTGGCGCGGCGGCAGGGTGTAGGTATAAACCGGATCGAGCACCGCAAACACGGGTTGGACGAACGGCGTCATAAAGGCCAGCTTATCGCCGGTGGTTTTACGGGAAATCACCGCCCCGGAGTTAGATTCTGAACCCGTTGCCGGCAACGTCAGCACCGATCCCATCGGTACGGCGCTTTTCACGTCGTTGCCGCGGGTTTCCAGAATGCGCCACGGGTCCACGCCTTCGTCATATTGCGCCGCCGCCGCGATAAATTTAGTGCCATCCAGCACGGAACCGCCGCCGACCGCCAGCAGGAACGTCACTTTCTCATCACGTACAATGTTGACGGCGTTCATCAGCGTTTCATAAGACGGGTTTGGCTCGATGCCGCCAAATTCCAGCACGTCCAGACCTTTCAGCGCGTCATGTACCTGATCCAGTACGCCGGTCTTTTTCACGCTGCCGCCGCCGTAGGTGATCAATACGCGGGCGCCCTGAGGGATTTGATCGCGCAGATCGGCAATCGCGCCTTTACCAAACAGAATGCGGGTTGGGGTATGCAGATTAAAGTTGTTCATTGCTCGTTCCCTTATGTGGGTAAAAAAGTGGGCAGGCGAATGTCTGCCTGATGGTGAACATTGTGGTCGCCAGCCGCCTTCCTCTCAATGCTCATTTCTGCCAATGTCTTGCCCATTTCTCCAGAGCACTGGAGAAAAAAGATAAATTTGCGCACAATCAACGCGTCGTAAACCGATGAGAAAAAAGCGCGCCATGAACCGTGAAGCCATCTGCCTGTTGCTGACAGATAAAATTAAGCAGCTGATAAACAATCAAAATAACCTGAATGACTGCCTGCCCGACGTGCGTCTGCTCTACGGCACGGAGCCGGGGTTGCGCACGCCTGTGATGTATCAGCCTGGCATCATATTTCTCTTTTCGGGGCATAAGATCGGTTATATCAATGAACGCGTATTTCAGTACGATGCCAATGAATATCTGCTGCTGACAGTACCTTTACCCTTTGAATGTGAAACTTATGCGACGCCGGAAGTGCCGCTCGCGGGGATTCGTCTGAATGTTGATATCCTGCAATTGCAGGAGTTGCTGATGGACATTGGTGAGGACGATCTGTTTCAACCGTCGATGGCGGCAAGCGGGATTAACTCCGCCACGCTGTCGGATGACATTCTTTGTGCGGCGGAACGCCTGTTAGATGTGATGGAAAGGCCGCTGGATGCGCGCATTCTGGGGAAACAGATTATTCGCGAAATTTTGTATCACGTTCTGATGGGGCCGCGTGGCGGCGCGCTGCTGGCGCTGGTCAGCCGCCAGACCCATTTCAGCCTGATTAGCCGGGTGCTGAAGCGGATTGAAACCAAATACACCGAGAACCTGAACGTTGAGCAACTGGCGGCGGAAGCCAACATGAGCGTCTCGGCGTTCCATCATAATTTTAAATCCGTTACCAGTACCTCGCCGTTGCAGTACCTGAAAACCTATCGTCTGCATAAAGCGCGGATGATGATCATTCACGACGGGATGAAAGCCAGCGCCGCTGCGATGCGCGTCGGCTACGAGAGCGCGTCGCAGTTCAGTCGGGAGTTCAAACGCTATTTTGGCGTAACGCCGGGGGAGGATGCGGCACGAATGAGAATGATGCAGGGAAGCTAATCATGTGTAAGCCGGATAAGCGTGGGCGCCATCCGGCAATCAGCAAATCAGGCGCTGCAATACTTCTTCTTGATCACGACGAATAATGTGCCGATCAAACCGGCGGCCAGCAGGGCAATCGGCAGGATCATCAAAAACGTCATCACCTGATCCTCATGACGTTTCACGAACGGGATCATGCTGAGCGCGTAGCCGAAACTGGTCACCACGCCGACCCACAGCAGCCCACTCAGCCAGTTAAAAAACTGAAACCGGCGACTGGACAACCCTGAAATCCCCGCCATTGTGGGCAGCAGGGTGCGCACAAACGCCAGAAAGCGCCCGGCAAGCAGCGCCAGCAGGCCGTGCCGGTCGAACATACAGGTCGCGCGCTGATGGTATTTAACGGGAAGCTGCGCCAGCCAGCCTTTCACCGTTTGCGTATTTCCCAGCCAGCGCCCCTGAATATAGCTCAGCCAGCAGCCGAGACTGGCGGCTGTCGTCAGAATAAGGATCGTGGGGACAAAGTCCATGACACCTTGTGCAACCAGCGCGCCTGCCAGTAAGAGCAGGCTGTCTCCGGGTAAAAAAGAGGCCGGGAGCAGGCCATTTTCTAAAAATAGCGTGGCAAACATCACAAAGTAGACAACGCTAACAACGTGTGGGTCCGCCAGCGCGGCAAAATCGTGTTGCCAGAGCGCAGCGATAATATCTTGAATGACAGCCATGGACTTTCCTGTGGAACCGCGTTTATGGGGCTATTGTACTCCTGAATTGCCCGGGATGCCTTGATCCCGGACGCAACAAATGCAGACTTTTCTGCCCGGAGTGTCTGCAATTCTGTCCATGACCGGAAACTTTACACAATACGCGTGAATCCTGCGGCTAAATCTGCAATCAGATCGTCAACATTCTCTAAACCGATGTGCAAACGGATCAGCGTGCCGGTGAAATCAACGTCGCCTTCGGGACGAATGGCGGCGATATGTTCCGGCTGGTTAGGCAGAATTAAGGATTCAAAGCCGCCCCAGGAGTAAGCCATGCTGAACAAGCTGAAATTATCCAGATAAGCGGAAAGCGCCTCATTGCTCAGCCTTTTATTCAGCACAAACGAGAACAACCCGCTGCTGCCCGTGAAATCGCGCTTCCAGAATTCGTGGCCTTTGCTGCCAGGAAGGGCGGGATGATTAACGCGGGCGACCTGAGGGTGATTCGCCAGCCACTCGGCGACTTTCAGGCTGCTTTCATGATGCTGGCGTAAGCGCACGCCCAGCGTACGTAGCCCACGGCTGGTCATATAAGCGGTATCCGCGTCCAGCATTTGCCCCATCAGATAGGCGTTTTCGCGTAATTGCTCCCAACAACGCGCATTAGACACGGCTGTGCCGACCATCGCATCCGAGTGACCAATCAGGTATTTCGTTCCTGCCTGGATGGAGATATCGATCCCGAAATCCAGCGCCTTAAACAGCACGCCCGCCGCCCAGGTGTTATCAATCATAATGACAGCGTCTGGCGCAACGCGTCTTACCGCGCCGACAATCGCCGGGATGTCATGCACTTCCATCGTGATGGAGCCAGGGGATTCGAGAAACACTACTTTCGTATTGGGCTGAATATGCTTCACGATATCCGCGCCGACCAGCGGATCAAACCAGCCGGTCGTCACGCCGAGTCTGGCGAGAACTTTGGTGCAAAAATCCTGACTGGGTTCGTAAGCGGTGTTGGTCATCAGGACGTGATCGCCCTGTTCCACAAAGGCCAGAATCGTGTTGGCGACAGCCGCCGCGCCGCAGGGGAAGAGCGCGCATCCGGCGCCGCCTTCCAGTTCGCACATGGCTTCCTGTAGCGAAAAATGGGTTAGCGTTCCGCGACGGCCATAGAAAAGTTCGCCATTGGCGCGGTTGCGGGTGGCGTGCTTTTTGGCTTCTACGGTGTCAAATACCAGCGAGGAGGCGCGCTGAATGACGCTGTTCACCGATCCCAGCGTGTATTTTTTGCTGCGTCCTGCGCTCACCAGTTTGGTTTCAAGATGTTTTTCTGCCATGTTGGAGTACCCATTTTTATACGTCTGGATGTCTAAACTATCATGAATGATGAGTGACGCATCCTGAAGAATCGGCATAAAGCAGAAAATTTTCTCAAAATGACATCTGGTGACTTTTTTACTGCGTAAGCGCAAGGAAAAGAAACCAAAGGTGCGGCACTATGTAAATAGTAATGAGAACGACTATCAATTCGACGTCGTTTTGATATTATTACGCTCAGAATTTGTGATTTGCGTCCTGGAGATACAGAGTGGGTAATAATTTGATGCAGACGGATCTCTCCGTCTGGGGTATGTATCAGCACGCCGACATCGTGGTTAAGTGCGTGATGATTGGTCTGATTCTGGCGTCAGTAGTCACCTGGGCTATCTTCTTCAGTAAGAGTCTTGAGTTCTTTACGCAGAAGCGTCGGCTCAAGCGTGAACAACAGCAGCTGGCTGAAGCGCGTTCTTTAGACCAGGCCAGCAATATTGCCTCCGCATTCGCGGCAAAAAGTTTAAGCTCACAGTTGCTCTATGAAGCGCAGAACGAGCTGGAACTGTCGGAAGGCAGTGAAGACAACGAAGGTATTAAAGAGCGTACCGGGTTCCGCCTGGAGCGTCGCGTAGCGGCGGTTGGCCGTCATATGGGACGCGGTAATGGCTACCTGGCGACCATCGGCGCCATCTCTCCGTTTGTCGGTCTGTTTGGTACGGTATGGGGCATCATGAACAGCTTCATCGGCATCGCGCAAACCCAGACCACCAACCTCGCGGTTGTCGCGCCGGGTATCGCGGAAGCGTTGCTGGCTACGGCGATCGGCCTGGTCGCGGCAATTCCTGCGGTCGTGATTTACAACATTTTCGCACGTCAGATCGGCAGCTACAAAGCGACGCTGGGCGACGTGGCGGCACAGATTCTGCTACTGCAAAGCCGCGATCTGGATCTGAACGCGAGCGCTTCCGCTCAGCCGGTACGTACCGCGCAGAAATTACGTGTAGGATAATGCTCCATGGCAATGCGTCTTAATGAAAATCTGGACGATAACGGTGAAATGCATGAAATCAACGTGACGCCGTTTATCGACGTCATGCTGGTTCTGCTGATTATCTTTATGGTGGCCGCGCCGCTGGCAACGGTGGACGTGAAGGTGAATCTTCCTGCGTCCACCAGCACCCCGCAGCCGCGCCCGGAAAAACCGGTTTATCTGTCCGTGAAGGCCGACAACAGCATGTTTATCGGTAACGATCAGGTAACGGATGAAACCATGATCGGCGAGCTGAACGCGTTAACCGAAGGGAAGAAAGACACGACGATCTTCTTCCGTGCGGATAAAACCGTTGATTATGAAACAATGATGAAAGTGATGGATACGCTGCACCAGGCGGGTTACCTGAAAATTGGTCTCGTGGGTGAAGAGGTCGCGAAAGCGAAGTAATCGTTGTTGCTGATGGGCAGACAGACAGGCCGGGTAGGGCGCAAGCCGTACCCGGCTTTTTTATTGCCTGATGGCGCTGCGCTTACCAGGCCTGCATGATGTGGTATCGCTGGATTGCTGACTCGCCAGATTACTTCGTCGTGGAGAACCGTTTTTCATTCAGCGCGACGGTGGTGATATTGGTCGTTCGGTAATCGCCATCGGATAGCTTACGGGTCAGGCGTAGGGTCGCCGTTTCTCGCGCCAGTAAGTGTTGATATGTGCTCTCCAGGCGCGCCATGATTTTGTCCCGCATCTCGGGATGTTGCTCAATAATCGTATTGATAACCGAACCGTAGATCTCTTCTTTGACCTGGAGCGCATAGATTTCACGGCGATTTTGCCATTTCAGCCGCACTAACGCGGCGGGAATCGACACGATCTCCTGCGCCACCTGTTCGAGGGTCGCGTTTTTATTGGCGATAAGCGCTTTAAGATTTTGCTTTAAGATAAATTCATCGCTTTTATTATTATCTAAAGCTAAATAAACATTATTATCTTCAACGTCTTTCATATTATTTCTCTTCCAGAGAATAAAAAACGGGAGAGTTTTTCTCTCTGGTTATGAGATTAAGCCAAATTTCATTGCCGTGATCGTTTATTTTTGTTGTGGCATCTGCCAGAATTTTACTTAATGCCTGAGCATCAACATCGCCTTCCGCCTGTAGGCTATTAATAAGACGAGCAAACGTCTCAATTTTAGCTACGCGATAAAGCCGGTCTTTTAAATGACGGTCACGTTCTTCAAGTAACATGTTTTTAGATTGACCAGTCGGTGTGGCGCTAATTAAAATATCTGGCTCGTAATCGCTCAGCG
Source organism: Citrobacter sp. CK202 (assembly GCF_030333225.1). Taxonomy (NCBI): domain Bacteria; kingdom Pseudomonadati; phylum Pseudomonadota; class Gammaproteobacteria; order Enterobacterales; family Enterobacteriaceae; genus Citrobacter; species Citrobacter sp. CK202. The sequence goes on from NZ_JAOWGI010000029.1 coordinate 256,979, forward strand.
TTTTCTTTCCCTGAGTCAAATTTTCACTATTTTCTACGGTCTCAGCATCGCCTGGCGAGGCAGATAAATGAAAACGAGTCGGCACAAGATGCTCGGGAAGCATGTTGGAATGTCCTTTACTATCAATAGTATATTGTTTTTTATAAGGCAGGTCTCGTTGACAATAGCATGGTGTAATTTTAAAATCAAAAAAAATGGAGTCGACATATGAACAGCATTTTTTATTCTATTATCACTCTGCTATTACTCACTGGTGGCGTGCTTTTCTTGATGCACGAATTTAATAAACAGCGCTCTGCTGAGGCGTCTAATCCAGTAAATCAAGCGGAACCCTTGTCCAAAGAGGAGGGCGAAGATCATTTTTCGTCGCTCATGAATACTATTACACCGGTATGGTACTGGCGAGTCAATCACGAATATATTGATTTTCTTCACGCAACGATAAAGCGGATGACGATGGCGGAGCTAAACGGAACGCCGGGGTTATTTGATGCGCAGCGCCGTTGCAGCGATCTCAACTCTGCGGTCTATAAATATTATGACAACATTAAAAAGCGTTGTCTGAACGGGGAAAAGGTTCCGCATTCCGATCTGGATGTGCTTAACTTGCGGCAATGTTTCCGGGAATTTAGCCTGGAGGCGTATCCCTCCTTGGTTGCTCTGGTGTGGCCTGAATATCAGCGGCCGCTAATCAAACCGGAAGAGGTTTAATAAACGCGCCTGACGTTGGCCGGGTAAGGCGGAACCGCCACCCGGCGCGCGTGCCCGAAAGCGTTATTTATCCGATGAGGCTTGCCAGAGGTTCAGCTCGCCATCCGCGACATGTTTATCGATTTGCGCTAACTCGTCAGCGCTGAATGTCAGGTTCGACAACGCCTGCACATTTTCTTCCAGCTGCTCTGGTCGACTGGCGCCGATCAGCACTGACGTCACGCGATTATCTTTCAACAGCCAGCTAAGCGCCATCTGCGCCATTGACTGGCCGCGACGTTGCGCCATCTCATTGAGTAAACGCAGGCTGTTCAGATTCGCTTCCGTCAGCATATTCTCCGTCAGACCGCGAACTTTTTTCCCTTCACGCTGCATACGTGAACCTTCCGGGATACCGTTTAGGTATTTTCCGGTTAACAATCCCTGAGCCAGCGGTGTGAACGCAATGCAACCCATGCCGTTGGCCGCCAGCGTATCCAGCAGGCCGCTTTTATCCACCCAGCGGTTGAGCAGGTTGTAGGACGGCTGATGAATCAGCAGCGGGATTTTCCATTCGCGCAGCAGTTCCGCCATTCGTTGAGTTCGCTCAGGCGAATAGGAGGAGATGCCGACGTAAAGCGCCTTACCGCTTTGTACCGCCTGCGCCAGCGCGGATGCGGTCTCTTCCATCGGCGTGTTTTCATCGACACGGTGGGAATAGAAGATATCGACATAGTCCAGCCCCATCCGCTTCAGGCTCTGATCGAGGCTGGCGAGCAGGTACTTACGCGACCCGCCGGAGCCGTATGGCCCAGGCCACATGTCATAACCCGCTTTGGTGGAAACGATCAGCTCATCGCGATACGGCGCAAAATCTTCCCGCAGCAAACGGCCAAAGTTCTCTTCTGCGCTTCCCGGCGGCGGGCCGTAGTTATTGGCTAAATCAAAATGGGTGATGCCTGAATCAAAGGCTTTACGCAGCAGCGCACGCTGTGAATCCAGCGCCTGAACGTGGCCGAAACTGTGCCACAAACCCAGCGATAGCGCGGGTAAACGCAAACCGCTTTTACCGCAGTAGCGATAAAGCATCTGCTCATAACGTTCGGGGTTGGCTAACCAGGCCATGTCATCTCCTTAGAGAAAGTGAATTTCAAAACAACGTTTCTATTCTAGCGGCTCAGCGGGGTTTATCCCGTTCGTCAGGTCACATTGATGCGAAAAATTGGGCAAAAACACGTCATTATGCTTTGCTTAAAAAAACATCAATTCAGGAGTGAAACTATGCCGCGTCTGACTGCCAAAGACTTTCCGCAGGAGTTGCTCGATTACTATGACTACTATGCACATGGAAAAGTCTCTAAACGCGAGTTTCTTAACCTCGCGGCAAAGTATGCCGTCGGCGGCGTGACCGCGCTTGCGCTGTTTAATCTCCTGAAGCCGAATTACGCGCTGGCGGTGCAGGTGGAATTTACCGACCCGGACATTTTGCCGGAATACATTACGTATCCGTCACCGAACGGGCATGGCGAGGTGCGCGGCTATCTGGTGAAACCGGCGAAGGCGACGGGGAAAACGCCTGCGGTCGTGGTCGTACACGAGAACAGGGGGCTGAATCCCTATATTGAGGATGTCGCACGACGCGTGGCGAAAGCGGGTTATATTGCGCTGGCGCCTGATGGATTAAGCTCGGTAGGCGGATACCCCGGTAATGACGATAAGGGCCGGGAATTACAGCAGCAGGTTGATCCCACAAAATTAATGAATGATTTCTTTGCCGCGATTGAGTTTATGCAGCGTCATCCGGCGGCCAGCGGAAAAGTGGCTATTACGGGATTCTGCTATGGCGGCGGCGTATCAAATGCGGCGGCGGTGGCCTATCCAGAACTGGCGTGCGCCGTTCCTTTTTATGGTCGTCAGGCTCCGGCGTCAGATGTACCTAAAATTAATGCGCCTTTATTATTACATTACGCCGAGTTAGATACCTCAATTAATGAAGGTTGGCCTGCCTACGAAACGGCGCTGAAGGCGAATAATAAAGTCTATGAAGCGTATATCTATCCTGGGGTGAATCATGGTTTTCATAATGATTCGACTCCCCGCTATGATAAGGCCGCAGCGGATCTGGCCTGGGCGCGCACTCTGGCCTGGTTTGAGAAATATTTACAATGAAAAACAAATGATTATTTCAGGTGCGGCATATTGCTTTGCGGCATAATAATGCCGTTATGCTTTATAAGCATTCACAGGAATAGCGGGCTGACGATGATTCGTATACTTAGTTAAGTAAAAAAACAATAAAGAAAGTATATATTCTGCATTCTCTGCCGATAACGAGGATAAGTGTCGCCTGATGGCGAATCCCTCAAGTACGGCAAGGAAATTCTTATGCGTTTGCTGCAAAACTTCACTATTCGTATTGTCATGCTGACAATATTGGGGCTCTTCTGTCTTCTTTGGTCGGGCGTTGGTTTATTCAGCGTCCATGCATTATCTAAAGTGGCGGAAGGGAATGATATCGATCGTCATATTGTGCGTCAGATGACGGTGCTAAGTCAGGGGAACGATCAGTATTTTCGTTTTGTCACGCGTTTAAGCCGTGCGATGGACGTTAAAATCGGCGGCGGTACGCCCGATTTTGTACCAGTACAGCAGGCGCTGGACAATATGAGCAAAAAGCTGGAAGAGATGAAAACGCTCTCTCCAGGGCCGATGGACCCGGAGATCGCCGCTGCGGTATTGGCAAACTGGCAGGCGTTGCTTGATAAGGGCGTCGCGCCGCAGATGCAACTGGCGCAGCAGGGTACGCTCACCGAATTTGCAGAACAGGCGAATAATGTCACCCCCGCCCTGAGCCGCGCCTTCGGCGCCAGCGCAGAACGTTTTAACAGCGCGGCCGGCACGATGCTGGACAGCACCCGCGTGATGGTGGACGGCAAAACGTCAATTATCCGCACCCTGATTATCACCGCCGTTATTCTGGGAATTGTGATTCTCTTCTTTACCGACCGTTACCTGGTCACGATGTTAGTGAAACCGCTGGCGCGCATTCGCCAACAGTTCCGCCAGATTGCGCAAGGCGATCTGAGCCAGCCGATTGAAGAGTTTGGCCGTAACTGTGTCGGTCGTCTGGTGCCGCTACTGAGCGCGATGCAGGATAGTCTGCGAGAAGCGGTCAGTTCGATTCGTTCAGGCAGTGACAATATCTGGCGCGGCGCGACAGAGATCTCCAGCGGTAACAACGATCTCTCTTCCCGTACGGAAGAGCAGGCAGCGGCGCTGGAAGAGACAGCTGCAAGCATGGAACAGCTCACCGCGACGGTGAAATTGAATGCGGATAATGCGCGCCAGGCCAGTCAGCTTGCTGATGCCGCTTCCGCGACGGCCGGAAAAGGCGGCACGCTGGTTTCTGAAGTGGTTGAGACGATGGACGGTATTTCAGCCAGCTCCAGACAGATCGCCGAAATTACGAATGTCATCAACAGTATTGCCTTCCAGACCAATATTCTGGCGCTGAACGCCGCCGTTGAAGCCGCCAGAGCCGGTGAACAGGGGCGTGGGTTTGCGGTCGTCGCCGGTGAAGTGCGTAATCTGGCCAGCCGTAGCGCCGGGGCTGCCAAAGAGATTGAAACGCTGATCGCTGAATCCGTGCGTCGCGTCGAGCAGGGTGCGCAGCTGGTGCAGGAGACGGGCGCGACAATGGAGGCCATTCTGCGCGGAGTAACCGAAGTCACCACCATCATGAAGCAGATCGCCGCCGCTTCCGAGGAACAAAGCAAAGGGATCTCTCAGGTTGGTGTGGCGATAACCCAGATGGACAGCGTGACCCAACAAAACGCCGCGCTGGTGGAGCAAGTTTCTGCGGCAGCGGCGGCGCTGGAACGGCAAACGGAAGAGCTGCAACGCTCTGTGCAACAGTTCCGCCTTTCTCATAATGACGCGCAAATCAGCCCGGCGAAAACGGTCTCTCCAGTCAGTCCGCGTGGGGCGTCTGCCGCGAAGTCAGGCGATGAATGGGTCGCCTTCTGATCCGGTAAAAAAAAGTATGTGATACCTCTGGCGTTCGCTTAAAAAATCGCTATATAATTTGTTATATAGCGATTGGAGGTATCATGGACAATCATTTTGGTAAGGGCCTGATGGCCGGATTAAACGCAACGTGTGCCGATAGCGCGCGTAACGTGGCGGGTTTTTGTTCTGATTATAAGCGCGGATTCGTATTAGGATTTTCGCATCGCATGTTTGAAAAAACCGGCGATCGACAATTAAGCGCCTGGGAAGCGGGGATTCTGACGCGCCGTTATGGCCTGGACAAAGATATGGTGATGGACTTCTTTCGGGAGAATCAATCGAATACGACTATCCGGTTCTTTATGGCGGGTTATCGTCTCGAAAATTGATCCGAAGGGGGTATTACCCCGGTTTAATTAATTACACTATTGTCTTACTCCTTCGTTTTGTTGTTCCGTCAAAGTATCATGGTTCAATAACCATAAAGAAAGTGTGGTAAATGGCGCGCCGATCGCAATAAGTTATTTGTGAACGGTGCAAAATAGAGCCAGGTCTTTGCAACGGAATAACAATAAAATGACTGGAGATAATACTCTCATCACTTCTCACGGCGTTAATCGTCGTGATTTCATGAAGCTTTGTGCAGCACTGGCCGCAACTATGGGGCTCAGTAGCAAAGCCGCCGCAGAAATGGCCGAATCGGTTTCCCGTCCGCAGCGCCCGCCCGTCGTCTGGATCGGCGCTCAGGAATGTACGGGATGTACCGAATCGCTCCTTCGCGCGACCCACCCAACGGTAGAAAACCTCGTTCTGGAAACGATCTCTCTGGAGTACCACGAGGTCCTCTCCGCCGCCTTCGGCCATCAGGTTGAAGAGAACAAGCATAACGCTCTGGAGAAGTATAAAGGGCAGTATGTGTTGGTTGTCGATGGTTCCATCCCATTAAAAGATAACGGTATTTACTGCATGGTTGCCGGCGAGCCGATTGTGGATCACATCCGCAAGGCGGCGGAAGGCGCAGCGGCGATTATCGCGATCGGTTCCTGTTCCGCGTGGGGCGGCGTCGCTGCCGCTGGCGTGAACCCGACCGGCGCCGTCGGGTTGCAGGAAGTCCTGCCGGGCAAAACCGTTATCAATATCCCGGGCTGCCCGCCGAACCCGCATAACTTCCTGGCAACGGTTGCCCACATCATCACTTACGGTAAACCGCCGAAGCTGGATGCCAAAAACCGTCCAACCTTCGCTTATGGCCGTCTGATTCACGAACACTGCGAACGCCGCCCGCATTTTGACGCCGGTCGCTTCGCCAAAGAGTTCGGCGATGAAGGCCACCGTGAAGGCTGGTGCCTCTACCATCTGGGCTGTAAAGGGCCTGAAACCTACGGCAACTGTTCGACGTTGCAATTCTGCGATGTCGGCGGCGTATGGCCAGTGGCGATTGGGCACCCCTGCTACGGCTGTAACGAGGAAGGCGTTGGCTTTCATAAAGGCATCCACCAACTCGCCCATGTGGAAAATCAAACCCCGCGTTCCGAGAAGCCGGATGTCAACCTGAAAGAGGGCGGCCACATTTCCGCAGGCGCCGTCGGGCTGCTTGGCGGCGTGGTTGGGCTGGTTGCCGGTGTCAGTGTGATGGCGGTACGTGAACTGGGGCGTCAGCAGAAGAAAGATAACGCTGACTCACGGGGAGAATAACCGTGAACAGACGTAACTTTATTAAAGCAGCCTCTGGCGGGGCATTGCTGCTGGGCGCGTCGCCGTCCATCAGCCATGCGGCTGCGGAAAACCGTCCGCCTATCCCGGGTTCCCTGGGGATGCTGTATGACTCGACGCTGTGCGTGGGCTGTCAGGCGTGTGTGACCAAATGCCAGGATATCAACTTCCCGGCGCGTAACCCGGAAGGGGCGCAAACCTGGTCGAATAACGACAAGCTGTCGCCTTACACCAATAACATCATTCAGGTGTGGCATAGTGGAAGTGGCGTCAATAAAGATCAGACAGAGAACGGCTACGCGTACATTAAGAAACAGTGTATGCACTGCGTTGACCCTAACTGCGTCTCCGTTTGCCCGGTATCCGCGCTGAAGAAAGACCCGAAAACCGGCATCGTTCATTACAACAAAGACGTCTGTACCGGCTGTCGCTACTGCATGGTCGCCTGCCCGTACAACGTGCCGAAATACGACTACAACAACCCGTTTGGCGCGCTGCACAAGTGTGAACTGTGCAACCAGAAGGGCGTTGAACGCCTGGACAAAGGCGGTCTGCCGGGGTGCGTTGAGGTATGTCCGGCGGGCGCGGTGATTTTTGGTACGCGAGAAGAGCTAATGGCGGAGGCGCAAAAACGCCTGGCGCTGAAGCCTGGCAGCGAATACCACTATCCGCGCCAGACGTTGCAGACTGGCGATACGTATCTGCATACCGTACCGAAGTATTACCCGCATCTGTACGGTGAAAAAGAGGGCGGCGGCACGCAGGTGCTGGTGCTGACCGGCGTTCCTTACCAGAATCTGGATCTCCCTCAACTGGCCGATCTGTCAACTGGCGCGCGTTCTGAACACATTCAACACACCCTGTATAAAGGCATGATGCTGCCACTGGCTGTGCTGGCGGGCTTAACCGTGATGGTTCGTCGTAATACGAAAAACGAGCATCACGACGGAGGAGACGATCATGAGTCATGATCCTAAACCGCTGGGCGGGAAAATAATCAGTAAACCGATCATCATCTTCGGGCCGCTTGTCGTCCTGTGCATGCTTCTTATTGTGAAACGTCTGGTCTTCGGGCTGGGATCGGTCTCCGATCTGAACGGCGGCTTCCCCTGGGGCGTGTGGATCGCTTTTGACCTGCTGATCGGCACCGGCTTCGCGTGCGGCGGTTGGGCGCTGGCGTGGGCGGTGTATGTCTTCAACCGGGGGCAATACCATCCGCTGGTACGCCCGGCGCTGCTGGCAAGCCTGTTCGGTTACTCTTTGGGCGGGCTGTCGATCACCATTGACGTTGGTCGTTACTGGAACCTGCCGTATTTCTACATCCCAGGGCACTTCAATGTGAACTCGGTGCTGTTTGAAACGGCGGTCTGTATGACCATCTACATCGGCGTGATGGCGCTGGAGTTTGCCCCCGCGCTGTTTGAACGCCTGGGCTGGAAAGTCTCGCTTAAGCGTCTGAACAAAGTGATGTTCTTTGTTATTGCCCTCGGGGCGTTGCTGCCGACCATGCACCAGTCGTCAATGGGATCGTTGATGATTGCCGCCGGTATTAAAGTACATCCGCTGTGGCAGAGCTATGAAATGCTGCCGCTGTTCTCATTGTTCACCGCTTTCATCATGGGTTTCTCCATCGTTATTTTTGAAGGCTCTCTGGTGCAGAGCGGCTTAAAAGGCAACGGCCCGGATGAGAAAAGTTTGTTTATCAAGCTGACCGGTACTATCAGCGTTTTCATCGCGCTGTTCCTCGTGTGCCGTTTCGGTGAACTGATTTACCGCGACAAGCTCTCTTATGCGTTTGCCGGTGACTACTACTCCTTGCTGTTCTGGGTTGAAGTCCTGCTGATGGTCTTCCCGCTGGTGGTGCTCCGTCTGCCGAAACTGCGCGGCGACTCGCGGATGTTGTATCTGTCCGCCCTCAGTATGCTGCTGGGCTGCGCAACGTGGCGTATGTCCTACTCGCTGGTGGCGTTCAATCCCGGCGGCGGCTACCACTACTTCCCCACCTGGGAAGAACTGCTGATTTCTATTGGTTTTGTGGCTATTGAGATTTGTGCATACATCTTACTCATTCGTCTACTGCCGATACTTCCTCCATTAAAACAAAACGATCACAATCGTCATGAGGCGAGCAAAGCATGAGCCAGAGAATTACTATTGATCCGGTAACCCGTATTGAGGGGCATTTACGCATCGACTGCGAAATCGAAAACGGTGTGGTGTCAAAAGCATGGGCATCCGGCACCATGTGGCGCGGCATGGAAGAGATCGTGAAGAATCGCGATCCGCGCGATGCCTGGATGATTGTGCAGCGTATCTGTGGCGTATGCACCACGACCCACGCGATCTCTTCCGTTCGTGCGGCGGAGAGCGCGCTGAAGATTGACGTTCCGGTCAATGCGCAGTACATCCGTAACATCATTCTGGCGGCGCATACTACCCATGACCATATTGTGCACTTCTACCAGCTTTCTGCGCTGGACTGGGTGGATATCACCTCTGCGCTGAAGGCCGATCCGGCGAAAGCGTCGGCGCTGTTGAACGGTGTGTCGAGCTGGCACCTGAATAGCGCGGAAGAGTTCACGAAGGTGCAGAACAAGATCAAAGACCTCGTTGCCAGCGGCCAGTTAGGGATTTTCGCTAACGGCTACTGGGGACACCCGGCGATGAAACTGCCGCCGGAAGTGAACCTGATTGCGGTCGCGCACTATCTGCAAGCGCTGGAATGCCAGCGTGACGCCAACCGCGTGGTGGCGCTGCTGGGCGGTAAAACGCCGCACATCCAGAACCTGGCGGTGGGCGGGGTGGCGAACCCGATCAACCTCGACGGTCTCGGTGTGCTGAACCTTGAACGCCTGATGTACATCAAGTCCTTCATCGACAAGCTGAGCGACTTTGTTGAGCAGGTTTACAAGGTGGATACGGCGGTAATCGCGGCGTTCTATCCAGAATGGCTGGAGCGCGGAAAAGGCGCGGTTAACTATCTGAGCGCGCCGGAATTTCCGACCGACGGTAAAAACGGCAGCTTCCTGTTCCCTGGCGGCTATATCCAGAATGCGGATCTGTCGACGTATCGCCCGATCGCCTCGCATTCCGATGAATACCTGATTAAAGGGATTCAGGAGAGCGCGAAGCACGCCTGGTACAAAGACGAAGCGCCGCAGGAACCGTGGGAAGGGACTACCGTCCCGGAATACACCGGTTGGTCTGATGACGGTAAATACTCGTGGGTTAAGTCCCCGACCTTTTACGGCAAAACCGTTGAAGTGGGGCCGCTGGCCAATATGCTGGTTAAACTGGCGGCGGGACGCGAGTCCACGAAGACCAAACTGAATGAAATCATCGCGATCTACCAGAAACTGACCGGTAAAACGCTGGAAGTGGCGCAACTGCACTCCACGCTGGGGCGTATCATTGGCCGCACCGTTCACTGCTGCGAATTGCAGGGTATTCTGCAAAACCAGTACAGCGCGCTGATCGCCAATATCGGGAAAGGCGACCACACCACGTTCGTTAAACCGGATATCCCGGCGACAGGTGAGTTTAAAGGGGTGGGCTTCCTTGAGGCGCCGCGCGGTATGCTCTCTCACTGGATGGTCATTAAAGACGGCATTATCAGCAACTACCAGGCGGTGGTTCCGTCCACCTGGAACTCCGGTCCGCGTAACTTTAACGATGAAGTGGGGCCGTACGAGCAGTCGCTGGTGGGGACGCCGATCGCCGATCCAGAAAAACCGCTGGAAGTGGTGCGTACCATTCACTCCTTCGACCCTTGCATGGCGTGCGCGGTGCACGTAGTGGACGCTGACGGGAACGAAGTCGTCTCAGTTAAGGTTCTGTAATGCGGATTTTAGTGTTAGGGGTCGGCAATATTTTGCTGACCGATGAAGCCATCGGGGTGCGTATCGTTGAAGCATTAGAACAGCGGTACATCCTGCCGGATTTCGTGGAGATCCTTGATGGCGGCACGGCGGGAATGGAGCTTCTCGGCGATATGGCGGACAGAGATCACCTGATCATCGCGGACGCCATCGTGTCGAGAAAGAACACGCCGGGAACCCTTATGATCCTGCGTGATGATGAGGTGCCTGCGCTGTTCACCAACAAAATCTCACCGCATCAGCTTGGCCTGGCCGACGTTCTGTCGGCCCTGCGCTTCACTGGTGAGTTTCCGAAAAAGCTGACGCTGATCGGCGTGATCCCGGAATCGCTGGAGCCGCATATCGGCCTGACGCCAACGGTTGAAGCGATGATTGAACCTGCTCTGGCGCAGGTTCTTGCCGCGCTGCGCGAGTCAGGCGTTGAGGCTATTCCACGGGAGGCTGCGCATGTCTGAGGAAATTTCAGGGTTCCCGTCCTCTCCGAGAATGCAGGTTCAGGCGGCGTTTGAAGAGATTGCCCGACGCTCAATGCACGATCTCTCGTTTTTGCACCCGAATATGCCGGTGTATGTCTCTGACTTCACCCTGTTTGAAGGGCAGTGGACGGGCAGCGTGATCGCGCCGTGGATGCTGAGCGCGCTGATTTTCCCCGGCCCCGACCAGCTCTGGCCGGTACGCAAAGTCAGTGAAAAACTCGGATTACGTCTGCCGTATGGCGCGATGACCTTTACCGTTGGCGAACTGGACGGGGTTTCGCAATACCTCTCCTGCTCGCTGATGTCGCCGCTCAACCACGGTATGTCGGCGCAGGAGGGGATGCGTCTGGCGGACGACTGCGCGCGGATGCTGCTGTCGCTGCCGGTCAGCGATCCCGATGCGCCGCAGCTGGCAGGGCGTCGTGCGCTGCTGTTTGGACGCCGGAGCGGCGAGCATGCATGAGCTGTCCCTGTGCCAGAGCGCGGTTGAGATTATCCAGCAGCAGGCGGAACAGCATGGCGTGACGCGAGTCACCGGCGTATGGCTGGAAATTGGCGCGCTCTCGTGCGTTGAAGAGAGCGCCGTGCGCTTCAGCTTTGATATCGTTTGCCAGGGTACGCTCGCGCAGGGGTGTGCGTTGCACATCGACTATAAACCCGCTCAGGCGTGGTGCTGGGATTGCAGCCAGGCGGTTGAAATCACGCAGCATGACGCGCAGTGTCCACACTGTCAGGGCGATCGCCTGCGGGTGGATACCGGCGACTCGCTGAAAGTGAAAAGTATTGAAGTGGAATAACGTCCAGGTGGTTAACTATGTGTATTGGAGTCCCGGGGCAGGTTCTGTCCGTTGGTGAAGATATTCACCAGCTTGCGCAGGTTGAAGTGTGCGGCATCAAGCGTGATGTGAATATTGCCCTGATCTGCGAAGACAGCCCTGCAACGCTGGTGGGGCAGTGGGTGCTGGTGCATGTGGGATTTGCCATGAGCATCATTGATGAAGAGGAAGCCAAAGCCACATTAGACGCGCTACGCCGAATGGAGTATGACGTTACCAGCGCCTGATAATCCCTGAAGGCAATCTATCAAGCGGCCTTGCAATCGTTGTATACTAATATATATATCGATTGTGAGGACATCTCCCATGTTTAAATCCTTACGCCAGCTCTCCCTGCTGGCGTTGCTTTTTTCCCTGCCGTTTATGGCTCAGGCCGAGCGTACGTTTACCGATCAGATTGGTCGCCAGGTTACCGTCCCGGATACGGTGGATCGCGTGGTGGTACTCCAGCATCAGACGTTGAATTTGCTGGTGCAGATGAATGCTACCGACAAAATTGTTGGCGTGATGGCGAACTGGAAACAACAGCTTGGCGACGGTTATACCCGCCTGGCGCCGGAGCTGACAACGAAAGCCGCGTTGGGTGATTTAACCCACGTTGATGCGGAAAAACTGGTCGCGCTGCATCCGCAGGTGGTGTTTGTCACTAACTATGCGCCGCAGGAAATGATCGACAAAATCAGCAGCCTGGGCATTTCGGTGGTGGCGATTTCTCTGCGCCATGATGCGGCGGGCGAACAGGCTAAAATGAATCCGACGATGACGGATGAAGAGCAGGCTTACGATCAAGGGTTGCGTGAAGGTATCACGCTGATCGGCGATATCGTCAATAAACCTGACGAAGCAAAAGCGCTGATTGCCGCAACGGATAAGGGGCGCAAGATGGTGAGCGATCGCCTGAAAAACATCCCGGAAGATCAACGCGTTCGCGCCTATATGGCGAACCCGGAACTGACCACCTACGGCTCCGGTAAATATACTGGCCTGATGATGGCGCACGCGGGGGCGTTGAATGTGGCGGCATCGACCATTAAAGGCTTTAAGCAGGTCGCAATGGAGCAGGTTATCGCCTGGAATCCGCAGGTGATTTTTGTTCAGGATCGCTATCCGAAAGTGGTGGATGAGATCCTGCAAAGCCCGCAGTGGCAGGTGATTGATGCGGTGAAAAATCATCGCGTCTATCTGATGCCGGACTACGCGAAAGCCTGGGGCTATCCGATGCCGGAAGCGATGGGCATTGGCGAGCTGTGGATGGCGAAAAAACTCTATCCGCAGAAATTCCAGGATATTGATATGCGCAAGGTCGCCAATGACTGGTATCAGCGTTTTTATCGCACTGACTATCAGGGCGTTGACTGATGAAAATCCTTGCCGCAGGCAGCCTGCGTGCCGTCTGGCAACCGCTAATGGCCTGTTTTCAGGCAGAGACGATCCGCTGTGATTTCGGCCCGGCGGGATTGCTGCGTGAACGGATTGAAGCCGGTGAGCCGTGCGACTTTTTCGCCTCGGCTAATGTGGCGCATCCGCAGGCGCTGCTGGCGAGCGGGCGGGCGTTGTCGGTTTCGTCCTTTGCGCTGAATCGCCTCTGCCTGACCGTGCGTGCTGACGCTATGCGGGAGGGCGACGACTGGCGGTCGCTGCTGATGCGCGAGGATCTGCGAATTGGCACATCAACGCCGGGCTGCGATCCTTCCGGTGATTACACGCAACAGCTTTTTTCGCGAATGGGAGCCGTCGGCGAGGCGATCCGCTCGCGTGCTGTGGCGCTGGTCGGCGGCCGGGATCCTTTGCCGCTTCCCGCCGGAGCGCTGGCGGCGCAATGGTTAATCGACCACGATCACACGGATGTTTTTATTGGTTATGCCAGCTATGCCCCCAGACTGCGGCAAATCAGTACCCTGCGCGTGGTTGATATTCCTGAACCGTATAATCCGATCGCTGAGTACGCGTTTGCCTGTCTGACGGCGCGCGGAAAACCGCTTGCCGAATTTCTGCTTTCCACTCCGGCAGGACTGATTCTCGTGCAACATGGGTTTAATTAAACGCCGACTATCACAAACCCGTGGGCCTGATAAGCGAAGCGCCATCAGGCAATATAACGCCTGATGGCGACATTAAAATCTCATCCGGCATCACGGTTTAGCTCTGACGCTTATCTTCGGTTTGTGTGTCGAAGTCGCTGGCGTCGTGACGCTCATGAAGCTGCTCGTTGAGCGGCCCGTTGGTGCGGTTCACAATGCGCCCGCGTTTGACCGCCGGACGTTCCGCAATCTCTTTCGCCCAGCGCTGTACGTGCTTATAGCTTCCCGCATCCAGAAATTCTGCGGCGTCATACACGTTGCCGAGCACGACATTGCCAAACCACGGCCAGACAGCCATATCGGCAATGGTGTACTCATCGCCCGCCACATACGGATGACGCGCCAGCTGCTTATCCAGCACGTCCAGCAGACGCTTGGCTTCCATCGTAAAACGGTTGATCGCGTACTCTATTTTCACCGGCGCGTAGTTGTAGAAGTGACCAAAGCCGCCGCCGAGGAACGGCGCCGCCCCCTGGAGCCAGAATAACCAGTTCAGGGTTTCGGTACGTTTAGCGAGATCCTGCGGCAGGAAATAACCAAATTTTTCCGCCAGGTAGAGCAGGATTGCGCCGGACTCAAAGACACGCAGCGGCGGGTTCTGCGAGTGGTCGCGCAGCGCCGGGATTTTTGAGTTTGGGTTCACATCGACAAAACCGCTGGAGAACTGATCGCCGTCGCCAATGCGAATCAGCCAGGCGTCATACTCTGCGCCCGTCACGCCCTGCGCCAGCAACTCCTCCAGCATGATGGTCACTTTCTGGCCGTTTGGCGTTCCCAGGGAGTAGAGCTGTAGCGGATGCTTGCCGACGGGCAACGTCTTGTCGTGAGTCGGGCCAGAAACGGGACGGTTGATATTGGCGAATGCGCCGCCGCCTGCGGATTTATCCCACGTCCATACTTTTGCGGGTTGATAAGTATTCTCTGACATGTTGACCTGCCTTCTGGGTTGGTGTGTTGAAGCAGTGTAGCAGTCGGAGGCCATGCGGTTTAACAGATTGGGACATTAAGCGCCGGTTTTTTCGCTGGAAGGGGAACACAATATAACTCGTTAATTGTAGCCCGCCTGTACTCCATCAAGAGGAAATCAATATCAGACGGAAATTGTTACCGTACTCGCCATTAAAAATTGGCAGTGAATAAGCAGTAACAATGAAAAATGGTGTTCCAGGAGTAAGCGGTTATCAGGGCCCGGCGGGCGGCTGGGGAGCCGTGAAGGCAGTCTCTGCGTCGGTGTTTTCCCAAAAGGCCGTCACGCGCGATATTATCGCGATGTTCAAAATGAATCAGGTCAAAGGCTTTGACTGCCCTGGCTGCGCATGGCCTGACCCTGGCCATCGGGCGCCGATGGAACTTTGTGAGAATGGCGTCAAAGCGGTCTCCTGGGAAACCACCAGCAAGAAAGCCTCACCAGCGTTTTTCCGTCGTCATCCGGTGTCCACCTTATGGCAGTACAGTGATTACGAGCTGGAAAATATTGGCCGCCTGACGCACCCGATGAAATATGATGCCGTAACCGATACCTGGCAAGCCGTGGAATGGGACATCGCGTTTCAGGAAATCGGCGAACGCCTGCGCAGCTACGATTCCCCGGAACAGGTAGAGTTTTATACCTCCGGCAGAACCTCGAATGAAGCGGCGTT
Organism: Citrobacter sp. CK202; assembly: GCF_030333225.1. Taxonomy (NCBI): domain Bacteria; kingdom Pseudomonadati; phylum Pseudomonadota; class Gammaproteobacteria; order Enterobacterales; family Enterobacteriaceae; genus Citrobacter; species Citrobacter sp. CK202. The sequence goes on from NZ_JAOWGI010000029.1 coordinate 272,301, forward strand.
CCTGTATCAGCTGTTTGCCCGCGAATACGGCAGCAACAACTTCCCGGACTGTTCCAATATGTGCCACGGCCCGACCAGCGCAGGGCTGACGCGCGCTATTGGTCTGGGGAAAGGCACCGTTGAACTGGCGGATTTTGACCACTGCGATCTGGTGATTTGCATCGGGCATAATCCGGGAACCAACCATCCTCGTATGCTGACCACGCTGCGCGATGTGGCAAAGCGCGGCGCCAAAATTATCGCCATCAATCCGCTGGCGGAACGAGGACTTGAACGCTTTAGCTTCCCGCAAAGCCCTAAAGAGATGCTCACCGGCCAGGCGACCGAACTCAGCAGCAGCTACTACCAGGTGAAAATGGGCGGCGATGCGTCGCTGCTCAAAGGCATGATGAAGGCGCTGATTGAAATGGATGAGGCGCGGGTGCTGCTAAACCAGCAGCCTTGCCTCGATCATGAGTTTATTGCTACGCATACCGCCGGTTATCAGGCGCTGTATGATGACCTGCGCCAGTGCAACTGGGCGGAACTGGAAGCGGATTCAGGTCTGACGCGCAGCCAGATGGAAGATTTAGCGCACAGCTACAATAAATCGCGCGCCACCATCATTTGCTACGGCCTGGGGATCACCCAGCATAAAAATGGCACCGGGAATGTGCAGCAACTGGTTAACCTGCTGTTGCTGAAAGGCAATATCGGAAAGCCGGGCGCGGGTATCTGCCCGTTGCGTGGGCATTCCAATGTGCAGGGCGACCGTTCGGTAGGGATTAACGAAGCGGCGTCAGACGCCTTCCTGCAACGCCTTGAAGCGCGTTTTGCCATTACCGTTCCTCGTCAACATGGCCGCGCCAGCGTGGAGAGCATTCGGGCGATAGAGCGGGGCGAGGCTAAGGCGTTAATCTGCATGGGCGGCAATCTGGCCGTGGCGATGCCGCAGCCGCAGCGGACGTTTGCGGCAATGCAAAAGCTGGATATGCAGGTGCATGTGGCAACCAAACTGAACCGCTCGCACCTGCTGCTGGCGAAGCATAACTATCTGCTGCCCGCGTTGGGCAGAACGGAGCGCGACCTTCAGGCGACGGGGATTCAGTCCGTCACCGTCGAGGATTCGATGTCGATGGTGCACGCCTCCTGCGGCTCTCTGAAACCGGCTTCGCCGTGGCTGAAATCGGAACCTGCGATTGTGGCGGGAATGGCACGCGCCACGCTTACGCGCTCGCCGGTGAACTGGGAAGAGATGGTGGGAAACTATGCTCTGATCCGCGACGCCATTGAAGCCGTTATTCCGGCGTTTCATGACTACAATGCCCGCATTGCCGCGCCGGGCGGATTTCGCATGGACACGCCTGCCTCGCGCCGTGAGTGGCATACCGGGAATGGCAAAGCCAACTTTGTCGTTAGCCAGCAGCGCGCCGTTGAGCGTCAGCAGCAACCCGCTGATGCGCTGGTGCTGGCAACGCTGCGCAGCCACGATCAGTACAACACCACCATTTATGGTCTGAATGACCGTTATCGCGGCATTACCGGCCGCCGTGACGTCGTGTTTTTAAATGCGGCGGAAGCCAGGGCGCGCGGGCTGGCGCAGGGCGATGTGGTGACCATTCAGGCGCTGGACGATCATGGCCGCCCCTGTGAGGATCGCGCGATGTGCGGGCTGACGGTCGTGATCTACAACATGGCGGCAGGATCGATTGGCGCCTATCTACCGGAAGCGAATGTGCTGTTGTCTCTGGATGCGGTCGATAGCGAAAGCCTGACGCCAGCCTATAAGAGCGTGCCGGTGGTTATCAATAAAACATAACATCGTTCCCGCTATGAATTTTTTGTCTCTGTGCGCCGTCTGGCCGGGTAGAGGTGTATGATGAATCGACCTCTGTCCGGTTAGTGTTATTGAGCAGGCAAGCAGAGCGAAAAATTCACGCCATACTGCTCAGGCTGTATTGTTTTGAGGTAAGGTGCATGAGCAAAGGAACGACCCGTCAGGATGCCCCATTCGGGACATTATTGGGCTACGCCCCCGGTGGCGTAGCAATCTACTCTTCAGATTACAGCTCCCTCGACCCACGGGAATACAGCGATGATGCCGCGTTTCGCAGCTACATCGGCAACGAGTATATGGGCCATAAATGGCAGTGCGTTGAGTTCGCCCGCCGCTTTCTCTTTCTCAATTATGGGGTTGTGTTCACGGATGTCGGCATGGCGTGGGAGATCTTCTCGCTGCGTTTCCTGCGCGAAGTGGTGAACGACAACATCCTGCCGTTACAGGCGTTTCCCAATGGTTCGCCCCGTGCGCCGGTCGCTGGCGCGCTGCTTATCTGGCAAAACGGCGGCGAGTTTAAAGATACCGGCCATGTGGCGATCATTACCCAGTTGCTGGACAACAAGATCCGTATCGCCGAACAGAATGTGATCCACACGCCGCTGCCTCCAGGGCAACAGTGGACCCGCGAGCTGGATATGGTGGTGGAAAACGGCTGCTATACCCTGCGCGATACCTTTGACGACACCACGATCCTCGGCTGGATGATTCAGACCGAGGACACGCAGTACAGCCTGCCTCAACCAGACATCGCCAACGATTCACTGAAGATTCGCGGCGCGCGGCTGGAAGAGAAAGGGCAGTTTGACGGCAAATGGCTGGATGAGCGGGACCCGCTGCAAAAAGCCTATGTGCTGGCGAACGGGCATGTGATTAATCAGGACCCGCATCAGTATTTCACCATTACGGAAAGCGCCGAGCAGGAGCTGATTAAAGCCACCAACGAGCTGCATCTGATGTACCTGCATGCCACCGACAAGGTGCTGAAAGACGATAACCTGCTGGCGCTGTTCGACATTCCGAAAATCCTCTGGCCGCGTTTGCGCCTCTCCTGGCAGCGTCGTCGCCACCATATGATCACCGGTCGTATGGATTTCTGTATGGATGAACGCGGCCTGAAGGTGTACGAGTACAACGCCGATTCCGCATCATGCCATACCGAAGCGGGGCTGATCCTCGAACGCTGGGCCGAAAAGGGCTACACCGGGAAGGGGCATAATCCGGCGGAAGGGTTGATCAACGAACTGGCGGGTGCATGGAAACACAGCCTCGCGCGTCCTTTCGTCCACATCATGCAGGATAAGGACATTGAGGAGAACTATCACGCCCAGTTTATGCAGCAGGCGCTGCGCCAGGCCGGGTTTGAAAGCAAAATTCTCCGGGGACTGGATGCGCTGCGTTGGGACGATGCCGGTCAGCTGATTGACGGCGATGGCCGCCTGGTGAACTGCGTCTGGAAAACCTGGGCGTGGGAAACCGCAATTGAACAGGTGCGTGAAGTCAGCGAGACGGAATACGCCGCCGTGCCGATTCGTACCGGCCATCCTGAAAATGAAGTGCGGTTGATTGATGTGCTATTGCGACCGGAAGTGCTGGTGTTTGAACCGCTGTGGACGGTGATCCCCGGCAATAAGGCTATTTTGCCTATCCTGTGGTCGCTCTTCCCGCATCACCGCTATTTGCTGGATACCGATTTCACGGTTAATGACGAACTGGCGCGCACCGGTTATGCGGTGAAACCGATCGCCGGGCGCTGCGGCAGCAATATCGATCTGGTGAGCCATCAGGAAGAGTTACTCGATAAAACCAGTGGGAAATTTGCCGCGCAGAAAAACATTTATCAGCAGTTGTGGTGTCTGCCAAACGTGGCCGGGAAGTATATTCAGGTCTGCACTTTCACCGTTGGCGGCAACTATGGCGGTACGTGTCTGCGTGGCGATGATTCGCTGGTTATCAAAAAAGAAAGCGATATCGAGCCGTTAATTGTGGAAAAAGGGGAATAGCCTCTTCTGAAAAAGAGCCTTGGGCGTGATGCGCCAGCGTCCGCCCTGGCCATTCAATGCCCGGAGATTCGTGACAGACGTTCTGTCGGGAGTATCAGGCAATCATCCGGCAGGATTAGGCTCACTCTGCCATTCATCAAGCCGCTACAGTTTCAGGTGGAAAACAAACAACTGGAGCTGCTATGAAAACCATCGGTTATGCTGCATTAAACGCGACTACGCCACTGGCCCCTTTTACGTTTGAACGACGCGCATTGCGTGCCAATGATGTGGCGATCGAGATCCTGTGGTCAGGCGTCTGTCACAGCGATCTGCATCAAACCCGTGACGACTGGAAAGAGTGGGGCGCGACGATTTACCCCTGTATTCCCGGACACGAAATTATTGGCCGGGTGATTGATGTCGGCAGTAAAGTGACGCGTTATCAGGTCGGGCAACAGGTGGCGGTCGGAACCCTTGTCGATAGCTGTCAGGAGTGCGATCAGTGCCGCAGGCACGAAGAGCAAATGTGCCGTGAGTTTCCGACGGTGACCTATAACGGGCGTGACCGCATCTCAGGAGACGTCACTTACGGCGGTTACTCGAAACATATCGTGGTTCGCGAGGAGTTTGTCCTGAATCTGCCGGAAGGCCTTGATCCGGCCAGAGCGGCGCCGTTGCTCTGCGCGGGCATCACCGTTTACTCGCCGCTGCGGACCTGGAACGTTGGCCCCGGCTCGCGCGTAGGGGTGATTGGCATCGGTGGCCTGGGGCACCTTGCGGTTCGTCTGGCGGCCGCTTTGGGCGCAGAGGTGACGGTTATCACCCGCAGTGAGTCAAAAGCGAAAGAGGCGCATGAGCTGGGCGCCGAACACGTTCTGCTCTCGACTTCCGCAGAGGCGATGAATAACGCGGCGTCCTCTTTTGATGTGATTATTGACACCATCCCGACGCGCCATGATGTTTCACCCTACGTTCAGCTACTTGATGTGGAAGGGGCGCTGGTTATTGTCGGTAATCTGGGGAATATGGAAGGGTTCAGTACCTTGCCGCTGATTCTGGGGCGTCGTCGCATCACGGGTTCACCGTCTGGCGGGATTGCACAAACGCAGGAGATGCTGGATTTCTGCGCCCGCAAAGGTGTGTACCCGGAGTGTGAGATCATCGATATCCAGCAGATTAACCAGGCTTTTGAGCGTATGGAGCGGGGTGATGTGAAATACCGCTTTGTGATTGATATGGCTTCACTGTCGAACTGACGGTAAGCAACGCATATCGGATCGGCTGTTTTGCGGTCCGATATGCGTGTATCAGCGCGGTATCCCGGTCAGCGTTCCCGCTTCCCGGACGCGTTCTGCGCCTTTCAGCGACTGCACTTTATCGCCGATTGGCGTGATGCCGAACAGGCGTTTGTACTCCCTGTGAAACTGACTGACGCTTTCATAACCCACTCTGATGGCCGCTGTCGAGGCATCCACATTATCTGACAACAACAGGCGTCTGGCTTCATGGAGCCGTAATTGCTTCTGATACTGCAACGGGCTCATGTTGGTCATGCGACGAAAGTGGTGATGCAGCGTCGAAACGCCCATTCCTGCAATCCCGGCCAGATCCTCCATTTTTAACGGTTGGGAATAGTGCGTGCGTAACCAGTTGATTGCGGAAGATATCCTCTGGCTGCTCGATCCCGTCAGTACGGTTTCCCGCAGCGTCATACCTGCCGGGCTGGTTAAAATGCGATACAGAATTTCCCGATGAATCAGGTTGCCGATATACCCTTTATCCTGCGGGTGTTCTGCGAGCGTGATGTAGCGCAGTATGGCGTCAAACAAAAAGCGGTCGGCATGGCTGAGCGAAAGTCCTTCGCCTGCGAATCCCACGTCATTGCCGTGCTGTTCCATATCAACCAATACTTCGCGCACAACAGATAAATCCAGTTCCAGCAACAGCGATATAAAAGGACGCTCGGTGCTGGCCTGCATCACTTCGGCGACGGTTGGCAGATTGACCGCCGTCAGAAGAAAACGGGATTCGTTGTACACATAGGCCGTATCGCCTAACGTGACGCGCTTTTCTCCCTGGAGGATCAGCGACACGCTGGGCTGGTAAATATAAGAAAGCGGCGGCATTGGGCCGTGGAGTTCAGCTACGCTCAGACCGGGGAACGGGCAGACGACCCGCTCCTGATGTTCGGTATATGTTCTGACTTTTGCGGTAATTTCGTGACGCAACGATGCGGTGTCCTGCCGCAGGCGATCATCCTGTGAGTTCGGGCGGTGATCCAGCATGGTCAGACTCCTCAACATAGGTTCGTATGTTTTAAACTGGAATGCAGCCGCCCGCGACTCCTTTTTTTGCTAATTGACTTGCCAGCTCATCCGTCGTGGTTGGTACATCAGCTATTCACAAAGGCCAGCAGGTCGGCGTTGACCCGATCTGCATGCGTGGTGGGGATGCCGTGCGGGGCTCCCTTGTACGTATTCAGCGTACCGTTTTTGAGCAGCCCGGCTGAAAGTACGCCGGAATCATGGTAGGGAACGACCTGATCGTCATCGCCGTGGATAACCAGAACCGGGATAGTGATGCGCTTGAGATCTTCCGTGAAATCCGTCTGCGAGAACGCGACGATACCGTCGTAGTGCGCTTTGGCTCCCCCCATCATTCCCTGACGCCACCAGTTCCAGATGACCGCCTCAGACGGACTGGAACCCGGACGGTTGTAGCCATAGAAAGGACCCGCAGGGATATCGTAATAGAACTGCGCTCGACTGGCGGCCAGCTGTGCCTGGAAGTCGTCAAACACCGACCGGGGCGTACCCTGCGGATTGCTGTCGGTTTTTACCATCAATGGCGGAACTGCGCTGATCAGCACGGCCCTGGAGACGTTATCTTCGCCGTGACGCACGATATAGCGCACGACCTCGCCACCGCCGGTTGAATGCCCGACGTGCATTGCGCCCTGGACGCCTAAATGCTTAACGACTGCGGCAACGTCATCGGCATAATGATCCATGTCATGACCGTCCCACACCTGGCTGGAACGTCCATGACCACGCCTGTCGTGCGCGACGACCCTGAACCCCTTGTCCACGAAAAACAGCATCTGAGCATCCCAGTCGTCGCTGGAGAGCGGCCAGCCGTGGTGGAAGAAGATCACTTTTCCCTCTTTCGGTCCCCAGTCCTTATAGAAAATATCAACGCCATCGCTGGTTGTTACGTAACCCATATCGTTTCTCCGGTTCAGTAAGTTGTTAAAGGGAGAGACTTGTCTTGCGCGTAGCGCCAGGACGTTGGCTCCCGGAAAAAGGAGAAACGTCAGGGCCTGCGCGCGCGTCCGGCAACGATCTTCTGTTGACCGTTTAGAGAGTATAAGTTTAAAGTTAACTTTAAGGTCAAGAGAGGTCTGTAAACGGTATGAAGATTGGTGAACTGGCAAAAGTAACGGGGCTTACGCCCTCCCGTATTCGGTTTTACGAAGCAGAAAGGCTGATCAGTCCTCCTCAGCGTCAGAGCAACGGGTATCGTAATTATTCGGCGGAGGTGGCGAATCTGCTGAAGATTATTGATAACGCTCAGCGTGCCGGTTTTTCACTTGAGCAGATCCGCTGCTTTTTACCGCAGGAGCAGAAAAAGTGGGATCATGAGGGGCTGATACAATCCCTGGAGAAGCGTATCGCGGAGATCGAACTCATGCAGAAGCAACTTGAAGAGAGCAAGAGCGAGTTGCTGAGTCTGATCGCCAGTATTGCAAACCGGCCTGACGGGATTTCCTGTGAGGACAACATGCAGCGGCTGATAGGGCAATTGCGTAATCCGGCGACCGCCACGGAAAACCGGTAAAATAAATGACGAGGGGACGTGGTTCAGCTTCGGTCTTGCCGCCCCCTCACTGTCTTATTGGTATGTCATGGTAAATGACAAAACGCCATTTGCTGCACCGGTCGTGATGGTGTCTCCGGTCTGGTAATAACGCGCTTTCAGCGGCACCGTGAATCCGCCGCCGGAGGATGAAGTGCCAACGGCGACATCAGAACCCAGCGCCATCGGCTGATTGTTATAAAGTAATTGGATTCCCACGCCCGTGGCGGCATTATTTCCGCCAATGGTTTTCAGCACGCCTTTGCTCGCATCAAAAATATCGCCTTCCATCTTAACGCTGACCTTTGTTCCGGCATTACAAACCATCGGCAGATCGAAAGACTGCGTGTGCGCGTCTCCCGGCGTGGTGCCTTTGCCATTAAAGGCTTGTTTATCCACGTCCTGCATATTCACGGGGATAAACGTCGTTTGTAGATTACAGGCTGGCGTGGTAACCGTGAACGCGTTGATATTGACGGAAGATTCGGGTGAATGCCACAGCAGCGCGTTATTTAACATAACCAGCGATCCCACGGTTCTTGCCGTTATGGTTCCAGACCCGGTTTCGGCTGCCGTCTTATAAAACGTCACGATAACCACGCCATCCAAATTGCTGTTTACCATCCCCGCCATATTTTCACAGAGCTTAGCGGTATTTATGTCTCCCCGTATGGTATTGCTTCCCGTAACGGTCACGATGCCTGCGGCACATTTTGTCGTTGCGGCGGACAGGGAATACCCCACGCCGCTAATGTTCGTTTTATATATCTGACGCCCGTTGAGTGACGAATCGAATGTGCCAATGGCTCTGATACCAAAAATCTGCCTGGATATAACGCCCTCAGCGGAGTCCCAACAGTTAAAGGCATTAATTGTCGGTGTAATAACCTGTGTTCCTATTATCGAGCCTACAGGGAGATCCCGCGAGATAGTTATATTCTGCGGCGAGATCGTTGTTGTTGACGTAACCGTAGTGCAGTTCCACGCCAGGGCGGTGTGTGAAAATAATCCTAGCGAGGTAAAAATTAAGCTGATTAAAATTCGATACATTTTTCTTTCTCTCCAGATCAGTGGCATTGCGCGATGACTGTTTGCGGTTTGTCAGCGATCTGCGTTATCTGATACGTTGCCTGACAACTTCCCTCGGCCCAGTTAACGATCACGGTTCCGTTTTCCGGTACGCCGTTGAGCCAGACGCGTTTGCGATCGTCAACCATTCCTTCTGGAATGTTGTCGTGATTTTTAATACGGGTCGTCGCGCCAAACGGAATCTCTTTCCCGGTGAACTGAAGCATGACCTTATAACCGGTGACGGTAGGATAATCAGCCAGCGCCAGCGCGCCTTTGGTCGGTACAACGGTGTAGGTGTCATTCAGCACATCGGTATGCGGGTTCAGCGATGCGGTATCCAATGACAGACTGTTCTGCCGATACGGCGTGACATACGGCACCACGGCAAAACCTCTGCTGTCGGTGTAAATCCCGCTGTTATTCGCCACTTTTACATCCGCCGCGTTGTCCGCTTTCACCAGTGCCATAGTTTCGCCAAGAGGCTGCGTGGCCGAGACGCCGTAAGGGTGAACCACAATGCCGCCCATCGCCCCAACCGACATCTGGCGGTTATCGCGAGAGTAGTTGTAACCAAGCTGATACTCGCCATGACGTCCCTTGTAATTGACGGAAGCGCTTCCCATCGCATCCGAGCCTTTGCTGTTGTAGCCCTGCTGCACGTTCCAGCTCAGGTTTTTATCTTCCAGCGCTGAACCGGATAACCCCACCTGCGAAGTCGTGTCGCCTTTTTTGTTGCTGTTCCCGGATACCGTCATCCAACTGTCTGGCAGGAAACGTGAGAGCGGAATCTGCATCGTCAGAGAGACGATATGATCGTTTTCATTGTGCCAGGGGCCGCGTGAATAGCTGTAGTTCAGGCCGTAGTTGATATTGTTTATGCTGGTGTTGTAACCCACGTTAACGCTGCGCTCGGTGTCGCCGCCCCAGTAATCCTGTTGCCAGGCGGAGAGGTTTATATTTCCCCAGTCGCCAAGTCGCTGGTTCAGCGTCACCTGTGCCTTGCTGCGTTTGTTCCGTTCATAGCGCCAGCTGTTGCCTTCACGTATTGTGTCGCTCCCCATTCGAAAGGTATTCACGTCCCCGTTCGCTTCCTGGAAATCACGAAAACCTGATGAGGAATAGCGATAGCCCATCAAACTGAATGAGGTGCCTGTCGAAGCAAAGTCTTTGGCGTATTGCGCGCGTAACGACACGCCTTCTTCTGTCTTGCCGGGCAGTTGCGTACGGGCGAAAGTGGCGTCAAAAGAGAGCGAGCCGAATTCACCGAACCCTTTTCCGATCCCCAGTGCTCCGGCCCAGTAATCTGCGGATGCCAGCGTGCCGCCATATATCGTGCTATCCCAGGGTAAACCGTAGCTCAGCGTGCCCTGTAGAAATTCCGGCTCTTTATCTTTGCTGTTTGCCGCGCGATATTTCCCTGCTGCCAGCGCATATTTGAACTGACCTTCGCGTTGCATCACCGGCACCGCGGAAAATGGCTGAATAAACTGATGCACCGATCCATCCGCCTCACGTACCGCCACTTCCAGATCGCCGCTGGCGGTGGTCGGGTACAGATCGTCAATCGCGAACGGGCCTGGCGGCACATAAGATTGCCAGATAACGTTGCCACCCTGACGAATGGTGACCTGCGCGTTGGTTTGTGCAATACCGCGTACCACGGGAGCAAAACCACGGACGCTTTCCGGCATCATGCTGTCATCTGAATAAAGCTGCGCGCCGCGAAAATTCACGCTGTCGAACACACCGGCCTGCGTATAACCATCGCCTATGCTGAACTGACTTTTCAGAGCCTTAATGTCACGCTCCAGCGATGTGCCAAGGGTGTTCCAGTGACCAGCGCCATCGTTGTTGTTATAAGTGGCGTAATGACGCAATCGCCAGGGCCCAACGTTAATACCGCTACGCAGGTTCAAATAGCTGTCGTTACTCGACTTGCCGCTGCCATGCGTGTTAGCGCCTGAGAAGTTGTAGTTCAGGAACAGCATATTCAGTCCATCATCCCACCGCTCAGGCGATACCGACCCCCGGGGATCGCGCTGTAGATACGCCTGCGGTACGGAGAGATCCAGGCGCATCCCGTCAAACTGGAAAATAAGCTGGCTGCCGGGAAGCAGTTTGCTGAGGTGTTCAACGTTCGCGGTATCTGCCATGTGCATCCATTCAGGTTGTGCATTGCGCTTAACGCCCCATTGCACCAGATCTGCACGAGTCAACACCGGTATTAACCCACTCTTACTGTCAATAAATGAAATATCCTGTGATGCCAGATAATTTCCATTTACATAGACATCAACGTGATAGACGCCAGGCACCTGCCCGTCAGCTTCATTAAAACGAGAAATATCAATATCACGCGGGATATTTCCACGGGTTTCAATAAAATCTGGAGAGAAATAATCGCCAGCCAGTACAGCAGGAGTATGCGTACACAGATAAATAAGTGTGGATAACCGAGTTAATTTAGCAAAACCCGAAACTGCATTGACATGAAACATGGCTTTGTAACCTACATTTTAAATTTATGTTCAGTCGTAATGCCTCCGAAGTCATTAATCGCACGCCACGATACTTCACCACCCGTTACCGCCGACTGAGGTAGCGATACCGTTTGAAATGGTAAAACCATTGGAGGTTTTGCTAGTTGTTTCCCATTCACCTTGATGTCGTATAGCGACACGCTATACGGCGAGGGGTTATGCACACTTAACTTTCCACCCACGCTTGAAAACGTTAGCTGCTGATACGCAAGCGAAGGGTCGCCTTTTAATCCTGCCGGACGATAAAACAGCTTCATTTTACTTTTGACCGCAATCAATAATTCATTTTTAGCATCCGGTGATGACGAAGGGATTGCTTTAATATTCAACCAGTAAACACTTTCTCTGTCCGTAGGGAGTGTGTCGCCTGATAACATAACGCGTACTGAATTCTGCGCCTGCGAATTTAATTTGAACAAAGGCGGTGTGGTGATGAATGCATTGTCACTGTCGTCGCCATTTTCACTTTTGCTTACCCATGACTGAATTAAATACGGCTTGTTATCTGGATTGTTAACGCTGATTGCCGCCTGATTGCCACTGCCGTTATAAATAAGCCGGGTGCCGCCTATTTCCACACCGCTTATTGCCGTTGCGGAGATAAACAAAAGACCAGCGGCAATCTTTTTATAGACTTTCTGAAACATGAAGAGATCCTGAGTGAATTACTCAGGGCCGCGAAGGGCCCTGCTTTTACTGGTAAATAACGGTAAACGCGGTTGAAGAGTTTGCCGTACCCGCGCCAACAGCGCCGGTTGCCATATATTTGGCAAAGTAAGTCAGTGTGTTATCAACATCTTCTTCCAGCGCTACGCTGGAGGATGCGGAACCCACGGGGATCAACGTTGAGTTGTCCTGCTCATAAATCGCGACACCAACATTCGATGCTGTCTGCCCATTGCTCAGTGCTAAAATAGAAGGGTTAATCGTGTCGGTGATGCCATCAAAACGAATACTGGCGTTGGAAATGCTGGCCGGGCAGGATTTCAGCACAATATTAAAACGCTTCGCCGCCGCCGTTGCTCCGCTACCGCCTGAGAATGCGGTTGTCGCGACAGTCCCCAGGTTGACAGGCTGCGCAATCGCAGAGGTATCCACAACACAGGCCGTACCGGTGATGCTGCCAGTAAAACTAATTACGCCGTCAGCAGCATTTGCTGCCTGAAATACAGAGAGCGATAAAATCGCGGAAATCAGTGCAATCTTTTTCATATAAGATCCAGTTAGTTAAGTTAATATTTAAGAAATAATATACTGATGCTTTAAATGTTAATTAATAATGTGCTAATTCCCTCCAGTGAAATACTTATCTGACGAATGACATTGTCTGATTAACGAAATGCTGTGTTCGCAGGTGTCCTGCTTATAACTTTCTACTCGTGCGATAGTTCGGTACAAAGATATACGATTGCCGACCTGAAGTTTAAAAACCAAACTGCGCCGGTGGGCATAAAATGTCTTAACCGTCATACCTAATTGTTTACCAATCTCATTCGCATCAAGCCCTTTTTGCATACATGAGAGCACTTCGCTTTCTCGCATTGAAAGCGTGTACTTCACCCGATAAATATATCGGGAATCATTGACAAACAGGCAGGACAGAATTTCATTAAGTCGGCTTCGCTTATCAACAAACGTAATACTCCGTAGATGTTTTAATGCATAGTAGTCAAGATCATTGCTTATAAACGCAATAATCTTCCTGTCTGCAAAAAAATGCTCTTTAACCTGCAGGAGGTTTGTTGTCTCAACATCTACTATGTAGTAATTTTCATCAATCAACTCCGATGTTAACAGCGTACTGATACCGACGATAAAAAAATAATCATCAGAAAAAACGGAGTTTGACAAATCCATAAAACTTCCCTTTTTGGCATGCCCTCTTTGGTTATTTAACGCCAGAAATTCACCTCATGTTTCTTTGTGAAATTTACAGAAAATAAAATCAGATGACACCACAAAAATAATGGATTTCGAATATAATCATAAAAACGATCGTTTCTTCTATTTGTTCCCTTTCAAAAGAACAACGATCCAGTGATTGCCGTCTTTATTGAAATAAAAAACTATTTATGTGCCATAAAGATGAAATTTAACACTATCACTATTGATAGGTGTGGTTTAATGGTTTGATGTCATTTGATAGTTGAAACTTGAAATGACGGTAAAAATGGATTTTTCTTAGGAAATATCCCAGGTTTAATTAACGAAATATATTCCGTCAGAACAAGGCTAATTTTACCTGGTTAACAACGGGACAACATCAGCGGCACCTTATTTTTCTGTCAGGCGCCGCCTACGCGTGTAGGAAGGTTATGGAATGAATGTTGCGATAGCCTGATCTAATTCATCAAGTAAGGCGTCGATGCGATCAAGGTCTGTGGCAAGGTCTGCGGCGGAAATGGCGTCAGGTAGTTTATCTTCCAGCGACTGCGCTACCTTCATCAATGCCTTAACGCCCAGCAGTTGGGCAGTCCCGTTAATGCGATGAATATGGCGCTTCACGGTCAGATAATCTTCAGTATGCGCCGCTTGTCGGGCGGCGACTAAATCACGGCGGTTCTCCTGCTGTGCATCTTTTAACGCTGTAAGCATGAGCGCCCGGTTGCCTTGCGCCAGCATACCCAGCATTTCGATATCAAACATCGTATTGGCTGTCTCACACATCCCTGAAAGGAAGTGCGAGATTTGCGATAACGTAATCGGCTTGAAAATACAGGCATTCATGCCTGCCGCAAGACAGCGTTCGCGTTCATGTTCTTGCGCTGAGGCGGTCAACCCCCAGATGGTGAGGTCGCGATTAAATTTCCGTACCTGACGGGTAAGTTCAATGCCGTCCATTGCGGGCATATTGAGGTCGGTAATAAGCAAATCATAATGTTGTTGCTGAAGGTGTCGTAAGGCTCCTTCGCCGTTTTCGGCTTCATCCGCAACAATACCTGACGTTGCAAGCTGGCGTTTCAGGAGCAGTCGACTGGAGGGATGATCGTCAACGATTAATACCCGCAGCGTCCCCTGAATAACGGGAGGGGGTGGGGGCGCGTCAATAGATATCGGCGTGATATCACGCGAGGTTTGCACGGGCAGGTTCAGCGTCAGGGTGGTTCCACGGTTTATTTCGCTTTGCAGCGCGATGGTTCCCCCCATTTGCGTCATCAATGCCCGGCTGATCGCTAACCCCAGGCCCGAACCGCGATGATGCTTACCCGCTTTCCCCTGACTAAAGGCGGTGAATAAACGGTTCTGTTCTTCAGTGCTAATACCCGGACCGGAGTCGCTCACCGAGAGCGCCAGCATCGCGTTGGACTTTGTCGCCGAAATCCTGACATACCCTTGCTGCGTAAATTTAACCGCGTTGCCAATGAGGTTGGTGAGTACCTGCCCCAGTAACTGGGGGTCCAGATGCATCGCCTCTTGCGGATCCAGCTGCGAGTCATAACGCAGGTCGATCCCTTTTTGGGCCGCCAGTGCGCTAAACAGCGTCATTTTTTCTTTTATCAGAGCATCAACATTTACCCACTGCGGAACGGTGTCTAAGAGTCCTGATTCAATCTTTTCCAGATCGAGGATCTCGCCAATCAGTTTTAACAATGATCGCGAGGCCTGGGCGGCCTGATCCACCGATGCTTTATCCTCAGGGCTGAAGCGAGCGGGGGAGAGCTGCAAGAGTTCCAGAAATCCCATAATTGCACTGACCGGCGTTCGGATCTCGTGGCTCATATGGGAAAGAAACTCCCGCTTCTCTTCATTGGCTTGCTGTGCCTTGTTTCGTTCCGCTTCCAGTAAGCGTTGAGAACGCTTCCTTTGGCGGACTTTCCGCGACAGGTAAACGGCCCACAGCAAGCTGCTCACCACCAGCAACGTCGCCAGTATCGCCACCAGATAAAACGGTCTGTTATACAACTCCCAGGTATCAATTTTGACGTCCGGCAGGCGTATCCATTTACTGACGATCTGGAAAATCTCTTTTTGCGGAATATCATCCAGGGCTTTGTCCAGGATCTGCCGAAGTTCCGGTTCGGAACGGGGAACGGCAAAACTGATTGCCGCTGGCGCTTCACCGGCAATCGGGAGCCAGGCGAGCTGATCGGGATAATAATGCTCGCTCATATAGCGGGCCGTCAGCTGATTTGAAATGGCTGCGTCCACCTTTCCCGTCGCCACGAGATTCAAGGCTACGCTGGAGTTTTCCACCTCTTTCCATTGGATGCCGGGGTGTTGGGCTTTAAGCTTTGCCAGTAACGCGTGGTCGGCGCCGATCGCCACATTCATCCCTGCCCGTAGCGTGGTTTCCTGCGTATTCTCTTTTCTGACAACGGTGACGAATTGGGTGGTAATAAAGGGATGGGTAAAGGAGAGCGCGTTTTCACGGCTCAAGTCGTAGGTTGCGGCCTGCACAATATGCCAGTTGTTTTTCTTCATTTCAGAAACCATTTCTTCGTTCGATTTGACGACAATGGTTTCAAACTGCATACCGGTTTGCAGACCGATCAGATTCAGGATATCCCCCACCACGCCCCGCGTTTCCTGGTTACTGTCGACCATAGTGTAAGGCGCAAACCACGGGTTAATGATGACACGCAGTGTGTTATGACTTTTCAGCCACTGTTTCTCTCGGTTGGTCAGGTTAAGCGGCTCTAACAGAAAGGACAGATTGCCTTTATCGATCATTGACTGGGCTATTTGCCCATGCACATTTTCATCGATGGCGCTGAGCGTGTTATTCACAATTGTCAGCAGACGTTCCTGCGTTGGCAAAAATAAAAAGGCGCTTTTTTTCTGTGGTTCAGGCCAGTATTTCACCGTCGTCAACGCGAGGCTAAATTCCTGCGATAGCCAGGTGCTGGTTGTCAGTGAGTCGCCAACAAACCAGGCGTTTTGCCCATGCGCGACGGAGCTGAGCGCTTCCTGATAGGTGGGGTAATTAATGATCTCTGCGTTAGGAAATGACTGCTGAATAAACCCCTCATCAGGATAGTGATTCACAGTAGCGACCCGGGTGCTTTGCGCACTCTGCAAGGGAACCATGACATTGGCTAACGACGTCACTAAATTTGGCCAGGAATGTACCAGCGGCTGTGAGGACAGAATGCCTTCTTCGGCGAAAGGGCGACTCTCCAGACCGGTCAATACCATATCGACTTCGCCCGCTTTCAGCGCATGAATTGCCGATTCCTGATTTTTCCAGGCTGTCACGCTGATGTGGGTGTTGAGCGAATGCTGAATCAGCGCAAGATAATCGGCATTCATCCCACGGTAACGTCCTGTAAGCGTGGTCTGCACGAGAGGCGATTGCTCTGGTTGATAAACCGCAACCTTAAGCGTTTTTTTCTGCTTCAGCCAGCGCTTGTCATCCTCACTCAGATAAACAGGAACCGGCGTAATGTAATTGTAGCCCGACAACTCCAGCTCAACGGGTAGCTCATCCTGGGCATGAACGCCACGCCCGGTAATCGATAAAACCATGAGCACGAATATGGGCCATTTATTCATCATCAGGTCAGCTTATTTTGGTGGGCAAATGAGAGCAGCTCAATTAATGATTTGCAGCCTAACTTTTCCATTAACCGTGTTTTATAGGTGCTGACCGTTTTGCTGCTGATATGCATTGCATCGCCAATTTGTGAATTATCAAGACCATTAAGCATATAGCCCATCACCTTCATCTCCTGTGCCGAGAGGGATTCCAGGCGTTGTGCATCGGTTAACGCAACTGAGGGGGCTTCAAGGAAAAAAGGAAAATAGCTATAACCATTTTGCGCTGCATTAATGGCGGCCAGAATGTTTTCCATATCCTGTTTTTTACTGATGAAAGCGTTAGCGCCCACCTGAGCGCAACGTTTGCTGTAGTAATGATCGTTTTTCGCGGACACGACGATCAGCACTCCGGTGAACTGCCGTGCTCTGAGCTTTTCTACCAGTTCGACGCCATTCACTCCGGGGATCTCGACATCCACGACAACAATATCCGCAGCCGTTTTTGTTAACGCTTCCAGCGCAGTCGCCCCGTCTTCATATTCGTTGATTACAGTAATGCGCTGTTTCTCCAGCACTCCACGGATAGCCAGACGCGCGAGGGGATGATCATCCACGATAATTGCAGTGCGTAACTTACTCATATTCATCCTGAAAGTTGTCATTCTGAATACAATATATACTAACGATAATAGCCTAAACGAGACGGGAGATGGATTTATATCGTGATGACTCAGGTGGTCATTGGCTACCAGACATACTGCCGTAATCGACTGATCGGTAGCGGACCTGGGGCTCTGCCGGGCCTTGGTGCAGCCACATCTGCAATGGATGCGCTGTCAAAAGATGAGTAGATGAATTTGATCATACTGTTCGAGCCTTCCTGAGCTAGCTACAGCTAACCGGTTTTATCACTTTCTACAGTTTTTATAAAAAATATAACACTATATATGATGTGACTTTTGGGTGTGCCTACTGATGCTTTCGCTGATTTTAACTATAAAAAGTGATTTTTACCTGTAATGTCAGATGAAAGTACTATTTAGCTATGGTGGGCTATTCTGGTCGAACCAGCACCCTAAAATAGCAGTTAAGGGCTTTTCGTGAGAAATAAAATCCTGGGCATGACAGGAAAATGGGGTAAATGATCGATGTATTGCTGCAATATGAATATTTCAAACTGTTAAATCTTGTTTCAGCAGGCAAATCTAGTGAGAAGTGATTCTCATTTAAGTATACAGACCAAAATACCGTTTTATTTAATGTCGATGGAAAGAAAGTAAAAACAAAGGGAATGGATCTGATTTGAACGATGTTCTCCGCCCCAAACCGATTGCCACTATTGAGGTAACCACTAAGGGTAATTGCGGCTAATTTTTATTAGTGGGCATTCAGAGCGATGGCTGTATCTCATTATTAATATTGCGATAAACACCTTTTATGTTGAGAGCTCTTAGCAATGTTAATTTTTTATTTTTACCGATGTATCGAAAGGGCTACTCGGTTGGTGAATGATTGCCTGCATAACATTACATTTACTATTCACTAAGGACAAAGGAAATACCGTTTGAAAATAAATACATTTGCGATTTTTATCCCGGCGATATTTATGGTTTCTTCTGCACATGCCGTTGAAGGGGAAACCAGCTCGGTTGTGTTCACCGGCAATATCGTTGAAGCAACCTGTGAACTGTCTTCCGGCTCCCGTAGTAAGGCTGTCGAACTTGGAGACGTAGCCACGACGGCATTTATTGCTGGGGCAGGCAGTACCACTGCACCTAAAGATTTCACCATCGATCTGGAAAATTGTGGGGAAAGCGCGGGGTCGGCTAGCGTAACATTCTCCGGCGATGTTCTGGCTGATGGCGAAGATGAGACTCTGAACACATCTGGTTTTGCCACTACAGGTGTGGGGATTCAGATCCTCGAGAACGGCACTCCACTGAAACTGAATGGTTCCCAGGCATCCAGCGCAAAACCTCTTGATGAGGGTAACAATGTCCTGCCATTCTCCGCCCGTTATATTTCAACGTTGGCAATAACCCAGGCCGGTGAAGCAAATGCGGTTGCAAACTTTACTCTGAATTACGAATAAAAAAATTTCACTTCCCCCTCTCCTGGGAGAGGAGGAGAGAGGGAGGTGAAGGAGTATGATTATGTTCCTGTTGGTACCGAATGTATTTATAACGGCTATCCTGTTGTTCGCAGGTATGATTATGCCAGCATTATCATACGCTGGTGGGATAGTGTTGAATCAGACCCGAATTATTTACCCTCTGAATCAGAAACAGTCCAATATTACGGTTCGCAACACCTCAGAGCTGGAACGATATATGATTCAGTCATGGGTGGAAGATGCTTCCGGTGGGAAAAACCGTGACTTCATCCTGACGCCTCCACTTTTTGTCAGCAACCCAGGGGATGAAAATGCCCTGAGACTGATGTTTCTGGGAGGAACGTTGCCCACTGACAGAGAGTCGCTTTATCGCCTGACAGTAAAAGCCATACCAGCCGTTAATAAAGATGAAGTGAAAGAACGGAATGTACTGATGCTGGCCACAGCAATACGAATAAAATTGTTTGTGCGCCCGGATGGACTACTGCCGCCCGTTGAAAAAGCGCCTTCTGAGCTGAATTTTAGTCGCAATGGTTCAGAGATTACAGTCAGTAATCCGACACCGTATTACATAACAATGGTGAAGATAACAGTAAACGGAAAAGTAGTCTCAAAGAACGTCATGGTTCCTCCTATGGGGCATGAAACATTTCCCTCACCCACACATACCTCGGTACTGACCTATAAGGTCATAAATGATCACGGTGGAATGTCCAATGAATTGACTGGCGAAATAAAATAATTTGCGTACTGGCTGTTGACTTACAGGGCATCGTGTAATGTATTTATTCAGAACGATAGCAATATTTATTCCGGTATCGTTTTTTCTTTTCCTGAAACAAACTGCTGCCGAAATGATTTTCCCAAAGGAGTTGCTGAATATCAGTAATGGTTCCATTGCGGATATATCGAACTTCAGCGCGGACGGGACACAATTGCCTGGAACATATGAGGTTGATATTTATTTGAATGGCTCATTTATCAACCGAAAAAGAGTTGAGTTTAATTCTTTACCTGCTAATTCCATGTCTGAGGCAGGAGTGAAAGATAAAACAGGACTTTTCCCCTGCCTGACATCAGGGGACTTAGGCATTATCGGAGTCAGAACTGAACTTTTTCCAGATATGAATGGACAGCAAAATAGTAATTGTATATTGCTGGCTAAACAGATCTCTGGTGCATTTTATAAATTTAACTTCGCAGGGATGCGACTCGATATCAGTATCCCGCAATTGTATGTGCGAAACACTTCCAGAGGTTACATAGATCCGGTTTTCTGGGATGACGGTATTAACGCTGCTCTGCTGAACTACAATTTCAGCGGCAGCAACCGTTTTACCCGTTCGGAAAATGACAAAAACTACTTTCTGAGTCTCAACAGTGGACTGAATGTTGGTGCGTGGCGACTGAGAGATTTTCATACGTGGACCTATTACGAAAGTCGGTATGGTCGCCGTCAGCAATGGCAGCGTATAAATTCCTATGTGGAAAGACCACTGGTTTCGATTAAAAGTGCGTTGTTAATCGGGGAAGGTACAACATCAGGCGATATTTTTGATTCTCTTCGCTTCAGAGGGGGGCAACTGACAATAGACGACAATATGTATCCTGACTCGATGAGAGGGTTTGCCCCTGTTGTTCGGGGGATGGCTGACGATAACGCTGACGTTACCATCAGCCAGAATGGTTATGTCATTTATAAAGCCACGGTTCCACCCGGACCGTTTGAGATTAATGATCTGAATCCGATGGCGGCCAGTGGGGATCTCAGTATCACTGTCAGTGAGGCAAATGGAAAAGTGAATGTATTCACCGTTCCGTACACCTCTATGCCCATTTTGCTTCGCAAAGGTCGGATGAAGTATGGTCTGACGCTGGCACGTTTTCGTGGCATGAGTAGCCGGTATGGTGATCCATTGTTTATGCAAGGAACACTGGTGTGGGGCGGCCCGGGAGGTACAACGTTTTATGGTGGTGCACAGTATTCACCGGATTACCTGGCCGTTCAGTCCGGTGCAGGTATTGATATGGGACGGCCGGGGGCGCTTTCCGTCGATATAACACATGCCAACAGCACTCTCGCAAATGGAAAGGATTATCGCGGTCAGTCAGTGCGTTTTTTATATTCACGTATATTTAATGATACAGGCACCCGACTTCGTCTGACGGGATATCGGTACTCGACAAAAGGTTTCCATACTCTGGAAGAAACAGCACTCAGGAAGATGAGAGGACGTCTGTATGACCATGACGAACTGGATCGGTATGGTCGGCCGGTAACGGATACCCACTCTGATTATTACGACCTGACCAACAGCAAACGTGCCCGTTTTGAAGCCAGTATATCCCAGCCAGTATGGCGCTATGGCTCAGTGTGGTTGTCTGGTGTCAGGCAGACTTACTGGAAGAGTAACCAGAGCCGTGATTCTGTTCAGATTGGATACAGCGGCACGGTTGGTTCTGTTAATTATTCAATAAACTACGGGTATACCCGCCAGAAGAATGCTGCTGTGCCTTCCTGGACTGACCGTACGATAGGGCTGTCTCTTTCGCTTCCACTGGGAAGATTACTTTCACCTGACTCCGGGAATAACAACACATATGCTTCGTTTTACGGGAGTCGTGATGGGAAAGGCCGGAACAGCCAAATGGCAGGGCTGAGTGGCACGTTGCTCGAAGAAAACAACCTCAACTGGAGCGTATCACAGAACCTGAGTGGTCAACGGAATGGTTCTGGTAACGCCAGCCTGGCCTATAGGGGGACATACGGTAATACCGGTATAGGATACAGCTACGGAAATGATTTTCAGCAGTTTAGTTATAGCATGTCCGGTGGTGCAATCCTGCATCGCAACGGGCTGACGATCGGACAACCATCCGGTGAAACAGCTGTGCTTATTTCCTCCGGTGGTGTGCAGGGCGTCAGTATTCAGAACGAACCGGGTGTCAGAACAGACTGGAGAGGCTATACCATCAAGCCCTACACTACATCCTACCGCGAAAACCGTGTTTCTGTTGACAGTAAATCACTGGACGATCACACGGATATTGTTGATGCCGGTACAGCCAGAATAATCCCGACAAAGGGGGCAGTGGTTCGTGTTGATTTTAATGTCCGCCGTGGCTATCGCATATTATTTACGCTGACACGTAATGGCAAACCACTTCCTTTTGGTTCTGTTGTCACAGGGGGCAGCACAAGTGGTTTGGTCGGCGATGACGGGCAGGTTTATCTGTCTGGAATGCCTGAAAGTGGTGAAGTTCAGGTGAGCTGGAGTAAAGATGTGAATCAGTCATGTGTGGTCAGCTATCATTTGACTGAAAAGTTACTCGCCTCACCCGTTGCCCGCGTTGACGGAATATGTCGATGAATTAACAGGAAAATTTTGTAATGAAAGTCAGAGGGATGTTTGGTGCGTTCTATATCATCGCGGGTATGATCACCATAATGGATTTATCCGCTGCGGTGGCTGCAACAACCGCGTCAGAGAGTATAAAAATTGTCCGCAGATGGCCTGCATCGACCTGTAAGTTTACGAATGAGGTACAGACGGTGTTGTTTGATGATATCTTCGCGAATGCCTTTAAGCGTAAACCGATACAGGGTCTGAAGTCTTTTTCTGTTGGTATAAATTGCGGCACGAACGTCAGTAAAGTGAATATTGTGCCATCAGGGGACCCGGATGATGTCGATATCAGTGCATTCAAGAATATTGGAGGTGCCAGTAATGTGGCATTACGTCTAATGGACACCAACAGTAATATTCTGTTACCTGATGGTACCTCCCGTGTTTCACTCATTCCTGAGCCCGTAGGCGAGGAAACTAGCTACACTTTTATAGCCGGATATGTGGCGATAAAACCCGAAAGCGTAGGCGCTGGTACATTCACAGCCTGGGTGAACCTGACATTTGATTATGACTGACATATATTCCGGTTTCAGGAAAGTCAACAGCAATGAATGAATATATCTAAATATTTTTATTCGTTAATAATATTGCTCCTGACTTCTCTGAAAACGTAAGTTTATTAACGCCAGTTGTTTTTTGTGTGCAAAAGATTATTCGAGAACAGATGATTGCAATTATGTTACGTATTTCCATCCTGCTAACCTCCATGTTTTCATTCGTGGTTAATGCCAGTATATCGATCCAATGTAGTTATCCTGATTCGATAGCTGCGTTGAAAGTGCATGAACTGATTACATCATTAGAAACGAACCCAAACGAAATAAGAAATTTTTGTATTCAACGTAATGATGATGGCAGATATGTTGAACTACGACTCATCGATATATCCAGTGGAATATCTTTCGGTAAACATGCATATCCTGCATGCGATATGAATACTGAAACATTTACACCATGGAACCCGAGTCTGGCTGAAATTACGCAAATGTATGATTGGGACACTGTATTGATGTCCCTCGTGGTACGCGCATTTACTTACGATGCCGAGGACAATACGGAATTAAAGCATATAGGTCAAACGATTTTAGAATCACGACAAACTTCAACAGTTGCTATAATCTCTCCCCAGAATCAGAACCTGAAAGAAACGTGGTGGGAATTGACAAGTATCGGAACTGTTGAGGGGGATGGGGACGGACTGATTTCAATAGAAAAAATTGAGGGGGACGATCTTGAGTGGTATTTAAATGACCAGCCTATTGTTAGTGCAGGGGGGAAAAACACAACCGAAGGCGGCGGTGGTGAATTAAAATATGGCTACATATCTAAACCTGGTGTCGATGGCGCGTCTTCGACATATAAACTGACATTAGATTGCCCTTAACTGTATCACCAGTATTCGTTAGTGAATACTGGTTTTGGGGCTGCAACAACAGGAGGGCGAGTTTACGCGACACATATATCCCTATTGCAGTTCACTGTCCATTTTGAGCCCTCCCAAAACGCAAATTGTATGTCTGGTCAAGAGACTACAGATAGTTTCTGAACCATTCAGTCTGAATGCAGATTACCTGTCTGAAGTGTTCCCCGCTATAAATGTCGTAATGACGGGCTTCATTCTCTTCATACAGTTTTTTCTCTTTTGCACCGACAGCATCAAACAATGCCCGTCCCTGTTCGGGAGGATTAACGGTATCTTTACCGGCAATAACAATCAGCGTGGGGCAGCTCACCTGTGCGGCATTCAGTGCGGGTTTGTACTGGAGCGTTTCCTTCACCGTAAGGAATGGTATTTTGATGTCCATCTTCGGATACTGTGCCCGGTTTTCCTCAAAAAAGGCCTTTGACTCTGCATCGTTTAATACACGGGTAACTCCGACAAACATCTCTTTTCCGGTGTTCTTTTGCTTCTCTGACATTTTGTCGAGGGTTGCGATAAACGCCTCTTTCTCTGCTTCATTCATATGACCGGTGACGATAACCTCGCCATCTGCAAAGGCAAGCTGACTGACAATACACTTGATCCCCGAATCCTGGGCTGCGGCACCAAAGACGTGGCATCCACCAAATGATGTCCCCCAGAGACCGATTCTTTCTCCATCAAGACCGGGTTGTTCCCTTGCCCAGTTAATAACGGAAAGGATATCGGCAATTTGCATTGAGGGAACCAGACGGCCACGTTCACCGTCGCTGTCGCCAAACCCACGATAGTCAAATGTGATCGTGGAAAACCCTGCACGGGTAAAGGCTTCAGCGAACTCAGGTAACAGAATGTCCCTGATGCCACAGAAGCCGTGGCACAAAATAATCACTGGATTTTTTGTACTGCTCGCAGGTGAGCGATGTGTCAGAACGATACCGTCAGAAAGCGTGTGTGTTGATATTTCCATACAAATATGCACCTTATTAAGCTAATAATAACGTTGGAAACAAATATCAGGGAAGTAACTTTTTAATAAAGTAAAAATAATCTGAAATAGATGTACATATAAAGCAGATATTTCCCTGGAAAGTAACTCGGCAAAAAAGATACTTTATTTCTCATTGTTAATCAATTTGTTATGTTGTAATAAAGTTTTAAGAAAATATCTTTGTACAGTTAAGAATAGGGAATTGGCGGTCGCTTTATTTTAAAGTTTAAACCAGGTCAATTAACATGGCGGTTACGGGATGACATTATGTCTTCGCGTGTCAGCAGGCAGTTCCTTCTGTGCATGCAGAGCGGCCAGCTAGGGGGGGCAGTCGGTTGTACGGCAAGCATTCTTCGTACGCTTCTGGCCGAGTAATTTTTCTGATTCATTGACAATGCTAAAACGTTACTTCTGGTAGGCAGGGAGCCTGAACTTGCCCGTGCGTACTGTGGATGTATAAATCCTGACGACATCGTTGCGTTTACAGTTTATCACGCCGGTGTTTTCTTCGGAGAACGGCAGTTGGAGTATGTTGAAAGCAATCTGGATAAGGTCAGGGACATGCTGGCGGAGCTGGATGTGGCATAAGATGAATCTTAAATTAAATCTAAGTTAATGAAATTAAAAACAGAAAAATGGGGGGGGGTTACAAAAGATTGATGGAGGAGGATCTGAAGGTAGATGCGTTCGTGCAGTAAAAATGCGGATAATGATAAATCCAAAGGGTGTTCGTACCATCCTCTGGATTTAAGTCCCGTGTTCAACTGATGCGGTAACACAAGTACCATCATCACGCCGTTCGGGGACTGCTGTCTTGCCCATCTGACCGCGTCAAAAGTTCGTCCCAGGATTTCTGCAATCTTTGCTGTTGGAACAATACCATAGTAGGTCTTTACGAATTCCAGTTCTTCGGGCGTCCACATTTTTCGGTGACTCCTGGCCTGTGGTTTTCCCATCAATTTACTTCCCGGATGAAATTATGTATTACAAAAATAATATTTATTCTGAACGTTCTGTTCTCGAAAGAGGATACTCATTTTTTAAACCCTACAGTATCCAGTCATATTAAGAATCTTTTCACTGTGTTTTGTTTTGTTTTGAGGACGATAGTAGCTTTAACGTCGCTTCCCTCATCATTGTTTGGTTCTGTCATCGGAGTCTGTTTTATGGAAATATAGAAATCACTATTTCTATATACTGAGTTATTTTCACCTGACGATATTTGTTTCAATATAGCTATTTCCCCATTTAATTTCATGATAGCAGTGTACGTACAATTTCTTCCATCCGGGGGACAGATATCTCCTTCAACATAGTTATAGAAATCCACTTTCTTATTATTAGCCAGGCTCAGGGTGCAAACGGGGTGCCCCAGGTCAGGAATCTCACCAACCTCAAAACTATTCATGACAATGCTGTCTGACTGTATTTTATCTGGTTCCGCTGCAATACAAGCAACAATACCCGACGACATCAGAGTTAAAAGAAGCGTTATCTTTTGGAACATTTTTATCAACTCCTTGATATCAGGGTTTGGGAAGATTATTTATACAGAATATATTTACACTCTATTTCATTGTAGTCATAGTCTATTTGAATCTGAAAAGAGAGATTGCAAGATATTATTCTTGTCTCGTCTGAATGTAATTTATAAAAATTATAATCACTAAAAAACCCATTGCTTATTTTATATATTTCGCAAAACTTCCATTCTTCATCAATTAATAAATAAGAAGAAAGACCTGCAACTTTCTCTTTGATAAACTCAACAACTTGTTGATAGTTATCAATTTTCAATTTAGTTTTTGAACTTATTTCCTTCTCTTTGAGAAAATTTATAATACCATCAGTTTCTTCCAGGGTAAGAAACTTACCATCTTCAACAACACCATTGGTAAATGCTTGTATTTTATTAAAATAATCACTTTTGCATACATTGGCCTGAGCTTTTCTATAGAGCAATGCTCGTTTATATTCAGATACACTCATTTGCATCCTCCTTTATCATAATATGCTTTCCCTTTACCATTACGTAATTGAGGCCGCCCATATTTATTCATTCGGGGATTTCCAAAGTTATCTGTTTTAACTTGTCCTGCTTCCCAATGTGGCTTATCTAGATAGCTAATATCCATTGTTTGTTCTTGCACAGATGATAAGCCAGTACCGCCACTTGGTTTCGGTGTTTCGTAAGAATATTCTCGACCAGAGCTATTTTGTGATTGACTGATCGGTTGCTGGTTGGTGGGTATCCCTGCTTGCCTCATAGCTTCACGACGAGCAGCGCGAGAAGAACCAAATGGATTGTTCTCACTGCCTATCGGTTCTCCACTTAAACCAAGCGGATCGATCCACAAAAGAGGATTAGGCGCATACTGATAAAGATTTAACCCGCCAAGTAGCCCTATCGGGTCATCCGAACAATCCTATCCCCTGAATCAATAGTACCGTCAATCTGCACCATAATCTGCTAAAACGCCCGCATCATGCAGACATACTACCACCATACCCCGATACTCCATCGCACTATTCTAAGGCCAAAGACAGGGTTTCCAAAGCATAGTGCCGCTATAAAGGCCGGGAAGAGTTAATTTCTTACCCGGCTACTTTTATTTTAATATTTCAGCATAGAAAAATATTTCTTCATAAGAAAAAATTATATTTTTTGTATTCGGAATATAAATAATACTCGCTTCATCACTAGGATAGAAAAAATCATCCCATGCTTTTATAAAAATATCTGAAGAAATGACAATAGCCGCTGCTCTCCGCCCCCAAAAGAATAAAATATCGGAGAACCCTCTTAACTTCTCGCGAAAAAAAAATGCAGATTCTTCTGCCTCATCAAAATCTAATTCCATTTTTTCAATGATACGACATTGCGATGGTTTAATACTCATTAACATATCAAATGGAAAAACTAGATCCCAAAGCTTCTCAGACTCGTCCCCATTAAGAAGCACAATCTTTCTTTTCTCATCAGGAGATAAACGACAATCTTCTGAATTCAGACGCCAGGCTATAGGGTAGAGAGCTTCATCAAAAATGATATCAGTCATAAAAAATATGTCCTTTTCCGCTACCAGGAGCCTTCTTACCTGAACCGTAATCCGACCATTTTATATGTGGCAGGTTATTCTCTGGCGCATTTATAGTATGAGACTCATTAGGATGATGTTCAAAACCAGTTTTATCAGGATAATTTTTACTTCCAAAATACTCTGGATACTCCGGGATTTTAGGTTTGGAGTCTTTCAATAGACTTTCTGCAGTACTCTTATCTGCAACCCTAAAATTAGGTTTACTACTGCCATTATTCCTCATCGTATCAACAGCCTGTTTCCACTCTTTAGAACCAGGTTTTATAACAGGCAGATTCGAAGCATCACCAACCTCATTACCAGTCAGACCACATCTTAATAACCCAAGCGGATCGAGCCATGACAGTGGATTAGGTGCATACTGATAAAGATTCAGTCCCCCCGCCAGACCTATCGGGTCTGCACACAAATACTGCCCTGTCTCGCAATCATAGTACCTGAACCGGTTATAGTACAGCCCTGACTCCGCATCCTCATACTGCCCCGGAAA
>NZ_JAOWGI010000029.1:300620-625204 GCF_030333225.1 Citrobacter sp. CK202
CGGCCAACCGTATCTGTGATGGCATAGTGCAGTTGCCCTTTCTCATAACGCGCCAGCGGCGTAAAGCTCCCCGGCTCGTAAATTCAGCGAATGGCGTTTTCATCTTCCGGTTTAAGGTCTGTGTTTTTCGCCTCCGGCTCAGCCTGGCTTCCCGCGTGCTGCGTGGTCAGCAGTGTAACCCAGCCGCTGGTAAAAACCGGCCTCGCTTTTTCTTGATGCCTCCTGACCACACAGGTCATATTCAAATATAAGCGGCGATAGTTTGTCTGATGATCTCAAGATTGAATACATGACTATTTCGCTTATGTCATTTCGTCATACTGGGGACAACCACTCATTTTTAAACGATACACTATTCCATTTAGCAATACGCCGTTTAGTAATCCATTGATTGAGTTTATCTTCTTTTGGTCGCCCTGACTTGGGGTATTTAATTGGAATAAACAATAGCAAATCGACAGTCTCACCTTCAAGGTTTTGTTCTTTTTCTTGATGATCAAACGAATAATCTACCGCGACTAAAGCATCAATATTTTCTGGCCATTTCAGTTGACTCCAGATGATATCCTGTTTTTCTAAAATAGAGCCTTCTTTAACATCCATACCATTCTTATATAATTCAGATAGTAAAAATAAAAACTTTAATGGGAAAGCTTCTCTATAGTCCCCACTAAATATTTGAACGTTTATCGGCCAGCCATATGGGAGGCAGATAAGAAATTCTCTGCATGGTTTTTTAACAAAACTTCCAAATGTAAATAATATTTTATTGTTTATATATTGCTTCCTTTTCCCTATTAGAGATGTTTTTATTGATACATTACCTCTTATATATTCATCTGTAATAATAACACCTGCATTATCATAGATATGTGATAAGATACCACTACCATTTATATTTTTTAATTCAATAACCTCTAACAATTTTCTGGCACCATTACAGACCAGTATTGACGCAATATGTTCATGCCCATATGCAATTGAAATATCGAGAGCTGTGCAATTAAGTTTTGTTTGCAGCCTGTTAATATTAACTTTATATTTAAGTAATATTTTGACTATCTCTGGATGTCCACCTAAGGAAGCCTCTATTAGTGGCGTTGTAATCCCCCTAGGATCGCCATCGCTCCAAGCTCCGACTTCGAGTAAAAAACACAGAACATCTAGATGTCCCTCTCTTGCTGATTCAACCAAAGGTGTAAGATAATGGTCATCGATAGAATTAACATTGATTCCTTTATCAACTAAATATTTACAAACACGAATTTTTCCTTTAGATGCAGCAATGTGTAATAAAGAATCACCTAAGTATTTTTCATTTATAGAAATATCATGACTATAAAGAAAATCAGATAATGCGGAGATATTCTCATCATAAACTAATTGATAAAGATCAATATCAGAAAAATATGTCACGGCTCATCTCCTTACCTAACTTATCCAAAGCAGCCTCAACAGCATTTATACCCTTTGGTGCAGCATCCATCACTTTTTCCCAAACATGTTTAGCTGCTTTTATCGTATGTGCTCCACGACCATTTGTAGCCCACGTAAAATTACGGAGATCTTTATTTTTATCTATTCCGAAATACTCCAAAACATCATGTACCTGAGTTACATAATCACGATTTTGTTTTGACCAACTCTTGGGAGCATTCTCTCTACCAATATGGTGCCGATGTGGGTTATTCATGTTGGTAGGCGCACTTCCCATCTTGTCTCTGTCTGCTTTAGATAGTAAACATTTCTCCAGCCCTAGAGGATCGATCCAGCTTAACGGATTAGGTGCATATGCATATAAGTTTATGCCTCCCGCCAGCCCTATCGGGTCAAGTTGCGTAATCTGACCGAAGTCCGGTTTATACCGTCAGTTTCGGTCATACTGACCTGAAATTACCAGGTCATAATACATACGCTACCGCCATACCCTGATCAGTTAAGCTATCTGCACACTCATTATTGTACTATTAAATCAGTAAGTTAAATACATAGATATTCATCCAAAACCCGGCACAGTCTTAAAGTCGGTTATGCCGCATCCCCCGCACCAACCGTAAAACCAAAGTCCCCACCAGATATACACGCAGCCCCAGCCTGCACCTTAAAGGGAACGCTGGAAGAGGCGGGATTTGAGACCGGGCGCGGCGTGACGGTGAAGATTTCAGAGGGGTGCATTGTGCTGATGGCTGAGTGCAACGAGGTGCAGGAGCTGCGCGAGCAGCTTTATCAGGCTAAACAGACGGTTAAGGGAATGCAGAAAGGGATGTTTAGTATGCTGAACGAGGCTAAATAATAAAAAAGCCGGGAAGATTTAATTTCTTCCCGGTTCTTTTATCAATCAGTTAGCTAACTTACAAAAACAATCTTACCATTCTTTCAAATTATCAACTGAGTCAACCTCTTGAAAATCAATTCCATTGTTTTTGCAATATTCAATGGCTCTATCCCATATATTACAATCAAAAACAATTATACTTTTCCCGGCTACTGGAGTAAAAAAACAATCAAATAGAAAGTGATAACCTTCTTCTATTAAAGAATTTATTACACTTACTTCAATTCCACCATAATCATTATAGAGATTAAGTAATATAGGTTTTTCAGGACAGGTTTCTTCTAATAATCCTTTGTTAGTTCTTAGCTTATTTTTCAGAAGCACCTTGCGATACTCCACTAACTGTTTATTCATTCGATCATTATTGTTACCATAAAAATAAACCCCATTCTTACTTAGGGTTGAGCAAGCATCAAGCGTTTTGCCCTCTTTACTAAAAAACATAAGATTAGTAAATAAAATTGACAATAACCTATCCGATCTTTCCGTTAAAAAACCATAAGGACCATATCCATTACTATCTATATTGTATTGGTAGCAAATACAATAAGCTACCGATGGTAAATCAGTTTTGAAACGACCTGATTGAACCATCCATTCGGAAATGGGGAATTTAATTAATCTTTCAGGCATATTATTTACCATGTAAAAATCACCTCATTACCTTTAGGATCTATCGCATGTATATGACCACCAGAATGATGCTCAGGAATACCAGCTTGTCCAGCATCAGGATGACCGTCGGGGTGTTCAAACCATTGATTTTTCCCATTGGGATTACGCCGACCTAATGATTGCCCACCATTGGCTTTCATTTTACCCCAATTATTTCCACGACTGGTTAAATTTAAATCATCCAGACCAATATTTTCACCACCCCGCGAAATTCGTGGTACTTGAGCATGCTGCTGAGCTTGTCTCAAAGCATCATTTCGACTTTTAGCTTTGACAGTCTTACAACTTAATCCCAGCGGATCTATCCATGAGAGAGGATTCGGAGCGTAACTATAGAGGTTTATTCCCCCCCTCAGCTCTATCGGGTCTGCACAAATGTACTGCCCTGTCTCGCAATCATAGTACCTGAACCGGTTATAGTACAGCCCTGACTCCGCATCCTCATACTGCCCCGGAAAGCGCAGTCTGCATGGGTGGTTATCGTCGTTCGCACTTTCTTCCCGGCCCCAGAGTTGTTGCTTACCGCGCCAGACAATGGTGCCATCTTCGGTCAGCAGCTCCTGAATGCGGCCAACCGTATCTGTGATGGCATAGTGCAGTTGCCCTTTCTCATAACGCGCCAGCGGCGTAAAGCTCCCCGGCTCGTATATCCACCGAATCGCGTTTTCGTCATCCGGTGTGCCATCAGCGTTAACCGGGATTTCTTCGGTCAACCGGTCGACGTTCCAGTGAAAATACATACCGGGTTTGTCCCGGTTGGTACAGCGCTTGCTGATTCGCCTGCCGAACGGGTCATATTTATATTCCCAGCGCTCGCCTTCCGGTGTCTCCAGCCCGGTCAACTGACTCCGTGAATCCCAGCGGTAGCGCCAGTGAAGAGGGCGGTAGCCGCCTTGATCCACCAGTTTCTCCACCAGACGACCATTAATATCGTATTTCCAGGTGGTCTGCTCATCCCGGATGACTTTGACAAATTTGCCTTCTTCCGGCATCCCACAGTCCGGGTTAATACGGGAAGTTGAATGTCGCCACTCTTTGTACTCCCGTGATGTCACCCTGCCATGCAGTTGGCGCTGGTGTGCCTCACTCTCCATCACCTCATTCATCCAGGTCTGGCAACGGGAGATGTTGAGGCTTTTGTCGTAGGAGAAGCGTTCTTCCCGCATGGGGATATTGCTGCTGCCGGTCCAGGTGGCATGGCTGACCTGGTCATTCTCCGTCAGGCTGTTAACCATCGTCCCCCGGTGGGAATCGGCAATCATTGTCAGGTTGTAGGCTTTGTCGTACAGCCATTGACGGTGCAGAGTATTGTTTCGTCTGTAATGTGGATTCAGTTCTGTTGGGTCACCGGTCTGCTGTTCTGTCAATATTCCGGTGGGGGTGTAGCCCTGTCGGAGGCTGAACCCGGCTTTACTCTGCCGGGATATCTCCTGTCCGCACAGGTCATGTTCAAATGTCAGCGGGGCATGGTCGGTTATCTGCCACTGCGCCAATTCTCCCATCACCCCAAATGTGAAATACTCTCTAATGCCTGAACTGAAACGCTGCGTTATATGGTCGCGCTCATATTCCCATAAGAACTCTGCTCGTCTGCCGTTAAGGGTTTCGGCAGTTATCCGGCTGGCGTCATCGTATTCATACGTGACGGTGGCATCATCATTTTTTGCTTCCACCAGTCGGCAGAGGGAATCATAGCGAAAAGTGGTGGTACTCAGTGTCCGTTCGCTGTCACCCTGTGTCACCACCTCATCCGTTATCTGGTCGGTCACGTTATAGCGCCGGTTGAGGTGTGTATCGTCAGGGAAGGTGGTACGGATGCAGCGCCCGACAGCATCGTATGCGTAGGTCAGTGTGCGCCCGGTAAAGTCGGTTTCGGCGATAAGCTGCCCGGCTTTGTCATACGCCAGGCGGTAATGCCCCCCTTCGGCGTTGGTGATTTCAGTCAGGCGGGTGAGTTTGTCGTAGCGGCATTCCAGTCGTTCGCCATCCGGGCGGACGATTGCAGTCAGCAGGTCAAATGCGCCGTACTCATAGCGGGTGGTTTTTCCTTCGCCATCGGTGAAACTTTCCGGCAGCTTTTCGCTGTTCTGGCGCATCAGCTCCCGTACGCCGTCCGGGCGGTTAATCTCTTCCACGCTGCCTTCTGGCCCGGCATGGTTTTTACTGTGGCGGAACTGTGTGGTGAAGCCCAGCGGGTCTTTAACGCTCAGCAGTCGGCCCAGAATATCCAGCTCCGTCTGCGTCACCCCTCCGTCTGGTGTGGTGGTCTCCCTGAGCTGATGCAGGGTATCGTAGTTCCACTGCCAGGTGGCACCGCCTGGCATAATCTGCTGGAGTAAATTGCCCTGTTCATTGTAGCTGAACTGCTGCTGACGTCCCTGCGGGTCGGTCAGGCTGACGATATTGCCTTTCTCGTCATAAGCCCACTGCCAGACCTGATTGCCCGGTGCGGTTAGCCGGGTGAGCTGACCGTGTTCGTTATAGTCGTAATACAGACTGTAGCCGCCCGGCAGGGAAACCTGGCGGATATCGCCTTCGTCGTTGTACTGGTATTCCGTGGTACGCCCCAGTGCATCAGTCCGGGACTGAAGCTGCGTGTTCTCCCAGACGGTGGTTTCTTCCCGGCCCAGCGGGTCGAGGCTACGAGTGACCAGGCCATCTTCGTTATACCAGTAGTGGGTTTCCCCGCCTTCGGCGTCAATGTAGGTGGTACAGTGTTCTTCATCATTATAGATAAAGCGGTCGTCGTAATAACCTTCCGTTGATAGTGTACTGATAACCCGGCCCCGCATGTCATAACAGATATCCACGCAGGTTTTGTCCGTATCCTGCCAGCGGGTCATAAACCCTTCGGCAGTATATTCATACCGCAAATGGGTAAACTGAAAGGTGTTGCATTCCACCAGGAAGCCGTTGTTGTCATAATGGCAGGTAACGAGGCGTTGTTTTTGTGGGGTGGTCAGGTCAATGCTCATTAGCCGCTGTTGCTGCCAATCGAGTGCAAGCGTGTAACCGTCGCTGTGCCGGATTTCCGTCAGCACGCCATCTGTGCGAATAAAATCAATCCGGTTGTTGTAGTGGTCATGAACGGCAGAGAGCAGATAAATGCCGTGGCCTGCCGGGGAAAATATCTGCGTCTGCTGCGAGCGGCGGTCGAAAAGGGTAAGTTCTTCACGCATGTCGCCTTCCAGTCGGTAATGTGCCTGGCGGGAGTTGACGGTATCATGAAAAATACCGTCCTGCGGGATGGGGTAATAGAGAACCACGCCTTCATGGTCGGTGAAGTGCAAATTATCATCATGTACTGTCAGAGAGACAGACCAGTCATCCGTCCATTTCGGGCCAAAGATACCGCCACTTTTTGCTTGTGAACGGTAGAAACGGGAGAGGGTCAGGGGCAGGGTGCCAGGGAGGTTGAGAACGCTCAGTTCCTGAAGAAAATCGCCGGTTCCGGCATCAATGGGTTCACCGGGTTTAGTACATTTTTTTCCTTCCGCACCTTTTCCTTTGCCACCGTTTTTCTTGTTTTTCCCTTTAATTTTGCCGCCTTTCTTTTTGGCTGCGGCTTTCTTCTGGGCTTTTCTCAGCGCACGTGCCCGTTTTGCGGCTTCCATTTCTGCCTTTTTCTTTGCGGCTTTCTCGGCGGCCAGTTTTGCTGCTTTTGCCGCTTTCTTCCCTTTCAGCAGCATTTTCCCGGCGGCGGCTGCATCACCGATCCCCGGTATGGAGGCCGCCAGCGACATGGCGGCTTCAGCATAATTTCCCCGAGCCGCGCTGATGCCCGCATTGGCCAGGTCAGCAAAAAAACCGAATCCGGGTATAAATCCGGCAACATCTAACCCGGTCTGCAATGCATCAAGCCAGCCACCACCTTCTTTCTCTTCTTCTTCGGTTTCAGGCTCATCATCTGGGTCAGCGTCATCAGCCGACACTCCTGCGACAGGAGGCATACCTACAATCAGACCGACGGTGTTCCGGCTGTTCATCCAGAACTCATCATTGTGTCGCAACATGGGTTTACCGCCAAAGCGCACCGTCTGACTGTGATCCAGAGGTTCACACACATCACCGACTGTGCCGCTGCTGACACCTTTTGCTGCACCTGGTGTATCGCCGATGGTCTGCGGAATTTTACTCTGATCCAGCACCACTGCCGGGCAACCGTTAAGTTTCACCGACGACACGACCATCACTGCGGCACCCATATTTGCTGTCACAGGATAGGGGACGGGGGGCGTGGAATCACCGCGGGGGGTTTTACAGACATCGGGTTTGGTACTGACGACTTTCCATTGCCCGTTCTGGCGAGCGGTAAAATTATCTGCCATCCTGGGCACTCCTGGTTCTGTAACGTGCTTCCATGACCCTTACTGGTGTGCTGCCCGGCAGCAGGAAGCGCCAGGTCAGTGCCACGGTCAGGGCATCAGTATCAATTTCCAGCGTGTCCAGCCACATCGGCAGGGGTACGCGCTGCCCGGTCGGGACTCTCAACAGAATGCGTCCCTGATGTGCTGGCAGGGTGAAATGGATATCACCATCCGGGCGAAAACCACTCAGTACAAACTCCGGCCCCGGTTCGGGATACAGGATTTGCTGGTCATGTGGGGCGCAGTTCCAGTAACCGAAGTCAAAGTCATCCGGCAGATCAGGATGCTGTGTTTCCAGCCATTCCTGGTCATAGGTTCCTGCCAGCGGCAGGCGCGGCAGCCAGGTTCGGGTGATACAGCCAAAACCGGCTGGCTGATATGCCGGAGCAAACCAGTCCGCGTTGCCGTCAAGGGTGTCTGTAAAATGCTGTAGGGTGAACGGGCTGTCCACGGCGATAATTCGGGGGGCTTCGAGCTGCTGTATTTTGCAGGTCTGGAGATACCAGGGTTGCGTATAGCCCAGACCGAGTGGATTGACCGGACAGACTGTATGCGCCAGAGGTGGATTATCTTTATCAGGATGCTCACTGCGCTGCGCGTCAGTCAGACGGAACGCATCGGGGATATGTTTCGCATTATCACTGTCTGCTTCCACCCGGCACTCGCCGCCAAAAGCGTAACGATAATCCAGAGGCAGGGTGGTAAACGGTTCAGGCTCAGTTTCGTACCATTGCCCGGTTAACGCCTGACGCCGGTAAAAACGCTGACCGGTTATCCGCAGTTTCTTATTCAGTACCACGTCACCGGAAGGGGTGCGCATCAACACGCCTGCGGTCATTTCCGGCATGGCAGTGTCGCCTGGTGTGTGAGCTGTTCCGTTGATGATAATATCGCAGGCGGGTTTCAGGGGGGCGAGGTCGCTTTCGCGCTGTACCGGGGAGCGGTTCATTTCCCCTGAGAATTCGTCCTCCATACACAACGGCAGCGGCGGGTTCTCCATCAGTTGCGCCAGCCACTGACCATCGGCGTCCTGTAGCAGACGAAAACCGGTTTTCATGGCAACCACCCGATGCCGTTCATCCTGTTTATCGTCCATCGCGTACTCCATCACTGAGAATGGCGTGAGATTACGAAATTCCATTTGCGTTTCCTCAGTTGATGTCCACATCTTCGCCCTTGATTTCCACCGGACCATTGGCGGTAAAGTTAAACTTCAGACCGGAAATGGTGATGGTCCCGCTTTGCTCCATTTTGATGGAGCAGGGGCCGCAGATGAGTTCAATGGATTTACCCGAAATGATTTTTGTATCGTCAGTGACATTGAGTGTGTAGCTTTTCTTGACGGTTACATTCTGATCTTCTGTCACCGTTTCCGTATCTTTACCCGTGATGGTGACCGTCTGGTTGCCTCCGACGTTTTTCTCTCGATCCTTTGTGACTTCCAGCTTCTGATTATTTTGTACGGTGATGGTCTGATCATTGGCGACTGTGACTTTTTGGTCATGTCCATCTTCTTTCTTGCTACCAACGTTAATGGTCTGCCCGACACCCACAGTGATCGTCTGGTTGTTCTTCACCGTTTCGTTATGGTCGTGGTTTACTGTGGTAGTTTTGTCATTCAGCACCTCTGTTTGCATGTCCTTCTGGGCATGCATATAGATTTGCTCTTTTGCAGTGGCATCTTCAAAACGCAGTTCATTGAACCCCTCGCCTTTGTAAGTTTTAGAGCGAATGGTCATTTGCGTTTTTGTGCCTGGAAGGTCGCCAGGAGAACGATTGTCCTGGTGATAGGTGCGTCCCATGATGATTGGCTGATCCGGATCGCCGTTGAGGAAATCCACTATCACTTCCTGGCCCACACGAGGAATAGCAAGATTGCCAAATCCTGAACCCGCCCATGCCTGCGATACTCGTATCCAGCAGGAGCTGTCTTCACTGCTTTTGGGGCTGTTTCTGTCCCAGTGAAATTTCACACGAACCCGACCATGCTCGTCGCAGAAAATTTCTTCTCCGTCGGGGCCGGTTACGATAGCGCTTTGTGGTCCATCAACTTTGGGCTTAGGTGATGGTTGCGAACGCCAGGTTCGATCCGCTGGTATTACAGTAAAATCGTTGGTGAATGAGGTTCCCTGTCCTTGACTACCGTGCTGTGCCTGAGGTTGTATCCCCGTCAGCGTACTACTCACCACCTGCCACTCTCGGTTAAGGTCGGCTGTTGGGTGTCCTGACAGGGTAAAACGTGTACCAGGCCATAGTTTGGGGGAATTACTGGCACAAGTGGCCGTTTCGGCACTGCTGCGCCAGCCATCTATTTTGTAGCGGGTGAAATTCTGACCGTGTTGTTCATCTTTAAAACGGCCCGGATAATCAAAAATTTCGTACTGTGACCGCTGGCCGTTAAGATTGCCAGCTTTATGAGTATAGAGTCCCGGCCAGCCAGGAACTTTAAAGGTGTAGTCCTGACTCTGCACTGAAGAGTGTGTGACAGTAGCTTCATAGCGGAACAAACTAATGGATTTAGGGGTGACTTCCGTTGTTGCGTTTGGGTTAAATAGGATTGGAGTGGGTATGGTGTGCAATCCAGCAACATTGTCGCATAGAGTCAGCGTCTGCTGCGGCCCATTAGCGTCTGGGGACAGTTTTTCAAAAAAGAAGATTCCCTCTTCAGACCACAATCGTGTCAGAAAAGCGAGATCTGACTCATCGTACTGTACGCAGAATTCACGTGGCGGGTGGTTTTCATAAAAGTGGGACTTCCATTCTGTTACACCATTTTCTCTCAGTAGAATATCAGAGATGCTTTGGATGTCCTGTTGCTGGAAAATACGAAAGTTCTTGCGCAAACCACAGCGCCAAAGTGGAGGGGAAATGGTCAGATGATAATTTGTCTGCCATCCGTTGTTATTTCCCTGGACCATTGCAGTGACAATGCCGTTGATATAGCGTTGTGGAGTATTACCTTGCCAGATAGTCAGAACGACATTTTTTTCCAGAAAATCCGAAGCCACTAGAGTGAATTGAGTACTGGAAACATTTACCTCCATCACAAATGGACCAGAGTATTGCTGGTAAAGAGTAAAATCTACCACGGCCAGCGCTGTCTCTGCCTGACCATCAACATTTAACGTAAAGCGCAGTCCTTTTAATGACATATAATCTCCCTGAGGACGAAAAAATACTCATGTTGTTGATAAGTTACTTGATGTAGACGTTGTAATACCTGAATTAAGGAATGCTTAATATGGGCGCGATGAATGATCATAAGAATAGAGCACTATGCGAGGAGAATTATTTACTATTTTTTTTGCAGCATTTCTCTTTCTTTTTTAGCTTCCAGAATCAGACGTAAAGTGCGAAGAAATGAAATTATTCTATAAAATGATTTGCTATTTATAGTGTATCGAGACAAATAAAGGATCAGTAATTGTAATGAGAAGAAACTCAATTTCCTCATAAATTCATAAAACTCTACTGGTTGTACGAGTGTTAGGATAAAGGTGATTGATGTTAATAATATATTAAAAAAATAAAAATGGCGTATGAGGGTTAATCCACTGGTATAACCTCGTCCTAATCCATAGGGTATAAAAGCGGAGTATACACCAGCAATAGGCATAATAGATAGACATAATATCGTGCTTGTATCAACAGGAAGGTTGAAGAAATATATTATAGGCGTCCATTCCCATGCGATGGAGGCTACTAATAACATAACGATAACCCCAATTGAAATAGGGTTGGGGCTTGA
This sequence comes from Citrobacter sp. CK202, assembly GCF_030333225.1. Classification (NCBI taxonomy): domain Bacteria; kingdom Pseudomonadati; phylum Pseudomonadota; class Gammaproteobacteria; order Enterobacterales; family Enterobacteriaceae; genus Citrobacter; species Citrobacter sp. CK202. Next base: position 311,746 of record NZ_JAOWGI010000029.1, read on the forward strand.
AAGTCTGAACCATTGAAGATTGAGTGCATTTTCCTGCTCCGGGGTAGATTGTTTGAGTAAAGCCGCCCCTCCATTTTTGATCAAGCAGTCAGTTTGTTTTCCTTCATGAATTAATCGCAGGAACTGTGCACCCAATAATACTCTCGTTATATTCATTTAATTAATAGTGTCCACAGACTGTAATAACCCAAAAACATATTCACCGGAGGTGCTGATACTTTCCGGTGAATGTATAACACCACTGACCGCACTTCCAGAAACCGCCATTGTGCTGGTCATCGCGCTGATGAGTTGTTTTATTAACTCTCTGTGAAGTCCTTCTGTAGGATATCGTCTGGGATATTTTCCTGCGCGGATCATCGCTTTCATCGTTTTGTTAGATATCCCTGGGTTAAGTTGTTTTATGATAGCTTCAGTCAGACGAACTCGCTCCATTCTGGGGTAACGTTTTAACCAGTCGATCACTTTCATTGAAGAGGTCGATTTCATCACCTTGTATGTCATGATCACTTCTTTTAGTGGACCGGCAAGCGAGACCAGTGAAATTAAATCAAGTGCAGTGGAGGTGGCCGTGTACCATCCCTGCTGATCAATCCAGTCAACATTTTGGGCATCGTTAAGTCCTATATCATACAAACGCCATAGGCCATTAGCACACTGTACTGCTGTAGCAATCGTTCCGGCAGTCGCGAATACTGCCAGAGGTGTACTCATACCGCCAGTAAGCGGTACGGCGGTCATAGACGCAGCACATGCAACAGCCGTGAGTATACAGGCTCCGCAGGATAGTGCCGTTGACGCAATTTCTATTCCAATTGATGGATCTTTTACGGCTTCTTTGACACTTTTCTCCATCCCTTCACGAGATAATTGCGTGGTTTGAGTCACAATGACATGGGTTATTTGATTCAGGCCCGGAGTGGGGGAACGTTTTGAGGGGCGAACTAAAAATGAGCGATAACCGTCATTGTATATAATACCTGCACCATAAAAATCACGCTGACAATCAAGAGCATCAGCCAGTGCGGCGAAATTAAAATCCGTTCCCTGAGTTTGACCCAGTAGGCGTGACCACTCATAGCCAGGTAAATCATTACCTTCAGGATAAAATAAATGAGACACCTTGCCCTCACATTATCAATTCACTAACTGAATTAGTTGCAATGACCGTACAACGTTACGCTTGTTTTTTTGCACGCTACCGCCGAAGTCTCCGGCATCCGCCATCTCTCGTTTGCAAAAGGTAATTTTGTACCGACACTGTTTTTTATATTTGGACGAAATCGAAACAGCACTCTGCCTTTAGCAAGAGTGCTGTAGGTTAAGACTTAAGCTTCCAGCGGCGCACGCCAGTCATCAGCGCCTGAAGTACCGGCAGAAACGTGTTCCCACTCAATTTTGCGGTAAGCCAGAGAAACTTTAACCAGTTGCGTGAACTCACGTTTGGTGTCGTCCTGGCAGTGCGGCATAGTGCAGTCGATATCGACAATGGTGGAGTCGGTCAGACGGGTGGTGAAGAAGTGCTCCTGTTTACCTTCCACAGAAGTGCGATACCAGTGTAGTTCTGTCGTCGGCAGCATTTCACCGGAAGCCAGTGCGTTGTACAGCAGTGGAACCGCTTTGTTCAGCGCAACGGTGAAGATAAACGGCTTATGAGAACGCTGGCCGCTTGGTTGACCTGATTGTGGATCGGTCGGGACGGTAACGTTATGGCTGAATTCCTGTACCAGCATTTCGTCTTCGTGACCCTGGACGTAAATGTTACCGACAGATTCAGCGGTAAACGCACGATCGGTGATCAGTCCCTGGGTTTGTCCTTTAATTGAGATGTAACATGGAGTTGGCATCTTTGTAGCTCCTTTTGTGTATCCGTGAACATTTTGTTGCTATTTCCCCGAATCATCAGATAGTAATGAACCGAGGGGTTATCCATATTCATAGCAAGCTAATCCATCACTTGCTGTGAGCGTTTTTATTATTTATTTGAACGTTGGTGTATCAAGAATAAATATTATTTACTCCTCTTTGAATGATGTTTACTTTATCTGTGCTTACTTTTGATTTTAGTAAAATTAATTTTATGTATTTATTTTTATCATGAATGAAATAACCTTATGGCTCTTTGTATCTTGTTGTTTATTAAGTGATTCGCTTACTTGCTGTTATTAAATGCACTATGTGTTATTTATGGGTATCATGTAGAGAAAGATAATTTCTGTGCAAGGTGTCACAAACGAATATATCCCTTTATTTTTTCCATAAAATGGTTTTAAAATTCATTCTCTGGCGTATCATACGCCTTGTTGTTAATTCTGCATCATATTTTTTTACCACAAAGGCAGGGTTTTTGAGTATTTCCTTAATAAGGTAAGGAAGATCTTTTGTGACTCAAATATGATATGTAAAACATAATCTGGCGGAATATTTTATGAGTAATAGTAAAGATGGCAGTATAGCTCCTAAAGAGCGTATTAATATTCGCTATGTACCAAAATCAGGTAACCAGACGGCGGAAATTGAGCTTCCACTTAATTTGCTGGTGACTGGTGACTGGTGACTTGCTGGGAAAACCAGACGACACGCCGCTGGATGAACGACAGCCGGTTTCTGTTGACAGAAATACCTTAAATGCGGTGCTTGCCCAGTCCGGTATTGAACGACATGTTTCCGTACCATCGGTGCTCAGCGGTAGGGCTGATGCACGAATGGATATCAGTCTGAAAGTGAATTCGATGGCCGATCTCTCGCCGGACAGTATTGCCAGTCAGGTGCCGGAACTGAAAAAAATGCTGGAGTTACGTGAAGCACTGGTTGCCCTGAAGGGGCCGATGGGCAATATCCCCGCTTTCCGCGCTCAGCTACAGGCGTTACTGGATAACGAGGAAACTCGCGAACAGCTAATTCAGGAACTGGGGCTTGCCAGCCAGAAATAACTCTGCATAAGGATTTCACTATGTCTCTACAGGAAGAAGTCACTCCCGTCAGTGCTGCTCCGGTAACTGCTACGTCGTTGCTGGATAACATTATGGCGCAGAGCCGTTTTCAGCCCGAATCTGAAAGTTATGATATTGCCCGCCAGGGTGTGACGGCGTTTATTGCCGCGCTGTTGCAGAATGAAGCGGAGTCAGTCGATATTTTGGCGGTTAACGCCATGATTGCAGATATTGATGATCGCACAGGCCGTCAGATGGATTTGATCCTTCATGAGCCGGTGATCCAGGAACTGGAAGCGCTACTGCGTTCCCTTAAATTACTGGTGGAGCGTACCGATCCACGCGAAAACATCAAGATCTACCTGCTGCATGCCACCAAAGAAGAGCTGCTGGATAATTTTGAGTTTGCTCCGGAAATCACTCAGTCCGGTTTCTATAAGCATGTTTACTCCAGCGGTTACGGTCAGTTTGGTGGCGAGCCGGTTGCGGCAGTTATCGGTAACTATGCGTTTAAAAACACGGCGGCGGATCTCAAGCTGCTGAAATACGTCAGTGCAGTCAGTGCGATGGCGCACGCACCATTCCTGTCCTCCGTTGCGCCGGAGTTCCTGGGGCTGGAATCCTGGACTGAGCTGCCGGGCATCAAGGATGTTGGGGCGATTTTCGAAGGCCCAGCTTATACCAAATGGCGTTCGCTGCGTGAATCCGAAGATTCGCGCTATCTTGGCCTGACTTCTCCTCGATTCCTACTGCGTCAGCCATATGCACCGGGTGATAATCCGGTGAAAAGTTTTAACTACCGGGAAAATGTCAGCCACAGTCATGATGATTACCTCTGGGGTAACACGGCATTTCTGCTGGCCGCTAATATGGTTGAGAGTTTCAGGCAATACCGCTGGTGCCCGAACATCATCGGTCCGCAAAACGGCGGGGCGGTAAAAGATCTGCCTGTCCATCTATATGAAGCGATGGGGCAGTTGCAGGCTAAAATCCCTACCGAGGTACTAATCACTGACCGTCGTGAATTTGAGCTGGCGGAAGAGGGATTTATTACCCTGACAATGCGTAAGGGCAGTGATAACGCGGCCTTTTTCTCTGCAAATTCAGTACAGAAGCCAAAAGTCTTTCCCAATACCCCGGAGGGTAAAGAGGCAGAGACTAACTATAAGCTGGGTACCCAACTACCTTACCTCTTCATCATCAGCCGTCTGGCACACTACATCAAAGTTTTGCAGCGCGAACAGGTTGGTTCGTGGAAAGAGCGTGGCGATCTGGAACGTGAGTTGAATACCTGGATCCGCCAGTATGTGGCCGATCAGGAAAATCCGCCTGCTGAGGTGCGCAGCCGTAAACCGCTGCGTCAGGCCAAAATTGAAGTGCTGGATGTGGAGGGGGAACCGGGTTGGTACCAGGTGTCGCTCTCCGTGCGTCCGCATTTCAAATATATGGGTGCCAGTTTTGAACTGTCTCTCGTAGGTCGTCTGGACAGAGATTAACAACCATGACGGAACGGGATACTGGAATGCAGGGCAGTTTGTTTGAGCGGGTGAGGAATGCGGCCGGGTCGTCATGTTACTCACCGTCGCCAGGACGGTTGTTACAGTCCATCAGACATAACCTGGAAAACGTTCTGAATACCCGTTCCGGCAGTTGTTATGGCTCACCAGAGCTGGGTATTCCGGACCTGAATGATGATGCACTGATCTCCAGCGATTTTCGCCAGGAAATTGGCCGGGGGATCCGTGACTGCATTCTGCGTTATGAACCCCGGCTCGCTGATGTGGCGGTGGATGCGGACATGCAGGATGTTCATGCCCCGCAGGAATTACGTTTTCATATTGTGGCGCAGGTGAATTTCAACGATGCCAGGGATGTTCTGGCGTTTGACATTTTGCTGGATAACCGCCAGCGCTACCGGGTGGAGTGACAGAATGGCTTTTGAAGAACGTTACTACCGGGAAGAACTGGATTATCTGCGTCAACTGGGCAAACTGCTGGCAGAGGATAAACCTTATCTGGCCCGTTTTTTGTCTGAGAAAGAAGGCGACCCGGACGTGGAGCGTCTGCTGGAGGCCTTTGCTTTCCTGTCTGGTGGCCTCAGGCAGAAACTGGACGACGAGTTCCCGGAATTCACCCATGGGATCATCCGGATGTTGTGGCCCAACTATCTGCGCCCGGTTCCGGCCATGACGGTCATCGAATATAAGCCGGAAAACAATCTGAAAGCGCCGGTTCAGGTTTCCCGTGATGAGCTGGTGGCGACCCGTCAGAATAATCATGGCACGTCTGTACATAAAGGGGCATTAACAAACGGAGAAGGTGCTTTTGCCCCTGCCTGCCATTTCACTCTGGCACGGGATACATGGTTGCAGCCGCTGCAACTTCGCAATGTGCGTAACACCAGCACTCTCAAAAAAGGCACTATTGATATTGATTTTTTCGTGGATGATGGTGTTTCTCCCCGAACCTTGGATTTTAATAAACTCACGTTCTGGCTGGGGAATGACGATGACTATACCCGTCATCAGCTCTATCTATGGTTCAGTGAACACCTGATGGATGCTGAACTGGTTGCGGGGGAGTGTTGTATACCGTTACCGGAGTTGTGGTTGGATGCCGCCGGGTTTGAGCGTGAGGATGCGTTGTTGCCGTGGCCTAAAAATGTTCACAATGGATATCGGGTGCTTCAGGAGTATTTTTGCTACCCGGAAAGCTTCTTTTTCATCCATCTGCGGGATGTGGCACCGTTACCGGAAGATTTTCCGGCAGGCGCGTTCACATTACGTTTTCATTTTAATCAGCCGTTGCCGGTTGATATAAAGCTGCGTCAGAGTTCATTGCGGCTTTACTGTACACCTGCCGTCAACCTATTTGTTCACCATGCTGAACCCGTCAGACCGGACGGCAGTACGCCACAGTATCCATTAAAAGCCAGTCATCAGCACCCTGATGCCTATGACATTTTCAGGGTTAAATCTGTTTCCGGTCATATCACAGAGTCAGAGAATATATCTGGAAAAGGAAACCAAACCCGTTTCTGGCCGGAGTTTGAGAGTTTTAACCACCAGATTGAGTACAGCCGTCAGCGTGAGGTGGTGTACTGGCACCACCGGACAAGAACGTCCCTGTTTCATCGCGGCCTTGAGCATTCCATCGCCTTTGTTCACTCCGATGGCCGGCTGCCTGAGCCGTCTATGCTGGAAGGTGAGGTGGTTACCGCTTCACTGGTCTGCACCAACAGGATGCTCCCCACAGAACTGCATACTGGTGATATCTGTATCGCGGTGGGTAAAAATCCGGCGGTCGCTTCTTTCAGCAACGTCACGCGTCCGACGCGTCCGCTGTATCCGGTCACAGACGGCGATATGCACTGGTCGCTGATTTCCAGCATGAATCTGAACTATCTCTCCCTGCTGGATCGTGATGCGCTGGTGCAGATCCTGCGTACCTTCGATCTGCCAGGGATCCATCATCCGCAGCAGGCCCGGTTGTCGCAGCAAAAGCTGGATGCCATTGAGAAGATGGAAACTCAACCGGTGGATCGATTGTTTAAGGGCGTCCCGGTAAGAGGACTGGCTACCACGCTGTGGATCAACCCGATCCCGTTTGTCTGTGAGGGCGAGATCTATTTGCTGGGGGTAGTGCTGTCGCAATTTTTTGCTCTGTACGCCAGCATCAATTCGTTTCACTGCCTGAAAATTATCAACACGGAAAGTCAGGAGGTCTGGGAATGGAAGAGTACCGGCCAGCACGCCCTGATGTGACGTTTCCGGCAGATGTGCGCGACATCAATTTCTATGTGTTGCTGGAATCATTGCACCGTCGCTACGGTGAGCCGGGCAGTGAACCTTCTCTGCGCAACGAGCCGGAAGATGAGGTGGTGCTGTTTAAATCCGATGCCAGCATCGCTTTTCCGGGGAGCGATTTAACGTCACTCATGCGCAGCGACAAGGGGCAGTTTATGCTGACCTCAAAATTTCTCGGTTTTTCCGGCAGCCAGTCGCCGCTGCCGGGCTATTACCTGGATCGGATGGCACAGGAATCAGCACAGAACGAGGAAGGTCTGAAAGCGTTCCTTGATCTGTTCAGTCACCGCTGGACGCAATTTGCTTATCACGCCTGGCGTAAGTACCGCTACTACATCTGTTTTCGCAACGGCGGGACGGATGTCTTTTCACAGCGCATGTATTCCCTTGTGGGACTGGGTAACCAGAGCGTGCGCGACCGGCTCGCTATCAACCACAGCAAGATGTTGGCCTATGCCGGGGTTCTGGCGACGCCGGGTCGTTCGCCGGACGTGGTATGCAATTTGGTTTCCCACTGTTTTGAACTGCCGGATGTCACTATTGAGAGCTGGCAACTGCGTAAGGTGGCGATCGTGCCGTCAGAGCAGAACAGGGTGGGGGTGCGTAATCTGAAAATACGAACTGCCGGGCATGTCGTCGGACGTTCCGTCCTGGGCGTCAATTTTACCCTCGGTGCTCGGGTACCGGATCGCAGCGGCAAATTTTTGCTGCGGATTAACGGTCTGGAGATGGCGCGTTATCTGTCGTTTTTACCGGACGGTGATCATCATCAGGCGCTGAAAATGTTTATTTCGTTCCTGCTGCGCGATCAGCTGGCCTGGGACTTACGCCTGGATCTGGCGCCGGAACAGGCGCAGGGAATGCGGCTGGGTGACAGGTCCTGTTCCTGTATCGGGCGTACTGCGTTTATCGGGCAGCCGAAAACACCGCCTTCCGTCACTCTCCACATCAGGGAATAATTTTATGGAGCAACAAATGGCTGAGGAAAAATCGCAGTCTCCCTCGTTATCACTGACCTTACAGGTGATGAACGGTAATGAACTGGAAAGCGGCCGTGCGGCGAAATGCCTGTTTTCCGGCGACGGTGGCGAGATAGGCCATGCCGAAGAGTGCCACTGGTCGGTGCAGGATCGTGTCGGCTCGGTTGCCGGGCGTGCCTGTGCCATTGTGCTGTACGACGGTGCTTTCTGCCTGCGCAGCCTGATGCCGGGACTGATGATTAACCTTGCGCCGGTATCGACGGATACCGGTCTGGTACGCCTGCGACAGGGGGATGAAATCAGCCTCGGCGCGCTGGCGCTGAAAGTCTTTCTGCACGAGGGCAAACGTATCAGCTATGACGAGCAGATGGCGACGCCGGAAAGTATTGTGACACAGCGTGATGGCCTGGTGGAGGCGTTGATCTCCACTGACGGCCAGCCGGAGTATCCGGGGATGCAGCAGCGTCATCAGTTGACGTCCACGGTGGTGAACAGTTTTTCCTCCGATCCTTTGCAGGTACTACAAAGTGAAAGTCTGACAGTCTCATCCCTGGCTAACGGGCAACAAACCGTACCGCTTTCCGATCTGCGGGCGAACGGCGGGATCGACACGGCGTTTATGGATCTGCCGCCGGTTTATGCCGATCCGCATGATGAAGACGAATTCACTCCGGCGCAAACGGCGCAGAAACATCTGGCGGTGACGCCGCTGCTGCGCGGACTGGGCAGTTCGCTCAGCGTGCACAATTCGCAGGATGCCGACGCTTTCCTGGAAGAGAGCGGACGCGCCCTGCAGGCCGCGATTCAGGGGCTGCTGGATTTGCAGCACAGCCAGAACAGTCTGTCGGACAAACACCTGCGCCCGCTGGAGGATAACCCGCTGCGCCTGAATCTGGACTATGCCGCCGTGCTGGAGGTGATGTTCGCTGAAGGTAAAAGTCCGGTGCATCTGGCGGCACCTGCCGCCATTCGCGAAAGCCTGCGAAACGTCCGCCACCACGAAGAAGCCAACCGGGCTGCGATTGCCGAAGCGCTGCGGGTGATGCTTGAGGCCTTCTCGCCGCAGAGTCTGCTACGCCGTTTTGTTCAGTACCGCCGCAGCCATGAGCTGCGCCGCGAGCTGGATGATGCCGGAGCATGGGGCATGTACCGCCATTATTACGCTGAACTGGCGTCGGACAGGCAGCAGGGTTTCGCCATGCTGTTTAACGAAGTCTATGCCCAGGTGTACGACCGGGTATTACGTGAGAAGCAGCGGGAACCGGAAGCATGAGACGCGTTTTTGTCATGCTGATGCTGGCGTTAAGTGGATGCACCATGACCAAAAAGATCGGCCAGGTGATCGCCGATCCCGGTATTCAGGTCGGCGATCTGAAACAGCAGTCTTCCACGGTGACCCTCACGCTGTTGACCGAGCCGGATAGCAATCTGAACGGTGAGGGCGATCCTGCTCCGGTTGATATGCAACTGGTGTATCTGACCGATGACTCAAAATTTCAGGCGGCAGATTACGATCTGCTGGCGTCCACGCCGCTGCCGGAAGCGCTGGGGAAAAACTATCTCGATCACCAGGATTTCACCCTGCTGCCGGACACGCTCAAAACGCTGCCCGACGTTAATCTGGATGCAAAAACGCAGTTTATTGGCATCGTCGCCTATTTCTCCGACGATCAGGCCAGCGAATGGAAGCAAATCGTGCCGGTGGAAGGGACCGGGCATCACTACCGTCTGCTGGTGCATGTACGCCAGAATAGTATTGAAATGAAGACCGAGGACAAATAACGATGGCCACAATGAAAAACCGGGTGCTCTGGCAGGAAGGGATGTTTGCGTTGCCGCAGCACTTTCAGCAGCAACAGCGTCATAACGACGCGATGCTGCGCGAACGGCTGGACGCTCTGGGGGACTTTGCCTGGGGATTTACGGAGCTGTCACTGAATACCGAACTTCTGGCACAGGGCAAAGTGATGATTGACCGGGCGGCAGGCTGTCTGCCGGACGGTACGGTGTTCCGTATCCCCGAGCAGGATCTGCTGCCGCTGCCGTTTCAGCCGGGTGAACTGACCACCCCGGAAAGCTACGATATCTATCTGGCGTTGCCGGTGGCCACCCATAACATCAGCGAGGTGCAGGGCATTCGCAGCGCGGGCCAGAGTTCGGAGCGCTACAGCGAAACCCGGATCGATGTGCGTGACGTCCACAGTGATGATGGTGATATGCAGTCGCTGACGCTGGGCCAGCTGGTGCCGAAAATTGTCAGCGGTACGGAAGACCTCAGTGCGATGATGGTGCTGCCGTTGTGCCGTATCCGCAGTTTTCAATCTGGCGGTGCACTGGTGCTGGATGAGGAATTTATCCCGACCTGCCAGACGCTGCGTGTCAGCCCTGTACTGAACCGCTTTGTCGGTGACGTACAGGGGCTGATCGCCACCCGCGCCGCCGATCTGGCGAAACGTATTGGCTCGCCGGAGCAGAGCGGGATTGCGGATGTGGCCGAGTTTATGATGCTACAGATGCTCAACCGCTGGCAAATGCACTTCTCGCACCGGGCGCGCCTGCATACCCTGCATCCGGAAATTTTTTATCTGGATCTGGTCAGCCTGCTGGGCGAGCTGATGACGTTCACCGAAAACAGCCGTCTGCCCTGTGTGGTTGAACCTTACGATCACCGGGATCTGACGCAGTCCTTTAAAACGGTGATCCCGGAACTGCGTCGGGCGCTCAATATTGTGCTGCAACCCCGTGCGCAGAACCTGCCGCTTATCTTTACCGAGGGTGTTTACCTGGCCACGGTCAACGATCCGGGGCTGCTACAGTCCGGAGTCTTTGTGCTGGCGGTTCGCGCCCGGATGCCGCACGCCCAGCTAATCCTCCAGTTTACCCAGCAGTCGAAAATCGCCGCTACCGACAAAATCCGCAATATGGTCAGCGTGCAGGTGCCGGGTATTCCGCTGCGTGCACTTCCGGCGGCCCCCCGCCAGCTGCCGTACCATGACGGCTATGTCTACTTTGAGCTGGAAAAAGGCAGTTCCGCCTGGCAGGACGTGGTGAAAGCCGGAGCGCTGGCGATGCATATTTCCGGGACTTTCCCGGAACTCGATATGCAACTGTGGGCGATAAGAGGATAAGACGATGAGCGAATTCGTGCTTCCGTCAGAACCGGACTCCGGTCGTCAGTACCGTCTGGCACTGCGCGGTAACAGCCTTAACCCGATGATCGACGCCGCCACACCGTTGCTGGGGATGGTGATGCGCCTGTCGGGTATGAACAGCCAGAGTATGCCGGAACACCTGTTTGCGCAGGTGGTGACGGATGTGCAGGCGGTGGAGCAACTGTTGCAGGAGCAGGGCTATGAGCCGGGCGTGATTGTGTCATTTCGTTATGTCTTGTGTACGTTTATCGATGAAGCGGCACTGGGCAACGGCTGGTCAAACAAAAACGAATGGATCAAACAATCATTGCTGGTCCATTTCCATAATGAAGCCTGGGGCGGTGAGAAGGTGTTCATCCTGCTGGAGCGCCTGATGCGTGAGCCAAGGCGTTATCAGGATCTGCTGGAGTTTTTATACCTCTGCTTCTCGCTGGGCTTTCGCGGACGCTACAAGGTGGCGCAGCAGGGACAGGATGAGTTTGAACAGATATACCGTCGCCTGCATCACGTACTGCATCCACTGCGTGGCGACGCGTCGTTTCCGCTACTCCACCAGAATAAGGAAGCGCAGGGTGGACGTTACCGGCTGATAAAACGCCTGACTGTCAGACATCTTCTGCTGTGCGGCATCGTCGTGCTGGCGCTGGTGTATATGTTTTATCTGCTGCGCCTCGACGGCCAGACGCAGGATATTCTCCATCAGTTAAACCGGCTGCTTGCCAGGTAAGGACACCCATGATTCAGATTGAACTCTCCACGCTGGTAAAACGGCTGAACCCGTTCTCCCGCCAGGCGCTGGAAATGGCCGCCACGGCCTGTATGAGCCAGCAGTCCACTGAAATTACGGTCAGCCATGTATTGATACAGATGCTGGCTATTCCGCGCAGCGACCTGCGCGTCATTATTGATAAAGCAGAGATTAGCGTGGAAGAGCTGGGGCAGGCGCTGACGGTGGAGCATTACGCCACGATGCGCCATACCGACAGTTACCCGGTTTTTTCGCCGTTGCTGGTTGAGTGGCTGCGCGACGGCTGGCTGTTGGCCTCGGCGGAAATGCAGTCCAGCGAGCTGCGCGGTGGTATTCTGCTGCTGGCGTTGCTGCATGCGGCATCGCGATATGTGCCGCCTGCTGCGGCCCGGTTGCTGACCGGTATTAACCGCGATCGGTTACGCCAGGATTTTTCCGACTGGACGCGGGAGTCAGCGGAGTCCGTCATGCTGAACGAGGATAAGTCAGCCTCCATGTCTGTGCGTTCAGAAGAGAGTCTGCTTGCCCGTTATGCAAAAAACATGACCGAAGACGCCCGCAACAGCAGGCTCGATCCGGTGCTGTGCCGGGATAATGAAATCGATCTGATGATCGATATCCTCTGCCGTCGCCGTAAGAACAATCCGGTGGTGGTGGGGGAGGCGGGCGTCGGCAAGAGCGCGCTGATCGAGGGGCTGGCGCTGCGTATCGTTGCCGGTCAGGTGCCGGACAAGCTGAAAAATACCGATATCATGACCCTGGATCTCGGTGCGTTGCAGGCGGGTGCTTCCGTTAAGGGCGAGTTTGAGAAGCGTTTTAAAGGGTTGATGGCGGAAGTCATTCAGTCGCCAACATCCATCATCCTGTTTATCGATGAGGCGCATACGCTGATCGGCGCAGGTAATCAGCAGGGCGGGCTGGATATCTCCAACCTGCTGAAACCGGCGCTGGCGCGTGGCGAGCTGAAAACCATCGCCGCCACCACCTGGAGCGAGTACAAAAAGTATTTCGAAAAAGATGCAGCCCTGTCGCGTCGCTTCCAGTTGGTGAAGGTGAGCGAGCCCAATGCTGCCGAAGCCACCATTATTCTGCGCGGTCTGTCGGCCGTGTATGAACAGGCACACGGCGTGCTGATTGACGACGACGCGCTACAGGCGGCGGCGACACTGAGCGCGCGCTACCTCTCCGGGCGTCAGTTGCCTGACAAGGCTATTGACGTGCTGGATACCGCCTGCGCCCGTGTGGCAATCAACCTTTCCTCGCCGCCAAAGCAGATTTCGGCGCTGACCACACAATGCCAGCAGTGTGACGCGGAAATCCACCAGCTTGATCGGGAAATGCGGATTGGCCTGCGCACGGACGGCGGACGACGGGACGAGGTTTACGTGCAGTATGAAGCGGCGCAGGCAGAGCTTCAGGCGCTGGATGCCGCGTGGCATCAGCAGCAGACGTTGGTACAGGAGATTATCGCCCTGCGTCAGGCATTGCTGACGGAAGCAGAGGGGCAGCAGGATGAGGACGATGCGGCAAACGACGATCTGCTGCCGCAGGCTGATACCGTACCGGAAGAGACAACCGCAGCGGCGGAACGGCTGGCTTCTCTGAGCACTGAACTGGATGCCCTGCACCGTACGCAGTTGCTGGTATCCCCCCATGTGGATAAGAAACAGATTGCCGCCGTTATCGCTGAATGGACTGGCGTACCGCTCAACCGCCTGTCGCAGAATGAGATGTCGGTTATCACCGACCTGCCACAGTGGCTGGGGGAGACGATTAAAGGTCAGGATCTGGCAATTAAGCACCTGCATAAACACCTGCTGACGGCGCGGGCCGATCTGCGTCGTCCGGGGCGTCCGCTCGGCGCATTTTTGCTGGCGGGGCCGAGCGGGGTGGGTAAAACCGAAACCGTGCTGCAACTGGCAGAGCTGCTCTACGGTGGTCGTCAGTATCTCACCACCATCAACATGAGCGAATTCCAGGAGAAACACACCGTTTCGCGCCTGATTGGTTCACCGCCGGGCTATGTCGGCTACGGCGAGGGCGGCGTGCTGACCGAAGCGATTCGCCAGAAACCGTATTCGGTTGTGCTGCTCGATGAAGTGGAAAAAGCGCATCCTGACGTGCTCAACCTGTTCTACCAGGCGTTCGACAAGGGCGAAATGGCCGACGGCGAAGGACGGCTGATTGACTGCAAAAACATCGTTTTCTTCCTGACCTCCAACCTCGGTTATCAGGTGATTGTGGAACAGGCAGACAACCCGGAGTCGATGCACGATGCGTTGTATCCGGTGCTGGTGGATTTCTTTAAACCGGCCTTGCTGGCGCGAATGGAGGTGGTGCCATACCTGCCGCTCTCAAGGGATACACTGACCACCATTATCGCCGGAAAACTCGCCCGTCTGGATAACGTGCTGCGTGTCCGTTTCGGCGCGGAGGTGGTGATTACACCGGGCGTGACCGATGAAATTATGCAGCGCGTTACCCGTGCCGAAAACGGGGCGCGAATGCTGGAGTCGGTTATCGACGGTGACATGCTGCCGCCGCTCTCGCTGCTGCTGTTACAGAAAATGGCGGCGAACACCGCCATTGTCCGTATCTCGCTTGATGTGCAGGACGGCGCGTTTACTGCCGATATTGACGACGCTGTGACAGAAGAAGCCGGTGCGGTATGAGACGCTTCGCCCGTTTACTGCTGCCTCTGTGGCTGACGGTTTCACCGTTGTACGCCAGTGAAATGGCGGATGCGCAGGCAACAGTGGATGCGATGAACCTCTGCCGGAAAGAGCCTGCGGCGCTGGAACGTCTGGACTGCTATGACCGCATTCTGTCACCGGAATCCGACACCGGTTTTGCCGGAGCGCTGGTGAAAGCGCGTTATGGCGGCGAGGCGCGTAGGCGGGCCTTTGAACAGGAAAAGCAACGCACGGACAACTCCACCGGGCTGCTGCTCACCCGTACGGAGGGCGAACGTCCGATGGTCATTATCACCACGCCCGCTATCGGCAGCCTGCCGCCGCGCCCGGTGCTGGTTTTCAGTTGTGTGGACAATATCACCCGGATGCAGGTTGCGCTCACCGATTCCCGGCAGGAAAGCGATATTCCGGTCACGCTGAAAACAGAAGGCGGGGCGTTCCGTTCCCGCTGGTTTGTGCGTGAGAACGGCTTTCTGCTGGAAGCCAGCCGGGGGCTGGCGGGGATTGATGAGATTAAACAGCTTTTTGGCGCAAAAACGCTGGCTCTCGATACCGGGACCGACAGCGCCGCCGGAACGCTGACCTTTAACATTGACGGACTGGCGCAGACCATCGCGCCGCTGCGTGAAGCCTGCCACTGGGCGGGGGAATAAATATGGATATACACAACCAGGACGTCTGGCTGTCGCATCTGCAGGAAGGTCTGTCGGAAGAGAAACTGGCCAGCAAGCTCAGCGATGAAAATCCAAAGTGGGAATATATCGACGGTGAAATTGTCAGGCTGGGGTCGCTGAGCCATGCGCAGCTTGATGTTGCGGAACTCCAGCGGCAGGGGCTGGAGCTTCTGGCCTCGGAGAGCAAGGATTTTCGTCTGGTGTCGCACCTGCTGCGCACGCTGCAACATGCGGGTGATCATCTGCTTGCGCTCAGGATGCTGACGCAGTACGTCACGCATTACTGGACCGTCGCCTGGCCGCAGAATGCGGCGAATAAAAAGCGCTTTGCCGACCAGATCCTGAAACGTTTTGAACCCGGAGTCGCCGGTTTTGCTGCCACATCCCCCCCGGAACAGCGTGATGCTCTGCTGGGGGAACTGGCAAAACTGGCGCAGTGCTGGCAGGCGTCCGGAATGCCGGAACTGGCCTCCGCCACCGATGACCTGTTTGCTCAGTATCAGCGGGCGTTTCGTGACCGTTCACCTGCGACAGCCTCTCCGGCACAGCATGTGGATACGACCAGCGCCAGTATCCAGACTGACGTTCCGGCCATGCCCGCGCCGGTGGTGAGTATCGATAATCACGGTGATAAAGCCTGGCGCGACACGCTGCTGAAAGTGGCGGCTATTCTCTGCGAACGCCAGCCTGCATCGCCACAGGGATACCGCCTGCGCCGTCATGCCCTGTGGCAAAACATTACCTCCTCCCCGCAGGCGGAGAGCGACGGGCGTACTCCGCTGGCGGCGGTCTCTGCCGATATGGTCGCCGACTATCAGGCACGTCTTGCCCGTGCGGATATGACGCTCTGGCAGCAGGTGGAGAAAAGCCTGCTGTTGGCTCCGTACTGGCTGGATGGTCACTATCTTTCTGCACAGGTTGCGCGGCAACTGGGTCACGATGATGTGGCGCAGGCGGTGCGCGATGAGGTACGTCGTTTTGTAACCCGGCTTCCGCACCTGGATACGTTGCGTTTTAACGATCGTTCGCCCTTTATCAATGAGGCCACCCGCCAGTGGCTGGCGGATGAGCCGCAGAAGCCTGCCGCCGCTACGGTTGTCACGGATGATATGACACAGCAGGTCTGGCAATACTATCAGGAGCAGGGGCTTCAGGCTGCGCTGGCGCTGCTTGAAACGCAGCCCGGCGACACGCCACGCGCGCGATTCTATTGCCAGTACCTGACGGCGCAACTGCTGGAAGCATCCGGCATGGCAAAGATTGCCCGGCACCATTACCGGATACTGCTTAAAACCGGACTGCATACGATGCTGTCCGACTGGGAACCGGCATTGCTGGAAGAGCTGGAAACGAAACTCGCGACGGAAACGGCGAGCTAAAAAGACAGGAGCGTTTTGTGTTCAGAATACCGACTCCCCGTATTCCCCCACTTTTCAGCGGGCTGGCGTCCATGCTCAGACCCGCGATGCCCAGGTTCAAAGTGTCCGTAGCCTGGCTGCTGGCACTGGTGTGGATTGTGCTGCTGGTCTGGATCTGGTGGAAGGGCCCTGCATGGCGGTTTTACGAGACATACTGGCTGAAACCGCTGGCGAATCGCTGGCTGGCAACAGCTATCTGGGTGCTGCTGGCGCTTATCTGGCTGACCGTCAGAGTGGTGAAACACCTGCAATTGATTGAGAAGCAGCAGAAGCAGCAGCGTCAGGAAGAGCAGGATCCGCTTTCTGTGGCCGTTAACTTCCAGCAGCGTTGCCTCGACCACTGGCTATTGCGGTTGCAACGGCATCTGGACAGCCGACACTACCTGTGGCAACTGCCGTGGTATCTGGTCACGGGACCTGCGGGCAGCGGTAAAACAACACTTCTGCGCGAAGGGTTTCCGGCTGATGTGATCTATACGCCGGACGCCAGCCGGGGAACCGATCAGCAGGTATATATCACGCCGTATGTGGGCAGACAGGCAGTGGTTTTCGATACCGATGGCATGCTGGCGGATCCAGATGACGGCAATCTGCTACACCGTCGCCTGCGCGAACACTGGCTGGGATGGCTGCTGCAAAAACGCACGCGCCAGCCCCTTAACGGCCTGATCCTGACGCTGGATCTGCCGGATTTGCTGACCGCAGACAAACGCCGTCACGAGCAACTGATACAGACGTTGCGCGGCCAGTTGCAGGAGACACGCCAGTCGCTGCATGCCCGTCTGCCGGTCTATATCGTGCTGACCAAGCTGGATCTGCTTATCGGATTTGCCGCGTGGTTCCGTGCCCTGGACCGGAACGGGCGCGATAGTGTCCTGGGTGTCACCTTTACCGGCAACGCCCATGAAAGCGATGCCTGGCACAGCGAGCTGGACGTCTTCTGGCAGACATGGGGGCAGCAGATGAACCGGGCGCTGGCTGACCAGATGCTTGCCCAGTCCAGCCCGGTGGCGCGCAGCGCGGCATTCAGTTTCTGCCGCCAGATGCTGGGGGCCGGGGAGAATATTGCCCGTCTGCTGGATGCGTTGCTGGATGGCGAGCACCAGGATATCTACCTGCGCGGCGTGTATCTGACCTCTTCGCTGCAACGCGGCCAGATGGATGACATCTTTACTCAGTCCGCCGCCCGCCAGTACGGGCTGGAGCATGGCTCTCTGTCGGCCTGGCCGCTGGTGGACACCACGCCGTACTTCACCCGCATATTGTTTCCGGAGGTACTGCTGGCCGAGCCGAATCTTGCCGGGGAGAATCGCCTGTGGCTGGCCCGTTCCCGCCGCCGGATGAGTCTCTTTGCTGGATGCGGTGCGGTGGTGGTGGGGCTGCTTATCTGGGGCTGGCATCACGGGTATAACGAAAACTACCGTGCAGGACAGACGGTGCTGGCGCAGGCTAAATCTTTTATGGACGTGCCGCCGCCGCAGGGAACTGATG
The DNA here is from genome assembly GCF_030333225.1 of Citrobacter sp. CK202. NCBI lineage: Bacteria > Pseudomonadati > Pseudomonadota > Gammaproteobacteria > Enterobacterales > Enterobacteriaceae > Citrobacter > Citrobacter sp. CK202. The sequence continues at coordinate 329,641 of NZ_JAOWGI010000029.1, forward strand.
AAAGCGGTTACCTGCAACTGCCGCTGCTGAATCCGGTGCGTGATGCCACGCTGGCCTACGGTGACTGGGGCGACAGAAGCTGGCTGGCCGATATGGGGCTCTATCAGGGGACGCGGGTGGGCCCCTACGTTGAGCAGACTTACTTGCATCTGCTGGAACAACGTTACCTTCCGGCCCTGCTGAACGGTCTGGTGAAACAGATGAACAACGCGCCGCCGGAAAGCGAGGAAAAGCTCGCCGTATTGCGCGTCATCCGTATGCTGGAAGATAAAAGCGGGCGTAATGATGCCGTGGTGAAACAGTTTATGGCGAAACGCTGGAGTGAACAGTTTCATGGTCAGCGTGATGTTCAGGCGCAGTTGATGTCCCATCTCGACTATGCGCTGGCGCATACCGACTGGTATGCTCAGCGTCTGCAGGGCGACGCCGATGCCATCAGCCTGTGGACGCCTTACGATAAAACCGTCGCCGCTGCGCAGAAAGAACTGAGCAGGCTGCCGGTTTATCAGCGGGTGTACCAGAGTCTGAAAACACGGGCGCTGGGCGTACTGCCCGCCGATCTCAGCCTGCGCGATCAGACGGGGCCAGCATTTGATCAGACGTTTATTGCAACTGACAATAATAAGCTGATCATTCCGCAGTTTCTCACCCGCTATGGCCTGCAGAGCTATTTTGTGAAGCAGCGTGATGAGCTGGTGAAGCTGACGGCAATGGATTCCTGGGTGCTGGCTCTGACGCACAATGTCACCTACAGCGATGCTGACCGGACGGAAATCCAGCGCCAGCTTACCGAGCAGTATATCAGTGATTACACCGCCACCTGGCGGACGGGTATGGATAACCTGAATATCCGAGGCTATGACTCGCTGGCCGCGCTGACCGGCGCGCTGGAGCAGATTATCAGCGGCGATCAGCCCCTTCAGCGGATACTGACGGCGCTGCGTGACAATACCCGACCTCCCATCCTGTCTGAAAAACTGAGTGACAACGAACGTGCGCAGGCGAAGACCGAGCCGGACTGGCATTTGCTGAACCGTCTGGGGCATGAATTCGCCCCGGAAAACAGCACGCTGGAAGAGCAGAAGGATAAGGGCAGCACGTTGCAGGTGGTCTATCAGCAACTGACAGAATTGCACCGTTACCTGCTGGCGGTACAGAACGCACCGGTACCGGGAAAATCGGCCCTGAAGGCAGTACAACTCCGACTGGATCAGAACAGCAGCGATCCGATTTTCGCCACCCGGCAGATGGCGAAAACGCTGCCTGCGCCGCTTAATCGATGGGTGGACAAACTGGCGGATCAGGCGTGGCATGTGGTGATGATTGAGGCGGTTCGCTATATGGAGCTGGACTGGCGCGATAGCGTGGTGAAAACCTTTAACACCCAGCTTGCGGATAAATACCCGTTTGATCCCCGGTCGAAAGAGGATGCCTCGCTGGATGCGTTTGAACGCTTCTTTAAACCGGGCGGCGTGCTGGACGCATTTTACCAGCAGAACCTGAAACTGTTTGTGGAGAACAGCCAAGGGCTTAATGGGGAGGACAATGTGGTGATCCGTGAGGATGTCCTTGGCCAGTTAGATACCGCACAGAAAATCCGCGATATTTTCTTCAGCCCGCAGAACGGACTGGGGGCGCAGTTTGCGGTGGAAACGGTAGCGCTGTCAGGCAACAAGCGTCGCAGTGTGCTGAACCTTGATGGACAACTGGTGGATTACGCTCAGGGACGCAACTACACGGCGCATCTGGTGTGGCCGAACAACATGCGTGAAGGCAATGAGAGCAAGCTGACGCTGGTGGGCGCGGGGGGAAACTCCTCGCCGCGAAGTATTGCCTTCAGCGGTCCGTGGGCGCAGTTCCGCCTGTTTGGCGCAGGGCAACTGACCAGCGTACAGAACGGCACCTTTACCGCCCGCTTCAGTGTGGACGGCGGCACTATGACCTACCGTATCCACACCGATACGGAAGACAACCCGTTTGCTGGCGGACTGTTCAGCCAGTTCCGGTTGCCGGATACGCTGTATTGAGGAGGGGACGGCAATGAGAACGGATATTCAGACGATTATCACTGGCCAGGACCCGCGCGGCCTGTCGGAGTTCAGCGCCATGCGTGAGGAGATCAATAAGGCCAGCCATCCGGCGCAGCCAGAGATGAACTGGACGCTGGTGGAGTCGCTGGCGCTGACCATCTTTAAAGCGAATGGTGTTGATTTGCACACCGCTAGCTATTACACGCTGGCCCGCACGCGTACGCAGGGGCTGGTGGGATTTTGCGAAGGCGTGGAACTGCTGGCAGCGCTGATAAGCCGCGAATGGGATAAATTCTGGCCGCAGAGTGGGGCGGGGCGAACCGAAATGCTGGACTGGTTTAACGCCAGGACCGGCAATATTCTGCGCCAGCAATTGGCTTTTTCTGAAGCCGACCTGCCGTTGCTGTACCGGGCTGAGCGTGCCTTGCAGGTGATCTGCGACAAGCTACAGCAGGTGGAGCTGAAGCGTGTTCCGAGGGTGGAAAACCTGCTCTATTTTGTGCAGAACACGCGCAAACGGTGTGAGCCGCCGCCAGAAAGGCCAGCGGCGTATACAGCAGTAAAAACCACAGTCCGAACGCTGGTCTATATGCCGGAAAGCACGGCAACCCCGACTCTTCCAGAGCCTCCTCTGCCGGAATTGCCGGAGGTGAAGGTGGCGGTTCATGGGGGGGCAGTAACGCCACTGTCCCCGGCGTCAGTGAAACCGGGAAGCACTGTGAAAGGTTTTATCGCCGGGATTCTCTGTAGTGCAGTCGTCGCAGCTGTCATCTGGTGGTGGCAGGTCTATCCCCTGCAACAGCAGGTAGCGGCAGCGCGTGATACGGCGCAGGGGGCGGCAACGGTCTGGCTGGCATCGCCACAGCTGAGCGATTATCCGCAACGGCTACAGCAACTGACAGGAGCTTCGCCGTTGCAGCCGCTGGAAACCGGTCAGCGAATGGTCCGGACGGCAGACAGCCGTTGGCCGGAAAGCCTGCAACAGCAGCAGGCCACAATGAAGTGGAGTATCGTCCTGAAAGACAGGTCGGCAAACAGTCCGCAGATGCTGGGCTGGCAGCAGGCGCGCACCGATTTACGGGAGTTTGCTGAGCTTTTAGTACAGCGTGAGCAGGCGAAAGAGGGATTCACGCTCTCCTATATCAAAACCATTATTTATCAGGCCGAGCGCACGCTGAACCAGGAGATACCGCTGGAATATCTGCTGACGCAGTACCAGCAGGCGCAGTCTGCCGGGAAAAATACCGGGATGCTGGAAAAACAAATTAATGAACGGCTGGATGGGGTTCTGAGTCGCTGGCTACTGCTGACGCAGGAGCGGTCGAAGGAAGCGCCGGACGGTCAATCAGGGAAATAATCTTCAGTTGAAAAGGAGTATCACTATGGCAAATCTTGTTTATCTGACATTAAACGGGCAGTTGCAAGGGCTGATTTCGGCGGGGTGTTCGTCACTGGCATCCATCGGGAATAAGGCGCAACTGGCACATCTGGATCAGATTATGGTGACCAGTCTCAAACATGGACTGAGCCGGGTGCAGAACGTCAATCATCAGACGCTGGATATCAGTAAACCCGTGGATAAATCCACCCCTCTGCTGAGTAAAGCGATTAATGAAAATGAATGTCTGACCTGTGATTTTGAATATTATCGTACTAACCGATTTGGGATTAACGAATTGTATTATCGGGTAAAACTGATCAATGCAAGGATAGCGAGTATACGCAGTAGTGTTCCTCATTCCATTACCGATAGCGGTGGGCAACCGGAAGAATCGGTATCGTTCACTTATGAGAGTATCACTCAGGAACATTGCGTAGCCGGAACCAGTGCATACAGTCTGTGGAGCGAGCGGGTATTTTAACCATTTCATATCAGGAGTGAAAAATGGGCTATCTGATGAGAACGAACAATTCGTTGTATGTAAAAGCATACCTTCAACAGGAACTACGTAACCAATCTATGGCCCTGTCACTGGAGAAAGTCGTGGGTGCTTTCAGTGAACGATTCAGTGACAATGTTATGGATACACTAACGTCACTGAGTAATGGCGCAGGGCGACTGGCAGGAAGAGGAGTTTGCTTGTTTCTGGGAGATAATGAAACCTGTAATGGGCTACGTTATTATGATCAAAGAATGGCAATATGTATCATCGAGTTAATAAAACGTACTGATGCCATTCTTGATATGTTGTATTTGTGTATTGTTTACGTTCTTCAAAGATATAATGATAAAATGCAGCTCAGAATACTGGCGAAAATAATCTGGTATATGGCCGACTGTAAGAATTATTTATCTTCATTGTGCCAAAATTTTGAACTTGATGATGGGAAAATCGAAGAGGTTTTACGGCGACTTCAGGATCTCGACGAAAAAGAGGAGATTCTTGAGAATCTGATCGGAGAATCCATATATCCTGTTACAGCCAGGTTACAGAAGATGGCCGTGAAGGGGGCTGTTCATATGGCTACAGATATGGTTACACAAGGAATTCTGGCGTACACTGCTGGACCTATATTGCCGGTTCGGCAAGCCTGAGTAAGTCCGTAAAAGATGTATTAACTGGATGGGGAGGGAGAGTCGTTGGTGTTCTTTCTGCCTATGGTAGAATTACGATAGCCACTGGCCTTATTGAAAGGCTAAAATTATGTAACCCAAAACTCTATCATTTACTGTATATCAATAATCTGGAAATGTTTTTCTTTCTCTTTGATAAATATCTTCCATCTGCAATATATCAGGGTGATTATGCCTTTGCGACTGAAGAAGATGCAGTGCGGTTTTTCAAGGAGATGATAAAGTGAAAGAATTTATTCGACGGGGGGCGCAATTGTTCAAGATGTTGCCTCCCGTGTGTTACCAGTTATATTTGTTATTGGTCTTTGGTTTATTGTACTGACGTTTTTTTCAGATTATTTTGATATGTTATTTCTTCCAATATTGATTGGAGTGCCGCTAATTATCTGCGCCATCATTTATCTTATGCCTAAAGACTGATAACGAAAATAGGATGATATATATGAATTTTTTATATTCTAACTGGTTGAGGATACCGATATTTTTTGTAAATGCATCTCTGGATATGCCTGTCTGTAATTTGCTTTCTGGAGGTTTTTTTGCGATTTTAGGAGTGATCTGTTTTCGTCAGAACGCAGGGAGTGTCCATGACTCAGGATAAATGAAATGGGTTCCCGACCGCCGAAAATCAGGTTTATCCAAGAGGCGATAAATGAAAAATTTAATTCTTTGGTTAGTCAAGAAGGTAAGGAATTTAATTAAATAGGTCTTGATTATTAATATCATTGGGTGGGTTCTTGTCGGTATTTTAGTTGTAGTTGCGGTATATTTTCCTGATTATATTGATATATTATTTTTTCCGATGCCTTTAATTGTTTCATTTGTTTTGGCTATAGTCTCAATATTTATTTTTGGTAATGATGATGATCTGTAGGGTAAGTATTGGGAATATCCATGAATAATTTTATGTTTAACCCTGTCGGGATCGCTGACGCTTTTTGTAAGCGTTATCCGGAAGCTATTAGCGGAATTGAAAAAGTCCGGTTAATGAAAGGCCGGGAAATTCCCGACTGGCCATACTGGTGTTTTTTTTTCCGGAAAGTCACTGGACAATGTTGTTTATGGGTAAACAACGTAGTCAGTTCACCAGAGAAATGTGGCGGTATATACAAAAACGCCAGGTGCTGGGTACCTGGCGATATAGCAAAGGGATTTACTCTGTTCATCCGGCACTGCTGAATGCCCTGACAGAAACCTCCATCACTGACTCGCTGCCGATGGATGTGTTTTTGCAGCTTCCGGAATGGTGTATTTACGTCAGAACACCGGGGATGATTATGGACGGGGAACCGTTGTATGGATTCTGATCTATGGTCAGTCAGGATATTAAGAATGGCAGAAATCTTTATCTGCTTCTGAACGGGCAGAACGGTATACGGACTGAATTATTTGCCCTTAAAACCGGTTCCATCAAAGCTTTCCAGGAAAAGATGTTCAGTGACGGCCAGGGCAGTAGCGGTATGACGCCTGACGTTATTGAATCGCTGAAAAAATCCGGTTACATCAACGATTATCTAAAAAGAAAGTCGGACTATATCAGCAAATTATTGTCAATTTTGCTGTTTATTTGTTCTGGCGAGCCTGAAATTGACAGTGAGTGTCAACCTGTTACGTACCCGACTTGCTCAAAACTGGTGAAAACTAAAAAGGGATTCAGACTTTTTCCGGCGAATGGCCCCGGTACTGGACTGTCGGTGAGAATACGGAGCGGCATTCGATGATGCTGCGGTCAGTGCTGTGAGTGGGCGGCAGGTTCGTGCCCATTTGCGGAGTGGACGCTGGCATGGCTTCTGGTCTGGAAAAAGAGATGGCTCAGAGAACAGGAAATTTTGCCGCCACAAATTATTGGCGGCAGGCGAAGTGAAGGTGTTAATTACTGATAGCGGTTTGCCAGGTCTTTAATCACTGTGGCAAAGGTTTTTTGCTTTAACTGAGCGATCTGCTGTTCTGTGATCGGTGTTCTTCCGGTGAGTGGCTGGAGAATATTATCTTCGTAGTTAACAGGAGACCAGGTTGCCCATTCTCCCGTCGCCACATCCACGAGGGCGAAACGCACCAGGTAGCGCAACGAGACTGAATCAGACAACGTTTCGTTTCGGAAATCCGACCAGACAGTGGTTTTTGTCGCAGTATTATATTTCCCCAGTTGTAGCGTATCCCAGTAAACAATGATCGCTTTTTGTTGTCCTTTTGCCGCAATATAACGTAGGGCCTGCATATAATTCATATTTTCGCTGTTGACGGCTTCTCCTTCTTCGTTTTTCATCTTATTACAGGAAATAGCTTTTTGCCTGTCGGGGATACCTGAAAATGTTGATATCCGGTAATAGCGATTCATTTCTTGCTGCATGATCATTTCTGGTGCACGATTGCCAGACTGGACCAGAATGACGGCAGAGTTCAGCGGGACGCTGAATTTCTCATCATCCAGTGCGGCCTGGATATCTTCTTCTGAAACGGCAAGCGTGGTCTCGTTGCCGAAGATATCTTTATCTGTTAACTGGTTGGGAGTATTTTTACTGATGCCACTCTCCGTTCTGGGTAGGGCTTTTTTATTTGCATCAATTGGGGAGTGGATACAGGCACTCAATAAAAATATTGCGGCGCATAAACATATCATTGAACAGATTTTCATATATTTTCCTGAAAATGGATGTTAGATGTGGATGTAATTATAAAGCTCTGGTTGTTGTTATGACTATATCCTATTGTTGATAATTTTAGGAGAATTGTTTTTATATTCATGAATCAAATGAAATGATCTAATTTGATATTTTCTGTTTATTTTTGATTGGTTTCTCATCGATTCCTGCGATTGCGACAGGTTCTGGATAAAATCGGTCTCAAGCGTTCTCAGGTTTACGCCTACATGAAAACGGGACATTTCCTCAAATCCGTCAGGATTGGGCCTGCCAGTGTGGTCTGGCTTGAATCGGAGATTGATGATTAGATTAATGCGAAAATAAACAGTCGCTGACCGTCTTTCTGTTACTCACTGACTTATTCAGGATCATAATGATGAACATTGATCAGGGCATACTCATGCCTGTTGCACTGGATCAACTGTGGGCATTTGATTTAAATCCTCGTATTACCTGTAATCCGAATTACGATGAAATTAAAGAGTCGATTCGCCATCGTGGGCTGGAACATCCACCGCAGATCACCCAGCGTCCGGGAGAGCTGTTTTATATTATCGCCAACGGTGGAAATATCCGTCTTTCAGAGTATCAATAAAGGGTGTTCGAAAAATGAAACTGTAAAAATGCTGACTCTTCGTTCCAGTACCGAAAAATTCTGGGATAAAGCCTGCCAAGAATTACCATCGCCCGTTGAACGTAACCTGCCGTTATTTGATGATATTTTCGTGATGGCGCTGATATCGTTTAATGGCCCGACAACGGGATTCTCACAGGAGCATATTCAGGATGAACTGACCGACCTGAGCAGCCAGACGCTGAATATTGACTATAACACGGTTGTACTGGTGACAGATGCCCGCGCACAAAAGCGCACCTCAATACTCGGTATCTACGTCCTGATATCGCAACTCCAGACTCGATTTGCTTGCGTCGGTGTGAACTGCCGTTTCAGCAAGTTCGGGGAGGCAGATGTTTCTTCCCCGACGTTTCGGTAGGGATGTTTCCCTGGTTGGCGGCTCTCCAGACCACATTCTTGCATCAACCTACGAGCCAGCCAACGTCCCACGTTATAACCGGAGCGACGCATTAGCAGACTCAGGGTTCGATTTCCGGCTGACCCCCGGCTCTGTTGATGTAACTCCCGCAAACGGCTTCTCAGATGCAGTCGGCTTATATCGACCGACCGCTTTAGCGATGCATAGTAAACGCTACGCGTTATTTTCAGCAGACGACACAACTCAATCACCGGCCATTTTGCTTTCAGCCGTGTGATTAATGCATAGATTTGACGGGTATTTCGCTCATCAACACGGCTGCCTGCTTTAGTATTTCTTTTTCCATTTCTGGTCTCTTAATTCGCGCCCTCAGTGACTGGATTTCACGTTGCTCGGACGTCAGAGCAGGATTATCCGGCGTCACGTCACTCACTTCGGCCTAATACTGACGTATCCATTTACGTAATTGGCTGGGGTCTGGTTCAAGAGTATGAGCGACCTCAACAGCAGACTGTTGATATTTAACAACCTGTTCAATCGCTTCGAGCTTAAATTCGGGAGAAAAACGGCGTTTGGTTTGTTTACGTTGGGTCATTATTCGCTTACCTCAATTTACTGTTGTTACAATTAACAGGCTATTGAGGTGTCCGGAATTACTGAGCCACTACAAGTCTCAGGCAATCGGTATGCCACAGGGTGGCGATATACTGAAACGTCAGAGATTCATCAACAATGATTTTTTCAGACCGACACTGTTGTGAAGGATTTAAACCTGATTTTAGTATCCGTTTAGTGGCATTGCGTTTTTCGCGGGCAAGGGCGGGTGAGGTTTCGGGATAAGAACCGAGTGGCACTCTTGATTCTTTTCCCTCAAAACGATATTTGAGATACCAGATAAGGGAACCGGGAAGATACAAATCGAGCGTGTTAACGAGCTTGTAGGGTTTATCAGAGGGTTTTGCACTGCGGACTTGTTTATCGGTTAATGCCATTTGGGGGGGCATTCCTTTATCGAACCAGGTTGACCACCAAAAGCCCCAGATACAGACAGATAAATAGATATCCGCTGGGAAGAGTTTTCCGCTAACTTATTGAACCCGCTACATATAGAGATTCATAGAAACGCGCAAAACAAGCAAGAAAGTGGTGCCCGGACTCGGAATCGAACCAAGGACACGGGGATTTTCAATCCCTTCAAAAAAGACCAAATGCTCTATCAGCACTAACAGTTTTTTACTGGTTTGCCTTGAGAAAAATGTTTAAGTTTTCTGCAATATGATGTAAGCAATGCTTAAATACGGTGTTTCGAAACTACCATAATCCTACCATCAAATTGCCTTGGTTTAAGATGGCCCATCTTCGTATCCCAGTTCTATCAACTATATTGCATTAGGTGAGAGAACTTCATAATGAGCAAGCTAAAGCAATCAGCTCTTCAGAGATATCTGGGCTGATTCTGGTTGTTATGAGCTGCAACAGCTGACGTCCTCAGGTTAAGGTTTACTAAGATAAGTTTGTTTTCTTCGAAAGCTCTTGATGTTTCATGACATGGGCTAGATCGTGAACATATTGAAAGTTCGAGATAGTCACGGTAAACCTCACTTAAAGCAATTACAGTAACTAAGGTTACTACTATGTGGAGCAATTTTGATATAGTTGGAGAGAATAAAGAAGAGTTCTGTTGTTCCAGGCTCTTGGTCTCGTTGAAGCACAAAAGGATAGGGTGTGAACAAAATAAAAGCTGACTCAGATTTTCTTGTTAGTCATAAAATTAAAACATTGATTGGTATGACTTTGTTCGTACTTAAGGCAAGCCCTAATGTTCCGTTTACCGCCAGGCAGTTGGCAATCAAAGTTTGCGAAAGCTTTCCTGAATACGCAGAAAAGAAACTTGCTTCATCAGAACATCTTTCGAGTGTTGAAGACCTAATCTCCCAGGTAGCGGCAGAGATAGGCGCCCAAAGACCTTCGCTGGTTAAGAGAAATGCTCATATTAATGTGACGGCAGGAAAACCTAGAAAGTATCTTTGGTCAGATGATGAGGCAAAGGGCATACAATTAAATAAAGATATCTTTGTCACGGATGATGCTGACGTTTCTGATCCCCATGGCGAATTTTATTCTGAGCATGAATTATATCCTCTTCTAAGCGAGTATACTTCGAGTTCATTAAACGTGCTTGTTCGTCGTGTAGATGAAAAGAAATCCAAAAAGGGAGCCTTCAAGAGTAATAAGTGGGTACATCCAGATGTTATAGGGGTCCAGGATATTGGTCATAATTGGTCGTCCTTGACTAAGGATGCGGTTTCAATTCTTGGTGGTAAACGTGCTTTTCTTTGGTCTTTTGAAGTAAAAAAATCTTTAGTTATTTCGAACGTTAGAGAGGCATACTTTCAGACCGTTTCTAACTCATCATGGTCTCACTATGGTTATCTTGTAGCTGCAAGCATTGAGAATAACTGTATTGATGAGTTAACTGTTCTGAATTCGGCACATGGTATTGGCGTTATCCTCCTCGATGTACATAATCCGTCTGAAAGTCAGATTCTTCTTCAAGCAAAAGAAAAAATAAGTTTAGATTGGCAAACTATTAATCGCCTTATTGAATTGAACTCAGACTTTAAAGAATATATTGATTTGATAAACCAATTCTCATTAAATAAAAAACTTAAAATAAACGAATGGGGTATTGAGGATGAGTAGATATTTATCTTTAATTTGATTTTTGAATTTTAACCAATAAAGAATTCAGGAGATATATATGGCATATGATTTGACTAACACATTGGTTATTGGTATCAGTTCAACAGCACTTTTTGATATGCAGGAGTCAGATAATCTATTTAAGGAGTTCTGTTCCAAAGAGCCAGAAAAAGCAATTGAACAATACAGAGACTACATGCTTTTGCATGAGGATGATGAATTGCTTTCTGGAACTGGATTGCCTTTAGTAGAGGCTTTATTGGGGCTAAATAAGTATAAAAAAGAATCTGACAAATCTCCTTTAGTTGAAGTGGTGGTTATGTCGAGAAATAGCCCTGATACTGGGCTTATGGTTCTGAATAATATAAGAAGAAAAGGTGTGAACATAACAAGATCTGTATTCACTGGTGGAGAAACAGTGGTTGATTATCTCGAGGCTTTCAATGTTGATCTTTTTCTTACCACCAGCATTGATGATGCTCAACGTGTTATAGACTCTAACGCTTGTGCTGTTGCTATTTTAAAAGAGCCACCTAAAGAATCGATAAAATATCCGCAAGATCAGGTAAGAATTGCTTTTGATGGTGACGCTGTTTTATTCGATGAGTCCAGTGAGATTGTTTATAAAACGAAAGGTATACAGAGTTTCCATGCACAAGAAAATGCTAGGCAAAATGAACCATTAGCGGAAGGGCCTTATGCAATGTTACTAAAGAAAATAGCGAGATTGCAAGACCGTTTACCTGCTAGAGTGGATTATTCACCTGTAAGAATTGCTCTTGTAACAGCAAGAAATAGTCCATCTGAACTCCGAGTTATAAAAACATTGAGAGCTTGGGGGATAAATGTTGATGAGGCATTCTTTCTCGGTGGAGTAGAGAAAACAAAAATACTAAAAGCTTTCAATCCTCATATATTTTTTGATGATCAAGATGTTCATCTTGAACCAGCATCCGTCTTTGTCCCTTCAGGGCGAGTACCATATGCATCACGCTCTCCTCTATATCAGCAAATATTATCAATCAAGCCAGCTTTAAAGTGACATCTATGGAAATGGATCTTTTCGCCCCAATGGTTTGGGGCTTATATCACCTCGTAAGGCATCTTCAACCAGTATTTTTAATATGTAAGAAAATATCATTGAATACACAGTTTTTCTATTTGAAGCACATTTTTGAAAATGTTCTATTTCTACTCAAACAAAATACAGTTGATAAATACTTGCAACGTTAAATTACTATCCTTATTTTCGTGATAAGGATAGTAAAGTATTAATCAATAATAAAATAATTGAAATCAGGATCTGAGTTTTTAATATATTTAAGTCTGTATTCTGTGATTTCAGCCATATTCGCAAAACCATGAATGTTGGCAATATGAGAATCATCTATAGAATGTTTATGTTCTACAAGAATGACGTTTCGTTTAGAGTTTCTCTCTACATTGAGCTCATAGCAGGCGGCTCCAGTTGTGCCTGTTCCTGCGAAAAAATCTAGGACTAGAGCATTTTCTTCACAACAAAAATCAATAATATCTTTTATAAGATTTAATGGCTTTGGTGTTTCGAATATTTTTTCACCATAAACCTTTTTTATTTCTTGAGTTGCTTTATCATTCAGATAATTTACATCGTCTAAAATGCTTCTAATTTTTATTCTTTTACCAGTACTATTATAGTTTTTTACGTATATAACTCCTTTTGGGGAGGCGTATAGTTTCCAGCTTTCTTTTTCAGCCTTTTCTTTACCCCACAACCAACGACGATGAATGCCTTTCGAATCAATAGGAAATACTTCTTTCATTTCTGATGATTGTTTTGTCGTTGATACACTTCCATCAGGTGAATAATATAATGGGTAAAACATATTAGGACGGTCTTCCTTTTTACTTGCATCTCCTTTTTTTCTGAAAAGCCCGTCTATTTTATATTCTCCGTATGTATCTCGCTTATCATACTTTGCTGTGTCATTCTCTTCCAGGCCAATTAATTTTGCTTTTTTTGTTTTGCCATAGATGAGTAAATACTCATGATTAACAGCCACGTTTGATTTACTACCTTTACCATTTTTACTTCTGCATATTACAAGTGTAGATATATAGTTTTCCTCGCCAAAAATATTATCCATCAACATTTTAAGGTGAGCATATTCATAGTCATCAATACTAATACTGATTATTGCTTCATCTTTCATCAAAAGTTTTGCGGCAAGCAATCTTGGAAGCATAAATGCCAACCAATCATGGTGTTTACCCCAAATATTATGTGATTTAGATTTTCTTTTATCGTTATATACAAAGCTATTTCCGGTATTGTAGGGCGGATCAATGTAACATAAATCTACTTCTAAGCCATCAGTAGCGAGCATATTGAGAAGTGCAACTAAATTATCTTCCTTGACAAGAACGTATTGATTTTGCAGGATCTGGGAATAGTAGTTGCTAAGGCTAGGTGACTGGATCTCATTGACTGAGATTTTCAGATCATTAGATAATTCAATGAGTTGCTTACGGAATTCTTTGGTTCGCATATCGTAATTTGGGTTACTGAATCAATGTAGTAAGTAATAGTATCATGCTTCAGACTATAACTAGAGTGCATATGAAATCAAACTACCAAACAGCAGAAATAACTAGAATTTACGAGCAGAGAAGCATAATAGCTCGGATTGAGGCTTTTTTTCTTGATAACGTAGGGAGAATTGCTACCACAGCGCAGATCAAAGAAGTTGCAAAGGATCCTGTTAGTGGAATAATCCCGGAAAACTGGCATCAACGGTTATCAGAATTAAGAACACACAGAGGTTACACAATACTAACGAACCGCGATAGAAAATTTTTATCTGTTGGCGAGTATTTAATGGAATCTGCTGATAAAAGGGACGTTGCAGGAAATCGTATCGCCCCTACACCTGAAACTTGGTCTAGAATCTTAATGCGTGCTGGTAATTGTTGTGAATGGCGTGATGGAGGGAATATATGTGGTTTGCATGACGGTGACATAGATCCAGTTGGTGGTGGAACTGTAAGATTGACAGCTGATCATATGACTCCTCATTCAATTAATCCTAATGCAGATCCTAACGACCCTGCTGCTTGGCAGGCATTATGTGGTCGACATCAAGTAATAAAAAAGAATTATTGGGACTCCTCTTCGGGGAAGCTAAATATTGAGGCAATTCTTCAAGCCACGCCAAGGTCAGGTAAGGAGAAAGCTTTCGATTTTTTAAAAAAATATTTTGGCGAAGAATAGTCTCATCCGCCTACATAAATTCTATGTGGGCGGTTATATAAAATTCAAATGCTAATTTACACATCTGAATAGCTGACGGCTCGGTTTGTGTTTTTCGTTCGGGTAGACTCGCATTGCGGATGCACAAAGTGATGAAACCTGTCTTGCTATGTTTTTACCAAAGTTAACAAGAAGACCGTGCTTTATCTTCTCACCATCTGTTCTGACTTTGATGATAAAACTGAACTGATAAATGCTTATGTCCGTTAGGTCATTGCCAAACGTTACGCTGGCGGCTCTGTTTATTTCAATTTCATAATCTCTCAGGTCAGTGTTAAGTCTTGCTGTTGCATCTACAAGTGCGTATTCTTTATCGATAATCATTACTTTCTCACTTATCATGTTAATGTGATTTAATCATTACTAATAATATGTTGTGATTTTAATTGCGATTATTCGGTTGTTTTGCCCCGTAATCCATTATCTGATGAATAATGTTCATGTGGGGTAACGCTTCCATAAAGTCAGACTGTTCAATCAGCGAAATGAGCGCGTTATCGATTTCAAACGTTGTATCCGGCAATACCTCAACCAGCCTGATTCGGGACAGAGAGAGAACGAACACGCACGATAAAGCACACCCGGCAAGATACCACTCTGCATGGCTGCAAAGCAGGCGATAGGGATGAACGGTATGGCTGACGTTTTCGTCGGTTCTGATGCGCACCTGCGTCTGGTTAAGTATGGCGAGCGTCAGTCTGCTGAAATCACCGAATAGTGTGGGTTTCTGGCGCGGTTCTGGTAGCATAATCCTGTAGGGTGAAGGGTGCTCCCCGTCAATCAGAAGGCTCAGCAGCTTGGCGTCCATCGCGGGTAACAGACGGTCAAGATGCAGCAACCTCGCCAGTATCTTCATATCCCGTTCCGTGCGGCGGCGAAAGTAATGCGAAGCAAGCTGATACACGCCGTTGCTCTGTTCAATATCAAGGTACGTCAGACGGACGTTAAAATCCCTTCTCAGCGTTCGCGTTGTCACCCCGAATTCTTCTGCCAGCGTCCCGATATGCAGCTTTTCACCCTGAAATAAACGGCTCAGGATGATGGAAAGGCGGGTTGCCAGTCTGTCATGTTCGTTTTCTTGTGTTATCAGCGTCATACATCGTTCCCGAATTTTGCCGGGAAATGATGCCAGCAGTAGCGGACAGGATTTGTCCGCCCTCTGAAGTTTTTTTTAAAGCCTGAAAATCTTAAATGTAAGTGCTAAACGTCAGTATTCTCAGGTGAATACAGATGCTTCTGGCGCATGTAGGCAATAAAGATGCAGGATGGGATCGTGACCCGGTATGCGGGACCGGCTAAATCTATCAGCAGCCAGAGAGAACTCAGCACCCAGCCCACGGGACCTGCAAATGCGCCCATGGTCCGCGTCAGCATGGCATTTCCTGCGAACGTCAGCCCTCTGCCTAGCAGGGCTTTCGCCACGCCATTTGTGACCACAAGCGCCATCTGATAGGCCGCAAACCCGGATGTTTTTATTCCCGCCTGGATTGCCATGGTCAGCAGCTCCGGCGTGGGATTGCTGTAGCCCGTCTGCAACTCTTCCGCCACGGTCTTTAACTGGTCAGGCGTCATCTTCTCAAGACTTTTCTCAAGGATCTTCATCAGCAGATTCATTTCAATCGTCTCGACGCTGGATTTGCTGTTGTAGTTCACCTTCATTTTATCGCAGGCATCGGTAAGAATTTCCCGGTACAGCACCCCTTTACCCCAGCGGAGCAGCGTGGCGAAGCTGTTTGCACCAAACGTCTGAACCTCGGCGGCAATGGCATCCCAGTAGCGCGGATGGTTGGGCTTGTGTTTTTTATACTGAGGATCGTAAGTCAGCGTTTCCGTAATACGTGCCAGTCCGTCTTTCGGATCGCAGATAAGCACAGAAACCAGTAAATCCAGATCGTCACGATGACAGTGGCGCAGAAACTCAAGGTCAGGGTCGTGTCGGTAGGTAGCCATATTTCACCTCATAGCGGATATTGGACCTGACAGTTTAAGGATGTCCCCGGACAGGGCGTGTCCGGCTGAAAAAGAAAAAAGTAAAAAAAAAACCTGCCCGAAAGCAGGTTTCTGTTCACCGGATATCGCGTACCGGTTACTTTTTACGCCATTCCTTTTCCACTTTATTCGCGAAGGCATCGCACTGCCGCGCATATTCCGGGTTATAAAGCAGCTCCGACTGCGAAAGCTGCATGGCGGTCATGCTGCCATTACGGGCATTTGATTCGAGCCAGGTTCTGCCATAGGTTTTGTTCATCACCTGGAGCACCCGGTTGAATACCGGTCCGTTGAAGCGGGCATTGAGATTGACGCCTTTTACCTGAAGGCCGCTGTCACTGGTCTGGGTCAGGCGGGTGGAGTACATCGCACAGAAGGTCGAGTTGCTTATCATCTGAGCATCAGCCTGCTCGTCGGCGAACGCGCTGTGGCTGAAGGCTGAAAGCAGAATGGTGGCGGTTAACAGTTTAGAAATTTTCATCATGTTCCCTTATGGATTGAAAAGCGGAGACAGCCTGCCATACGGGGTGGTCAGGAGATGTCCGGCAGAGAAAAAATCAGGGTTTTAGTGAGGGGGCCAGTCGCCAGCGGTGAGGGCCAGCGGATTCCAGCACAAAGGCCAGATGAGTGAGGTCCCGTCTTGCCGTACGGGGAGAGACGTCAAATCGTCGGGTGATATAGCGAACAGATATTGTCTGACCGTAAAACAGCACCATGGTCAGACGGATAAGCCGTTCTCCCTGTCCGGTAGCGTGTTGCCTGCGACGATTAACGTTCATCGTTGCCATACGCGCCATCGGTCCCCTTTCTGAAATCTATCGAGGTGTCTGGCAAGCCAGATATCAGGGCACGAATCGCCGGTAACGCAGCGGGCAGTAAACCGGTGGCAGTTAAAGTCGAGCAGGCTGTAGGGATAGTGCTGACCCACTGCCGCCTTTGCCCGTTCAGCGGCCCGCGCACAACCCTGAGGCGTCAAATCCATACAGTCGGTATACACCGAGATAGCGGAGTTCCAGCCATCGAGCCGGTCAAGAAACCCTTTAGCCTTACTTTTGATAACGATGCCGTCACCGTCAAGATGAACAATATCGCCGTTACCCACATAGATACCGCTGTGTGCGGCAAGGCCAAAAAGCAGTTCGCACTGCACGATACCACCGTAAGCCGGTTCATCGACGCAGGAGAGAATGCAGTTATCGATAAATGAATCCACGAAGTTCAGCAGCAGAAGCCGGTACATAACATTCAGTTCCTTACTACGGGGGAGAGGGGGGATGCGGGGGAAACGTTGTGAACACTCAGCTTTCCCACAACGTACGGACCGTGAAAGCCCCCATATCGTGGTAAGCCATAAAGTTACTTTCCCATAGCGACCAGAACTCACGGGCGTCGACATGAGAGATATCGCCACAACGGGAAAGCCACGTGTATTGTTGCGTCCAGCTCACATCGACATCTTTTTCAAGCTCAGGCCATGGATGCCCTGCATAGTGAAAATCGGTGACGTAATCGAGCTGCCAGTCTTCTCCGGCAGGAATGAGGCGTATTTCGACCGGATGCCAGCCACCTGTTTCCGGTGAGTATTCAGGGTCACGAAAGTTAATGGTTAATCCGGTGATAGGGTGACGATGGGGCGGTTTTTGCGCGACGATATCCAGAAGCATTTGGGTGAACGACCGGGAGAGCGGCAGCACATAGCCGCCCTGCAATATAGCGGGTGATGACATAGTGAATTTCCTTTTTAAGGGGTATGGAACACAGAAAAAACGGGGTTAGTCCTGGCTGAGCGTAGCAAGCTGCGTCATACGATGCGGCCAGTCGGCATAACAACGGTGCATAAAGAGCCTGCTGCTGTCCGCCTCGATAAGACAGATATCCGGACTTCTCAGTACGGCGGCAAGAAACCCGGCGTTGTTGGTGCTGCCCTGACCAAACAGCGGTCGAAACACGCGGGACGGAAAGCTGTCCTGCTGCCGTTCAAGAATGGCGTGAATCGCATCAAGCGCTATCCATTCACGGGAGAACAGCCCCCCTTCGCCATTGGCGGTTAAGCGCAGGGCAAGGCTGCCGGTATCACCCTCCTTACCCAGCTCATACGTCAGCAGCCCCTTACTGTGGGGGCTGATTTTCTCGGCTTCACCACTGTAGAACACGGTATAGCTTTCGGTGACGGCGGCTTCGGTAGCGATTTTTTTCTTACTCATGGTTCAGAGCCTCAATCAGATTCTGTAGCTCAGTGATAATGGTCGTGCCCGGGAACACCAGATAGATACCCTGACCGTTATCGCAGACGATACCGAGCAGGAGATACCAGCCATCATCAAGTGCGGTGACGTATTCCGGGTTAGCCAGAGCGACTGCCAGCAGCGGGTCTTCGGGGAGAGTGTCGTTGTGGTTGAGATGCCAGAGCAGGGTTCCCGTTTCGTTCCAGAAAGCGGTAAAGAGGTTGATATCATCGACGGGGCCGAGGATTTCATTGTTCAGGGCCGCCAGTGCGGTGGCGGGCAAGTTGAGAAGGGGAAGACTGGTAGGGGTCGTGAGTTTAAACATGATTATCTCCATAATGAATTGATTTACATGGAAATAATATGTGCATAAAAAGAGGTTTTTTACGGTCATAGTCGTTGGTGTGGGTGAGCTTTGTGAATGTACAAAATCAAAGCACACCGCAGGTGTGAAATGTGACGAGCGTCACAATAATAAAAAATGAATAGAGTGTGATTTTGATTATGGAAAGGTTGATTCACCCTTAAGTTTGGCTGCATATTGTCAAAACCATTACTTTAATCTATTGATTTGAAAGTATTAATTTTAAATACCTTATGAGGTCGTTTTTCAGGCGAAAATCGGTGAGGTGTATCACCATTTTCTTATTTCAGAGCCTCAAAAGTTGACTTACTTTGGGCGACGCATCCGGAACACAATTTTTTTATATGGTTTAACGCTATTTTCCCTTTTCCCTGGGCAGGAGTACTCCTGATGAATCATCATGGTCTTTCTGACTTGAGTATTAAATGTCAATGGGCATGTAAGAGCTGATTTTTCATGGGCTTGAAAGTGATGTCACGAATAAATAAGCTTATCCCATTGTTGGCCGACATATTAACTTACTCATTATCATCTGAATTTTCAGAGGACCATGTACATATTATGGATGTTAATTACCCTTTAAATAAAATAACGCAAGCGCTGGATGAAAAGAGCATCGCTGCTGCTCATAAAAATTCCTTCAATGTAGATGCGGAGATTCATGGATATTCCGACCATGGAGTATCTAATGCTATAGAATATTCAGAGGTTGCACCTAAAAATACTGGAGGTGTTTTTACTAAAGCCTTTCTTGATGAATATAAAATCCGTGCAGTACAAACTGGCCGGACTATCGAAGCCAGCGATACAAAATGTACCGGGCTTAAGGCTATATTCCACTCATCCGGACGCATTAAGTTTATTGTCCGCAAAAGTATTCGTGGAAAGAATGTTTACGTTGCCATAGGAAGTTACCCTGAATTTTCCATTAATAACGCAAGGGAGCATGCCTTTAAAATAATTCAGGAGCTTAAGGCTTCCGTTGAGACTTATGGTGAGCGTTTTCTTACGCACAGCAAAATAACGTTTAATGAACTTGTGGAACAGTATGTGAAATGCGTACTTAGCACGGGCGTTAAGCGTTCAGCTAACACCGACCTTTCTAAGATCCGTAAATACCTGCGCCCTCTTCTCGGTGACAAAAAGCTGGCAGGTATGACGGAGGCAGATATTCTGAGCTATCTGCATAATCTCGATCTCAAGCCTGCCACCCGCAACCGCCATCTGGCGCTCATTAAAGCGGTGTTTACCTGGGCTATACGCATGGGATACATCAGCCGCTCTCCGGCGCTTTATATCAAAGCGCTGCCTGAAGTGACGTCAGATCGCCGTGCCATGGATGACTCCCAGCTTCAGCGCTGGATGGACGTCTGTGAGCGCTGGCGTAATGGTAAACCCGATCATGAAGCCCTTGCTCTTCTCATGTTCCTTGCCCTGACGGGGCTGCGTCTGGGGGAAACCCGTCACCTTCGTCTTGAAGATGTGGACTGGAGCCGCAAGGTTATCACCCTTCGCCATACCAAAAACGGCAAACTACGCCGTGTACCGGTATGTGATAAGGCTTTCGTTCTTCTGACAGAACAGCGTCAGCATCTGGGTGATGAAGGCTGGGTATTTCCGGGCAAGGGAACCGACAATCCGGTTGCTGAGCCACGTCGCCTGCAAAAACGACTTTGTGAGGCTGCGGGTATTCCACCGTTCACCATCCATGAGATGCGTCATACCTTTGCGACAAAGCTCATCGAGAGCGGGGCAGACATTCATACCGTCAAAGACTTACTGGGTCACAGCACAATCAAAGTAACAGAACTTTACTTGCACGCCTCCCCGGCACGTTATCACGAAGTTGTTAACCGGGCGATGGGGTAACAACCTTCACTCAACGGGATGGTTTTTAACTATGGTTCTGATGCTATCCGTTTTCTGACGGTGGCGTAATTTGATGGTAATACACATGAATAAAAAAGTGACAACTAATGTTCCTAAGGTTTCCGGGATTAAGCGTATTCGCGCTTTTGCTGATCGCGATAAAAATTTCACCAAAATGTCGGAGGCAATTATCAGGCGTGCTGAAAACACTGAAGTCGGTGAAGATGATATCGCTTCACTCGGTATTAGTGATGGGCTGCCACGGCATTATGTGAATACAGCTGATGGCCTTTTCTACATCGGTGGACAGAAACCAGTGCTGGTTTGCGGTACGCCAGTTGTGCCTGTCGCCCTGTTTTGTGGGAAAGATAAGGAGTCCAGTCTTGGTATCAGCCTGATGACCGGTAACGGACTGGGTAAGTATGTTAAGGCCCAGGTGCGCTTTGAGGATATTGTCCAGAGCGGTGCTCAGGTAGTAGGCAAACTGGCAGATCGTGGATTTTGGGTTGGCTCCTCTCCACAGCAGTTTGCCCTTTTTGACCGTTTTCTTCAGCGCTGCCGGAGTTTACCGCTGCCTGTCTATCTGATGGCAGATGCGATGGGATTCGTTTCGGAGGATATGGCTTTTTTACATGGTTATGAGCCCGTAGTGACCTCTCTGAGCGGGTTTGATTATCTGCTACCGGGATTCCGCGTGCGTCCCGGACTGCACATAGGCGGGGCTCTGGAGGAGTGGATTAACCTCATCCGGGAAAATGTCCATGGCTGGGCGCAGACCTTTGCGCTGAGTGCGTCCTTTGCTTCGATGCTTCTGGTTCCTGCCGGTATGGATGTGGGCATGTTTCATTTTCACGGCGTATCCACCACCGGTAAAACGCTTCTCCTGATGCTGGCTGCATCGATCCATGGCGATGGCAGCGAGCCGGGCAGTGGGGGGAATGTAAATATTATTCGCTGGAATACCACGCCTAACGCGATGGAGCGCCTTCTCGCTGACTATTCCGGTCTGGTCGCCTGCGTCGATGAACTGGGTGCGAGTAATCATAAGCAACTTTCCTCACTGCTTTACAACATTACGTCAGGTACGGCAAAAGAGCGCCTGAACCGTGGCCTGACGGCAGATGAGCCGTTTAAATGGCGCATGTTTATTCTCTCCACCGGGGAGATGTCAATCTCCGAAAAGCTGGCTGAACAGAAAGCCGTGTTACAGGGAGGGCAGGAGCACAGGGCCATCAGTATGGAACTGTTGCCTGAGGATGCTCAAAAACCGGATGAACCGGTATCAGAAACACGTGCCCGTGCAGATGCACTGAAGACGGGGCTGGCAGAGGCTTATGGTCATGCCGGGCCTGCATTTATCGGCAAGCTGTTATCCGAAAAAAATGCGGCTGATACTCTTCGCACCTACGCAGAGTTTTCATCCTGGCTCCAGGAACAGACAGATGATTGCTGTAACGCACTGGAAGAGGCCCTGAGGGATGAGGGGCGTGATATTACCCGCGTTCAGCGGCGCGGACTGAAAAGATTTGCGCTGGTATGGCTGGCAGGAGAGAAGGCGCTGAAATATGGCCTTTTACCTTTCGAAAGCGATGCGGTGGCTGAATCCGTTATGTCCGCTGCACGACGCTGGCTGGATGATAACCAGAATCAGTATAACCCGGTGCGTAACATGCTGGAGGAGCTTCAGCTGACGCTGGTGACAAAAAGCAGCAGGCACTTTATCACCCTGCGTGACGAACATGCCCGATGCCCGGGAGATATGTGGGGATTCGTCCATTACAAAACCGGCGACTTCCTGATTTATGAATCGGTGTTTGAAAAGCTCTGTTCTGAAAAGGGACTTAAGACCGTTGATGTGGCCAGACCGTTAGAGCGTTCCGGTTATCTGCTTGGCGAAAGTGCCGGACACTATAAAAAAAGAGCGCTGAAGACGATGGCGCAGTCTTACTACCAGGTCAAAAAAGCGTTTCTGAAATGCAATGTGATGACCGAATTTTAACCCTGAATAAAACCATTTTGACTGAATAACAACGAATAGAAGGTGATGTATGATTTTTGAATCAGACCAGTACTATGACGGTTTTCCTCACGCTATCAGCAGCGAAAATGAAGAAAAAACCTCATTCAATGATTACGCTCTGGTTAACACACTGGCGGAGTGCCTTTATCACGGCATTTCTCGTGAAATCTTCGATGGCAGCGAGCCTGCGCTCCGGGCCGTCATTGCCAACGGTGAGATTAAATTCCTGGCTCGTTATACGCTTAGAGGGGCCTGCTATTATGAACCCCTCGGCAGGTTCCCTCGTATGTCTATTAAAGACGCGCGCGAGTGTGCTCGTGAACTCTATAACAGATATGATGATAATCGTGTGCCGGATGAAGAATATGGGGCCATCCCGTTCTGACTGATGGCTGAACAGTAAAAAAAAAGCAGGGGCACTTGCCTCTGCTTTTCTGTTATCACAAGGACGGTAGCTGAGCCGTTATCCTTTCCGCCAGTAACTGACTGGTGTTTTGTAAGCGCTGAGGGTGAAGATGCGCATAACGTTGTGAAGACTGACTGCTGCGGTGCCCCAGTTGAGCCTGAACGTCATACAGTGTTCCGCCGTAGGACACGATGAGGGCGGCAACCGAATGGCGGCAGGTATGAATACACACTTCCTGGTCGAAAATTCCCGCCCGACGAACGATACGCTGAAAGGCTTTAACGGGGTTATTCAGCGGCATTCCTTGTTTTTTACCGATAAACAACCACGGATTTCCACGCTGTGTTGGCAGCGTTCTGATTACGTCCATCGCCAGTGAGTTAAGATGAACAATCCGCCCATAGCCATTCTTGGTTTCCGGGAGCCACAGAGTGTGTTTAACCGGGTCAACATGCTCCCACTTTGCCAGACGCAGCTCATCGCGGCGAAGGCCGGTCAATAACAGCAGTTTGACATAGCGGGCAGCTACGGGGCTGGTATCGTTATCGGCGGAGAGAAAAATACGACGAATTTCGTCCTCGGTGAAATAGCGCTGTCGGGCGTTGTTCTCCCTGAGAAGCTGTACAACTCTTGCCGGATGGACAGAAGTGATGCTTTGCCTTCCGGCCCAGGTAAATACCGCTTTAATCAGTACGATGACACGATTACAGGTTGCTGCTGATAATGAAGTGCTTAACGTCTGCTGGAGGCGGAGAATGCTGGCAGGTGTGATATCGCTAAGCAGCATCTGACCAATGGCGGGACGGATATGATCCCGGTAGCGCTGGAAATCCTTGCCCCAGCTACGTTTAGCAGACTTTGCCCAAACCAGATAATGCTGGTTAAAGAGTTCATCAAATGTCATCTCTTGTCTCTTGTTTTCGCGTTCCTGCTTAGGGTCAGTTCCGGTGGCAAGTGAGCGTTTATGTTCCATGGCAATCTTACGGGCTAAGGTGACATCCACCTCAGGCCAGCGACCAATAGCGATGGCACGTTTTCTTCCATGGTAGAGGTAGCGGAGCAAAAACTTTTTACGTCCTTCTCCTTTGCTGACCAGACATTTCAGGCCAGAAATCTCGGTGTCGCTGTATTCGGCATCGGTGCTGCGTGAATCTGATGTGTTAGGGGGCAGGGATTTAATGAGCTGGTTAGTAAAACGGAAGCGTTTCGGACTGGACATATTACCTCCTGTGACTGGTGTAAAGAACGTCAGGGTTGACCCATCCCCGGCACGGCGTTGTTAATCGCTGAGATGACTTTCTGGCGTGGCGAAAGGAATGCTGTTGCCACATGAGATGAATGAAGACGAGAAATGCAGTAAGAATAAGCTCTACGGTCCAGTTCTGGTCTGAAGGGGAAGATACAATCTGGGATGGAGTTCACAGAAATAATATGTGTTTCAGTCTGGGACAATTACATGCCATAAGGGCCAAGATCATTGCGCGTATATGTTGGGTCTCACAGTCGACCATGTGCAAGAAACGGACTTTGCAATCTTCCTATGATCTAGCCCTCTAGTCTTAACAGATAACTCTGGTAGGGTTTAGGTCAACCATAGGATGAGAATTACCTTTTTGGTCATTGCAACTAATGCCAATATGTTATTGAATATACGGGTAAATTGAAACGATTTTGTCAAAATTTTCTGGCAAAATAGTAAGGTTTTTTGAGGTGACTTAGCTTAAATTACTCTGAATATATAGAGGCGAGCTTTTATCAACCATGAGTGAGTGGGGTGAAGATGAGATTCAAGGTGCTGCCTGCGGGAAATAAGCCCTCTATTGAACAACCTAACTGTGCCTATTTAATCATTGATAATTGGGATGACTGGTTTGAATTTTCAACAATGTATACATTGATTTATATAGACAAAAATAAAGAGAAAATTACTATTGGTTCTACTAAAATCGGCCAGATTAATATGGCCAAAGGTCAAAGCAGACCAAGTATTCCCGAAACTTTCGAAAAACTAGATGGTGATTTTTTCTCTGTTGGCCAGGATGACAGTTTTTACGAGGTGTTAAACGAACTCGGAGAAAATATCCGAAATGAAATATTATCCTCCCTTAATGACATTGCTTTAAGTGAGGATATCTATAATAAAGCAATAAATGAGCGAGTCACTAGTATATCTCTTCTGCGATCCATTAGTCACACATCTATTAAGGGACAGTTCCGCAGACTTGCGAACGGAGGTGCTCGACTTTCAAAATATACATTTGCTTATAAGTCACCGATAATGAAAGGCTCTAACTCTGACCGCATTCATTTAAGTTTCGACGTAATACCAGAGAGTAATCCTCCAACAAATATTCATGTACTAATCGGTCGGAATGGTGTTGGGAAAACGCACTTAATAAATAATATGATTAGTTCATTGATTGATGAAAAAACAAGCCCAGCAAAAGTTGGGGAGTTTTCATCTAAAGATCAGTTAGCTGGTGAGCTTTTCTCTAATGTAGTATCAGTTACATTTAGTGCTTTTGATGAAACAGAACCTTTATCTGAAAAGAAAGACAAATCTACAGGCATTCAGTTTTCATACGTAGGACTTAAAAGAGTAAAAAAAGGTGATGAGAAAAACCTTCCTCCCAAAAGTCCTGTGATATTAAAAAATGAATTTGTGAAAAGTATGCTTTCTTGTAGAGCTGGAGGGAAAATTGAACGTTGGAAAAGGGCTGTGGATAAACTGGAGTCAGACCCAGTATTTGCTGATATTAATATAGCATCAATATTAAATAAGCAGGATGAAAATGAGTTCAAAGATATAGCTGGGAGAGTATTTAAAAATTTGAGTTCCGGACATAAGATTGTATTGCTAACTATCACTAGGCTTGTCGAGTCAATGGAAGAAAGAAGCTTGGTTTTTCTAGATGAACCAGAAGCTCATCTCCATCCACCATTATTATCAGCTTTCATAAGGTCTCTCTCTGATTTGTTAATTAACAGGAATGCAGTATCTATAATAGCTACCCATTCTCCAGTAGTTCTCCAGGAAGTTCCCCGAAGCTGCACTTGGAAGTTATGGCGTAGTGGATATTTGTCTAAAGTAGAAAGATTAGAAACTGAATCATTTGGTGAAAATGTGGGAATACTTACTAGGGAAGTATTTGGACTGGAAAATACCGACTCAGGATTCCATAATCTTCTTAATGATGCTGTAAATAAATTCGATAGTTATGATTTGGCTGTACAACATTTTGATGGACAGCTAGGAATTGAAGCTAGAGGTATTTTGCGGGCTTTATTTTCAATTAAGAGAAACCGATTATGAAGAAACTTTTAAAGCCGAATGATAGTGCGTTAGATGTATTTCAAGTATGCATTGATCGAGTTCGTGATGAAGATTTAAAAAGAAGACTTATTGCCTGCTCTCAGGAAATACAAGATTCCTCTATAGAGTTTGATGCAAAAGCTTCAAATGCACAATTACATACGATTTTGCCAAAAGATAATATTGCCACCGTTGTTACAGCTAACGAAATGAAGGCTGTGTACACAAATAGGATGGCTAAAAAATTAGCCCCAGGGCGTATCTTTTATGATAAGTTAATGTCACTTCCAGATCATGGAAGATGCCCCCTCTGTTCTCAAAGAGTGGTCTCAACATTAGATCATCACTTGCCTAAAGCACATTTTCCATCGTTGGCTGTTTCACCTTTTAATCTTATACCAGCATGTCAAGACTGTAATAAAACAAAGAGCGAAGATATCCCAAGTTGCTCGGAAGAAGAAACTTTGCATCCATACTACGATGATGTAGAAGCATTTGTTTGGGTTAAGGCAAGAATACGGGAATCTATTCCTGTAGTGATTGATTTTTATGTTGATCCACCTGAAGAGTGCCCTCCAATTTTAGCCGAAAGAATGAAGTATCACTTTAAAGCGTTTAGGTTGGCTACTCTTTATGCATCACACGCAGCTGAAGAGCTGGCAAGCATTGAGTATATTGCAAAAAAGGTTCATGATGAAAGTGGTAGTGTAGAGTTAAAAAAATATCTGGCAGAAACTGCAGCAGGAAAACAATCAGTAAGCTTAAACTCTTGGCAATCCGCACTCTATAGCTGCCTCTCAGAAAATGAGTGGTTCTGTGAGGTTAGATTTAGGTTGTAGAAAAGGTTTTCAGCCAATATCAGCGAGAAATTATATGATGAATTACTATTTTTCTGGCGATAATTGTGTCAAGTCAATTTTTCGCTCATAGCAGCCCCAGACCTCACGGCACTGCAGGAGGTCCGCTCCGTGCTAGGAGCGGATGTTACCACTTCAGGACCTTGTTAATTAGCGAGACTAGTTACTACGTAGCCGCTCTAGTCATCATCTCCCTGCCTCTCAGGTATTAAATCGTTGAAGGAAATAGTATTACTCTTAGGTTTCTCTTCAGTTGGAAGTTCAGCTACTCTTAATTTGAGCGGCATGGGACAGACAACACCACTAAAAATACATGTTCCTGTAGATAGTGTGGGAATCGACTCTTCAGTCAGACGGTCTATATATGATACCGATTTTTCAATTGCGTAGAGATCATTCTGATTAATAAGGCGATGAATAAAATAATTGTGTGCTTGTGATATAATTGTCGACGATATATCATTAGGGCGTTGGCTGGAAATTGTGATGAAAACTCCAAATTTCCTCCCCTCCTTTATGATTTCCTCAAAGGTTTCCAGACGATAATCTTTCCAACTTTCTGTTTCTCGAAAAGAAGTATTAGACAAAATATTGTGGGCTTCATCTATAATGATGTGCAGTGTAGATGTCTCGGTAGACATTTTCTTCATATTGTAAGCCCACTTGGCTATCAAAAGAGGAAGCGTTTTTTTCATGGTTATATTAACCATGTTTAGATTCAAAACCGTGAAGTTATATTCTCCCCAAAAATCAAACTGTCCTGAAGTGTCAAAAATTTTGGCTATGTCTTTACGGTTTGCACTCATTCTGTTTATAACTGGTGAAATATGTTCAGGGTTAGACTTGTTGGATAAATACTCCTGAATTAACTGTAAGTACATAAAATCCAACAGATCTTCAATCATATCATTTTTAAATAAAAAATTGCTTGCGAGAGTAAATAGATAGGAGCGCTCCGTATCAGCCTCAGCATTGAATATGATACCAGTCCTCAATTTCCATTTATATGCAGTTGAATGATACTCAAGATCAGATATAAGTTCTGGGTCATCATTAAAAATTGGACTAAAAAATTGATTTATAGCATCGCATTTGGGCTTATCCCCACTAAAGAGATTCTGCCTAACTCTTTTCTTCAGGATATTACGCATAAACTCAAGAGGATTGTCAGAGGTCATCACCTTCTTGCGAAATTCAAGAACTCGCTTCAGAAATGGTTTCTGTGTTTTGTCTGTTGCATCGGTTAGAACGGAGAGCATATCATGCTCAAGCAGAACCTCTCTGGGTAAAGGAAGTTTGTCACCACCTGCATGATGTGTGTTGAGATTATAAACCGTCTTCTCGTTAGTAATGCATTGTGGGGCGGTATACTCTCCATTAAAATCAAATAGAATAAATTTACATCTTTCCCTAAAATGGTTGCCGAGAATATGTTTAACCTGGGCAGTACCTGCTTTGTATAGCGCGGCTAGGGTGTTTGACTTTCCGCTACCAGTATTACCGAAAATTGCAATGTGCGAATTAATAAGGCCATTGATTGGTAGTGCAATCTCAATATCTTCAAGGTCTGTACGAGTAAACCTCATTACAGTTTCGTCTGCATCAGCTATCTGATGCACCGTATGTATCATCTCTTCAGTCACTACGAAGGCTTCATTGCCGATGAGAGGTAGTTCACGCGAGCCACCAATGAAGCAACCAGTACGATCAATGTAACCCGTCAGAGTTGATGTCAGGTATCGCCGATATCGCCAAGCATCACTGCCGCTCCCACCTAGATGTTTTTCCTCAATGACTCGTTCCGCTTCAACCTTGCCGATCAGGCTCATGAAACCTTTTTTTATTTCAATGAAGCTACCCACTGATACATTTCTTAGAACTTTCCCATGATAAAATAAATCACTGAGATTTTTGTTTTTATCTACCAAAATGGTCACAGCGCGTCCAGAAACCTCGCAGACTTCGCCTATACGGAGCACCGCTTCCTCTTCAGTAAAGTGCCTGCTCATCTCGAGCCTCCCAGATAGCACGTGATAATGTTATTCATTACCGAGAAATCAACATTTCCTCCCGGGCGATAAATAACCTCTACGTTTGAGTAATCTCGAAATCTCTCCATAAATCCGCTAACACTGGCCTCATCGTAAGCAAAAATCAGCAGTTTCAGGGTAGCGTTTCGTAAGGCTTTTTTAGTTATTGTTTCAAGGTGCTCATCAGCAAACGAGAACCCAAAGACAATTAGCAGGGTTGCTTCTTTATCAAGCTCATTGGAATAGGTTCTCAGTAAATCATAATAAACGTTCTGTAGTAGAGTCTCTTTAAACTTCTCCTTGCGTGGAAGAATAAGTGTATGAGCAAGTACCCATTCTTTCATTTCGGCTGGGGTGGGAAAGTTAAACGGCTTAATATCTGCAATGCGATAAATAATCTTTCCTTTAGAATGTTTCCAAGAGAGTGACCCATGAAGTTTTATAAGGTTAACAGTAGGAAGTTCAACTTTATAATTATACAGATTCCCAGTTGCACTTACCGAATGGTTAAAGCTGCCCGTATCAAATTCCTGATCTCCCCAAACATTTGATCTTCTATTAAAACCATCATTAAAAAGAATGTTATTATTACGAGTGGCTGCTTCTTCAATGAATAAATCATAATTAGTTGTAAAAACGTTAATACGCCTCGGAAGTAGGCCAGTCCGGCGTCGAGTCAGTATCTTTTCCAGTGAAGACATAAAAGCATCATAATTCTTACGGGTACATTCTAAATTGGTGATCACCTGAGGTGCGAAGGGGGCACCATGGCCGCGCTGCAGCATGCATTCATGAGGAAGCCAAACAGCTGATAAAAAGTCAGTGCCCATCCTGAAGTATTCTTCTTCCTGCTCATCATTAATAAGTTGCTGAAGGTCCGTTTCGATTGTCCCCAGTACTTTAATCGCAGGGAGGGATGCACCAGAACCGATGAGAAAGTTAATGTTAGCTGACTGAAATACCCGCTCAAAGTAGTCTCGGTCACTATCGTTACCGTAGTATGCGCGCTTAGCTGCCATTTTACCCTTCTATAAAACATTGGATTTATCTGTAAGTTATTTAATCTTAACGCTGAGCTCAATACTTTGACATCACTTCTTCAGGCGATTGTGATGATTTCTTCTTGAGCAAAAGTACACTCGGGGAGTAGACCCTTCGTGCCACAAGCTTTCTAACTATCCTCAAAAAATAGGTCTTAAAAGTGCGCCAACAAAGTTGCAAGGTCCGCTCATCGCTCATAACTGCCATTCACAACCCTTATGGTTGAAAAGGCAGACATGAGCTATGGGGACCAGCAATAATGAAAGAAATTGGACCTGTTGGCGCGTGGCGAACAAGGCACATAGGGCCGGAACAAAAAAGCCCGCAAAAGTGATTTTTCACGTCACTAGGGAGCCAAGACTGCTTTGCGTATCCTTTGGGTCTCCTCACAGTCTGGTCGGTGTGCTACTGAGACAGTTAAATTCCTGTTGTTGCTAGTGGTGTTCTATAACTGTCCAATCACGATTGGCGGAGCTGGATTGAAGCGACATTAAATGCTAACTGTCTGATTTATCTTATTAAGTAGTGGTAATCAATGCCTCAGCAGTATTTGGCAAAGATTAGCCCTGCTTTAAGACTCAAAGCACTGTTTATAGAAACAGTATTTCTATGATCTGCATCACGATTAGTCCTTGCAATAATGTTGTTATCGATTTTTTTCTGGAATACTATATGTAGTTGTAATTGTTCGTAAGCTGTCAATATATTGTATTTCTCTTGGAGATATTCTATGGCTATTAACAAAAAGCAATCCTCACCTAAGCTCGCCTCTCAAGCAGCGAAAGCTCTACAAGATGAAAACTCATCTGAAATCAAGAAGAAGCTTGCTGCTTCTGTTGTCGCACAAGCCCGGACTGGTAAGCAAACTGGTGCTGAGATGGAGACATTAGCTTCCGATGTTATGAAAAGTTCAAAGTATAGCGAGGAAACCAAAAGCTATGCTGCGTCATTGTTGTCGCAGTCGAATAAACCTCGTTAAGTTCAGCTAAAGGAATCAATAAGTGGCAAGGACTGAAGAGGAGCGAACTCAAGCAACATCAATTTTCGCTACTTACAAAGCTGAAGTTGATAAGCGTGAGCTTTCTAATACTGACAATTATGATAAGAACATACTGACGTTATCATCTGCTGGCCTTGCCATCTCATTAACTGTCTTTAAAGATATAGCCCCTCATAATCAAACGGCGCATATTTGGCTGCTTTACTCTGCATGGGTATTAT
This sequence comes from Citrobacter sp. CK202, assembly GCF_030333225.1. NCBI lineage: Bacteria > Pseudomonadati > Pseudomonadota > Gammaproteobacteria > Enterobacterales > Enterobacteriaceae > Citrobacter > Citrobacter sp. CK202. Next base: position 361,210 of record NZ_JAOWGI010000029.1, read on the forward strand.
TTGGATGTGCAATATTATCAACAATATTCAGTTTCTTGATTAGTAATGCAGCACTGAGGGCTCAGTTAGAAATAGCTCATAAATATTACATCGAAGAAGATGAAAGTGTTTTTGGGAAAGTAAGCCTCGAATCAAAGGCTTTGGATTGGGTGAATAGGTTTTCAGGTGGTTTTTTTGTTTTAGCTATAATCTCGGTCATTACATTTGGTGTGATCAACTTTGATAGAAGAACGGAGGTAAGCAAAAGCGATATGGTTAATAAAACGCAGCAAATTAATAACGATGGGGTGCCACCACCAATGATGCAAAGAGTACCTGTTGATAAAGGTGCTACGGTCCCCCTCATGCAACCAGTAACACAAACAAATCAGACAGATGCAACAGTAAACGGTACTCCTTCACCTACAACATCTACTGATTCCGCCAAAAACTAAATTAACGTCAGGAGCTAACTTGAACGATAAATCTAAGGTAATACACTCAGGCTTAGGGATGGATGGGGCAATTATGCCTTCCATGCAGCGTGTATTTGTAGGAAATGGTGCAAATGTTCCTCAGATGCAGGCGATCCCTACCGCCCGAGCTTCGCAACAATCATCTGGAGGAACTACTCAGCAACCTTCCACAACTTCGTCCAATAGCCGCGAATAAATAAGGAGCCTAGTAATGAGTTCAAATAATTACAAAACAGTTCGTATTGGAGATGGTGCCATATCACCTCTGATGGTTAAAGTATCAAACTCTAGCATTGAGAAACACGGCGCAACGATGCCGAAAATGCAGCCAGTTCCCAGTCAATCATCAGGCAGTGCTCCCTCAGCCGCTAAAACAACGAATAATAAACAGTAGCCTAACCATCGATACGGGCCTTTGCGCTGAAGTAAAGGCTTGTCATTACACAAATACATGACTTGCTCCCCATTGACTTAAACACCGCTATTTGAGTAATGCCTCTGTAAGTATCCCTGTAAAACGGCCCCTCGCTTTCTGCGCCCACTTAGGTTTGACAGTGCAATACGTTTAGTTCAACTAGTATTACTTCTGATATATCATTTTATGATGACGTGGAGGACGGGGGATTCTGGTAACGGTAAGAAGTGAAAGGGAAGAAGATCTTGCTGCAGGTGGGCGGACTGGTGAAGATTCCCATGTGATTGGTGGAGGACATATGCTGTCAGGTTTTCCCGCTTACTATAGGGGATTTCCCCACCTTATTCCCCGCGACAAAATCACGTTAAGACCAGCGGATTAAGGTGAAATGATAATTCCCCCGTTTTCCCCGTATTTTCTACTTCATTACGAATGATCTGAGAGAAAGGAACCGTAGAGGACCGTAGAAAGACCGTAGCAGTGAGGTTAGGAAAAGGTACATCAGAGGATGTTGAGGGGTCTAAAAGTAACGAACATCTGCGAAAATGGCGAGAAATCCAGCAAACAAATAACGTGTTGCAACGACCAGAAATCTACCGTAGCTAAGAAAGGAAAAAGCCCCGCTTTGCAGCGAGGCCTTATGAATAGTGGTGCCCGGACTCGGAATCGAACCAAGGACACGGGGATTTTCAATCCCCTGCTCTACCGACTGAGCTATCCGGGCAACGGGGCGCATTAAAACCGATTCGCTTCGTTTCGTCAACGAAATTTCTTCAAATCCATGCAGACTGCACAATCTATCACCAGATTGTTGGTATTGCACGCATTTTCAGGCAAAAAACGCGGTCCACGCGGCGGAAAGCGGCATCGCCAGGAGCAGGGCGGGGAGCATATTGACCACCGCAAACATCTTGATTCCGCAAATACGTAGACCGGTCGCCAGCAGCAGTAATCCGCCTACGGCACTAAAATCTGCCATCATCGCCGGGGTGGTGAGCGGTAAAATTAAGGCTGCGCAGGTGGCGAGCAATAGCTGGATAACCAACATAGGGGCGGAAATAACGGCGACGGCGACTCCCAGCGAGCAGGCGAAGATCATGGCCGTGAAGAAATCGAGAAACGATTTTGCGATGAGAATGCTCGGGTCGCCGGTCATGCCTTCATGCATCGCGCCGAAAATGCCGGTTCCGCTGGCGCAAAAAAGAACAATAATGGCGACATAGTTCTGAATAAAGGTGTCGTGGACGGCTTTCTTCCCCGGTTTCTTAATCAGTTGCTGCGCTTTCGTCACCGCCGTGTTGATGCCTTTTTCCAGGTAACAAAACTCGCCGATAAGCGCGCCGATGATTGTTGCCAGAACCATCACCGGAAGATTAGCGCATTTTATGACCAGTAAAATACCGATCCCCAGCGATGCCAGCCCGAAAATAGAGGTCATTGAGACACGAATCCGTTCCGGTAAACGCTGGCTGAGAAGCGCGCCAAGCACGCCTCCAGCTAAAACGGCGCTGGCGTTAATAAAAGGCCCGATTACCACAGTCGCTCCTGTTATTTGTTTTATCTGATTGCATTATTATGCCCCGAATATCACGCATTATGCGCGTTTGTCGATGGCGCGTATGTCCGGGATTTGATCTTGCGCCCCCAGGGGAAAGGTGCCATGATTGCGCGAATTTTCTCCTGTTTGTACGGGGCTGCCTGGGATGACCATATTACCCTTACATCGCCTTCAACTTCGCCTTTCTGCGCGACGATTGCCCCTTTCTTTGATCTCCCTTCATTCTCTCACCATGCGGTGAGGGCAGCGCACGCTCACTGCGGGACAACAGTAAGATCAGAGGCTGTCTGCTTTTACTGATGTCTGGCGGTCGGAGCTGGTGACCAGTTTGACCCAACATTTCGTGGGGCAGGGTAATGTTACCTTGCCCGGGACTTCTATTCTCCCGAAACGGGTTTTTGCGCTTATGAAATCAATGAATATTGCCGCCAGTGGTGAACTGGTCTCCCGCCTGTCTACCCACCGCCATGTGGTGGCGCTGGACGGCACTGACTTTACTGATGTCGCGGCAGTCGTCATTACCGTTGCGGATAGTCGCAGCGGCATCCTGGCATTGCTTAAACGCACCGGTTTTCAGTTGCCGGTGTTTATTCTCTCTGACGATCATGTTGATGCGCCTGCCGGTGTTGAGGCGGTGATAAGCGGCAACGCGCAGGACTGGCTGGAACTGGAGTCGGCCGCCTGCCGTTATGAAGAGAATCTGCTGCCGCCGTTTTATGACACGCTGACCCAGTATGTCGATATGGGTAACAGCACCTTTGCCTGCCCGGGCCATCAGCACGGTGAGTTTTTCAGAAAGCACCCGGCCGGTCGGCATTTTTATGACTTCTTCGGCGAAAACCTCTTTCGGGCGGATATGTGCAACGCCGACGTAAAGCTGGGGGATCTGCTCATTCATGAGGGATCGGCCAAGCATGCGCAGAAGTTTGCGGCGAAAGTCTTTCATGCGGATAAAACGTATTTCGTGCTGAATGGCACCTCGGCGGCGAATAAAGTTGTGACCAACGCGCTGCTGACGCGCGGCGATCTGGTGCTGTTCGATCGTAACAACCATAAATCAAACCACCACGGGGCGTTGATTCAGGCGGGCGCCACGCCGGTCTATCTCGAAGCCGCGCGCAACCCGTTTGGTTTTATCGGCGGCATTGATGAGCACTGTTTTGACGAGGCATACCTGCGTGAGCAGATCCGTGAGGTCGCCCCGCAGAAAGCCGATCGGCCGCGCCCGTTTCGTCTGGCCGTCATTCAACTGGGGACGTATGACGGCACGATCTACAACGCCCGTCAGGTCATCGACAAAATCGGCAGTCTGTGTGATTACATCCTGTTTGACTCCGCCTGGGTCGGGTATGAGCAATTTATTCCGATGATGGCGGACGGTTCGCCGCTGCTGCTGGCGCTGAACGAAAACGATCCGGGGATTTTTGTTACGCAGTCGGTACACAAGCAGCAGGCTGGTTTCTCGCAAACCTCGCAGATTCACAAAAAGGACAATCACATTCGCGGTCAGGCGCGTTTTTGCCCGCACAAGCGCCTGAATAACGCCTTTATGCTGCATGCTTCCACCAGTCCGTTCTACCCGCTGTTTGCCGCGCTGGATGTCAATGCCAAAATCCATGAAGGGGAGAGCGGTCGCCGCCTGTGGGCAGAGTGCGTGGCGCTGGGCATTGAGGCGCGCAAGGCGATACTCGCCCGCTGCAAACTGCTTCAGCCATTCATTCCGCCGCTTGTGGACGGTAAACCGTGGCAGGATCATCCAACGGCACTGATTGCCAGCGATCGACGCTTCTTCAGCTTTGAACCCGGGGCGAAATGGCATGGCTTTGCAGGCTATGCGGAGGATCAGTATTTTGTCGATCCGTGCAAACTGCTGCTGACCACGCCGGGCATTGATGCTGAAACCGGGCGCTATACCGACTTTGGTATCCCGGCCACTATTCTGGCGCACTATCTGCGTGAGAACGGCATCGTACCGGAAAAATGCGATCTCAACTCGATTTTGTTCCTGCTGACGCCTGCCGAAAGCGAAGCCAAAATGGCGCAACTGGTGGCGATGCTGGCCCAGTTCGAACAACATATCGAAGACGACACGCCGCTGGCGGATGTGCTGCCGACCATCTTTAACAAATATCCGGTACGTTACCGCGACTACACCCTGCGCCAGTTATGCCAGGAGATGCACGATCTGTACGTCAGTTTTGATGTGAAAGATCTGCAAAAAGCGATGTTCCGCAAAGAGAGCCTGCCTGCGGTGGCGATGAATCCGCAGGATGCCAATAGCGCTTTTATTCGCGGCGATGTTGAGTTAGTGCGTATTCGTGACGCTGAAGGGCGTATCGCGGCAGAAGGCGCGCTGCCATATCCTCCGGGCGTGCTGTGCGTCGTGCCGGGCGAAGTGTGGGGTGGGGCGGTACAGCGCTACTTCCTGGCGCTGGAAGAGGGCGTCAATTTGCTACCCGGCTTCTCGCCTGAGTTGCAGGGAGTTTACAGCGAAACCGATGCCGATGGGATTAAACGGCTGTATGGCTATGTGCTGAAATAAGTTCGCGTTATCCGGCCTACGGGGCGACTCCCTTGTAGGCCGGATAAGCATTAGCGCCATCCGGCGTAAAGATTAATGCGCGATAGTCTGCGCGCCTGCCGGAACGCGAACGTGTTTGTATTTAAACAGCGCCACGAACGCAAAGGCCAGAACCAGAGAGTAGCCTGCGAAAATCAGCCACACGGTCTGCCAGTCGGTAATGCCGTTCAGGGTGTAGTGTTCCACCACTTTACCACTCACGACGCCGCCAAGGATACAACCGAAGCCGTTAGTCATCATCAGGAACATGCCCTGCGCACTGGCGCGGATTTCAGGGCGTACCTCTTTTTCCACAAACACTGAACCGGAGATGTTGAAGAAGTCGAAGGCGCAGCCGTAAACAATCATCGACAGAACCAGCAGCACGGTACCGAACGGCGTTGGGTCGCCATAAGCGAACAGGCCAAAGCGTAGCATCCAGGCCACGATACTGATCAGCATGACGTTCTTAATACCGTAACGGCTTAAGAAGAACGGAATGGTCAGGATGAACAGCGTCTCGGAAATCTGCGAAATCGACATCATGACCGAGGCATGCTGCACGATAAAACTGCTGGCGAACAGCGGATCTTTATCAAAGCTGTGCAGGAAGGTGTTACCGAACATATTGGTAATTTGCAGCTCGGCGCCCAGCATCATGGAGAAGATAAAGAAAATCGCCATGCGTTTGTTTTTGAACAGCGCGAAAGCATCCAGCCCCAGCATTGAAGTCCAGCTCTGGTTCTTCTGCTGTCTGGCAACCGGAATGTGCGGCAGCGTAAGCGTAAACAGTACCAGAATGACGGAAAGCGCCGCGCCGATGTACAGCTGCATATGGCTCAGTTCAAAGCCAGAGAAGCTTACGCCCCACATCGCCATAATAAAGCCGATGGTGCCCCAGATACGAATAGGCGGGAAGTCGGTGACGATGTCCATCCCTGCGGATTGCAGGCGGTAGTAGGAGATGGTGTTGATCAACCCTAACGTTGGCATATAGGCCAGCGAGTTAAGCAAGATCACAAAGAACATGGCGCCTGGCGTGGTCACTTCGGCAGCCATGAACAATGTTGCAGCGCCAACGACGTGGCAAATGGCGTATACCCATTTCGCACTCAACCATTTGTCGGCCACAATCCCTAACAGCGTGGGCATAAAGACGGCGGCAATCCCCAGCGAGCTATACACAGCACCGATGGATGCACCGTCGAATTTAAGGGTGACAAACATATATGAGCCGAGGGTGGTAAGCCAGCTTCCCCACAGGCAGAACTGCAGAAAGGAGAGGACTTTCAGCTGCAGCTTAAGATTCATGTTAATTTCCTCACACCATATAGCGGATGAATGTTTTAAAAGGCACATTTGCCGTTGCAATATGATGTGATTCTATCAATGAGGAAAGGGTATTTTTTGTTACCTGTGACAAATATTTGCAAACAATTTCTAATTGCAAAGCAAAAGAGTGATGGAGTTAACACTTTTCGGCCTTCCCGCCCCAGTGCGATCGGGGGCGGGAACGGCGAGATTACTTCCGACGATAGGATTTCTGGGTGGCATTGACCTTATACAGATAGCGACGCGATTCCGCAGAAGGATGTCGCGTGGTTAATGTCTGGTACACATCGCCCGGGGACATACTGTTGATAATGTTTGCCGCCTGAACCTTATCGTTAGAGAAAACGCGCAACACGCTGCCTGCACCGCCGTTATAGGCGGTGATCACCGCGTAACGACGCGATGTTGGATTATCAATGCCGCCTAAATAGACATTGTTGAGCATCGCCAGATAAGCGGTGCCGGTATCAATGTTGCTGGCAGGATCGAACAGGAAACTGCGGCCTGGCGTGCCCGATTTCCCCTGTGAACGGAATACGTCCTTCCCGGCGGTGTGCTGTACTACCTGCATCAGCCCCAGCGCGTCGGAACGGCTGACCGCATACGGGTTGAAAGAGGACTCGGTTTGCATAATCGCCAGAATCAGCGACTCATCGACGCCGTATTTGCGTGAGGCCTGGCGAACCATGCCAACATATTTATGCGCACGTTTATCCAGGTGGTTCGGCACCAGATTGATCGTCACGCTGTAGATGATGCGCAGACCATTACTGCGACTCTTAAGACGCGTTTTCAGCAGATAGTCAGCGAAGTTGGTTGCGCGTCCCTCCCAGCGAATGGGTTGCCCGGTATTATCGACCACCTGACCATACAGGAACGGCTCTCTGGAGATCTGAATATCATCGACGTCCGAGTAGAGGTCTACCGAACCGGGATCGTCGCCCATTAACAGCGTCTTGATGATCGCGCGACGCAGGTGCGCGGCAGGCTCTGTTCCGGCAATGGTTTCGACGGTGATGGTACCGTCGTCAAAGTTGATGTGGCTGCGGGTCTGATACTGGTCAGTGTACTTCACGTAGTCCTTCGGACCCGCGATCAACACTTCCTTGAACCCCCACAGATTCTCAATATTATGGGCAAACTGCCCCATCAGAATATCAAAACCGTTGGTATCCTTGACCCAGGCTTCGTTATAGGTATCGCCTTTTTTGGTCGAACTGGAGCAGGAGATGAGCAACGGCGCAACAAGAGCAAGCGCGAAAAATTTTTTCATCATTCCGGGAGTGCGTGTTGTGTTTGTTGTTGTATCGTTTTGCCGGATGGCGGTGCAAGCACCTTATCCGGCCTACGAGATTGCCAGCAAGAGATGCTTATTTTTTCTCTTCCGGCGTATAGCCTTCAATATGCACGTCTTTCCCTTCAAACAGGAAGTTGATCATCTCCTGCTCCAGCAGTTTGCGGTGCTCGACGTTCATCATGTTGAGTTTCTTTTCGTTGATCAGCATGGTTTGCTTATGCTGCCACTGCGCCCACGCTTCTTTAGAGATCTCGTTGTAGATACGTTTCCCCAGTTCGCCCGGGTACAGCTGAAAATCCTGGCCTTCCGCTTCATGTTGCAGGAAAGTACAAAAAATGGTTCTGCTCATAAAAAATCCTCTTTATCGACCGGGGTGCTCAAACCGGCGCGCCGGTACGTAACTGCTGTAACAAACGCTCCACGGGGGCCGCCAGTCCGACCGACGGCGGTTGCGCTAAGTTATACCAGAGCGCGTTGCCTTCATCCATGCACTCGGTGAATGAAGACACGGGAAGCCACATAGGCACAATATCTAAGTGGAAATGGCTAAACGTGTGGCGAAAAGCATTAAGTTGACTGAGATTATCGGCCTGAATATGCCGTTGCGCCAGCCACTGACGCAAGCCATCTTCATCCTCAAACTGAGGAAAACAGTATAATCCGCCCCATAAGCCGCTCGGCGGACGCTGCGCCAGAAACACGTCGTCATTATGCTGCAACAGCAAAAAATAGCCTGTACGCTCCGGCAGCGTCTGTTTTGGCTTCTTGCCGGGGTACAGCGACCAGCTCTCGTTCGCGGCGGCAACGCAGCCATTCTGGAGCGGACACAGCGAACATTTCGGCCTGGAGCGCGTACACACCATAGCGCCTAAATCCATCATCGCCTGGTTAAAACGCGCCACGCCGTTGGCAGGCGTAACCTGTTCGCTCAGATCCCACAGCCGTTTCTCAACCTCTTTTTTCCCCGGCCAGCCGCTGACAGCATAGCAGCGTGCCAGCACGCGTTTAACATTGCCGTCGAGAATCGGAAAATGTTTATCCAAAGAGAGCGAGAGAACCGCGCCGGCGGTGGAGCGGCCTACGCCGGGCAGGGCGGCGACCTCGTCGAACGTTTCCGGGAACCGGCCGCCGTGCAGCGTCGCCACCTGTTGCGCCGCCTTATGCAGATTGCGCGCGCGGGCGTAGTAGCCGAGGCCCGTCCACAAATGCAGAACCTCATCCAGCGGCGCGTTGGCTAAATCCGTCACCGTTGGAAAGTGCGACATAAAACGTTCGAAATAGGGGATAACTGTCGCAACCTGCGTCTGTTGCAACATCACTTCCGAGAGCCATACTTTGTAGGGCGTCTTGTCAATTTGCCAGGGCAGGGTTTTCCGCCCGTATTTATCGTACCAGCCCAAAACCTGAGCCGAAAATTGAGACGCTTGCATGGTCACCGCTTTAAAATTGCTGGGGGCAAGATTGCAGCACAGAGGCAACGAGGTGTAAACCGGAACTTTCCTGTGATCACTCTCTTCCTTTACTTGCATCCGGCAACTAACTTTGGATAATGCCCGTTTTCGGAACTCAATCACAAGCAGACTTAACTTTTATGAAGAACGACGTCATTTCACCGGAATTTGATGAAAACGGCCGCCCGTTGCGCCGAATTCGTAGCTTTGTTCGTCGCCAGGGGCGACTGACGAAAGGGCAGGAACACGCGCTGGAAAACTACTGGCCGGTGATGGGCGTTGAATTCAGCGAAGAACCGGTGGATTTCGCCACGCTGTTTGGCCGCGACGCGCCGGTTACGCTTGAGATTGGTTTTGGTATGGGCGCCTCGCTGGTCGCGATGGCGAAAGCCCGCCCGGAACAAAATTTCCTCGGTATTGAAGTGCATTCGCCTGGCGTTGGCGCATGTCTGGCGTCTGCGCACGAAGAAGGCGTCGGGAACCTGCGTGTGATGTGTCATGACGCGGTTGAAGTGCTGCATAAAATGATTCCTGACAATTCTTTATCGATGGTTCAGCTCTTTTTCCCTGACCCGTGGCATAAAGCGCGTCATAATAAACGCCGTATCGTTCAGGTTCCGTTCGCCGAACTGGTGAAAAGCAAACTGAAGCTGGGCGGTGTGTTCCATATGGCGACCGACTGGGAAGCCTATGCGGAGCATATGCTGGAAGTGATGTCCTCCATCGACGGGTATAAAAACCTGTCAGAGAGTAACGATTATGTACCGCGCCCGGAATCGCGCCCGGTAACCAAATTTGAACAACGTGGTCATCGTCTTGGCCACGGCGTATGGGACTTAATGTTCGAGAGGGTGAAATAATGGCAAAGAACCGTAGTCGTCGTCTGCGTAAAAAAATGCATATCGACGAATTCCAGGAATTAGGGTTTTCGGTTGCATGGCGTTTCCCGGAGGGCACTTCTGAAGAGCAGGTTGATAAAATTGTCGATGACTTTATCAATGACGTTATTGAGCCAAATAAACTGGCGTTTGACGGCAGCGGTTATCTGTCCTGGGAAGGGCTGATCTGCATGCAGGAAATCGGCAAATGCACCGAAGAACATCAGGCGATTGTGCGTAAGTGGCTGGAAGAACACAAACTTGAAGACGTGCGCACCAGCGAACTTTTCGACGTTTGGTGGGACTAATAAAGCATACGGGGCCAGCATTTGCTGGCCCGATTTGTCTTGAGGGTAAGTTATGATGCGCAAAACGCTGCTGGCGGCAGTTCTTTCGTTGACGGCGATGGCCGCACACGCAGATTATCAATGCAGCGTCACTCCGCGTGACGATGTGATTCTTAGCCCGCAAACGGTTCAGGTAAAAGGCGAAAACGGCAACCTGGTGATCGCGCCGGACGGCAATGTGATGTTTAACGGCAAACAGTACACCCTTAGCGCTGCGCAGCGCGAACAGGCGAAAGATTACCAGGCGGAATTGCGCAGCGCGCTGCCGTGGATCGATGAGGGCGCCAGAAGCCGCGTCGAGAAAGGCCGCGTGGCGCTGGATAAAATCATCGCGCAGGAAGTGGGCGAAAGCAGCAATATGCGTGGTCGATTGACCAAACTTGATGCGCAACTGAAAGAGCAGATGAACCGCATCATTGAGCATCGTACTGACGGCCTGACCTTCCACTACAAGGCGATTGATCAGGTGCGCGCCGACGGCCAGCAACTGGTGAATCAGGCGATGGGCGGCATTTTGCAGGACAGCATTAACGAAATGGGCGCGAAAGCGGTGCTTAAAGGCGGCGGTAATCCGTTGCAGGGCGTGCTGGGTAGCCTCGGTGGTCTGCAAACGTCGATTCAGAACGAATGGAAGAATCAGGAAAAAGACTTCCAGCAGTTCGGCAAAGATGTGTGCAGTCGCGTTGTGACGCTGGAAGACAGCCGCAAAGCGCTGGTGAGCAGCCTGAAATAAAACTCTTGTCTATGGCACAGCGCCTGCTGTGCCGTTTTATGTTGTCATACCCCGCCGTTTTGATATCCATCTCTAAAAACCACAAACGTAAAAAGATATTTATCTGGTTAATTGGAAGACGTCACATTATTCATCTTCGACATTGGGATAATGCGTCAAATTCACGTAACTGGAGAAATAACATGGAGTTTTTCAGGAAAACGGTACTCGCCGCTCTGGTAATGGGTTGCAGCGGCGCGGCGCTGGCTTTGCCGAATGTCACTATTCTGGCGACCGGGGGAACCATTGCCGGTGGCGGTGACTCCGCGACAAAATCAAATTATACGGCGGGTAAAGTTGGCGTCGAAAGCCTGGTGGACGCGGTGCCTCAGTTAAAGGATATCGCAGTTGTAAAAGGTGAGCAGGTCGTCAATATCGGTTCGCAGGATATGAACGATGAAGTCTGGTTAACGCTGGCGAAGAAAATCAACACCGACTGCGATAACACCGACGGCTTCGTGATCACCCACGGTACCGATACGATGGAAGAGACGGCTTATTTCCTCGACCTGACCGTCAAGTGTAATAAACCGGTAGTGCTGGTCGGGGCGATGCGTCCGTCCACGTCAATGAGCGCCGACGGCCCGTTCAACCTCTATAACGCCGTGGTCACTGCGGCGGATAAAGCGTCCGCGAGTCGCGGCGTACTGGTGGTGATGAACGACACTGTGCTGGACGGCCGTGACGTTACCAAGACCAATACCACCGATGTCGCCACCTTCAAGTCTGTGAATTACGGGCCGCTGGGCTACATTCACAACGGTAAAATTGATTATCAGCGTACGCCAGCGCGCAAGCACACCACTTCCACGCCGTTTGACGTTTCTAAGCTGACTGAGCTGCCGAAAGTCGGGATTATTTATAACTACGCGAATGCGTCCGATCTGCCTGCGAAAGCGCTGGTGGATGCGGGTTACGAAGGGATTGTGAGCGCGGGCGTGGGTAACGGCAACCTGTACAAAACGGTTTTCGATACGCTGGCGACTGCTGCGCATAAAGGTACGGTTGTCGTGCGTTCTTCTCGTGTACCGACTGGCGCCACCACGCAGGATGCTGAAGTCGATGACGCGAAATACGGGTTTGTCGCTTCCGGTTCGTTGAACCCGCAAAAAGCGCGCGTGCTGTTGCAACTGGCGCTGACGCAAACCAAAGATCCGCAACAGATCCAGACGATGTTTAATCAGTATTAATCGGTGAAGGTGGCTGCGCTTATCGCCCTAACCCTGTAGGCCTGATAAGCGCAGCGCCATCAGGCAATTTGCCGGATGGCGGCTCAAGGCCTTATCCGGCCTACATCTTCACCCGCCATCACTCCGCCAGAAACAGCTCCAGCAGGGAGTTTAAAAACAGCTTGCCGTGTTGGGTAATCTGCCAGTGCTGCTCGTATTCGGTGAGATACCCCTGGGCGATGGCCTCGTCGAGCTGCTCACGAATTACCGCTTCGGCAAGCCCGGTATACTGCGTAAACTCTGCCCGGGGAGCCGCTTCCAGTAACCGAAAACGGTTCATAAAGAACTCAAACGGCTTGTCGGCCTGTTCGACATCACGCTGGCTTTCCAGATAGCGCCCCTGCATATAACCGCGCGGGTGACGCGTTTTAGTGGTACGCAGGATGCGCCCGTCCGGGAAGGTCACTTTACCGTGTGCGCCGCAGCCAATTCCGAGGTAATCGCCAAAGCGCCAGTAGTTCAGATTGTGCTGACACTGATAACCCGGCCTGGCATACGCGGAGGTTTCGTACTGCTGATAACCTGCCGCCGTCAGCAACTGGTGGCCTTGCTCGAAGATATCCCACAGCGCGTCATCGTCTGGCAATACCGGCGGGCGTGAGCCGAACAGCGTGTTAGGTTCGATAGTCAACTGATACCACGACAGATGCGGCGGATTGAGCGCGATAGCCTGGCGCAGGTCGCCCAGCGCCTCTTCCAGCGTCTGATCCGGCAGGCCGTGCATCAGGTCCAGGTTGAAGCTGCGCAGCCCCAGACCGCTTGCCAGATTCGCTGCCCGCTTCGCCTCTTCCGGGCCGTGAATGCGCCCGAGGCGTTTTAGCTTCGGCTCACTAAAACTCTGCACGCCGATGGAGATACGGTTTACCCCGGCGCGTTGGTAATCAACGAAACGGTCGGCTTCTACCGTCCCCGGATTCGCCTCCATCGTGATTTCTGCATCCGCCGCCAGCGGCAGGCGCGCCCGCACGCCGTCCAGCAGCGTTTGCATTGCCGGGCCTGAGAGCAGACTCGGCGTACCGCCGCCAATAAAAATGGTCTTTACTTCGCGCCCCTGCGCATATGCCACGTTGGTATCGAGATCGCTCAGCAGGTGCTGAACATAATCGTCGTGCGGCACTTCGCCTTTCAGCGCATGCGAGTTGAAATCGCAGTACGGGCATTTCTGTACGCACCACGGGATGTGAATATAAAGACTCAGCGGCGGCAGCTTAACCATTGCGTAAGGCGTCCAGCAGCAGCTTCAGCGCCTGCCCACGGTGGGAGATCGCGCTTTTTTCTTCACGGGTTAACTCAGCTGCCGTTTTACCTTCCGACGGAACAAAGAAAATAGGGTCATAGCCGAAACCGCCATTGCCCGCCGCTTCGCGGGTAATCATTCCTGGCCAGCTTCCGTGGCACACCAGCGGCGTCGGGTCTTCTGCATGGCGCATGTAGACCAGCACGCAGTGGAAGCGCGCCTGGCGCTTCTCATCCGGCACCTCCCGCAGGGTATGCAGCAGTTTTTCCAGGTTACGCTGATCGGTGGCGTCTTCGCCGGAATAACGGGCGGAGTAAATACCCGGCGCGCCGCCCAGCGCATCAACGGCCAGGCCGGAGTCGTCGGCAATGGCGGGCAGACCGGTAGCTTTTGCGGCATGACGCGCTTTCAGGATCGCATTTTCGATGAACGTCAGACCGGTCTCTTCGGCTGAGTCAACGCCCAGTTCGGTTTGCGCGATGACATCAAGCCCAAAATCGCTCAACAGTGAGGCAAGCTCACGCACTTTACCGGCATTGCCGGTAGCGAGGACAACTTTTTGCATAGGATACCTAATCAGTTAACGCCGCGATTTCTGGCGGGATCTGTTGCGGATGAATGATTTTAACCTGTTTGTGGCGGCCCAGTTCGCCCTTTTCAATGACGACCTGGCTTTTCGCCACGCGGAATTGTTTGCCAAGAAACTTCACCAGATGGCTGTTGGCCTGGCCATCAACCGGCGGGGCGGTAATGGCGACTTTCACTTCGTCGCCATGTAAACCCACAATACTGTCACGGCTGGCTTTCGGCTGAATATAGAGCCGTAAAATCAGACCGTCAGCGCAGGGTGTAATGGCACTCATAGCGCCATCCACAGCCCCGGCAGCAGCATATTGCCTGTCGCCTGTAAGACTTCAGCGATGCCCATGTTGATAACATACAGCAGCAGAACCAGGATCATCGGCGAGAAGTCGATGCCGCCCATCGAAGGGAGCAGACGGCGAATCGGGCGCAGCAAAGGGTCCGCCAGTTGAAGCAGAACGTATTCAATCGGGCTGCGGCCCTGGCTCACCCAGCTCATGATCGCCATCACCAGCAGTACCCAGAAAATCAGCAGGCCGATGGTTTTCAGGACGATAAGTATGGCGGCGATCCAGATAATCGGCTGGAACGTCACGACCATGAAAAGCACTATCGCTTTGATAAAGCTCAGAATAAATGCCAACAGCATGGAGGCGCTATCAATCGGCCCCATTGGCGGAATAATACGACGCAGCGGCCCGATAATGGGTTGAGTCGCTTTCACCACAAATTGTGAGAAAGGGTTGTAAAAATCACAGCGAGCCCACTGCATCCATACGCGCAACAATAGCACCATGGTATACAGTTCAATTACCGTTGAGAGCAGGAAGGTCAACGTCTTCATGGCGTTCCTCAGTTTTCCTTAATTTTTTGTGTAATCACGCGCACCAAAAATAGCGGTGCCGATGCGCACCATCGTGCTACCTGCCGCAATTGCGGCGTCCATATCATCCGACATACCCAGAGAAAGGGTATCAACGCCAGGATAGCGCGTTTTCAGCCCGGCAAATGCTACAGCCATTTGGCGTGCAACTTCAAACTGCCTTACATAATCTGACTCAGGGGCGGGGATCGCCATCAGTCCGCGCAGCCTGATACCGGGAAGCTCAACCACGCTTGCCGCCAGAGCGTCCAGTTCCGTAAGCGGAATCCCGGACTTGCTGTTCTCATCGCTGATATTAATTTGAATCAGCACGTTCAGCGGCGGCAGACCTGCCGGGCGCTGTTCGCTCAGACGGTCGGCGATACGCAGACGATCGATCGTATGGCACCAGTCAAAATGTTCTGCCACCAGACGACTTTTGTTGGACTGCAAGGGGCCAATAAAGTGCCATTGCAACCCTTCGACGCCGCTTTCTTTGAAGTGGCGAATTTTCTCTACCCCTTCCTGAACATAGTTTTCGCCAAACGCCCGCTGCCCGACCGCGATGGCTTCTGCGATGGCGCTCGCAGGCTTGGTTTTACTCACTGCAAGCAGCGTAACTTCTTCTGAAGACCGCCCGCAACGCGTCGCGGCGGCTGAGATTTTGTCCCGGACATGTGCCAGGTTATGCGCGATATCGTTCATTTTCCGAGGATGTTCGTATGGATATGGAAGAAATAGTGGCCCTTAGTGTAAAGCATAACGTCTCGGATCTACACCTGTGCAACGCATGGCCTGCGCGCTGGCGTAAACGGGGAAA
Source organism: Citrobacter sp. CK202 (assembly GCF_030333225.1). Classification (NCBI taxonomy): domain Bacteria; kingdom Pseudomonadati; phylum Pseudomonadota; class Gammaproteobacteria; order Enterobacterales; family Enterobacteriaceae; genus Citrobacter; species Citrobacter sp. CK202. The sequence goes on from NZ_JAOWGI010000029.1 coordinate 377,005, forward strand.
AGTGGAAATAGCCCCGTTTAGCAGCCCGAATGTCGAGGTTTTGCTGTCACAATGGCTTAACGACGCGCAGCGCCGGGCGTGGCAGGCGGATGGTCAGCTCGATTTTGCGGTGTCGCTGCCGGGCGAACTGCGGTTACGCGCCAGCGCTTTTCATCACGAGCAGGGCGCATCGCTGGCGCTGCGGTTGCTGCCCACTACGTGCCCGCAACTGGACGCGCTCCAGACGCCTGCCGCGCTACCCGCGCTCCTTGGCGGCGAGAACGGACTGATTCTGGTGACCGGGGCGACGGGAAGCGGGAAATCCACCACGCTGGCGGCAATGGTGGAATACCTCAACCAGCATCTCGATGGTCATATTCTGACGCTGGAAGATCCTATTGAGTACCGCCATACCAGCCAGCGCTGCCTGATTCAGCAGCGGGAGGTTGGCGTACACTGCCGCTCCTTTGCCGCCGGGTTACGCGCTGCGCTGCGTGAAGACCCGGATGTGATTTTATTAGGCGAACTGCGCGACAGCGAGACTATTCGCCTGGCGCTGACGGCGGCGGAAACGGGGCATCTGGTATTGGCGACGCTACATACGCGCGGCGCGGCACAGGCGGTAGAGCGGCTGGTCGACTCCTTTCCGGCGCAGGAGAAAGATCCGGTACGCAGTCAACTTGCAGGCAGCCTGCGCGCCGTGTTGTCGCAGAAGCTGGAAACCGACAGGCAGGACGGACGCGTGGCGTTATTCGAACTGCTCATCAACACGCCAGCGGTTGGCAATCTTATTCGGGAGGGGAAAATTCACCAGTTGCCCGGCGTTATTCAGACCAGCCAGCAGGCGGGGATGCAGACGTTTGCCCAGAGTCTGCAACAGCGGCAGGCGCAGGGCAGGCTTTAGCGAACGGTTGTGCCGGATGGCGGCCGATGGCCTTATCCGGCCTACACGCGTGCCCGTAGTTTGTAGGCCTGATAAGCGAAGCGCCATCAGGCAATTCGCTTCAGTAACCCTGCTCGAAATAGCTTTCGAGGATGATGACGGCCGAGGCGGAATCCACTTTGCCTTTGTTGAGTGCGCGATAACCGCCCTGTTCAAACAGGCCAGAGCGCGCTTCTACGGTGCTGAGGCGTTCGTCATGCAGCGTAACCGGCACGCCAAAACGGCCATGAATGCGGTTGGCGAACTTGCGGGCGCGAGCGGTGAGGGGCTGCTCTGTGCCATCCATATTGAGCGGTAGCCCGACAATAATTTCATCCGGCTGCCACTCTTTCAGCAAACGCTCGATAATGCTCCAGTCTGGCGTTCCGTCCTGCGCTTTTATCGCTGGCAGCGCGCGGGCGGTGCCGGTGATGCGCTGTCCTATCGCTACGCCGATACTTTTGGTGCCGAAATCAAATGCGAGTAAGGTTCCGCTCATCAGGCATGCCCCGCCACACCAGGCATGGTCAGAATATCAATTCCGATTAATTTGGCCGCGTCTCGCCAACGGTCGGCAATCGGCGTTTTGAACAGAATATTGAGATCGGCAGGGGCCGTGAGCCAGGCATTATCCATCAGCTCTTGCTCCAGTTGACCTTTATCCCATGATGAATAACCCAGCGCCACCAGCACCTCAGAGGGTTGCTCCGGTGTGCCTAACGTCTCCAGCACGTCGCGGGACGTGGTGATCACCGTATTGTCAGAAATGCGAATACTGGACGAAAAGCGGGAGGGCGGAGTATGTAAAATAAATCCCCGATCTTCCGCCAGCGGCCCGCCGAGCATTACGGCTTTATCCAGACGAATCGCCGGATCGCGCGGTTCAGGCGTAATCTTCAGTTTTTCCAGAATCCCTTCAATCTGTAGATTTTCCAGAGGCTTATTAATGATAATCCCCATTGCGCCATCTTCATTGTGTTCGCAAATGTACACCACGGAGCGGCGGAAAATTGGGTCCTGGAGAGCAGGCATGGCAATAAGAAAGTGATGCTGTAAATTCATTGTCAGAGGTTCTGTATCCGGGTTCAAAAAAGCAACAGCGTCCAGTATGTGGGGAAAGCGCGAAGATGTCACCCTCTGAAAATAGCTTTGCTGGATGGCAGTTTCGTCTTATCCGGCCTGTGGGGTGAAATTCCAGGCCGGATAAGACGCGAAGGCGTCGTCATCCGGCAACTAATTTACTTCTGCAAACGCGCCTCAATGGCATCCATCAGCATTCCGGTAATCGAAACCGGGAACTCCGCTTCAATTTCACGAATACAGGTTGGGCTGGTGACGTTAATTTCCGTCAGACGATCGCCGATGATATCCAGACCCACAAAAATCAGCCCTTTCGCTTTCAGGGTTGGGCCAATGCGGCGGGCGATTTCCCAGTCGCTGTCGGTAAGCGGGCGCGGTTCGCCGCGACCACCGGCCGCCAGGTTGCCACGGGTCTCGCCGCCCTGCGGAATCCGCGCCAGGCAGTACGGAACGGGTTCGCCGTCAACAACCAGCACGCGTTTGTCGCCGTCTTTAATGGCAGGCAGGTAGTTCTGCGCCATGCAATAGCGGGTGCCATGCTCGGTCAGCGTTTCGGCGATCACGCCGAGGTTGGGGTCGCCTTCCTTGACGCGGAAGATAGACGCGCCGCCCATGCCGTCCAGCGGCTTGAGAATGATGTCGCTGTGCTTCTGCCAGAAGGCTTTCAGCTGCGCTTTGTTGCGCGTGACCAGTGTTTCCGGCGTCAGGTCGGAGAACCAGGCGGTGAACAGTTTTTCGTTGCAGTCGCGCAGGCTCTGGGGCTTATTGACGATCAGCGCGCCTTTCTCTTCCGCGCGCTCCAGAATATAAGTGGCGTAGATAAATTCGGTATCGAACGGCGGATCTTTACGCATCAGGATGACATCCAGATCGGCCAGCGGCAGATCCTGCTCGTCGTTGAACGTATACCAGTTGTCATAGTTCTGCTCTACGCTCAGGGTACGCGTGCGGGCGCGAGCCTCACCGTTGATCAAATACAGATCGGCCATCTCCATGTAATGAAGTTCGTAGCCACGACGTTGTGCTTCCAGCAGCATAGCGAAGCTGGAATCTTTCTTGATGTTGATGCTTGCGATGGGGTCCATCACGATGCCGAGCTTGATCATTGTTCTTCTCCGTTAGCCCAGATCGCCAAAACGCACCTGTAGCGCGGTAATGGCGGTGAGCGCAGTTGTCTCAGTACGCAGAACGCGAGGTCCTAACAGGATATCAGTAAACTGGTAGCGGGCGGTCATGGTGATTTCATCTGCCGACAAACCGCCTTCCGGGCCAATCAACAGGCGTACGCGCTCCACGGGGAGCGGCAGGGTGTTGATACTGGCGCTGGCGCGCGGGTGAAGGTTCAGTTTCAGCCCCTCGTCCTGCTCGGCGCACCAGGCTTCCAGATCCATTGCCGGGCGAATTTCCGGCACCCGGTTACGACCACACTGTTCGCAGGCGGCAATAGCGATTTTTTGCCACTGCTGGCGCTTCTTGTTCAGACGTTCGCTGTCCAGTTTAACGCCGCAGCGCTCAGAAAAAAGTGGCGTAATGAGGCTTACACCCAGTTCGATCGATTTCTGGATAGTGAATTCCATTTTTTCGCCGCGCGACATCACCTGGCCGAGGTGAATATGCAGTGGGGATTCACGATCGTCGAGGGTGGCGCTGAGCACTTTTACATCGACGCTTTTTTTGCTGGCGTTGGTTATCTCGGCGTCAAACACCTGATTGCTGCCGTCAAACAGCTGGAGCGCCTGGCCTGGCCCCATACGCAGCACGCGTCCGATATGGTTGGCGGCGTCTTCACACAGGGAGAACTGGCTGCCGGATGTGATGGGTTCAGGGTGATAAATGCGGGGAATGCGCATAATAGAAAAATCCGCGTCATCTCCCCACGCCATCTGATCGCGTGGGGCAGGGTTAAAAATATTCCCGCTAGTGTAGGTTAGCTCTTTTGCGCCTGGCAAGCGCGTTGCACGTATGGATTGTGGTTCCCTTGTACCCTGGCGATGCGTTCGTCGCGCTCGCACTCCCAGTCCGTGACCGGATACAGCTTGTTCCAGGCGTTGAAAAGCTGCGTTTGCTGACGGGAGAGCGTCAGATTGTACTGGTCGCGCATATAAAAGTAGGTACGGGCGATCGCACCACGGGCGCGAGCAGGCGGTTCGGCGATTTTTTCCTTGAAATTGACCTTCATGGCGCACTGGCCGTACTGACCTTCGCCGCCATTCCACTGGCTGTACATGAAGTTGCCGCGATCGCCATTCACCTCGCCGACGGCGGGTTGCAGATTGTGCATGTCGCTCTCCATCTTGCGGTAGACAGGATCTTTCGCACAGTTTTTTCGCCCGCCGTCCTGCCAGCACTGACGCTGGTGGCCGAACTGCCAGGCGGGTACGACGTGTTCCCATTCAATGCGGCTGGCGCGGTTTTCATTTTTTCGGACTTTATAGCCGCAGGAGGCGAGGTCCACAACGCCTTTTTTACCCTGCCAGTTAATTTTACACCCGCAGTAGAAATCGCCGGGAACATCGGCATTGACTTTTACCCCGGCGGTTTTGGCCTGAGAAAAACTGTTGATGCCTGTAGCCAGCACCTGCCCTGAGAGCATCATCGCCAACAACGCTGCGGCAAAAGAGAAATTACGGTACATCACGAACTCCGTGTCAAAACGAGCCCGCAACGTAGCGAAAGTTGTTCTTGTATGCAATCAGGCAGATCAGAAAAGTTCCTGATTATTCTGGCGATTATTCAGCAACAAGCGGTTCGCCGCAGTGAACGCAGCGGTAGGTGGCTTCACCGCGCACGATGCGATTATGGCGGCGCACGGTGAGCTGATGCTGCTGGCATTTACAGCGGTAGGTAAAGGTATTGCGGCGAACGGATTGCAGTTCAAACTGATGCGTGCGTCTGGCAGGGACGCCCAGTACGCTTTCCATCATCCATTTCCACTCTTTGCCGTGCGGCGCAACCCGGCCAAAATGTTTCCAGACCAGCAAATGCGCCAGTTCATGGGGCACCACTTCATTAACGAACGCGTCGACGTTTTCCATCAATAGCACAGGATTGAGACGGATTTCGTAGGTTTGTAGCCATGCAGTTCCCGCGGCAGTTCCACGTTGTTGATAAACCAGCCTGGGTTCCGGGTAATGACGTTCCAGTTTGAGATTGGCCTGGGCGAGTTTTTCCCGCAGGCTGCGCATAACGGCTTGCTGGACAGCGATAGGGAGACGGGAGGTTTTCATAACGACAGAGGATAATGGGAGGTGATGGAGACTGCAAGAGGGACGCTTCACCCCGCTAAGTTTTGCCGGATGGCGGCCGACAAACCGGTCTGCGTTCAACTGAGGGCAGTAGGCCCGATAAGCTTGCGCCATCGGGCACTTACCGCTAATTATCAGCGTTAGTCGTGAGCGCCGATTTCGCGCAGCTTACGGCCTTTCATCAGGTTACGTTCAATGTGTTCCAGAGAGACGTGTTTGGTTTCAGGAACCAGCCAGATGGTCAGGATGATGAAGAACAGGTTCAGACCGGCATAGACCCAGAAGGTGTTTGCGTTGCCCAGCGTGTTGAGCATGGTCAGGAACGTTGCGCCGACGATCATATTGGCGATCCAGTTGGTGGCGGTAGAGCAGGTGATACCGAAATCGCGGCCTTTCAGCGGCTGAATTTCAGAGCACAGTACCCAAATCAGTGGGCCGGCGCTCATCGCGAACCCGATGATAAACATCAGCAACATGGCGATAGCGAAGTATTGCGCTGACGGCGAGTGAATGCCGATATGCATCATGGTGCCGAGAGTGCCCATGCCGATAGCCATGACCAGGAAGCCCAGCGTCAGCGTTGGTTTACGCCCCCAGCGGTCTACCAGGCCGATAGCGATAAAGGTGGCCAGCACGTTCGTCAGGCCAACGATAACGGTGCCCCACATCTGCTCGGTGGTATTGGTATAACCTGCCAGTTCAAAGATTTTCGGCGCGTAGTACATGATGACGTTCATCCCGGTGAACTGTTGCATCACCTGCAAAAGCACCCCGAGGAACACCGCGCGACGGAAGTTACTGTTCTCTTTAAACAGCGCCCAGCCGCTCTGTTTTACTTGCAGACTTTCACGGATCTCATCCAGCTCGCGTTTGGCTTCTGCGCTGGTATCACGCAGGCGCAGCAGTACGCGTTCGGCATCAATAAAGCGACGTTTCGCCGCGAACCAGCGCGGGCTGTCCGGCAGGAAGAACACGCCGATCAGCAGCAGAATGGCCGGAATGATGATCACGCCCAGCATCCAGCGCCATGCGCCGCTGTAGCTGAACGCGGTGTCAGACAGATAGGCGCCAAGAATACCGATGGTGATCATCAACTGGTACATGGAGATCATACTGCCGCGAATTTTCTCCGGCGCGATCTCAGACAGGTACAACGGGGCGGTGTAGGACGCGACGCCAACGGCCAGGCCTAACAGCACGCGGGAAACGATCAGCACCTCAACGTTAGGCGCGGCGGCGGAAAACAGCGAACCGGCCACAAACAGGATCGCGCCGATCATCAGGCTTTTCTTACGACCTAATTTGAAGGAGAGCCAGCCGCTGCCGACGGCACCGACGGCGGCGCCGAACATCATCGAACTGACCACCCACTCCTGAGTGTGCGCGGTAATCTGGAATTCGTCAGTGATGAAGGGTAAAGCACCGGCGATAACGCCGATATCCAGGCCAAAAAGTAATCCTGCCAGGGCTGCAAGAAAGCAGACAAAAAATGTCATGGCCTTGTTTGAACGCCCCTGTTTTTTATTGTCAGGCATGATGCCTCCGGTTGGGTTGCCAGTTTTGTTGATGCTAAGGGTAGGTGAGTAGCCCGTAAAAATATGTGATTCGAATCACGTTAGTGTAATCGTTTACACTAACATTTGATGGTGAAAGTAATTAATGCTTTGAAAACATAGAGGTAAGTGAGGCCGTTTGTATCGTGAATACGCACATTTAAGACTTAACTGAAAAAAATGTAAAGTCAGAAGAAAAATGATCATGCAAAAGGATTATTTTCAACGCGTGGCTTATAGAATGGAGGGTAAACGGTTTCATTAATCGCCGGGTGACGGCTATGCCAAAACGACAGAACCCGTAGGCCCGTGCAAGCGAAGCGACTCCGGGCAAAAGATGCGCGCACAAATACAAAAGGCCAGCACGAGGCTGGCCTTAAAAAAAGCAACGTCAGTAAATTACTTCAGACCTGCGGCATCACGCAGCAGCTGCGCTTTGTCGGTTTTTTCCCACGGGAAATGTTCGCGGCCAAAGTGACCGTATGCAGCGGTTTCTTTGTAGATCGGGTGCAGCAGATCCAGCATCTGAATCAGGCCGTACGGACGCAGGTCGAAGAACTCGCGTACCAGCAGGGTCAGCTGTTCAGAAGGCACTTTTTCAGTACCGAAGGTTTCAACCATGATAGAGGTTGGTTCAGCCACGCCGATAGCGTAAGAAACCTGAATCTCACAACGGTCAGCCAGACCTGCGGCAACGATGTTTTTCGCAACATAACGCGCGGCGTAGGCTGCGGAACGGTCAACCTTAGACGGGTCCTTACCGGAGAATGCGCCACCGCCGTGACGCGCCATACCGCCGTAGGTATCCACGATAATCTTACGACCGGTCAGACCGCAGTCGCCCATCGGGCCGCCGATAACAAAACGACCGGTTGGGTTGATGAAGAATTTCGTCGACGCGTTCAGCCATTCTGACGGCAGGATCGGCTTGATGATCTCTTCCATCACCGCTTCCTGAAGCGATTTCTGGTCAATTTCTTCAGCGTGCTGAGTAGACAGCACTACCGCGTCGATGCCGACAATTTTGCCGTCGTCATACTGGAAAGTGACCTGGCTTTTCGCATCCGGGCGCAACCACGGCAGCGTGCCGTTTTTACGCACTTCAGCCTGACGCTGTACCAGACGGTGCGCGTAGGTGATCGGCGCTGGCATCAGCACGTCAGTTTCATTGGTCGCGTAACCGAACATCAGGCCCTGGTCGCCCGCGCCCTGTTCCAGCGGATCGGCACGGTCAACGCCCTGGTTGATATCCGGGGACTGTTTGCCGATAGCGCTCAGCACGGCGCAAGAGTTGGCGTCAAAGCCCATGTCGGAATGCACATAGCCAATCTCACGGACCGTGTTACGGGTGATCTCTTCGATATCAACCCATGCGCTGGTCGTGATCTCACCGCCAACTAAAACCATACCGGTTTTAACGTAGGTTTCGCATGCGACGCGCGCTTTCGGATCCTGTTCCAGGATCGCATCCAGCACGGCATCAGAGATTTGGTCAGCAATTTTGTCAGGATGCCCTTCTGATACGGACTCGGACGTAAAAAGGTGTTTTGCCATGTTTTATTTCACCTAAGGAGAATTTGGTTAGCTCAAACTGTTGTGTGGAATAGCCAAAGCAGAGGATTCTACCAAGGCTTGCAGGTTGATGACACTGGCAGTCTGAGTGTTAATCAGTATGGATGGATTAACATCTGGATGGCTATTTTAGGTCACTTCTTCACCCGATTTCCAGTTTTTTTTGAATCAACTCTCGTTGCGTTGAAAACACGACTGGAAATTTTTCAGGACACTGCTGGCAATGTGCGCATTTATGCTTTGCATTTTTCCCCTCTTGTCGGTATAAAACGCGGCGCGCGGCTCATACTAAAAAGCACACGACGGATTCCTCGTGTCGCCACTTCCAGCCGGGCTAAAACGTTGCTTTGGCTTAGAGGCTTGTCTTACGGGGCGGCCGTGGAGGTGATACGAGATAATGAACCGTTGTATTCTGCTGAATCTGTCGCACCGTTCTGGTGTGCGCATGTCCCCCGCAATCTGCATCTCTGCTTTGCATACCTGCCGATGTTATACCCATCTCGGCGCTTCTCAGGACTCCAGAGCCGGTCGGTAACGGAAGACTGAACAAGGGCGCTCTTGTTGAAACAAGAGTTTTCTCGTGGTTTCGCCGAACCGTCATACTTAAGTTCGGTTACGTGTTTTACAATGATATGAAAAAGAAACCGGTCGCGCAGGCGGAGTGTCAGCACTATCTGCTGGAAAATACGTCTGTTTATGGGTTGTTATCGCGTCTACGGATTGCGATAGTAGTCAACTGTTTTACACTTGTTAATAAAATTTGAGGTTCGCTATGTCTGACGACATGTCTATGGGTTCGCCTTCGTCAGCAGGCGAACAGGGTGTACTACGCTCCATGCAGGAGGTTGCAATGAGCTCCCAGGAAGCCAGCAAGATGCTGCGTACTTACAATATTGCCTGGTGGGGCAATAACTACTACGACGTCAACGAACTGGGACACATCAGCGTGTGCCCGGACCCTGACGTCCCTCAGGCGCGCGTCGATCTCGCCAAACTGGTGAAAGCTCGCGAAGCGCAAGGCCAGCGTCTGCCTGCGTTGTTCTGCTTCCCGCAGATCCTGCAACACCGTCTGCGCTCCATTAACGCGGCGTTTAAACGTGCGCGTGAATCCTACGGTTATAACGGCGACTACTTCCTCGTTTATCCGATCAAGGTCAACCAGCACCGTCGGGTGATTGAATCGCTGATTCACTCCGGCGAACCGCTGGGGCTGGAAGCCGGTTCGAAGGCGGAGTTGATGGCGGTTCTGGCGCATGCCGGAATGACCCGCAGCGTGATCGTCTGTAACGGCTACAAAGACCGTGAATACATCCGTCTGGCGCTGATCGGCGAAAAGATGGGCCACAAGGTCTACCTGGTCATCGAGAAGATGTCAGAAATCGCTATCGTGCTGGATGAAGCCGAGCGTCTGAACGTGATCCCGCGCCTGGGCGTGCGTGCGCGTCTGGCCTCGCAGGGTTCCGGTAAATGGCAGTCTTCCGGCGGCGAAAAATCCAAATTCGGCCTGGCGGCGACGCAGGTGCTGCAACTGGTTGAAACCCTGCGTGAAGCCGGGCGACTGGACAGCCTGCAACTGCTGCACTTCCACCTCGGCTCGCAGATGGCGAATATCCGCGACATTGCCACCGGCGTGCGCGAATCCGCCCGTTTCTACGTTGAATTGCATAAGCTGGGCGTCAACATTCAGTGTTTCGACGTCGGCGGCGGTCTGGGCGTGGATTACGAAGGAACCCGCTCGCAGTCTGATTGCTCCGTGAACTACGGTCTGAACGAATACGCTAACAACATCATCTGGGCGATTGGCGACGCGTGTGAAGAACACGGTCTGCCGCACCCAACGGTGATCACCGAGTCTGGCCGTGCGGTAACTGCGCACCATACCGTGCTGGTATCGAACATCATCGGCGTGGAGCGTAACGAATATACCGTGCCCACCGCGCCTGCCGACGACGCGCCGCGCGCGTTGCAGAGCATGTGGGAAACCTGGCAGGAGATGCACGAGCCGGGCACCCGTCGCTCGCTGCGTGAATGGCTGCACGACAGCCAGATGGACCTGCACGACATTCACATTGGCTACTCTTCCGGGACGTTCAGTTTGCAGGAACGCGCCTGGGCGGAACAGCTTTACCTGAGCATGTGCCACGAAGTACAGAAACAGCTGGACCCGCAGAACCGTGCGCATCGTCCGATCATCGATGAGTTGCAGGAGCGTATGGCGGACAAAATGTACGTCAACTTCTCGCTGTTCCAGTCAATGCCGGATGCGTGGGGTATCGATCAACTGTTCCCGGTGCTGCCGCTGGAAGGGTTGGATCAGGTGCCTGAGCGTCGCGCGGTGCTGCTGGACATCACCTGTGATTCCGATGGCGCGATCGATCACTACATCGACGGTGACGGCATCGCCACCACTATGCCGATGCCGGAGTACGATCCAGAGAACCCGCCGATGCTCGGTTTCTTTATGGTCGGCGCCTATCAGGAGATCCTTGGCAACATGCACAACCTGTTCGGCGACACCGAAGCGGTTGACGTGTTTGTCTTCCCGGATGGCAGCGTGGAAGTTGAGCTGTCTGACGAAGGGGACACCGTGGCGGATATGCTGCAATACGTACAGCTCGATCCGAACACGCTGCTGACCCACTTCCGCGATCAGGTGAAACAGACCGGTCTGGACGATGCGCTGCAACAGCAGTTCCTCGAAGAGTTTGAGACGGGGCTGTACGGGTACACTTACCTGGAAGACGAGTAGCCGCTGATGCCCGGTGGCGCTGCGCTTACCGGGCCTACGAATATAGGCCGGATACGGCGAAGCCGCCATCCGGCAGAATGCTATACTCACTTGAACCCGTATGAATTAACGGCGATAATTCGCCCCAATAAGCGATTTACGAATCAATCCCTTCCTCGTCGGGTTTAACGACGCGGAGGGGATTTTTTTTCATCTGTTTTTAATGTATCGACTTTAAAAGAGGTCAGGACATGAGCACTTTAGGTCATCAGTACGATAACTCCCTGGTTTCCAACGCCTTCGGCTTTCTGCGTCTGCCGCTGAATTTCCAGCCTTATGACAGCGACGCCGACTGGGTGATCACCGGCGTACCGTTTGATATGGCGACTTCCGGTCGTGCGGGCGGCCGCCACGGCCCGGCGGCAATCCGTCAGGTTTCCACTAACCTGGCCTGGGAGCACAACCGCTTCCCGTGGAACTTCGACATGCGCGAGCGCCTGAACGTTGTGGACTGCGGTGACCTGGTCTATGCGTTTGGCGACGCGCGCGAGATGAGTGAAAAATTGCAGGCGCATGCGGAGAAACTGCTGTCAGCCGGTAAACGTATGCTCTCCTTCGGCGGCGACCACTTCGTGACCCTGCCGCTGCTGCGCGCTCATGCAAAGCACTTTGGCAAAATGGCGCTGGTGCATTTTGACGCGCATACCGACACCTACGCGAACGGCTGCGAGTTTGACCACGGCACCATGTTCTACACTGCGCCGAAAGAGGGATTGATTGACCCGAACCACTCCGTGCAGATTGGTATTCGTACTGAATTTGATAAAGACAACGGTTTCACCGTGCTGGATGCCTGCCAGGTGAACGATCGCGGCGTGGATGACATCATCGCGCAGGTTAATCAGATCGTTGGCGATATGCCGGTCTACCTGACCTTTGATATCGACTGTCTGGACCCGGCGTTCGCACCGGGCACAGGGACGCCGGTGATCGGCGGCCTGACTTCCGATCGCGCCATTAAACTGGTGCGCGGTCTGAAAGATCTGAACATCGTCGGGATGGATGTGGTGGAAGTGGCTCCGGCTTATGACCAGTCCGAAATCACCGCGCTGGCTGCGGCGACCCTGGCGCTGGAAATGCTCTACATTCAGGCGGCGAAAAAAGGCGAATAAGTGCTTCCCCCTCTCCGTCATCAGGAGAGGGGTTTTAACTTAAAAGATGTTAAACGGATATTCCACGTAAGCGCGAATCTCGTTGCCGCTAACGTTATAGTCGCTGGCGTTGCTGGACACGCGTAATACGGAATAGCGCAGCTTCAGTTTCAGGTCTTTTGCCATGCCGTCCTGAACCTGGTATTGCACCTGGTTGAACCACTCGTGCTCTTTGCCGTTGCTGGTTGCCGATGTTTTGATGTTATCGCCGCGAACATAAGCGGTTGTCCAGCTCAGCCCCGGTAAACCGAGACCGGCAAAATCCAGTCCATATGACGCCTGCCAGGAACGTTCGTCTTCACCGTTAAAATCAGACCAGTAAGAGTTCGCCAGCCAGATGGTGTTGCCGCCATCGCCGACGCCGCCCTGATCGCGATAGCTGCCGTAGTGATAACCGGTGCTGCCGCTGCTTTGCTGATACGCCACTTTAAAGGTATGAATATCCCAGATATAACTTGCCGCCAGGCTCCAGATGCTGTTGCTGCGGCCAGTATTCAGGCTATCGGCGTAACCGGAATCCAGACGTGAGTTGTAGCCGTTGAAGTCCAGCACCAGCTGCTGTCCGGTGCTGAAAGGCTGTTTGAAGTTCAGCCCCAGATACTGTTTGTTCAGCACATCTTCGACGTGCGAGGCATACAGGGCGCCGCTGAACTGATCGTTAAACTGGTAGCTCGCGCCGCCGAAAGAGAGGCTTTTCAGGCCGCTGTTGTGGCGGTCGTCGCTTTTGCGCTGCTCGTCGGTGAAATAACCGGCATTAATCTCCAGACCGTCGATCTCTCTGGAGGTCAACATGGTGCCGGTGAAGCTTTCAAACAGCAGACGGGAATCGTCGGCGTAGACGATCGGGAGCTGCGGACGCTGGTTGCCGTAGCTCAGGACGGTGTTGGAGATGCGCATTTTGGCGGTTGCGCCAAATTTTGCCAGATCGGATTTCGCGCGGCCGTCGCTGTCTTGTTTGAAGAAGTCGATACCGCCTGCGCCACTGCGGCCACGGCCGCCGTCCAGACGCACGCCATACTGCGCAATACCGTCAACGCCAAAGCCGATCAGACCTTCGGTATAGCCGGATTCAAAGGTGGCGACAATGCCCTGGCCCCATTCGGCTTTGTCCTGTACGCCGCCCTGATAGTCGCGGTTAATCCAGGCGTTACGTAAAAAGAGATTTAAATGGCTGTCATTAACAAAACCCTGGCTGTCGGATTGTTGGCTGGCAATGGCAGGCAATGCGGCGAATAAACTTAATGCGATTAACGATATTTCTTTTTTCACTGAGGGAACTTCTCTTTATGGATAATATCAAATTGAATTGCTGCGTTACGGATAGTTACCTGAATAATTATTGATTGCAAACATTTTGTGACAAAGGCTTACAGCCGTTGGCGTGCCGGCCATATCGGGGCTGGACTATTTTATATTTTGTCTGTGGCGTTAAAAGAAGTGATAAAACATGCCGGGGAATATAAATACTAAAATAATCCTCTATCAGAGAATAAAACGTCGAATATATCGCTACTGTTTATATTCTGATATTTAACGTTCTGTGCGCTTAAGTTATCAATTTATGCGTTATAAAAATGGGGTAATTACCATTTGAGCGCTATTCTGTCTGCCGGGAGAATATTTAGCCAGGAAGATTGTTTCCGTTCACCTGATGTTCAACATTCCTCTGAAAACTCAGTACTCGTGAACGTGCAAGGGAGGCTCGCCGCCGCCTCCCTTGCAACCCAGGCTCTCCGGCAAGGAAAATCGCCGCTGCGCGGTTCATTCGCCTTATTCCGTCTGCCTTTCGGGTCGGGGCCGAGCCTGCGTCCCGGCAGGCCGTCCCCTCCGCCCGCGTCCTTGCGGGCGGACCCGGTCAGCCGTCAACGTCTCATCGATTTTCAGCCGGAACAGGGGCATTGCTGCAATGCTCTGATTTTCAGCCGCACCGGTTTTGCTGTTAAAAAAAAACCGTGGAAATGGTCAGGTGTGGGCGGGTCCGGCTGAAAATTGCCGACGTGTTTCCGTAAGGCCGGAGGAACCCGCATGGATGCGGGTTCAGGGCGCGTTTTGCAGGGACGCTACCTCGCGCCCGCCCCGGTAGCCTGGAGGAATAAGCGGAGGGTATTGCGAAGCAACAATTTTCCCGCCGGGAGCCAGGATTGTTAAGGAGGCGGCGACGAGCCTCCTTAACACGTTCGCAAATGCTATGGTTTCAGACAGGTAACGAACATAAGGCGAACGGAACAGCTAACAAGAGCTACATGTTGCTCTCGTTTTTATTTAATACCGTCTGCCGCCATTCGGTCGCGAATATGCTGGGCACGTTCGGCGGAGGCCGGGTGATCGTCAAACATGGAGCTTTGACGTCCCGCTTCCAGCTTCGCCAGTTTCTCAAAACTGGTTGCCAGCCCGGCCGGACTGATGCCGCGTTTGCGCAACAAATCATAGGAGTAATCATCCGCTTCGGACTCCTGGCGCTGGGAGAACTGTGAGTTCACCAGTTTCTCGCCAAGATCGCCCAACTGTGACTGCGACAGACTGCCGACAATACCGCCAGCGGAAGCGGCTGCGGCGCGAACCGCGTTAGTCCCCAGCGCAACCTGCATCCCTTTCTTCACATGGCCGAGCGCAACGTGTCCCATTTCGTGGCCGATGACCGCCTCCACTTCGTTATCGGTCATGATGTCCATCAGGCCGCTATAGACGCGGATACAGCCGTTCGCCATTGCAAACGCGTTAACGTCTTTCGCCACATAGACTTTGTAATTCACCGGCTGGCCGTTGATATTGTCGCCGAGCGCAGAGGCGATTTTGGTCAGTCGCTTCGCGTATTCGCTGCTGGCCGGGGCGATCGTCGCCTTGCTGTCCATTTCCGTACATGCCTGGTCGCTGAGCGCTTTTACTTGCTCATCACTAAGGCTGTAAGCCTGAAAAGCGCCTGCACCTGAAGCGAGCAGTCCATTGGAGTCCATATTCTGGCAACCGGTCAGAACCGTCGCCATGCTCATAGCAAGCAGTAAAGCGCGAATTTTCATGTTTTCTCTTCCGCACGAAATCAGGATTGTTCTAAAAGTGCGCCTTGTGTCGATGAACCAGCGCCACGCTAAGTATAAAGAAAAGAACGACAAGGGGGTGAGCAGATTGCGCAACATGCGAACACGATCCGGAGATTTCTGAAGCGGCGAAAGGATGCTCCATGTACATGGCTCGCGGCTTGGGTTACATTGTTGGCACTTTTTTCCGGCGTAGCCCAAAACGCGCTGTCGTCAAGTCGTTAAGGGCATGGCCTTCATCATCCGATCTGGAGTCAAAATGTCCTCACGTAAAGAGCTTGCCAATGCTATTCGTGCGCTGAGCATGGACGCAGTACAGAAAGCCAAATCCGGTCACCCGGGTGCCCCTATGGGTATGGCTGACATTGCCGAAGTCCTGTGGCGTGATTTCCTGAACCACAACCCGCAGAACCCTTCCTGGGCTGACCGTGACCGCTTCGTGCTGTCTAACGGCCACGGCTCCATGCTGATCTACAGCCTGCTGCACCTCACCGGCTATGACCTGCCGATGTCTGAGCTGCAAAACTTCCGTCAGCTGCACTCCAAAACGCCGGGCCACCCGGAAGTGGGTTACACCGCAGGTGTTGAAACCACCACCGGCCCGCTGGGCCAGGGGATTGCGAACGCGGTCGGTATGGCGATTGCGGAAAAAACACTGGCGGCGCAGTTCAACCGTCCAGGCCACGATATCGTGGATCACTTCACCTATGCCTTCATGGGCGATGGCTGCATGATGGAAGGTATTTCCCATGAAGTCTGCTCTCTGGCAGGAACGCTGAAGCTGGGCAAACTGATCGCGTTCTACGATGACAACGGTATCTCTATCGATGGCCACGTTGAAGGCTGGTTCACTGATGACACCGCTAAACGTTTCGAAGCCTACGGCTGGCACGTTGTGCGCGGTATCGACGGTCACGATGCTGAAGCGATTAAACGCGCGGTTGAAGAAGCGCGCGCCGTTACTGACAAACCGTCCCTGCTGATGTGCAAAACCATCATCGGTTTCGGTTCCCCGAACAAAGCGGGTACGCACGACTCTCACGGCGCGCCGCTGGGCGATGCTGAAATCGCACTGACCCGCGAACAGCTGGGCTGGAAATACGCGCCGTTCGAAATCCCGTCTGAAATCTATGCGCAGTGGGATGCGAAAGAAGCCGGTCAGGCAAAAGAAGCGGTCTGGAATGAGAAATTCGCCGCCTATGCAAAAGCCTTCCCGCAGGAAGCCGCTGAATTTACCCGTCGTATGAAAGGCGAAATGCCGTCTGACTTCGACGCGAAAGCGAATGAATTTATCGCTAAGTTGCAGGCTAACCCGGCGAAAATCGCCAGCCGTAAAGCGTCTCAGAATGCGATTGAAGCGTTTGGGCCGCTGCTGCCTGAGTTCCTCGGCGGTTCCGCTGACCTGGCGCCAAGCAACCTGACCCTGTGGTCGGGTTCTAAAGCCATCAACGAAGATGCTGCGGGTAACTACATCCATTACGGCGTGCGCGAGTTCGGTATGACCGCCATCGCTAATGGCATCTCCCTGCACGGTGGTTTCCTGCCGTACACCTCTACCTTCCTGATGTTCGTGGAATATGCCCGTAACGCGGTGCGTATGGCTGCGCTGATGAAACAGCGCCAGGTGATGGTCTACACCCACGACTCCATCGGTCTGGGCGAAGATGGCCCGACTCACCAGCCGGTAGAGCAGGTGGCTTCTCTGCGCGTAACGCCGAACATGAGCACCTGGCGTCCGTGTGACCAGGTTGAATCCGCAGTGGCGTGGAAATACGGCGTTGAGCGTCAGGACGGCCCGACCGCGCTGATCCTCTCCCGTCAGAATCTGGCGCAGCAGGAACGTACCGAAGAGCAGCTGGCGAACATCGCGCGCGGTGGTTATGTGCTGAAAGATTGCGCCGGTCAGCCGGAACTGATCTTCATCGCAACTGGTTCTGAAGTTGAGCTGGCCGTTGCCGCATGGGACAAACTGTCTGCCGAAGGCGTGAAAGCGCGCGTGGTCTCCATGCCGTCTACCGACGCGTTCGACAAGCAGGATGCCGCTTACCGTGAAGCCGTACTGCCGAAAGCGGTTTCCGCTCGCGTGGCAGTGGAAGCGGGTATCGCTGACTACTGGTTCAAATACGTGGGCCTGAATGGCGCTATCGTCGGCATGACCACCTTCGGTGAGTCTGCGCCTGCTGAGCTGCTGTTCGAAGAGTTCGGCTTTACCGTTGATAACGTTGTCGCGAAAGCAAAAGAACTGCTGTAATCACGATACAACTCCGAACGGGTCGCTCAGGCGGCCCGTTTTTTATAAAGAGATTATAACTAATTTCGTTCAGACAAGTAGCTATGTATGATCTAATTCACATATTTGATATTTAGTGATTTGATGTAATTGTGATGAATAGCACATAAATACAGTTGCTTTTTATTTTTATGTTTTTAACTGTCTGTTTTTATTGAGTTCTAAAAAAACACTTTCTCCTTCTTCGCATTTTTCCCCTCGATTGATTTCGCTTTGCCGCGCGAGTATTTTGTTTTTAACGATAAGCAGTACCCTATATAAATAAGGATAATTTATGCGGCTGATTGATTATTTCCCTGAATCGTCAATAGCAATAAAAAATTCAGCGACTGACTGGCGCGAAGCAATTGATTTTTCCATGTCCTCTCTGCTTTCTCATGACTATGTTAACTCACGGTATATTCAGGCCATTAAAGAGTCCACATTAACCAATGGACCTTATTATATTCTGGCGCCAGGCGTCGCAATGCCGCATGCGCGTCCTGAATGTGGTGCTTTAAAAACGGGGATGTCGTTAACACTCCTCCGGCAAGAAGTGAAGTTTACAGAAGATGATCCGATCAAACTATTAATCGGTTTATCCGCCGCAGATGCGGACTCTCACATTGGCGCTATTCAGGCGTTAAGTGAATTATTATGTGAAGATGAAATTCTTACTGAGTTGTTAACAGCGACATCTGAAAAACAGCTAGCGGATATTATTGCTCGCGCATAATTAATTTCTCCTCTACAGGATATTATTATGGAACACAAGTCTGCTCGTGCAAAGGTCCAGGCTTTTGGGGGCTTTTTGACTGCAATGGTCATTCCCAATATCGGCGCATTTATTGCCTGGGGGTTTATTACTGCCTTATTTATTCCAACCGGTTGGCTACCGAATGAACATTTTGCCAAAATAGTTGGCCCTATGATCACCTATTTGCTGCCAGTTATGATCGGTTCTACTGGCGGCCATCTGGTGGGTGGGAAACGAGGCGCGGTGATGGGGGGAATTGGTACGATTGGCGTCATTATCGGCGCGGATATTCCTATGTTCCTCGGCTCAATGATCATGGGGCCACTTGGTGGGCTGGTGATTAAACATATCGACCGACTGCTGGACAAGCGTATTCCCGCTGGCTTTGAGATGGTGATTAATAACTTCTCTCTGGGTATTGCCGGGATGCTCCTGTGCCTGCTGGGGTTTGAGGTGATTGGCCCGGCAGTGCTCATCGCGAATAATTTTGTGAAAGAGTGTATTGAATCGCTGGTGCATGCCGGTTATCTGCCGCTGCTGTCGCTTATTAACGAACCCGCGAAAATTCTCTTTCTGAATAACGCGATTGATCAGGGCGTCTATTACCCGTTAGGGATGCAACAGGCGTCGGAGACGGGGAAATCGATTTTCTTCATGGTGGCCTCTAACCCTGGCCCGGGATTAGGGCTGCTGCTGGGCTTTACCTTCTTTGGCCGTGGTATGAGCAAAAAGTCCGCGCCGGGAGCGATGATCATCCACTTCCTGGGGGGGATTCACGAGCTGTACTTCCCGTATGTACTGATGAAACCGTTAACGCTGATTGCGATGATCGCTGGCGGGATGACGGGAACCTGGGTGTTTAATCTGTTAGGCGGTGGACTGGTTGCAGGCCCAAGTCCAGGTTCGATTTTCGCGTACCTTGCGCTGACGCCGAAAGGATCTTTCCTGGCTACGATCGCGGGTGTAACGGCGGGAACGCTGGTGACCTTCATCGTGACTTCGATCATCCTGAAAATGGAAAAGAGCGTTGAAACGGAGAATGAAGAAGACAATTTCGCAGAGTCTGCGAAAGCCGTGAAGGCAATGAAACAGGAAGGCGCATTTTCTTATAAGAATATTAAACGTATCGCTTTTGTCTGCGATGCCGGAATGGGTTCCAGCGCGATGGGGGCAACGACATTCCGTAAGCGTCTGGAGAAAGCCGGTCTGGTGATTGCGGTGGCTCATCATGCTATCGAAAATGTTCCTGATGACGCCGATATTATCGTGACGCATGCCAGCCTTGAGGGCCGCGTTAAGCGTGTGAGTAATAAACCCACGGTGTTAATTAAAAATTACATCGGTGACCCACTGCTGGATGAATTATTTAAAAAACTCATCGCGGATTAGCATCATCAATTTTTCGGAGTAACTATGAAGACCAAAGTAGCTGCTATTTATGGTAAGCAGGATGTTCGCATCCGCGAGTTTGAATTGCCTGAAATTACAGATAATGAACTGTTAGTGAGTGTAATATCAGACAGCGTGTGTTTATCGACATGGAAAGCCGCCACGTTAGGTAGCGAGCATAAACGTGTGCCTGATGACTTAGAGAATCACCCGGTTATTACTGGTCATGAGTGTGCAGGTATTATTGTTGAAGTGGGGAAAAACCTGACCGATAAATATAAAAAGGGACAACGTTTTGTGTTGCAACCGGCGATGGGGTTGCCCAGCGGATATTCAGCGGGATATAGCTATGAATATTTTGGCGGCAATGCGACGTATATGATTATTCCTGAGCTGGCGATTAACCTCGGCTGTGTTTTACCGTATCACGGCTCTTATTTCGCGGCGGCGTCACTGGCAGAACCCATGTGCTGTATTATCGGCGCATACAATGCGAACTACCACACGACGCCTTATGTTTATGAGCACCGTATGGGGGTGAAACCCGGCGGTAATATTGCGCTTCTGGCGTGTGCCGGGCCGATGGGGATCGGCGCCATTGATTATGCCATCAACGGTGGTATCCAGCCTTCGCGAGTGGTGGTGGTCGATATTGATGAAGCCCGTCTGTCACAAGCGAAAAAACTGCTGCCGGTCGAGCTGGCGGCGGCGAAGGGGATTGAGCTTGTTTATGTGAATACCAGCGGCATGGAAAACCCGACGGCAAAACTGCGTGCGCTAACGGAAGATGCGGGTTTCGATGATGTTTTCGTTTACGCCGCCGTCCCGGCAGTGGTGGAAATGGCCGATACACTGCTGGCTGAAGACGGTTGTCTGAACTTTTTCGCGGGCCCAACGGATAAAGATTTTAAGGTTCCGTTTAACTTCTACAACGTGCATTACAACAGTACCCATGTTGTGGGAACATCCGGCGGTTCGACCGATGACATGAAAGAGGCCATTGCGTTGAGCGCCACAGGGCAACTACAGCCTTCATTTATGGTAACGCACATTGGCGGGCTGGATGCCGTCCCGGAAACGGTGCTTAACCTACCCAATATTCCGGGCGGGAAAAAACTCATTTATAACGGTGTGACTATGCCGCTGACCGCTATCGCCGATTTTGCCGAAAAAGGAAAAACCGACCCGTTATTCAAAGCGCTGGCGCGTCTGGTTGAAGAGACGCACGGCATCTGGAATGAAAACGCGGAGAGATATTTGCTGGCGCAGTTTGGCGTAGATATTGGGGAGGCGGCGGCATGATGTCTCTGGCGTGGCCGCTTTTTCGGATTACGGAACAGGCAGCGCTTGCTGCCTGGCCGCAAACCGGATGCGGCGATAAAAACAAAATCGATGGACTGGCGGTGACAGCCATGCGTCAGTCATTAAATGAAGTCGCCATGCGGGGCAAAATTGTTATCGGCGAAGGCGAAATCGACCATGCGCCGATGTTGTATATCGGTGAGGAGGTCGGAACCGGGACAGGGCCGAGCGTGGATATCGCCGTCGACCCGATTGAGGGAACGCGCATGGTGGCGATGGGGCAGAATAATGCGTTGTCCGTGATGGCGCTGGCGCCGCAGGGGAGCCTGCTGCATGCGCCTGACATGTATATGCGCAAACTGGTGGTTAACCGTCAGGCGAAAGGGGCGATTAACCTCGCGTTATCACTGGAAGAGAACCTGCGTAATATTGCCGCTGCGCTGAATAAGCCGCTCACGTCGTTGCGTATGGCGACGCTGGATAAACCGCGCCATCAGGCGGTTATTCAGCAGGCCGAGCAGCTTGGCGTTAAGGTGTTTGCTTTGCCGGATGGCGATGTCGCCGCCAGCGTATTAACCTGCCAGCAACATCATCCGTTCGATGTGATGTACGCTATTGGCGGCGCGCCGGAAGGGGTGATATCAGCCTGTGCCGTGAAGGCGCTTGATGGTGATATGCAGGCTGAGTTGATTGACTTTTGTCAGGCTAAAGGTGAAACGGCGGAACACCGATTGATCGCGAACGATGAGTTACGTCGCTGTAAGCAAATGGGTGTCGCGGTGAACCGGGTTTATACGCTGGATGAACTTGTGGGAAGCCAGGATATTCTGTTTTCAGCAACGGGCGTAACGGGAGGCGATCTGTTACATGGCGTGCAGAAAACGGAAAATGGCGTCAGTACGCAAACATTACTGATCGGCGGCATCGATCGAACGTGTAATATAATAGACTCTCTGCATTGCTGGTGATTTATCGAGAAACGCATGACGACGTTGACAGAAGATGATGTACTTGAGCAACTGGACGCTCAGGATAATTTACTTTCGTTTATGGCAACCGCAAATGACATCCTGTTGCAGGCCATCAAAAATTTTCTGCCGTCATTATTCGTCAATAACGATGAAGAAATCGTCGAATATGCAGTGAAGCCGTTACTGGCTCAAAGCGGCCCGCTTGATGACATTGATGTGGCAATACGTTTGATTTATGCGTTGGGAAAAATGGATAAATGGCTGTATGCCGATGTGATTCACTTTTCTCAGTTTTATCAGTATTTACGTGAACAGCGTGAAATTCCCCGTTTTTCTGATGATATCACCTGGGATTTTATGAGTAACGTCAATAGCATAACGACGAATGCCACACTCTACAATTCGTTGAAATCAATGAAGTTTGCAGATTTCGCCATCTATTCAGAAATACGTTTTGTCACCATGATCAAAACCGGGCTGGCTTTAGCGGTAACGACGATATTAAGGGAACTAACACCGTGAAAATATCGCTCCAGATTAATGGGCTGATGACCGACGCCTGGTATGATGACGATGAAGTAGAAAATGTCCATAAACCGCTGTTACGGCATCTGGCAACATTAAACGCGAAAACACCTGAGCGCCGCACCGTTATTTTTCTGAGCGCTCCGCCAGGAACAGGAAAGTCAACGCTCACCACCTTCTGGGAATATCTGTCGCGTAACGATCCAGAATTACCGACGATCCAGACGCTGCCGATGGATGGCTTCCATCATTATAATCGCTGGCTGGATGAGCATGAACTACGCGCCGCTAAAGGTGCGCCTGAAACCTTTAACGTTGAAAAACTGGCGAGTAATTTACGTCAGCTCCATGAGCAAAATGCAACCTGGCCTCAATATGATCGCCAACTGCATGACCCTGTCGAAAATGCCATTCAGGTGACGGCGCCTGTCGTTATTATTGAAGGAAACTGGCTGTTGTATAACGCGCCGTCCTGGCGCGAGCTACGGCAGTATTGCGATTATTCACTGTTTATCCGAGCGCCTGCCGATGTGCTGCGCGGCCGTTTAATCGCACGTAAACAGGCAGGAGGGCTGAGCGAAGAGCAGGCGCAGATATTTTTTGACCGTACCGACGGACCTAACGTTTGTCGGGTGCTGGAAAACAGCTTACCTGCGAGTCTTACGTTAGAGATGACGGCAAAGGGTGAGTATCGTCTTGCGCAGGCGTTGCCTGACGAGCCCCAGTAATGGCCCCGTTATGCAGACGAACCACCCTGGAAAAATGGCGCTGCGTAAAGGCGGCGTCATGACTGATCGCCACCACGCTGGTTCCCCGTTGTCGGCAAACCGCGAGCCAGTTTTCAAAGATTGCCAGCCAGTGGGCGTCAAAATCCCGGCTGGGTTCATCAAGCATCAGAATTGCTGGTCTCATGACGTCAAGACTGGCAACAGCGACCATACGGCGTTGCGCCGTATGAAGATCTAACGGATGCATATCCGCGACCTCTTCCAGAGCGCATAATTTCAGCGCCGTAGCGGTGCGTTGCGCAATTTCGGTCGGCGGCAACTTTTGTAGCCGCAAGCCAAAAGCGACCTCTTCGGCGACATTACTGTGAAAAAGCTGGTTTTCCGCTTCCTGAAACAGCACGCCGAGAATCTGCGCGCGTTCGCGGTTTTTGCGTTGCGCAATCGGCGTTCCCTGAAGCAGCACGTCGCCGGATGACGGAGTGAGTAAGCCAGCCATGATGCGCAGAAGCGTCGATTTCCCCGTGCCGTTATTACCGGTCAGCGCCAGCCATTCCCCTGCGTTCAGCGTCAGTGAGATATCGTGAAGGCAGGGAGTAGCGGCGCCCGGCCAGCGAAAAGTCACCTGTTCTAGCGTCAGCATCGTAAAGATAATCCTTCGTTGTGCAACTGCCATGTGCGATCGCAATAGGCGAGAAAGGGGGCGGGGTCACGCTCAAAAAGAATGATTAACGCCTGTTGCGTATGCGCCCAGTCCTGTAAACGCGCCAGCAGCAGCGCCGTGGCCTGAGCCGTTAAACGGCTGAACGCTTCATCAAGAATCAACAGTTTCGGCTGCATAGCGAGTGCGCTGGCAATCACCACGCGCTGAGTTTCCCCGCCGGAAAGCGTACCCGGGTGGCGATGGCGCAATGGCTGGCATTCCGTCAGCGAGAGCGCGGCATCAACGCGACGCAGGATCTCCGCTTCTCTGAGCGCAAGGTTTTCCGGGCCGAACGCGATCTCTTCCTCTACGCTGAAGGTACAGCCGGAAAGTTGCAGCCAGGGCGACTGCTGGACAAGCTGGATGGTTTGCGCGTGTTCCGCCAGGGAGCGCTGCCCTATGGGCGTGCATAACAGTTCGCCTTTGCCGTCGATCGCGCCGGGAAGAAAATCGGGAAACCAGCCCGCCATTAACTGCGCCAGCGTACTTTTTCCGCTGCCGTTATTGCCAAAAATCGCCACGATACCGGGCGTGTCGTAATGAAAATCGAAGCACAGCGGGGCGCGCGTCGCATGTGTCGGGTGATAACGGAACTGCTCTAGCGTAACCATATCCACACTCCGGTTTCGACCAGCATCGCCAGTATCATGCTGTAGCGTGCGACCCGTTGCCGGGCGCTGTCCTCCGGCGCCCACAATGTGGTGCGACGGCGATGTAAACGAAACGCCCGCATATCCAATGCCGCGCCGCGAACCGCCAGATCGTTGAGCGCATTGTGCGTTAACGGAACGATAAGCGCAGGCATGGCGCGAAGTCGCTGATACCAACGTTCGTCCAGCGGCACGCCGCGGGCGCGCTGGGCTTCATGAATGATCGACAGCTGGCGTTTTAGCTGTTCGACAACCAGTAGTGGGCCGGCAAACAGGTAGGCGATGCCCGGCGGCAGGCGTGAGGCGAACAGGGCGCGAATAAACTGGCGAACCGGCACGTACTGCATCCACAACTGTGAGGTGGAGACTATCGCCAGAATCCGTAGCCAGAGCGTGACGGCGTGTTGCCAGCGTTGCGGATCGCGCGGCTGGCCGCTGATCCACTCGGTCAGCCAGCCTCCGTGTACCAGCCATAGGCCGAACCCCAGAGAAAACATCAGCCACGCGACATATTTCGCCCGCGGGCGCGTGGCGCTTATCCCCAGTAAACAGAGAAACGTCGCCGCGCTGTACAGCGTGAGCGCCATGCCGGCAGGAAGCAGCAGCGTGGTGCAGGCGGCCAGCGCCCAGAGCGTTAACGAGGTAAAAGGGTGCATTAGCGCACGGGCGACATCGTTGGGAAATGGCGCGTGGTGCGTAATGGCAACTGGCGCAACAGCACCCAGACGATAATCGCGGTCAGGATTTTATCGACCAGATTCGCCCCCAGGACGGTAATCGCAACGGACTCCACCAGGTTCTGACCGACAGAGTGCATCCAGGCGACAAACAGGTCGGCGCCGCTTCCGGTCACACCGCCAAACAGCGTGGTTCGCAGCGGCACGGCGACAACTGTGACCGCCAGCGTAATCACCACGCCGCTGGCCACCACTTTTGGCAGGGTGCGAAACCATCCGGCACGCGCCAGCCAACCGGCGACCAGACCAATCACCATCGCGACCGGCGCAAAGGCGGCGGCGATGGGATCGGTTAATAATCCCCAGAGTACGTTGGTGAGCAACCCGGTTAACATGCCGACAATCGGGCCGAGCAGGACGGCGCTGATCAACGTCCCGATGGAGTCGAGGAAAACCGGTAACTTCAACATGCTGATGAGCTGTCCGCCGATCATATTGATGGCGATAGCAATCACGATCAAAGCCAGGGACTGGCTGGAAAACTGGCGACGCGCCATAGAAAACCTCTTACTGAGTGAAACGTTAACGGGGTGAGATAACCAGTTCTTCATAACCGGAAACAGCGCAGGGCTGGCGGCTAAACGCCAGCGCGTTAAGCTCTCCGATGACTAGCTCAAGCGTGGTGCGAACGGTACAGCCTGCCATCATATGGCCGCCCAGCATTGCGCCTTTTGGGTCGGAAACAGAGAGATGAAGGTGTTCGCCAGTGAGTTCCAGCGTGCCGTTCAGGGAGATGACCTCATACGTTCCGGTGAGCAGGGTGGTTTCCTCTTGCCCGGCGAATCGCAGCGCGACGTCAGTCAGGCTGCCGGTACACCCGGCTATCCACGCGGCGCGCAGTTGGTGCTGTTGGACGAACGCGTGTAGTTGTGAAAAAACTTCCTGGCCGGGAAGCAGGCGCAGCGCATAAAAGCGTGCGGCAGATGAGGGAACTGGCGGCATTGTCATGGTTTGGGGACTCCGAGACTCGGACGTAGCGCTGATAATATAGACGCTGGCTCACGTACTTCCTGATATAAATCAGGATTTGTGATGCGGCAACGAAAAGATATTGCTACGCTTATTCGCCATTCTGGAATATGGAATAAATCGGGCGCTGAAGGGGGCGAAAGTGTGATGCAGGTCAGATAACTGGCTTCTTTGACTGGACAATCATTCCTTTTATTCCTCGTTTCGCTTATTCTAGCTGAAGCGTTTCAGTCGATTAAATGTTCGACAAATAATCAATCAGTCGCAGTTTGCGACAGGTAAGGTTTTCCTCGACGATTTGCTGGATTACTCTGTCAGCCTCATCTGAATCGGGATAGCCTTGCAGGAGACCTATGACCGTACGCGTAGCGATTAATGGCTTTGGTCGCATCGGGCGTAACGTGGTTCGTGCTTTGTATGAATCAGGACGCCGGGCGGAAATCAGCGTGGTGGCAATCAACGAACTTGCGGATGCTGCGGGCATGGCGCATTTGTTGAAATATGACACCAGCCATGGACGTTTTGCATGGGATGTTCGCCAGGAGCGCGAGCAGCTCATCGTCGGCGACGACACGATTCGCATTTTGCACGAGCGAACGCTGGATGCGCTCCCCTGGCGCGAACTGAGTATTGATGTCGTGCTGGATTGCACGGGCGTGTACGGTAATCGTGAACACGGCGAGGCGCATCTTGCCGCTGGCGCGAAAAAAGTGCTCTTTTCACATCCCGGCAGCCACGATCTTGACGCCACCGTCGTGTTTGGCGTGAACCAGGAGCAATTGCGTGCGGAACACCGCATCGTATCGAATGCGTCCTGTACCACGAATTGCATCATCCCCGTCATTAAATTGTTAGATGATGCATACGGCATTGAGTCGGGAACCGTCACGACGATCCACTCCGCTATGCACGATCAGCAGGTGATCGACGCGTACCATTCCGATCTGCGACGCACCCGCGCCGCCAGCCAGTCGATTATTCCGGTTGATACCAAACTGGCGGCGGGCATTACGCGAATTTTCCCGCAGTTCAACGACCGTTTTGAGGCGATTGCGGTACGCGTACCGACCATAAATGTGACGGCGATCGACTTAAGCGTGACGGTGAAAAAGCCGGTAAAAGCCAATGAAGTCAACCAGTTGCTGCAAAAAGCAGCACATGGGGCATTTCATGGTATAGTTGACTATACGGAATTGCCGTTGGTCTCGATAGATTTCAACCACGACCCGCATAGCGCCATCGTTGATGGCACCCAGACACGGGTCAGTGGCGCCCACCTGATCAAGACATTGGTCTGGTGCGATAATGAATGGGGCTTTGCTAACCGAATGCTCGACACGACGTTAGCGATGGCCGCAGTTGGTTTCAAGTAGGACATTCCATGCGCAAAATCCTTCAAAAGGATGAAGCGCATGACGTCTGCAAAACTTTATGAATCAATGAGAGGATTCACCATGTCTGTAATTAAGATGACCGATCTGGATCTTGCTGGTAAACGTGTTTTTATCCGTGCGGATCTGAACGTTCCAGTTAAAGAAGGGAAAGTAACCAGCGACGCGCGTATTCGCGCTTCCCTGCCGACCATCGAACTGGCCCTGAAACAGGGTGCGAAAGTGATGGTTACTTCCCACCTGGGTCGTCCTACCGAAGGCGAGTACAACGAAGAATTCTCTCTGCTGCCGGTTGTTAACTACCTGAAAGACAAACTGTCCAATCCGGTTCGCCTGGTAAAAGATTACCTGGACGGCGTTGAAGTGGCTGCCGGTGAACTGGTGGTTCTGGAAAACGTTCGCTTTAACAAAGGCGAGAAGAAAGACGACGAAGCCCTGTCTAAGAAATACGCTGCGCTGTGCGACGTATTCGTGATGGACGCTTTCGGTACTGCGCACCGCGCCCAGGCTTCTACCCACGGTATCGGTAAATTCGCCGACGTCGCTTGCGCAGGTCCGCTGCTGGCGGCAGAACTGGATGCGCTGGGTAAAGCGCTGAAAGAACCGGCTCGCCCGATGGTGGCTATCGTTGGCGGTTCTAAAGTGTCTACCAAACTGACCGTTCTGGACTCCCTGTCCAAAATCGCTGACCAGCTGATCGTTGGCGGCGGCATCGCAAACACCTTCGTTGCCGCTCAGGGCCACAATGTGGGCAAATCCCTGTACGAAGCTGACCTGGTTGACGAAGCGAAACGCCTGCTGACCACCTGTGATATCCCGGTTCCAACTGACGTACGCGTAGCAACCGAGTTCTCCGAAACCGCTACCGCGACCCTGAAATCTGTTAACGACATCAAAGACGACGAGCAGATTCTGGACCTGGGCGATACTTCCGCTGAGAAACTGGCTGACATCCTGAAGAATGCGAAAACCATTCTGTGGAACGGCCCGGTTGGCGTGTTCGAATTCCCGAACTTCCGTAAAGGCACCGAAATTGTTGCCAACGCGATCGCAGACAGCGAAGCGTTCTCCATCGCAGGCGGCGGCGACACTCTGGCGGCAATCGACCTGTTCGGCATTGCTGACAAAATTTCCTACATCTCCACTGGCGGCGGCGCATTCCTCGAATTCGTGGAAGGCAAAGTGCTGCCAGCAGTAGCAATGCTCGAAGAGCGCGCTAAGAAGTAATCGTTACGGGCAGGGATTCCTGCCCGTTGATTTATTGCCGTGCTGACATTCAGGGCGGCCCGTGTTTTTTCTAAGGCCCGACGATACAGGACAACGAAACATGTCTAAAATTTTTGATTTCGTAAAACCAGGCGTAATTACTGGTGATGACGTACAGAAAGTGTTCCAGGTAGCAAAAGAAAACAACTTTGCTCTGCCAGCAGTTAACTGCGTGGGCACCGATTCCATCAACGCCGTTCTGGAAACCGCTGCGAAAGTTAAAGCGCCGGTCATCGTCCAGTTCTCCAACGGTGGCGCTTCCTTTATCGCGGGTAAAGGCGTGAAAACCGACGTTCCTCAGGGCTCGGCAATCCTGGGCGCTATCTCTGGCGCGCATCACGTTCACCAGATGGCTGAACACTACGGTGTTCCGGTAATTCTGCACACCGACCACTGCGCGAAGAAACTGCTGCCGTGGATCGACGGTCTGCTGGATGCGGGTGAAAAACATTTCGCTGCGACCGGTAAGCCGCTGTTCTCTTCTCACATGATCGACCTGTCTGAAGAGTCTCTGGAAGAGAACATCGAAATCTGCTCCAGATACCTGGCGCGCATGGCCAAAATGGGCATGACTCTGGAAATCGAACTGGGTTGCACCGGTGGTGAAGAAGATGGCGTGGACAACAGCCACATGGACGCTTCTGCACTGTACACCCAGCCGGAAGACGTTGATTACGCATACACTGAGCTGAGCAAAATCAGCCCGCGTTTCACCATCGCGGCTTCCTTCGGTAACGTACACGGTGTTTACAAACCGGGTAACGTGGTTCTGACCCCGACCATCCTGCGCGACTCTCAGGAATATGTTTCTAAGAAACACAACCTGCCGCACAACAGCCTGAACTTCGTATTCCACGGTGGTTCCGGTTCTACCGCTCAGGAAATCAAAGACTCCGTAAGCTACGGCGTAATCAAAATGAACATCGATACCGATACCCAATGGGCGACCTGGGAAGGTGTTCTGAAGTATTACAAAGATAACGAAGCGTATCTTCAGGGTCAGCTGGGCAACCCGAAAGGCGAAGATCAGCCGAACAAGAAATACTACGATCCGCGCGTATGGCTGCGTGCCGGCCAGACTTCCATGATCGCGCGTCTGGAACAGGCTTTCAAAGAACTGAACGCGATTGACGTTCTGTAATTCAGCCTGCTGATTGTAAAAATGGCTTCCTTCGGGAAGCCATTTTTTTTGCCGGATGGCGATTACGATTGGCAACCGTGCTTCCCGTAGGCCGGATAAGACGCTTTCGCGTCGCCATCCGGCAAAAAGAGGTTTACCGCGTCACGCAGGTGCCTTTTTCCCCCGCCAGAATCTGTGGCGCATCTTTTAGCGCGCCGATAAACGCAGTGTTCCCGGTCTGCTTAACAAACTGCATCACCGCTGCGGCTTTGGGGCCCATCGCACCATCGGGGGCGGCAAACGGCGCCAGTTCTTCTACCGTTGCATGGTGTAGCGCGCGCGCCTGTGGCGTTCCCCAGTTCTCATACACAGCGTCCGCATCCGTCAGGATCAACAGATGATCGGCGTGGAGAGACTGCGCCAGCACCGAGGCCGTTAAATCTTTATCAATGACCGCTTCGACTCCCTGGTATCCCTCGTCTTGTGCGATAACCGGAATGCCGCCGCCACCGCAGCAAATTACCGTATGTCCGGCATCTATCAACGTTTGTATTGCGTCACTGTCGAGAATTTTTAATGGCGTTGGAGAGGGAACAACCCGACGAATATAGTTGCCATCGGCTTTCATCTGCCAGCCGTAGCGTGCTTCCAGCTCCGCCTGCTGCACCGGTTGATATACCGGGCCGATATACTTGCCGGGCGTTGCAAAGGCGTCATCCCGCGGATCGACCGCCACGCGGGTCATCAGCGTTGTGACGGGCGCGCCGCCAGTGTATGACGCCAGTTCCTGAGCGATAGCAAAACCGATCATTCCTTGGCTTTCGGCGACCAGAATATCCAGTGGCCAGGCGGGGGAGTCTGTACAGGCCGCATTCTGTAACGCCAGCAGACCCACCTGCGGGCCGTTGCCGTGAACAATCACCAGTTGATAATCCCGGGCCAGTACGGATGCCATTCTGGCGAATACCTGAATGCTACGCTGCTGATTTTCCGCGCTAAGAATTTCTCCGCGCTGTAATAACGCATTGCCGCCAAGGGCAATGACGATTTTCTTTTTCATGATGACCTCATTGTGCGAAATATCTCGCGGTAAAAATATCGTCTTGTTATTTTCATAATGTGATGTAACCGACAGCTCATTTACCCACAAAAATATCTCGCTAATCCTTAGCGTTTTTATCTTTTTTATTTAAATTGTTTTAAAAATGATTATTAGACTTTTTTTAATAATGCAGCGGTCAGTTCCCAGGAATTTATAACAATGGATTTTGTGTGATTTTGTTCAAATGAAATGGATTTTTCCCCCGATAAGGTAGCCTCAGTTAAAACATCAAACCTCACGTATCATGTCAGATAGCATGAGGTGTTCAGCGGTAAATATTACCGGGAGATTGCTTATGTCTGGATCATATGAAGTGACTGAGGTCACGAATAAAAGAGGAATACCGGCCTGGTGGATCACCGTTTTCCTGTTCTGGTTAGGGTGGATTTTTATGTACGCTGACCGCACGATACTCAATCCGGTAATGGGAGAACTGGAAAAAGAATTTGGCTTAAGTGGTACGCAATTAGGTATTCTTAATTCAGTTTTCTATTTTTCTTATGCTTTGCTTCAGGTTCCGGCAGGAATTCTGGGCGATAAGATTGGCAAAAAGAAAGTGCTGGTGCCGGGGTTTATTCTTTTTGGCGTATTCACCGCCGTCACCGGTTGGGCGAAAAGCTGGTATACGCTGCTGTTTGCCCGCGTGGTAACGGGAGCGGGAGAAGGGACTTACTATGGCCCGCAGTATGGCTTGTCTTCCGAGCAGATCCCCAAAAAATACCGTTCGCTGGGCAGCGCAATCATCAATAGCGGGATGGCCTTCGGTATTGCGCTGGGCCTGATGACCTCCAGTTGGCTGGTGTACGACCAGGGGTATTCGTGGCGTATGCCATTTTACGCGATGGCGATCCCCTCCGTGCTGGTTGGGATTGCGATCTGGTTGTTTGTGAAAGAGAAGAAGCGAACTGCCGAAGCCGATGGCAAACCGGTAAAAAAAGGGAATTTCAGCGACCTTCTGAAAAACCGTAATTTAATTATCACCTATATTATGGTGTTCTGTAGCCTATTTGGTTTCTTCGTTATTCTGACCTGGCTTCCCTATTATCTGCAAAGTGAACGTGGCATCGCGGGCAGTGAAACCGGATTTATTTCTTCGCTGGTGGCGTGGATTTCAATTCCTGGCGCGCTGTTATTCTCCAGCCTGTCTGACAAACTGGGTAAGCGTAAACCATTAATTATGTTCCTGGTGCCCGTTGCCATTCTCAGCATGCTGTCAATTATCTGGATGCCAAATATGACCGGCGTCATTATCGCTCTGTGCGTTTATGGCCTTGTCGGAAAACTGGCGCTGGACCCGGTACTGGTCGCTCTGGTGGCGGATAGCGTCGATGAAAATAATTACAGTACGGCATTTGGCTTATTTAATTTTATCGGCATGAGTTCATCCATTCTGGCACCCATTATTGCAGGCGCGGCGCGTGATATCACCGGAAGTCTGGCTTCCAGTTTCTATGTTTCAGCCGCGCTGCTGGCTGTCGGTTTATTCGCCATGTTGTTTTTAAAAGAAAAACGCACATAAAGAGGTAGCGGTAATGATTTACGCCTTTATTAAAAAGGGAAGTTTTCAGGACTCCGTCAGCCTGATGATTATTTCCCGAAAACTCAGTGAACGCCCGGAAGTTGATCAGGTCTCGGTGATGATGGGCACGCCAGCGAATAAGTCGATGCTGGATTCAACCGGGTTCTGGCATGACGATTTTGCCGATGCCACGCCAAACGATATTTGCGTGGCGGTGCGAACCGAAAGCGAACAGCCCGGCATTCTGGATTTGATTCGTGAGCAACTGGAGAAAGAACTGAATGCGATGACGAATGCCTCGGGCAGCTCGCACCAGTTGATTAAAGCGCGCCGCTGGGAGAGCGCATGTCAAAAATTACCCCAGGCCAATCTGCTGTTAGTTTCCGTTGCCGGGGAATATGCCGCATCGGTTGCCAGAGAGGGGCTGCTGGCGAATAAAAACGTGATGCTGTTTTCCGATAACGTGCCGCTGGAACAGGAAGTCGAGCTGAAAACAATGGCGCGCGAGCGGGGGCTGATTGTGATGGGGCCTGACTGCGGCACGGCGATGATTGCCGGAAGTCCGCTGGCGTTTGCCAACGTACTGCCTGAAGGCGGGATTGGCGTAATTGGCGCATCGGGGACGGGGATTCAGGAAGTGACGTCGCAGATTGCGCTGCATCAGCAGGGAATCAGCCATGCGATAGGTCTGGGCGGGCGCGACCTGAGCGCGGAAGTGGGCGGCATCAGCGCGCTGACCGCGCTCGACATGCTGGCCGCGGATGACGCCACGCGGGTGATTGCTTTTGTCTCCAAACCGCCGTCGCCGCAGGTGCGAACCCGCATCATTGCGGCCATGCAAAATGTGGGGAAACCGGTGGTCGCGTTGTTCCTCGGGCGTCAACCGGAACAGCGCCGTGAAGGTAACGTCTGGCTGGCGAACTCCTTGTCGGATGCCGCCCAGCTGGCGGTGCTGCTGATGCGCGTGGCGCAACAGCGACGGATTCAGCCGGAAGTGACAGGGAAAGGTATTTATGGCCTGTACGCCGGGGGCACGCTGGCAGCCGAAGCCGCCATGCTGCTCTCCTCCGGGCTGGGCGTCCCCGTCAGCGAAAGCCACGACCAGGGCGTGATGCTGGAGGCTGGCGGCCATCGCATTGTCGACCTCGGTGATGACAGTTACACCCTGGGCAGACCTCATCCGATGATTGATCCAACAACCCGCAGTATTGAAATCGAAAAACTGACTGCAATGCCGGCAGTGGGCGTGCTGCTGCTGGATGTGGTGCTGGGCTATGGCGCCTGTGCCGACCCGGCGGGAGCGGTCGTTGAAGCGATAGAGCAAGTGCGCGCCAAACGCGCCGCGCCGCTGGTGGTGATTGCCACCCTGACCGGTACTGATGCCGACCCGCAGGGGCGCAGCGGGCAGGCGGAAAAACTTCGCGAGGCCGGGATTGCGGTGGTGGAAACGCTGGAAGAAGCCGTCCTGCTCGCCATCAGTCTTACACGCCATCAGGAGCGCGGCATACCGCAAGCACATCGCGCGCTTCTTGATGGCGTGCAGGTCATCAACGCCGGGTTGCGCAGCTTCGCGCTGGATCTGCAAAGCAGCGGTACGCCGGTTGTGCATTATCAGTGGGCGCCCGTTGCCGGTGGCAACGCCCGTCTCGCCAGTCTACTCAAACAGTTACATTAAGTTCAGAGGTACGAATATGTATTCATCTATTGCACAGGCCAACGAAGCCATTATTGAACGAATCAAAGCCGCGCGCCCACATTGGGTTGCGGTACGCCCGGCGAAAGACGCGGTGGCCGAATTAGCGTTTGGACGTAAATTACTGCACGCCGGCCCGCCGATCGCCTGGGAAGAGATGACCGGCCCGATGCGCGGCGCCTGTATCGGCGCGTCGCTGTTTGAAGGCTGGGCGGCCAGTGAGGAAGAGGCCGTACGCATGCTGGAACAAGGTGAGGTGGCGTTTATTCCTTGTCATCATGTGGGCGCAGTGGGGCCGATGGGCGGTATCACCTCCGCCAGTATGCCGGTGCTGGTGGTGCGTGACGTGGTGCATGGCAACTCGTCCTGCTGCAACCTTAATGAAGGGATCGGCAAAGTGATGCGTTTCGGCGCTTACGGCGATGACGTCCAGAAACGCCTGCGCTGGATGCGTGATGTGCTGGCGCCGGTGTTGCAGGAAGCGCTCTCGCGGATGGAAAACGGCGTCGATCTGACGGCGCTGATGGCGCAGGCGATCACCATGGGGGATGAGTTCCACCAGCGTAATATTGCCGCCTCTTCTTTGCTGCTGCGCACGTTGTCGCCGGTGATCGCCGGACTGGATCGTCCGAAGGCTGAAATCATTGACGTGCTGCAATTCCTCAGTGTCACCGACCAGTTCTTCCTCAACCTGGCGATGGCTTACAGTAAAGCGGTGATGGATGCGGCGGCGGAAATTAAAGCCGGATCGGTCGTTACGGCTATGACGCGTAACGGTCGCGACTTTGGTATTCGCGTAAGCGGCACCGGCGACCGTTGGTTTACCGCGCCGGTGAATACGCCGCAGGGGCTGTTTTTTACCGGTTACAGCCAGGCCGATGCGAACCCGGATATTGGCGACAGCGCCATCACGGAAACGTTGGGGATCGGCGGCGCGGCAATGATTGCCGCGCCTGGCGTAACGCGCTTTGTCGGCGCAGGCGGTATGGGGGCGGCGCTGGAAACGTCGGAAGAGATGGCTGAAATCTATCTGTCCAGCAATCCGCTGTTCCAGATTCCGTCCTGGGATTTCAGGGGTGCCTGCCTGGGGCTGGATATTCGCCGCGTTGTTGAAACGGGGATCACGCCGCTGATTAATACCGGTATTGCCCATCGTGAAGCGGGAATTGGGCAGGTGGGGGCGGGAACCGTACGCGCTCCGCTGCTTTGCTTTGAAAAAGCGCTGGAAGCGCTGGCGGAGTTGCATCACATCACGGCGTAATCGCTTTGCCCGGTGGCGCTACGCTTACCGGGCCTACGGTCTGGCAATGCTGTAAAGGCGTTTACGCCGCCATCCGGCATACTGGAGTGTACTGATGAGCATTATCAATCCCCTGGCCTGTGCCGGACTTTATCGACTTCCCGATGGTGAGTGGTCGTTACACAGCCGCTTCTCGCAGGCGATTAACTTTTGCCATTCCGGTGGCGAGCTGTTGACGCTGTTTCGCTATGGGAAAGGAATGGGGCCGACGGGCGTGTTACTGAGCACCGCGCAGTTTTCCCGCGTGTCCCATGTTGAACGACTTATCAAACAGGGGAACACCCTGTGGGGGCAGGGCATAATGCTTGACCCTCGTCGCATACTTCGTGTGTCGCTGAGTTCTGCTGCTGTCGCTCCTGTCGATCTCTCATTCTGTACGCAACGCAGCGGCTTCTCCGGGGCGTTAAATCAACCGCTGACGGCTCTGCCGCACTATCCTGAAATAATTAAGCAGCTTGCATGCTGGCATCATGGCATGATGCCAGACTGGCGCTGGCTTATCGGGTGCGGGCCAGGACTGACGCCCAGCGGCGATGATATGCTGACGGGTATGCTTGCCGTGCTGTATGCCGCCGGGTTTTCTGCGCGGCTGGGGCATTTCTTACCTCCGGCGGATCAGCTTGCGCAACTTACAACGTCGGTAAGTTGCAGCTATCTGAACAGCGCCAGAATGGGGGAATTTTCAATACCGGTGCTGAAGGTGATGCGCCGTTTACAGTCAGGGCGCGACCCGCAGCCCGCGATTCAGCGTTTGCTCGCGGTTGGACACACTTCAGGCGCCGATACATTACTGGGGATAGCAATAGCGCAACGGTGGTTACAGATGGTCGACTCAAGGGGAAGGCATGCTCGATCAGGAAACAATACGCACATTTATTCGGGTTGCGGAGACGGAGAGCTTTTCCCGTGCGGCCAGCTCGCTACATAAAACGCCAGCGGCGATCAGCTATCGCATAAAAACGCTGGAGGAGCAGGTGGGAACGCAGCTCTTTTTACGTACGACCCGATCGGTCAGCCTGACTCTTGCCGGGCAGCACCTGCTTGAGCATTGCCGCCAGTGGCTTAACTGGCTGGATGCAATGCCGGACGAGCTTCAGCAGATCAATGCAGGCGTTGAGCGGCAGGTAAATATTGTTATCAATAACCTGCTGTATCAGCCGCAGACCACGGCGGACTTACTGACGTGGTTACATCAACAGTTTCCGTTTACCCGTTTTCAAATTTCCCGTCAGGTCTACATGGGCGTGTGGGATTCGCTTTTGTATGACGACTTCCAGTTAGCGATTGGCGTAACGGGCTCGGAGTCGCTCTCCAATAACATCTCTCTGCTGCCGCTGGGGGATATCAGCTGGCAGTTTGTGGTGGCGCAGAGTCATCCTTTGGCGAGCCATCCTGCGCCGGTATTGTCTGACGATATGCTGCGCCGTTACCCCGCCATTAATATTGAAGATACTTCGCGAACGCTGACGCGCCGTGTTGCCTGGTTGCTGAGCGGACAAAAGGAGATCAAGGTTCCTGATCTCAGCACCAAGCTGGCCTGCCATTTAAGCGGCCTCGGCGTCGGTTTTTTACCGGAGCGATTGTGCCGTCCGTATGTCGAGTCCGGGGCGCTGGTTGCCCGCTCAGTGGTCAATCCACGCCAGCCTTCGCCGCTTTCTATCGCCTGGAAGAATGCGGGCAGCGGAAAAGTGGTGAGTGAAATCGCCGACGTATTTAAGCAGAAGAGTGCATTAGTGAGCGGATTTATCAGAATGGTCGATCGACCTGCGGAGTATTAACGCTGCGCGTTTCCTTGATGGGATCATGTTGAAAAATGGCATATTCGACTGTTTTTGTTTACCTTTAAAAGGTCGTTTTCGTGAGAATGATCTCATTTGCGTTTTTTTGATATGACCAAGGAATATTGAATGGAAGATTTGAATGTTGTCGACAGCATAAATGGTGCGGGCACCTGGCTGGTGCGCAACCAGGAGCTGCTGCTGAGTTATGCGGTTAACATCGTTGCGGCTATCGCTATCATCATCATCGGGATGATCGTGGCGCGTATTGTTTCCAATACCGTTAATCGCCTGATGCTGGCGCGCCATATTGATGCGACCGTGGCTGACTTCCTGTCTGCGCTGGTGCGTTACGGCATTATTGCCTTCACGCTGATTGCCGCGCTGGGGCGCGTTGGCGTACAAACGGCTTCCGTTATCGCTGTGTTGGGGGCCGCCGGTTTAGCGGTCGGTCTGGCCTTACAAGGCTCTTTGTCTAACCTCGCGGCAGGCGTACTGCTGGTGATGTTCCGTCCTTTCCGCGCGGGAGAATATGTCGATCTCGGCGGCGTCGCGGGTACGGTACTGAACGTACAAATTTTTTCGACCACCATGCGTACCGTGGACGGCAAAATTGTGGTGATCCCGAATGGCAAGATTATTGCCGGAAATATCATTAACTTTTCCCGTGAGCCGGTGCGTCGTAACGAATTTATCATTGGCGTGGCGTATGACTCTGATATCGACCAGGTGAAAAAAATCCTGACCGATATTATCCAGTCCGACGAGCGTATTCTGAAAGACCGTGAAATGACGGTGCGCCTGAATGAGCTGGGCGCCTCCTCCATTAATTTCGTGGTGCGTGCATGGAGTAAAAGCGGCGATCTGCAAAATGTTTATTGGGATGTGCTGGAACGCATTAAACGTGAGTTCGATGCCGCAGGCATTAGCTTCCCGTATCCGCAGATGGACGTGAATTTCAAACGAGTGAAAGAAAACGCGGAATAAGCCGTTTGCCGTTTCGCCCGGTGGCGCTGTCGCTTACCGGGCCTACAGGTTTGTTTTGTAGGCCGGATAAGGCGTTAGCCGCCATCCGGCATTTCCTTCCCCCTTTATTAATTCCCCTAATCTGCGATTAAAATTATCAATTTCCGCTAATGATTCTCTCGCGCTATAGTCTGCGCTTAAGAGAAATAGTTCGGAATAATTATCGTGATATCTTATTATTTTCAAGGTCTTGCGCTTGGCGCGGCCATGATTCTACCGCTCGGCCCGCAGAATGCGTTTGTGATGAATCAGGGGATTCGTCGGCAGTATCACATCATGATTGCGCTGCTTTGCGCGATCAGCGATTTAGTGCTTATCTGCGCAGGCATCTTTGGCGGCAGCGCATTGCTCATGCAGTCCCCCTGGCTGATGGCGTTAGTGACCTGGGGCGGTGTGGCGTTTTTATTGTGGTACGGTTTTGGCGCGTTAAAAACGGCAATGAGCAGCAACCTGGAACTGGCCAGCGCCGAGGTGATGAAGCAGGGGCGCTGGAAAATCATCGCCACGATGCTGGCGGTGACGTGGCTGAATCCGCACGTTTATCTGGATACTTTCGTGGTGCTGGGTAGCCTGGGCGGGCAACTGGATATGGAGCCGAAGCGTTGGTTCGCTTTGGGAACCGTCAGCGCCTCTTTCTTGTGGTTCTTCGGTCTGGCACTGCTGGCCGCCTGGCTGGCGCCGCGACTGCGTACCGCCAAAGCCCAGCGTATCATCAATACTCTGGTAGGGCTGGTGATGTGGTTTATCGCTTTTCAACTGGCAAAAGAAGGGGTTGCACACGTTCACGCATTGTTCAACTAAGCGTTGTCTGATGGACAACGCGCAGATACCCGCTAAGCTTGCCTGCATGCGCCCTGAGTTTCAGGGCGATTAACGTAACATGGAGGAGCGACAGTGAAGTTCAAAGTGATGGCCCTTGCGGCATTAGTCGGATTTAGCGCAATCCCGGTACAGGCAAATGAGTTGCCGAATGGACCGCACATCGTGACTTCCGGGACGGCAAGCGTGGATGCGACGCCTGACATCGCCACCCTGGCGATTGAAGTCAACGTGTCGGCAAAGGATGCCGCTTCCGCCAAGAAACAGGCCGATGAGCGTGTTGCGCAATACCTTTCTTTCCTTGAACAAAATCAGATTGCCAAGAAAGACATCAGCTCTGCAAACCTGCGCACTCAGCCGGACTATGACTACCAGAATGGTAAAAGTGTGCTGAAAGGCTACCGCGCGGTGCGAACCGTTGAAGTTACGCTGCGCCAGCTGGACAAACTCAACTCCCTGCTGGATGGCGCGCTGAAAGCGGGTCTGAATGAGATCCGGTCGGTGTCATTAGGCGTTGCGCAACCGGATGCCTATAAAGATAAAGCGCGTAAAGCGGCGATTGACGACGCGGTTCACCAGGCTGAGCAACTGGCAGCGGGCTTTAACAGCAAGCTGGGGCCGGTTTATAGCGTGCGTTACCACGTTTCTAATTATCAACCGAGCCCGGTGGTGCGAATGATGAAAGCGGACGCGGCGCCTGCGGTGTCGGCCCAGGAAACCTATGAGCAGCCGACAATTCAGTTTGCTGATCAGGTCGATGTGGTGTTCCAGTTAGAACCAGCAGCAGAGACAAAAGCACAGTAAGCGTTGTTGAAACGTCTTATCCGGCCTACAAAATAACCTGTAGGCCTGATAAGCGTAGCGCCATCAGGCACGGCGCGTTAATCCTGCCTTAAAACCTTATGCCCATACTCCAGCAGCGCGTCAGTCACGTTGCGCATCATACGGCTTTCCGGCGCAAAACGGTGCCAGTAGAGCATCCTACGCTGGAACAGGCCCGGCGTTAAATCGATCAGCTCACCGCTCTCCAGCTCTTTCTCGATCTGCAAATGCGGGATCATACAGCAGGTGGTGCCCTGACGCGCGAGCTGTACGAAGGCTTCGGAAGAGTTAACGATATGGCACGGCACGCTGCCCGGCGGTAAATCGAAGTTCTGCTGTAAAAAGGCCTGGTGCATGTCGTCCAGATGGTCAAACGCCACTGCGGGCGCTTTCAGCAGCGCGGAACGGGTGACGCCGTTGGGGAAGTAGCGCTCGGCGAAGGGTTTTGATCCCACGA
Source organism: Citrobacter sp. CK202 (assembly GCF_030333225.1). Taxonomy (NCBI): domain Bacteria; kingdom Pseudomonadati; phylum Pseudomonadota; class Gammaproteobacteria; order Enterobacterales; family Enterobacteriaceae; genus Citrobacter; species Citrobacter sp. CK202. Next base: position 417,620 of record NZ_JAOWGI010000029.1, read on the forward strand.
ACAGATAGTCGAGTGCGCCAAGTTTGTCTACCAGGCAGCTTGGCAGCGCCTGGTGCTGAATACTCACCGCGCCAACCACTTCGCCGCGACGCAGACGTTCCTGGGTGCGGGTTTCATCTTCCACCTGCAAATTGAGGCGAATAGGCGAGTCGGCCAGAACCGGCGCCAGCGCCGGAAGCAGCCAGGTCGCCAGACTGTCGGCGTTGACCGCCAGCGACAGCAGCAGCGGCGTGGAGCCGGTTTGCTCATCGCCAAGCCACTCATCTTCCAGTAGCTCTACCTGACGCAGCAACGCCAGCAATTTTTGTCCTTGTTCGGTAGGACGCGGCGGAACGGTACGTACCAGCAGCGGTTGCCCAAACATATTCTCAAGCTGTTTTATGCGTTGTGAGACAGCGGATTGTGTGATGCACAACTTCTGTGCGGCGCGTTCAAATCCCCGTTCACGAATCACCGCATCCAGCGCTTGTAGTGTTCTGTAGTCTGGACGTTTCATTGCTCTGAGGTACTCCTGAAATTTTTCTTATCCCGCACTATGACATAAATTTCACTCAGGTACAGACGAAATCCGCCGCTTGCGAGCGGGGCCGGAGGGATTTTTTCGCACAATGATCTATAATGCGCCTGAATTTTCACACCACAGGCGAAACGATCATGACGCAGGATGAACTGAAAAAAGCAGTAGGATGGGCGGCACTTCAGTATGTACAGCCCGGCACCATTGTGGGCGTAGGTACCGGTTCAACAGCCGCGCACTTTATTGATGCGCTGGGCACAATGAAAGGTCAGATTGAAGGGGCGGTGTCCAGCTCGGATGCATCTACTGAAAAACTCAAGAGCCTCGGCATTACCGTTTTCGATCTGAATGAAGTGGACAGCCTGGGCGTCTATGTTGATGGCGCGGATGAGATCAACGGCCACATGCAGATGATTAAAGGCGGCGGCGCGGCGCTGACGCGTGAGAAAATCATTGCTTCGGTGGCGAAGAAATTTATCTGCATCGCGGATGCCTCCAAAGAGGTCGATATTCTGGGTAAATTCCCGCTTCCGGTGGAAGTGATCCCGATGGCGCGCAGCGCTGTCGCACGCCAGTTAGTGAAGCTGGGCGGTCGTCCTGAGTACCGTCAGGGCGTAGTCACTGATAACGGCAATGTGATCCTCGACGTATACGGCATGGAAATTCTTGATCCGATCGCGATGGAAAACGCGATTAACGCCATTCCGGGTGTCGTGACCGTCGGCCTGTTCGCCAACCGTGGCGCGGATGTGGCGCTGATTGGTACGGCAGACGGCGTAAAAACTATCGTAAAATGATCTGGCGAGGGTGATTCATCCCGCGTTAAAAAAATTTGGCAGGGCAAATTTGGTGACTTGTGTCACGTTTTGGGTGTTGCCCTGCCGATCTCTCCAAAGAAAATCTTATCCCCAGCATTTTCCTCTGCCATTTCACGCTGAATGATATTTCTTCAGAGTGGCGACGCAAACGTTCATATTGCCGCAATAGTTTTTTTTGATATGTTGAAAGGCGGATACAAATCCACATACAACACATCAGTTTCGATAAAAAGACAGGGTCGGGGAAATGGCAAAGGTATCACTGGAGAAAGACAAGATTAAATTTCTGCTGGTTGAAGGTGTGCACCAAAAGGCACTCGAAAACCTTCGCGCGGCAGGTTATACCAACATCGAATTTCACAAAGGCGCTCTGGATACTGAGCAGTTGAAAGAGTCCATCCGTGATGCCCATTTCATTGGCCTGCGATCCCGAACCCATCTGACCGAAGATGTGATTGACGCCGCAGAGAAACTGGTGGCGATTGGATGTTTCTGCATCGGCACCAACCAGGTTGATCTGAGCGCAGCGGCAAAACGCGGAATCCCCGTGTTTAACGCGCCGTTCTCCAACACGCGTTCTGTTGCGGAGCTGGTGATTGGCGAGCTGCTGCTACTGCTTCGTGGCGTGCCGGAAGCGAACGCGAAAGCGCACCGTGGCGTGTGGAACAAACTGGCGGCCGGTTCGTTTGAAGCGCGCGGCAAAAAGCTGGGGATCATTGGTTACGGCCACATTGGCACGCAGTTGGGCATTCTGGCGGAATCGCTGGGCATGCACGTCTTCTTCTACGATATTGAAAACAAACTGCCGCTGGGCAACGCGACCCAGGTACAGCATCTTTCCGATCTGCTGAACATGAGCGACGTTGTGAGCCTGCATGTGCCGGAAAACGCCTCCACCAAAAACATGATGGGCGCGACGGAAATCGCACTGATGAAACCGGGCGCGCTGCTGATCAACGCGTCTCGCGGTACGGTGGTGGACATCCCGGCGCTGTGCGATGCGCTGGCGAGCAAACACCTGGCGGGCGCAGCTATCGACGTGTTCCCGACGGAACCTGCGACCAACAGCGATCCGTTTACTTCTCCGCTATGTGAATTCGACAATGTGCTTCTGACGCCGCATATCGGCGGCTCTACCCAGGAAGCGCAGGAGAACATCGGCCTTGAAGTGGCGGGCAAACTGACGAAGTATTCTGATAACGGCTCTACGCTATCTGCGGTGAACTTCCCGGAAGTCTCCCTGCCGCTGCACGGCGGTCGTCGTCTGATGCATATCCATGAAAATCGTCCGGGCGTGCTGACCGCGCTTAACCAGATTTTTGCCGAGCAGGGCGTTAACATCGCCGCGCAGTATCTGCAAACGTCTGCCCAGGTCGGTTACGTGGTGATTGATATCGAAGCGGATGAAGATGTGGCGGAGAAAGCCCTGCTGGCGATGAAAGCGCTACCGGGTACGATTCGCGCTCGTCTGCTGTACTAATTTGTATACTGTGCCGGGTGGCGGCTATGCCTCACCCGGCCTGTGAGATCGGTTCGTAGGCCGGGTAAGCGAGCGCCATCAGGCAATTCACTGCGGCCACTCCCACACTTTTGACGGCGTCACCACCGCAGGCAGCGGGATATCCCACTCTTCGACAGGCAACTTTTCCACTAACTGACAATCGTGCGCATAACCCACCGGTTGGATCTTATGCTGTCGCCAGTTCTGCAACGTTCTGTCGTAGAACCCGCCGCCCATTCCCAGACGCTGGCCGTCTTCGTCGAAAGCGACTAACGGTGTAACCAGCACATCTAACTGAGAGAGCGGCAGCACGTCGCGCACGTCCAGCTTCGGTTCCTGAATTTTCAGACGATTCATCACCAGAGAGCTTTGCGGATGATAATGCAGAAACAGCAAATTGCCGGGGCTGAACGGATGGAGAACCGGTAAATACACGCGTTTTCCCGCGCGCCAGAGCTGCTCAATCAAGGGTTGCGTGTCCAGCTCGCCATCAAATGAAAGAAACACCGCGACGGTGTGGGCAAGAACCACGGGAGGATAAGCAAGCATTCTGGTGGCGGCCTGTTGACCGAACGCAGTTTGCTGTTGAGACGTCAGCGTACGGCGACGTTGCCGAATCATCTGGCGGATTTCTTGTCGGGATAAAAGAAGTTCAGGAAGTTGCGTCATGGCTGTCGCCAGGTAGAAGGGGAATCTCCGAGATGCCGCCGCAGGCTGTAACCCTTGAACCCTTGGTTCAAGGTGAATGCGTCGTCACGGTTTTAAGGCTTCTCGGACTAGCCGAGCATGCTCACCAACCATGGAGCGCCACATTCTTGTGGTATGAAATATCGGCTCAGGGGACTGGCCCGCTTGCAAACATCTCAGAGAAATTTTGTCTTCACGGTCACTCTACCATAGTAAACCGAAAAGTGTTATTCAAAGTTTTGGCCCGTTTTTTCGGTTATGCGACCCTGATCAAGCAACGCCTGTTCAATGGTCTGTTGAAGCATCCGAATTCGTTGTTCCATGCTCGCCGCGTAGTCGCGGGTCTTCGCTTTTTCCTGAGTTAATTCATAGCTGATGTTCAATGCGGCAATGAAAACCAGCTGCTCAGTATTTGTGACTCTAGTGCGAACTTTTAGATCTTGCAACCGCTGATTCAGATCGTCCGCAGCCTGATTCAACGCATCCCTTTGTTCAGGCGGGCAATTCACGCGGAGTGAACGGCCAAAAATTTGGATATCGACGGGTTGTGCAGACATGCCACCTTCCTGCTGATTGACTGCGCTGCCTTCGCCTCCAGACCCTGGGTCGGCGAAGGGGCGACACTATAGCTACCCCGGTGTGAAGATACAAGCCCTTTTCTGGTTCACCAGGGTCCAAAGTGGTAGCATATCATGAATATCCTCCCTTTGATGACGAATGCTTATGTCTATACAGAACGAAATGCCTGGTTACAACGAAATGAACCAGTTTTTGAACCAACAGGGGACGGGGTTAACCCCGGCCGAAATGCACGGTTTGATCAGTGGGATGATTTGCGGCGGCAACAACGACAGCTCATGGCAGCCGCTGTTGCACGACCTGACGAACGAGGGGCTGGCATTTGGTCACGAACTGGCGCAGGCGCTGCGTAAAATGCACGCGGCAACCAGCGACGCGCTGGAAGACGACGGCTTCCTTTTTCAGCTTTTTCTGCCTGAAGGCGACGAGGTGAGCGTGTTCGATCGCGCTGATGCGCTGGCCGGCTGGGTTAACCACTTTTTACTGGGGCTTGGCGTCACGCAGCCTAAGCTGGATAAAGTGACCGGCGAAACCGGTGAAGCCATTGACGATCTGCGCAACATCGCCCAGCTCGGTTATGACGAAGACGAAGATCAGGAAGAGCTGGAGATGTCGCTCGAAGAGATCATCGAATATGTGCGGGTTGCGGCGCTGCTGTGCCACGACACCTTTACGCGTCAGCAGCCGACGGCGCCGGAAGTCCAGAAACCGACTCTGCACTAAGAACGTAAACGCAATGGAGAGTGTTATGAGCGATATATCTCAGCAGGAGTATCAGCGTCGCCGCCAGGTATTACTGGCGCAAATGCAGCCGGGCAGCGCCGCGTTGATTTTTGCAGCTCAGGAAGCCACGCGCAGCGCGGACAGTGAATATCCGTATCGCCAGAGCAGTGATTTCTGGTATTTCACCGGTTTTAACGAGCCGGAAGCGGTGCTGGTGCTGATTAAAAGTGATGACACTCATAACCACAGCGTTTTGTTTAACCGCGTTCGCGATCTGACGGCGGAGATCTGGTTTGGCCGCCGCCTGGGGCAGGACGCCGCGCCGGAAAAACTGGGCGTGGATCGCGCGCTGGCATTCAGCGAAATCAACCAGCAGCTTTATCAGCTACTCAATGGCCTTGACGTGGTTTACCACGCGCAGGGCGAATATGCGTATGCCGACGAGATTGTTTTCGCCGCGCTGGATAAACTGCGTAAAGGTTCCCGACAGAACCTGACTGCACCGGCGACGATGACCGACTGGCGGCCAATGGTGCACGAGATGCGCCTGTTTAAATCGCCGGAAGAGATTGCCGTCATGCGTCGCGCGGGCGAGATCAGCGCGCTGGCGCATACCCGCGCAATGAAAAAATGCCGTCCGGGGATGTTCGAATATCAACTGGAAGGTGAAATTCACCACGAGTTTAACCGTCACGGCGCGCGCTATCCGTCTTATAACACCATTGTTGGCAGCGGTGAGAACGGCTGCATCCTCCACTACACTGAAAATGAAAGCGAAATGCGCGACGGCGATCTGGTGTTGATCGACGCCGGATGCGAATACAAAGGTTATGCTGGCGACATTACGCGTACTTTCCCGGTGAACGGCAAATTTACGCCCGCCCAGCGCGAAATCTACGATATCGTGCTGGCGTCGCTGGAAACCAGCTTACGGCTGTTTCGCCCGGGAACGTCTATCCAGGAGGTCACGGGAGAAGTGGTGCGCATCATGATCGCGGGGCTGGTGAATCTGGGCATTTTGCAGGGTGACGTGGAGCAGTTGATCGCGGAAAACGCCCATCGTCCATTCTTTATGCATGGTCTTAGCCACTGGCTGGGGCTGGATGTACACGATGTTGGCGTTTACGGGCAGGATCGCTCCCGCGTGCTGGAGCCGGGCATGGTGCTCACCGTTGAGCCGGGTCTGTACATCGCGCCGGACGCCGACGTGCCGGAAGCGTATCGCGGCATCGGCATCCGTATTGAAGATGACATCGTCATTACGGAAACGGGCAACGAAAACCTGACCGCCAGCGTGGTGAAAAAGGCGGACGATATTGAAGCCTTAATGGCGGCGGCGCGTCAGCTATGAGCGTGATTATTGTTGGCGGCGGTATGGTGGGCGCGACGCTGGCGCTGGCCCTTTCTCAGCTTAGCCACGGCAAACTGGCCGTGCACCTGATTGAAGCAAGCGCGCCTGAAGCTGCCGCGCATCCCGGGTTCGACGCCCGGGCGATCGCGCTGGCGGCAGGCACCTGTCAGCAACTGGCGCGGATTGGCGTCTGGCAGGCGATTGCTGATTGCGCAACGGCGATCAACACGGTACATGTCAGCGATCGCGGCCATGCCGGTTTTGTCACTCTGGACGCGCAGGATTACAGCATCGCTGCGTTGGGGCAGGTTGTGGAGCTGCATGATGTCGGTCAGCGACTGTTTGCGCTGTTGCGCAAAGCGCCGGGCGTGACGCTGCATTGCCCGGATCGCGTTGCCAGCGTGGCGCGAACGCAAGAAAAGGTGAATGTCACTCTGGAAAACGGTGACGTGATTTCTGGTCATGTCGTGGTGGCGGCCGACGGTACGCACTCCGCTCTGGCGACCGCCTGCGGCGTGGACTGGCAGCAGCAGCCTTATGAACAACTGGCGGTGATCGCCAACGTTGCGACCGCTACCCTGCATGACGGACGTGCGTTTGAACGCTTTACCCAACACGGCCCGCTGGCGATGTTGCCGATGTCCGAAGGTCGCTGTTCGCTGGTGTGGTGCCATCCGCTTGAACAGCGCGATGAGATCATGCGCTGGTCGGATGAACGTTTTTGCCATGAGCTACAGTCGGCGTTTGGCTGGCGGCTGGGACGAATCACCCATGCGGGTAAGCGCAGCGCTTATCCGTTAGCGCTCACCACGGCGGCCAAAGCGATAACCCATCGCACCGTGCTGGTCGGCAATGCGGCGCAGACGCTGCATCCTATCGCCGGGCAAGGGTTTAACCTGGGGCTGCGCGATGTGATGAGCCTTGCCGAAACGCTGGTGCAGGCGCATGAGTCTGGGGCAGACGTCGGCGAGTACGGCGTGCTTTCTGAGTACCAGTCGCGCCGTCAGGCTGACAGAGAGGCGACGGTTGGCATAACGGATAGCCTGGTGCATCTGTTTGCTAACCGCTGGGCGCCGCTGATTGCCGGGCGCAACGTCGGCTTAATGGCGATGGAGTTATTGCCTCCCCTTCGCGACACGTTGGCAAAACGGACGTTGGGCTGGGTCGCACGATAATTTACCGGTAGGTCGGAATAAAGAAGTAGGCCTGATTAGCGCAGCGCCATCAGGCAATGCCGCGGAAGTAATATAATGCCGGATGGTGGCTTTGCCTTATCCGGCCTACGGTTTTTGATTGTCCTATTTTCAGGAGTACACAGTGCAAAGTGTTGATGTAGCCATTGTTGGCGGAGGCATGGTAGGCCTGGCTGTCGCCTGCGGTTTGCAGGGCAGCGGTTTACGCGTTGCCGTTCTGGAACAGCGCGTTCCACAGCCGCTGGCGAGCGACGCTCCCCCGGCATTACGCGTGTCGGCTATCAATGCCGCCAGTGAAAAACTGCTTACGCGTCTTGGGGTCTGGTCAGACATTCTTGCTCGCCGCGCAAGCTGCTACCACGGTATGGAAGTCTGGGATAAAGACAGCTTTGGCCGCATCGAGTTTGATGACAAAAGCATGGGATACAGCCACCTGGGGCACATCATTGAAAATTCGGTGATCCACTACGCGCTATGGCAAAAGGCGCAGCAGTCAGCGGATATTACCCTGATGGCGCCGGCTGAATTGCAGCAGGTCGCCTGGGGAGAAAATGAAACCTTCCTGACCCTGAAAGATGGCGCGATGCTGACGGCAAGGCTGGTGATTGGCGCAGACGGCGCGAACTCCTGGCTGCGCAACAAAGCGGATATTCCGCTGACCTTCTGGGATTACCGTCATCATGCGCTGGTGGCGACCATCCGCACCGAAGAGGCGCACGGCGCCGTTGCGCGTCAGGCGTTTCATGGCGAAGGCATCCTGGCGTTCCTGCCATTAAGCGATCCGCATCTGTGTTCCATTGTCTGGTCGCTGTCTCCGCAGGACGCTGAGCATATGCAGCAGGCGAGTGAGGATGCGTTCAATCGGGCGCTGAACGTCGCGTTTGATAACCGCCTCGGCTTATGCCGCGTTGAGAGCGAACGCCAGGTGTTCCCGCTGACGGGACGCTATGCGCGTCAGTTTGCCGCACACCGGCTGGCGCTGGTGGGCGACGCCGCACATACCATCCATCCGCTGGCGGGGCAGGGGGTGAACCTCGGCTTTATGGACGCCGCAGAGTTGATCGATGAACTCAAACGTCTGCAACGCCAGGGCAAAGACATTGGTCAATACCTCTATTTGCGTCGCTACGAGCGCAGCCGTAAGCACAGCGCCGCGATGATGCTGGCAGGTATGCAAGGTTTTCGCGAACTGTTTGCCGGAGAGAACCCGGCGAAGAAATTGCTGCGCGATATTGGTCTGAAACTGGCCGATACTCTCCCGGGCGTAAAACCGCAACTGATTCGTCAGGCGATGGGATTGAACGATCTGCCTGAGTGGCTCCGCTAAGCATTTCCCTCCTGCTTCTGAGAGTTTGAAACCCGTCACATTTTCCTCTCCCGGCCTTCGCGCCGGGACGCTTTCCTCATTTGAAATAATCTAATTTCACCTCTCTTTTCGCATTAGTTTTTTTAATATTACGATTTTCAACTATCGTCATTTTTGACATTTTTTCCACATTTAATATTGATATGTGCGGGATGGTTGCGTATTTGATTATCGTTTATGGAGGTTTTTTGTTTATTTCATGGTTTTTTATGCTGAGGCGGGTTTGGCGTTTTTTGGTCATAAGCTAATGTGATGGTTAATTTTGCCTTATGGTTTAGCGTCTGCTTCGGTGGTAAGTTCAGGTAAAAGAGAACGTTTGCGTCGAAGCCCTGGAGTGGCTGCGACGCCGGGTTTCGTGGCGAAGATTTCACCATGAAATGGTTGTAAGCCCCGCTTATTCAATGAGGACAAGATGGCTCAACAGACTCCTTTATACGAACAACACACGCTTTGTGGCGCGCGCATGGTGGATTTCCATGGCTGGATGATGCCGCTGCACTATGGTTCTCAACTTGATGAGCACCATGCAGTTCGCACTGATGCCGGTATGTTTGATGTGTCGCATATGACCATCGTCGATCTACGCGGCAGCCGCACCCGGGAGTTTTTGCGTTATCTGCTGGCGAATGACGTGGCGAAACTCACAAAGACCGGTAAAGCCCTCTACTCTGGTATGCTCAATGCCTCGGGCGGCGTGATAGATGACCTGATTGTCTATTACTTCACTGAAGATTTCTTCCGCCTCGTTGTAAACTCCGCCACCCGCGAAAAAGACCTCTCCTGGATTACCCAACACGCCGAACCTTACGCCATCGACATCACCGTTCGTGACGACCTGTCGCTGATTGCGGTACAGGGGCCGAATGCGCAGGCGAAAGCGGCCACGCTGTTTACTGAAGAACAGCGCAAGGCGGTGGCAGGCATGAAACCGTTCTTTGGCGTGCAGGCGGGCGATCTGTTTATTGCAACAACCGGTTATACCGGCGAAGCAGGCTATGAAATTGCAATGCCAAACGAAAAGGCGGCGGATTTCTGGCGTGCGCTGGTGGAATCCGGCGTGAAGCCGTGTGGCCTGGGCGCGCGCGATACGCTGCGTCTGGAAGCGGGTATGAACCTGTATGGTCAGGAGATGGATGAAGGCGTCTCTCCGCTGGCGGCGAATATGGGCTGGACCATCGCCTGGGAACCGGCCGATCGCGATTTTATTGGTCGCGAGGCGCTGGAAGTCCAGCGTGAAAAAGGCACCGAACAACTGGTGGGTCTGGTTATGACCGAGAAAGGCGTACTGCGTAATGAACTGCCGGTACGCTTTACCGATGCCCAGGGGAATCAGCTGGAAGGCATTATTACCAGCGGCACTTTCTCTCCGACGCTGGGTTACAGCATTGCGCTGGCGCGCGTTCCGGCGGGTATTGGCGAGACGGCGATCGTGCAGATCCGCAACCGCGAAATGCCAGTAAAAGTCACTAAACCTGTTTTTGTGCGTAACGGCAAAGCCGTCGCGTGATTCATCCTTTTTTGGAGATTTATTGATGAGCAACGTACCTGTAGAACTGAAATACAGCAAAGAACACGAATGGCTGCGCAAAGAAGCAGACGGTACTTACACGGTTGGCATCACGGAACACGCTCAGGAATTGCTGGGTGATATGGTTTTTGTCGATCTGCCAGACGTCGGCGCCACCGTTGCGGCGGGCGATGACTGCGCGGTAGCAGAATCGGTAAAAGCCGCTTCTGACATTTATGCGCCGGTGAGCGGTGAGATTGTGGCGGTAAACGACGCGCTCAGCGACTCCCCTGAACTGGTCAACAGCGAGCCGTATGCGGGTGGCTGGATCTTCAAAATCAAAGCCAGCGACGAAAGCGAAATCGACTCGCTGCTGGATGCAACCGCATACGAAGCATTGTTAGAAGACGAATAAATATGCTTCATCCTTCACGCAGCAGGTGTGTTGGCTTCCTCGCTCCCCCAGTCACTTACTTATGTAAGCTCCTGGGGGGTCTCTGCGTCGCCGCCGTCCTGCAACGTGAATGATTTTGCGTATTCGTTTTCGCACGCGTAGGCCCGGTAAGCGTTAGCGCCACCGGGCAATTGAGCCAGAGACAATCACGATTCACTGCACGTTTCAGGAACCATCGCCCATGACACAGACGCTAAGCCAGCTTGAAAACAGCGGCGCTTTCATTGAACGCCACATTGGACCGGACGCCGCACAGCAGCAAGAGATGCTGAATACCGTTGGCGCTGAGTCGTTAAACGCGCTGATCGGCCAGATTGTGCCGAAAGACATTCAGCTTGCCACGCCGCCGCAGGTAGGTGAAGCGGCGACGGAATACGCCGCGCTGGCCGAATTAAAAGCGATTGCCGGTCGCAACAAGCGCTTCACGTCTTACATTGGCATGGGTTATACCGCGGTGCAGCTGCCGCCGGTTATCCTGCGCAATATGCTGGAAAATCCGGGCTGGTACACCGCGTATACGCCTTATCAGCCGGAAGTTTCGCAGGGGCGTCTGGAAGCGCTGCTGAATTTCCAGCAGGTGACGCTGGATCTGACCGGGCTGGATATGGCCTCTGCTTCGTTGCTGGATGAAGCAACCGCTGCCGCAGAAGCGATGGCGATGGCAAAACGCATCAGTAAACTGAAAAACGCCAACCGCTTCTTTGTCGCCTCTGACGTTCACCCGCAAACGCTGGACGTCGTGCGCACCCGCGCGGAGACCTTCGGTTTTGATGTGATCGTCGATGACGCGGAAAAAGTGCTGGATCACCAGGATGTGTTCGGCGTGCTGTTGCAGCAGGTTGGCACCACCGGTGAAGTCCACGACTACAGCGCGCTGATTAGCGAACTGAAATCACGTAAAGTTATCGTCAGCGTAGCCGCCGATTTTATGGCGCTGGTGCTGCTGACGGCGCCGGGTAAACAGGGTGCGGACATTGTGTTCGGCTCTGCGCAACGCTTCGGCGTACCGATGGGCTACGGCGGCCCACACGCGGCGTTCTTTGCCGCCAAAGATGAATTCAAACGCTCCATGCCGGGCCGTATTATCGGCGTATCGAAAGATGCGGCGGGCAATACCGCACTGCGCATGGCGATGCAGACTCGCGAACAGCATATCCGTCGCGAGAAAGCGAACTCCAATATTTGTACTTCGCAGGTGCTGCTGGCCAACATCGCCAGCCTGTATGCTGTTTATCACGGTCCGGTTGGGCTGAAGCGCATTGCTAATCGCATTCACCGCCTGACCGACATTCTGGCGGCGGGCCTGCAACAAAAAGGGCTGAAACTGCGCCATGTGCATTACTTCGACACCCTGTGCGTAGAGGTGGCCGATAAAGCCGCCGTCCTGGCGCGCGCGGAGGTCGCAGAGATCAACCTGCGCAGCGACATCCACAATGCTGTCGGCATCACGCTGGATGAAACGACAACCCGCGAAAACGTGCTGCAACTGTTCTCTGTACTGCTGGGCGACGACCACGGTCTGAACATTGATACGCTGGATAAAGACGTGGCGCACGATAGCCGCTCTATCCAGGAGAGTATGCTGCGTGATGACGCGATCCTGACGCACCCGGTGTTCAACCGTTACCACAGCGAAACGGAGATGATGCGCTACATGCACTCGCTGGAGCGTAAAGATCTGGCGCTGAACCAGGCAATGATCCCGCTGGGTTCCTGTACCATGAAGCTGAACGCGGCGGCGGAGATGATCCCCATCACCTGGCCGGAATTTGCGGAACTGCATCCGTTCTGCCCGGCAGATCAGGCGGAAGGGTATCATCAGATGATCAACCAGCTTTCTGACTGGCTGGTGAAACTGACGGGCTATGATGCCGTGTGTATGCAGCCGAACTCCGGCGCGCAGGGCGAATACGCGGGCCTGCTGGCGATTCGTCATTATCACGAAAGCCGCAACGACGGTCATCGCGATATCTGTCTGATCCCGGCCTCCGCTCACGGCACCAACCCGGCTTCCGCACAGATGGCGGGTATGCAGGTGGTGGTGGTCGCATGCGATAAGAACGGCAACATCGATCTGGCGGATCTGCGCGCTAAAGCCGAGCAGGCGGGTGACAATCTCTCCTGCATCATGGTGACTTACCCATCCACCCACGGCGTGTACGAAGAAACCATTCGTGAAGTGTGCGAGATCGTGCATCAGTTCGGCGGCCAGGTATACCTCGATGGCGCAAACATGAACGCGCAGGTTGGCATTACCTCTCCGGGCTTCATCGGCGCGGATGTTTCACACCTCAACCTGCATAAAACCTTCTGCATTCCGCACGGCGGCGGCGGCCCTGGTATGGGGCCGATCGGCGTGAAATCACATCTGGCACCGTTTGTTCCGGGTCACAGCGTGGTGCAGATCGAAGGGATGCTGACCCGTCAGGGCGCGGTGTCCGCCGCACCGTTCGGCAGCGCATCCATTCTGCCGATCAGCTGGATGTACATCCGCATGATGGGCGCGGAAGGGCTGAAGCAGGCGAGCCAGGTGGCGATTCTGAACGCCAACTATATCGCCAGCCGCCTGAAAGATGCGTATCCGGTGCTGTATACCGGTCGCGATGGCCGCGTGGCGCACGAGTGTATTCTCGACATCCGTCCGCTGAAAGAAGAGACCGGCATCAGCGAGCTGGATATTGCCAAGCGTTTGATCGACTACGGTTTCCACGCGCCGACCATGTCGTTCCCGGTGGCGGGAACGTTGATGGTTGAACCGACGGAATCTGAAAGCAAAATGGAGCTGGATCGCTTTATCAATGCGATGCTGGCGATTCGTGCGGAAATCGATCGCGTGAAAGCTGGTGAGTGGCCGCTGGAGGATAACCCGCTGGTTAACGCGCCGCACACGCAGAATGAGCTGGTCGCGGAGTGGAACCACGGATACAGCCGTGAAGTCGCGGTGTTCCCGGCGGGGGTAGCGAACAAGTACTGGCCGACCGTGAAACGCCTTGATGACGTTTACGGCGACCGTAACCTGTTCTGCTCCTGCGTACCGATGAGCGAATATCAGTAATCTCTCTGCCATGCTGTAGGCCGGGTAAGCGCAAGCGCTACCCGGCTTTTTTTTATTCGGAGACAGAACTTGTAGGCCGGATAAGGTATTAGCCGCCACCCGGCAAAAAATTACAGCTTCTCGCCGTTGCTGGCGATAACCTCTTTATACCAGGTAAAACTTTTCTTCCGCGAGCGTGACATATCGCCGCTACCGTCGTCATGCTTGTTCACGTAAATAAAACCGTAACGCTTGCTGTATTGTCCGGTCGTGAATGACACGCAGTCGATGCAGCCCCACGGCGTATAGCCCATCAGATCCACACCATCATACGTCACCGCTTTCATCATCTCTTCTACGTGAGCACGCAGATAGTCGATGCGGTAATCGTCGTTGATGCTGCCGTCTTCTTCCACTTTGTCGTAGGCGCCAAACCCATTTTCCACAATAAACAGCGGCTTCTGATAGCGTTCATACAGCTCGCACAGGGAATAACGCAGGCCGACCGGGTCAATCTGCCAGCCCCAGTCGGAAGCTTTGACGTGCGGATTCGGCACGCTGCCCTCGAAGCCGGAAATGGCATCGCCGCTACCGCCTTCCGCTTTTACTGCGTTAGTCATGTAATAGCTGAAGCCAAGGTAATCGCAGGTGCCTTCGCGCAGAATCTCCGCGTCGCCAGCGTCCATGTTGATGTTAAAGCCGCGACGTTCCCATTCGTTCAGTACATAAGACGGGTAGTAGCCGCGTAGCTGAACGTCGGTAAACACATAGCGCTCGCGCATGGATTCCTGCGCGAACATGACATCTTCTGGCTTACAGGAAAACGGATAGAGCGCGACCATCGCCAGCATACAGCCGACCTTCATCTCCGGGTTGATGCGGCGTGCCGCCTTCACCGCCAGCGCGCTGGCGACGAACTGGTGATGCAGCACCTGATACATGGTTTCTTCCGGGTTTTCATGCTCGGTATACACCACGCCGGAACAGCAGTAGCCAAACAGCGGCGCGCGCCAGTTGCGCTGGTTGTTGATCTCATTGAAGGTCATCCAGTATTTGACTTTGTGCTTGTAGCGCTCAAATACCACCTCCGCGAAGCGGACGAAGAAATCCACCACTTTACGGTTGGTCCAGCCGCCGTATTGCTGTACCAGATGCAGCGGCATTTCAAAGTGGGAGAGGGTGATGACCGGTTCGATGTTGTATCTTAGCAACTCATCGAACATATCATCGTAGAATTTCAGCCCTTCTTCGTTCGGCTGCGTCTCGTCACCCTGCGGGAAAATGCGGGTCCAGGCGATGGAGGTGCGAAAGCATTTAAACCCCATCTCGGCGAACAGCTTAATGTCTTCTTTATAGTGACCGTAAAAATCGACCGCTTCATGGTTCGGATAATATTTACCCGCTACGACTTGTCGGGTGATTTCACGCGGTACGCCATGCGCTCCGCCGGTCAGCACATCACAGATGCTCGGCCCTTTGCCGCCTTTGTTCCAGCCGCCTTCAACCTGATGAGCGGCAACTGCGCCGCCCCATAAGAAATCTTTTGGTAAGGTGAGTTTTTTCATTGTTGCTCAATCTCAAATTAATACAATCTGATTTTGAGTCTAACAAAGGAAGGCAAAAAGTCACGATATAACAAAATAGCGCTGGTGTAATTTGTTACGCCCAAAAAACAATTTGTTTTTTTACGCTAATTTTTTCGCCAGCTTACGGCCTAATGATTCAAGAATATAGATAACGGGGATCTGCGTTGTAATATCATAAACGCCAGCAATACGGGTTTGTGGTACATGCCAGGAGAGATTAAAATCGGCCAGCTTTGCCAGCGCCGAATGTTCATGGCTGGTAATCGACAGCACTTTGCAGTTGTGCAGGCTGAACTGGCTGGCAAAGCGCAGGATCTCCGCAGTCTCTCCCGATACTGAAAGCACAATCGCCAGCGCGTTTTTTGCCATATCGTTGGTGACCGGAAAATAAGGATCATCAATATGATTACTGAATTTCCCGACGTTAGAGAAAAAACGTGCGCCATATTTTGCCAGCGCGCCGGAAGTTCCTGCGCCGACAAATATAATACGTTCGGAAGATAAAATGATATCGACAGCCTGATCGAGTAATTTATCAAACTCATCGTTATTGACGCTTTTAAAGAAACTGATAATTTCGCTGGCGCCAAAATTAGCCTGTTGCGGCTCATCCTGCTCTAAATATAATTTAAAGCGCACGCGGAATTCAGAGTAGCCGTCACAGTGAAGTTTGCGACAAAAACGCAGCACGGTGGTGGTGGAAACGCCCACGGCATCAGCCAGTTCGCGAATGGTCATGTACATGACTTTGTCACGGTTTTTGATGACATAGTTGTAGACCAGCATCTCAAGATTGTTGAGACTGGCGATGGCAGCGTGGGAGAACATACTCACAATGGCAAAACTCACTCATCAGACTTCATCTACAGGGAATAATAACATGCAGCCAAATGACATCACTTTTTTTCAGCGTTTCCAGGATGACATTCTGGCCGGACGCAAAACTATCACCATTCGTGACGAGTCTGAATCACACTTCAAAGCCGGGGATATTCTACGGGTTGGACGCTTCGAAGATGAGGGTTACTTCTGCACAATTGAGGTTGTTGGCACTTCAACCGTCACGCTGGACACGCTGACGGAAAAACATGCCCGGCAGGAAAACATGACGCTTGAAGAACTTAAACATGTGATTGCCGGGATTTACCCGGATCAGACGCAATTTTATGTGATTGATTTTAAATGCCTTTGATTTTAATGAACAACTGTTAGTTGAAAAATAAGTTTCAACATCATGATTTAAAAAGATTAATCTTAAGTTGATATTTATTTTAGCTAACAGGTGTTCACTGGAACCATTCTCAGTTACGCTAGAAACGCTATCACGATTGTGAACGTTCTTTGGAGTAAGCTATGGTGCAGAAACCATTAATCGCACAGGGATATTCGCTGGCAGAGGAAATTGCCAATAGCATCAGCCACGGTATTGGGTTGGTGTTTGGTATTGTCGGTCTGGTGCTGTTACTGGTTCAGGCGGTAGACGCGAATGCCAGTGCAACGGCCATTACCAGCTACAGCCTGTACGGCGGCAGCATGATCCTGCTGTTTCTTGCTTCAACCCTCTACCACGCGATTCCGCATCAGCGGGCGAAGATCTGGCTGAAAAAATTCGACCACTGCGCTATCTATCTGCTGATTGCCGGAACCTATACGCCGTTTTTGCTGGTGGGGCTGGATTCGCCGCTGGCGCGTGGGCTGATGATTGTCATCTGGAGCCTGGCGCTGCTCGGTATTTTATTCAAGCTGACTATTGCCCACCGGTTTAAGGTTCTCTCGCTGGTAACGTATTTAACGATGGGGTGGCTGTCGCTGATTGTGGTTTATCAACTGGCGATCAAACTGGCGGCGGGAGGCGTGACGCTGCTGGCGGTCGGCGGCGTGGTCTATTCGCTAGGCGTGATTTTCTACGTCTGCAAACGCATTCCCTATAACCATGCAATCTGGCACGGGTTTGTGCTGGGCGGCAGCGTGTGCCACTTTCTGGCGATCTATCTGTATGTAGGGCAGGTCTGACACACTGTTGCCGGATGGCGGCTACGCCTTATCCGGCCTACGAGGGATGGGGCCTGAAACCCAACTGCCGGATGGCGGCTAATACCTTATCCGGCCTGCATGGCGCACTGAACCGTAGGCCTGATAAGCGCAGCGCCATCAGGCGTTATTCTTTTCACTCTTCCAGCGAATAGGGCAGCGGTACGATGTGCAGAGTATTCGCATCATCGCGTACGCGAAATACGCTGTCAGCTTCCATATCGTTGTTCATGACCACCTGCACCAGAATCTGGCCGTCATCCAGTTGCACTGCCGCAAGAACGGTGCCGGTACGACGCCAGTTCTCACCCATCTGCAACTCCAGATCTTCTCCGGTTTCCGGTACGCGGCTGGCTTTACCCGCCAGAGACCAGAGCGCGCGTTTGTTCGCACCGCGGAATTTTGCCCGGGCGACCATCTCCTGCCCGCTGTAGCAGCCTTTCTTAAAGCTGATGCCGCCCAGCGCCTGTAGGTTGGTTGCCTGCGGTATAAATTGCCCGCTGTTCGCGGAGTCAATGACCGGAATGCCCGCTTCAATATCCAGCGCCAGCCACTGCTGGCTGTTGTTCAGCGCCGCTTCGCCACGCAGTTTTTCAGTCAGGGATTCAGCCGTGGCGACATCCGTAATCAGCAGAAAACGTTCCGCCGGATGTTCAAACCAAAGCAGGGTGGACGCCCCTTCGCTCACGACCTGTTTTTCGCTGTTCGGTAACTCGCTAAAGATATTCGCCAGCGCTGCGCGAGCCTGAAAACCAGCGATACCGAGCAGAACGCGCTCATCGTCAGGCGCGATCGCGACTTTAGAGAACACGGCGTATTTTTTCAGCTCGGTCAGTTGGGCCTCGCGCAGACTGCGGCGTTCAATCCAGGCAAAACCGTCGCCGTCGCGGAACAGACGCAGGTTGCTCCACATCTTCCCTTTTGCATCGCAATGGGCGACCAGTAAGTGTTGCTGTTCGGTAAGCTGGTTGACGTCCGCAGTGACCTGACCTTGCATATACTTCTCGCTGTCGGCGCCGGTGATCGAGGCCAGCGCCCAGTCATCGAGAGTGATCAGCGTCAGAGGCAAACGGGCTGACGCGGACGGTTGACGAGGAGGAAAAGGTGTAAAAGCCATAATAATGTCCTGATTTGCTTAACGCAGTAATAGTGACTAATGGTAAAAGAGCTATAGCCCATTGCAAGCGGTTTAAACATCCCATTTGTGCCTTATCGCCCGCTTTGCGAGGCGCGATGCAAAATCGATGAACCCTTTGACTTAATGTGGTTTTATTTGCCGATCATGCTTCCGTTTATGGAGATTCCCGTAAAAGAACATGAAAAACACGTTACAATAGCCGGGTACTTCATTTTCGCGAGACAGGAAGAAGAACATGGATATTAATAACAAAGCACGTATTCATTGGGCATGCCGTCGCGGTATGCGTGAGCTCGACATTTCTATCATGCCGTTTTTCGAACATGAGTACGATAACTTAAGCGATGAAGAAAAATGCATCTTTGTTCGTTTGCTGGAATGCGACGATCCTGATTTATTTAACTGGTTGATGAACCACGGTAAACCGGGTGATGCAGAACTGGAACAAATGGTGCAACTCATCCAGACACGGAATCGGGAACGTGGTCCTGTGGCAATCTGATTTACGCGTCTCCTGGCGCGCACAATGGCTCTCTTTGCTCATTCATGGGCTTGTCGCCGCATTGGTTTTATTGATGCCCTGGCCATTGAGCTACACGCCGCTCTGGCTGATATTGCTTTCGCTGGTGGTGTTCGACTGTGTGCGCAGTCAGCGGCGGATTAATACCCGGCAGGGCGAAATTAAACTGCTGATGGATGGGCGTTTACGTTGGCAAGGGCAAGACTGGACGATTCAGGGGCCGCCCTGGATGCTTAAAACTGGCATGATGCTGCGTTTGCGCGCCGACAGCGGGAAGCGTCAGCACTTGTGGCTGGCGGCAGACAGCATGGATGACGCCGAGTGGCGGGATTTACGGCGGTTAATGTTGCAACAGGCGACGCAGGGGTAACGCCAACGAAGGCCTGATGGCGCGCAGCTTTAAGGCCTACGGTTCGGTGCGCCATGCAGGCCGGACAGGGCGTTCACGCCGCTATCCGGCAAAACGGTCAGCAGGAATAGTGCTCTGCCATCTCACCGAGAATTTGCTCGCACCAGGCCTGGATGCGCTCATCGCTGAGATCGTACTGGTTGGTTTCATCCAGCGCCAGGCCGACAAAAAGTTGCCCATCGGCAATGACCGGTTTCGGGCTGGTGAACTCATAGCCTTCGGTAGGCCAGTAGCCGACAAATTTAACGCCTTTGGTGACAAGTTTGTCATGCAGCATACCCAGCGCATCCAGGAACCACTCGCCGTAGCCCAACTGGTCGCCCATGCCGTAGAGCGCGACAATTTTGCCTTCCAGCTTGAGATCGTCCAGTTGATTCCAGACGGCTTCCCAGTCTTCCTGTATTTCACCAAAATCCCAGGTCGGAATGCCTAAAATGAGCACATCGTACTGCTCCATTAAGGTCGGAGAGTCATCCTTGAGGTTGTGTAATGTGACCAGTTCCGGGCCAATAATGTCGCGAATTTTTTCCGCTGCCATTTCGGTATAGCAGGTGCTGGAACCATAAAAAAGGCCGATATTCATGACGTACTGCTCTCGATTCTTGCGATGACGATGCGGCTAGTGTACCAGAAAGGCGTCGGCTTCAGGCATAATGGTGTTGATTTAACACGCAGAGGGGCCCGAGATGGATAAGGATCTGGCGCGTATCGAGCAGTTTCTCGATGCCCTGTGGCTGGAGCGTAATCTGGCGGAAAATACGCTGAGCGCGTATCGGCGCGACTTGTCGATGGTGGTCGAATGGTTGCATCATCGTGGAAAAACGCTGGCGACGGTGCAGAGCGATGATTTACAAACGCTGCTGGCGGAACGTATGGATGGCGGGTATAAAGCCACCAGTTCCGCACGGTTGTTGAGCGCTACGCGGCGCTTCTTTCAGCATCTGTACCGTGAAAAATTTCGTGAGGACGATCCGAGCGCGCAGCTCGCGTCGCCCAAACTTCCGCAGCGTTTGCCAAAAGATCTCAGCGAAGCACAAGTTGAGAGATTATTACAGTCGCCAGTTGTTGACCAACCGCTGGAATTACGCGACAAAGCAATGCTGGAAGTGCTGTATGCGACGGGCCTGCGCGTTTCTGAGCTGGTCGGGCTGACCATGAGCGATATCAGCCTGCGCCAGGGCGTCGTGCGGGTTATCGGTAAAGGCAATAAAGAACGTCTGGTGCCGTTGGGCGAAGAAGCGGTGTACTGGCTGGAGACGTATCTGGAGCACGGGCGCCCGTGGCTGTTGAACGGTGTGTCGATTGACGTTTTATTTCCCAGCCAGCGGGCGCAACAAATGACGCGTCAGACCTTCTGGCACCGCATTAAACACTATGCCGTGCTGGCGGGAATCGACAGCGAAAAGCTGTCGCCGCACGTTTTGCGTCACGCTTTCGCCACCCATTTGCTGAATCATGGCGCTGACTTACGCGTTGTACAGATGCTGCTTGGGCATAGCGATCTCTCGACCACACAAATTTATACTCATGTCGCAACGGAGCGCTTGCGTCAACTTCATCAACAGCATCACCCGCGAGCGTGAGTGCTGACAGGAAAGGATAGGTTATGAAAAAACGTTTTATGATGTTCACCCTGCTGGCGGCGGCATTTTCGGGAATGGTCCATGCGGACGATGCAGCCATTCGCCAGTCGCTGACTAAGCTGGGCGTGCAGAGCACGGAAATTCAGCCCGCGCCGGTTGCAGGCATGAAAACCGTGCTGACCAACAGCGGCGTGCTGTACGTCACCGACGATGGTAAGCATATTATTCAGGGGCCGATGTATGACGTCAGCGGCGCGTCGCCGGTAAATGTCACCAATCAGTTGCTGATGAAACACCTGAATGCGCTGGAAAAAGAGATGATTGTTTACAAAGCGCCGCAGGAAAAACACGTCATCACCATCTTTACCGACATTACCTGCGGCTACTGTCACAAGCTGCATGAAGAGATGAAAGACTACAACGCGCTGGGGATTACCGTGCGTTATCTGGCCTTCCCGCGCCAGGGGCTGGAAAGCCAGGCCGAGCAGGATATGAAGTCCATCTGGTGCGCGAAAGACCGAAACAAATCCTTTGATGACGCGATGGCGGGCAAAGGCGTGAAAGCCGCCACCTGCGATATCGATATCGCCAATCATTATGCGCTGGGCGTGCAGTTCGGCGTGAGCGGCACGCCAGCGATTGTGCTGAGCAACGGCTATGTGGTGCCTGGCTATCAGGGGCCGAAAGAGATGAAGGCGTTCCTTGACGCGCACCAGAAACAGACCAGCGGTAAATAATTCGCGTGAAACAACAGATACAACTTCGTCGGCGTGAGGCCGACGAGACAGCTGAGCTGCCTGCTGACCTGCCGCCGTTGCTGCGCCGTTTATACGCCAGCCGGGGCGTACGCAGCGCGCAGGAGCTGGAGCGCAGCGTAAAAGGGATGCTGCCGTGGCAGCAGCTTAGCGGCGTCGAAAAGGCGGTTGAGATCCTCTATAACGCGTTTCGCGAGGGGACTCGCATCGTCGTCGTGGGCGATTTTGACGCGGATGGCGCCACCAGTACGGCGCTTAGCGTCCTCGGTATGCGTTCGCTGGGCTGTAACAATATCAGCTACCTGGTGCCAAACCGTTTTGAAGACGGCTACGGATTAAGCCCGGAAGTGGTCGATCAGGCGCATGCTCGCGGCGCGCAGCTGATTGTGACGGTGGATAACGGTATCTCTTCTCATACCGGTGTGGAACATGCCAGAGCGTTGGGGATTCCGGTGGTAGTGACCGATCACCACCTGCCGGGCGATACGCTACCTGACGCAGAAGCCATCATTAACCCGAATCTGCGAGATTGCGATTTCCCGTCGAAGTCGCTGGCAGGCGTTGGCGTGGCGTTCTATCTGATGCTGGCGCTGCGCACTTTCCTGCGTGATAAAGGCTGGTTTGATGAGCGTGGCATTACGCCGCCGAATCTGGCGGAACTGCTCGACCTGGTCGCGTTAGGCACGGTGGCGGACGTGGTGCCGCTGGACGCCAATAACCGCATCCTGACGTGGCAGGGGTTGAGCCGTATCCGCGCCGGGAAATGTCGCCCAGGCATTAAGGCGCTGCTTGAGGTGTCGAACCGCGATCCGCAGAAGCTGGCGGCCAGCGATTTAGGCTTTGCGCTGGGGCCGCGTCTGAATGCCGCAGGGCGGCTGGATGATATGTCCGTCGGCGTGGCGTTGCTGCTGTGTGATAACATCGGCGAAGCGCGGGTGCTGGCGAATGAACTGGATGCGCTGAACCAGACGCGTAAAGAGATCGAACAGGGGATGCAGGCGGAAGCGCTGACCCTGTGCGAGAAACTGGAACGCAGCCGTGAAACGCTGCCTGGCGGCCTGGCGATGTATCATCCAGAATGGCATCAGGGCGTGGTCGGCATTCTGGCTTCGCGCATTAAAGAGCGCTTCCATCGCCCGGTGATTGCCTTTGCGCCCGCCGGTGACGGTACGCTGAAAGGTTCCGGTCGTTCCATTCAGGGGCTGCATATGCGCGATGCGCTGGAGCGTCTGGATACGCTGTATCCGGGGATGATGCTCAAATTCGGCGGCCATGCGATGGCGGCAGGATTGTCGCTGGAAGAGGCGCAGTTTGAACATTTCCAGCAGCGTTTTGGCGAGCTGGTGACCGAGTGGCTCGACCCATCGTTGCTACAGGGTGAAGTGGTTTCTGATGGCCCGCTGAGCGTGGCTGAGATGACGATGGAAGTGGCGCAACTGCTGCGTGACGCAGGGCCGTGGGGGCAGATGTTCCCGGAACCGCTGTTTGACGGACGTTTTCGCCTGTTGCAGCAGCGGCTGGTCGGCGAACGCCACCTGAAAGTGATGGTCGAACCGGTTGGCGGCGGCCCGCTGCTGGACGGCATTGCGTTTAACGTTGATACTGCCTGCTGGCCGGATAACGGCGTACGCGAAGTTCAGCTTGCCTATAAGCTGGATATCAACGAGTTCCGCGGCAACCGTAGCCTACAGCTGATCATTGATCACCTCTGGCCAAATTGACAACAGTATATTAATGAGAGCGCGAATCCGGTAGAATTCCGCTCTTATCACTGCATTTTGACTAGTCCAATAAAAGAAATCAGACCATGTTTGAAATTAACCCGGTAAATAACCGCATTCAGGACCTCACGGAACGCTCTGACGTTCTTAGGGGGTATCTTTGACTACGATGCCAAGAAAGAGCGTCTGGAAGAAGTAAACGCCGAGCTGGAACAGCCGGATGTCTGGAACGAACCCGAACGCGCGCAGGCGCTGGGCAAAGAGCGTTCCTCCCTTGAAGCGATTGTCGACACCCTCGACCAAATGACTCAGGGTCTGGAAGATGTTTCCGGGCTGCTGGAGCTGGCTGTAGAAGCCGACGACGAAGAAACCTTTAACGAAGCCGTAGCTGAACTCGATACGCTGGAAGAAAAGCTGGCGCAGCTGGAATTCCGTCGTATGTTCTCCGGTGAGTATGACAGCGCGGATTGCTACCTCGATATTCAGGCAGGTTCCGGCGGTACTGAAGCGCAGGACTGGGCAAGCATGCTGGAGCGTATGTATCTGCGCTGGGCAGAAGCGCGCGGCTTTAAAACCGAAATTATTGAAGAGTCTGAAGGTGAAGTCGCGGGGATCAAATCCGTCACCATCAAGATTTCCGGCGAATACGCCTATGGCTGGCTGCGTACCGAAACCGGCGTTCATCGCCTGGTGCGTAAGAGCCCGTTCGATTCCGGCGGCCGTCGTCATACCTCGTTCAGCTCCGCGTTCGTCTACCCGGAAGTTGACGATGATATTGATATCGAGATCAACCCGGCAGACCTGCGTATCGACGTTTATCGCGCATCCGGTGCGGGCGGTCAGCACGTTAACCGTACAGAATCTGCGGTACGTATTACGCACATCCCGACCGGGATTGTGACGCAGTGCCAGAACGACCGTTCCCAGCACAAAAACAAAGACCAGGCCATGAAGCAGATGAAAGCGAAGCTTTATGAACTGGAGATGCAGAAGAAAAATGCCGAGAAACAGGCGATGGAAGATAACAAATCCGACATCGGCTGGGGCAGCCAGATTCGTTCTTATGTCCTTGATGACTCCCGCATTAAAGACTTGCGTACCGGGGTTGAGACCCGCAACACGCAGGCGGTGCTGGATGGCAGCCTGGATCAATTTATCGAAGCAAGTTTGAAAGCAGGGTTATGAGGAACCAACATGTCTGAACAACACGCACAGGGCGCTGACGCGGTAACCGATCTTAACAATGAACTGAAAACGCGCCGCGAGAAGCTGGCTAGCCTGCGCGAGCAGGGTATTCCGTTCCCGAATGATTTTCGTCGCGATCACACCTCAGACCAACTGCACGCTGACTTCGACGCGAAAGAGAACGAAGAACTGGAAGCGCTGAACATCGAAGTGTCCGTTGCGGGCCGTATGATGACCCGTCGTATTATGGGTAAAGCGTCTTTCGTTACGTTGCAGGATGTCGGCGGCCGTATTCAGCTGTACGTTGCCCGTGACGATCTGCCGGAAGGCGTTTACAACGAGCAGTTCAAAAAATGGGATCTGGGCGATATCCTCGGCGCGAAAGGGAAGCTGTTCAAGACCAAAACCGGTGAGCTGTCCATCCACTGCACCGAACTGCGTCTGCTGACTAAAGCGTTGCGTCCGCTGCCGGATAAATTCCACGGCTTGCAGGATCAGGAAGCGCGCTATCGCCAGCGTTACCTGGATCTCATCTCTAACGATGAATCCCGTAACACCTTTAAAGTCCGTTCACAGATTATGGCGGGTATTCGTCAGTTCATGGTGGGCCGCGGCTTTATGGAAGTGGAAACTCCGATGATGCAGGTGATTCCTGGCGGTGCGGCAGCTCGTCCGTTTATCACCCATCACAACGCGCTGGATCTGGACATGTACCTGCGTATCGCGCCGGAACTGTACCTGAAGCGTCTGGTGGTTGGCGGTTTCGAGCGCGTGTTCGAAATCAACCGTAACTTCCGTAACGAAGGGATCTCCGTTCGTCATAACCCAGAGTTCACCATGATGGAACTCTATATGGCGTATGCGGACTATAAAGACCTGATCGAACTGACCGAATCGCTGTTCCGTACGCTGGCGCAGGATATCCTGGGCAAAACTGAAGTGCCTTACGGCGATGAAGTGTTCGACTTCGGCAAGCCGTTCGAAAAACTGACCATGCGCGAGGCTATCAAGAAATACCGTCCTGAAACGGATATGGCCGATCTGGATAACTTCGACTCTGCCAAAGCGATCGCTGAATCTATCGGCATCAAGGTTGAGAAAAGCTGGGGCCTGGGCCGAATCGTAACTGAGATCTTCGAAGAAGTGGCGGAAGCGCACCTGATTCAGCCGACCTTCATCACCGAATATCCGGCAGAGGTTTCTCCGCTGGCGCGCCGTAACGACGTGAACCCGGAAATCACCGACCGCTTTGAATTCTTCATCGGCGGCCGTGAAATTGGTAACGGCTTTAGCGAGCTGAACGATGCAGAAGATCAGGCGCAGCGTTTCCAGGATCAGGTTAACGCGAAAGAAGCCGGTGACGACGAAGCGATGTTCTACGACGAAGACTACGTTACTGCTCTGGAGCACGGTCTGCCGCCGACAGCGGGTCTGGGAATTGGTATCGACCGCATGGTAATGCTGTTCACCAACAGCCACACCATCCGCGACGTGATTCTGTTCCCGGCGATGCGTCCGGTAAAATAAGACGTGAGATGCCGGATGGCGGCTTCGCCTTATCCGGCCTACGTTTTGCACCTCTGTAGGCCCGGTAAGCGTAGCGCCACCGGGCACAAAGCCAGTAAATTAACCCTGGCTGTACTCCCGCAACAACTCACGCGCCTTGTCGTCAGACGTCTGCAACACCATCCACGGACTGAACGCCCACGGCGCCGCGCTCAATGCTTGCAGTACGGTTTCCAGGCCGCTCCACTGGTAATCCATCACTTCATCCGGGTTTACCTGTAGCGCGCTGGTCACCTGCGCGGCGTATACCGGACAGACCTCATTTTCCACGATGCCATTCGGGTCAGTTGCCCGATAGCGAAAATCTGGATAGACGGGCGTCAGGTTGGTAATTTCGACGCCAAGCTCAAAACGGCTGCGTCGGATAATTGCCGCTTCAGTGCTTTCTCCCTGCTGTGGGTGTCCGCATACTGAGTTGGTCCAGACTCCTGGCCACGCTTTTTTACTGAGTGAGCGGCGAGTGACCAGCAATTGCCCCTGCGTGTTAAACAACCAGCATGAGAAGGCGAGATGTAAAAGGGTATCAGAGGTATGAGCCGCATATTTCTCCAGTATGCCGTCAGGATTACCCTGCTCATCCAGCAATATGACATGTTCCCCGGTCATAAAAACTCCTGAATATGAAAATAGCCGCATACTGCTGCAAGCCATATACTCTGGCAACTAGCGTAGTCTATATAGGGTGGAAAGGCATTACCAAAAGTAGCGGTGGCAAGAAGGAGATATCGTGACGTCGATGGCAATACATTGGGCATCTGGCTTTTGGCTGCTATGATAAGGCGTTTGAAATGTTGCGAGGAATAGTTTTGAGTGCAGGACGCCTGAACAACAAGAGCCTGAGTATTGTGATGCTGCTTTGTGCAGGCTTGCTTTTAGCGGGCTGCTCCAGCAATCAATCTTCTGATTCGGGTTCCGTCTATACCGTTAAGCGGGGAGATACGCTCTACCGCATTTCGCGCACGACGGGAACCAGCGTGAAAGAACTTGCCCGCCTGAACGGTATTTCCCCGCCTTACACCATTGAGGTCGGGCAAAAACTGAAACTGGGCGGCGGGGCGAAGCGTTCCGGTTCATCGCGTGCGACCACGGCGAAATCCTCTACGAAAACGGCGGCAGTCAGACCGTCCTCTTCTGTGCCGCAATCTTCCTGGCCTCCGGTAGGGCAACGTTGCTGGCGCTGGCCTGCCAGCGGCAAAGTCATTTTGCCTTATTCAACGGCGGAAGGCGGCAACAAAGGCATTGATATTTCCGCCGCGCGCGGCACGCCGATTTATGCGGCAGGGGCAGGGAAGGTGGTCTATGTCGGCAACCAGTTACGCGGTTACGGGAACCTCATCATGATTAAACATAATGAGGATTACATCACCGCTTATGCTCACAACGACACGCTGTTAGTTAACAACGGGCAGAGCGTGAAAGCCGGGCAGAAAATTGCCACAATGGGGAGCACTGATGCGGATTCCGTTCGATTGCACTTCCAGATTCGCTACCGCGCAACAGCGATTGATCCGCTGCGTTATTTACCGCCGCAGGGGAGCAAACCAAAATGCTGACGGTGAATTAATCGCCAGTCAGTGAGCAAGCACCTTGTCAATAAGAGCGTAAGGTTTATAATGCCTTACGCATCTCGAAGCGGGCGTAGTTCAATGGTAGAACGAGAGCTTCCCAAGCTCTATACGAGGGTTCGATTCCCTTCGCCCGCTCCAGCTTCAAGTTTCCTGAACTCCGCATTCAACTCCCAACAGGATTAACTGCCCGCTATTATGGCGTCCGTGCCAGTAGTGCGGTCATTAACAGTCGTATCAACAATCTTCAATAATCAGATATACCGCCTTAACCGGGCCATGCACGCCGACCACCTTGATCAGTTCGATATCCGCCGTTGAGCTGGGTCCACTGATGATGTTAATACACGATGGCATGCGTTCACCGGCCTGCGATTTCTGATGCAGTTTTTCCGCCAGTTGTGCCACGCGCGGCAGAATGGTGCTCTTGCGTAGCACGAAAATCGAGGACTCCGGCAGCAGGCTTAATGAACGCCCGCGCTCAGGCGCGGAAAACAGCACCACACCGCCCGATTCCGTTAAGCCATATTCGGCATACACTACGCCGACTTTCGCTTGTTCGGCTTGGGTAACATTTTCTGCTCCCCGGGCCGGGGCCCAGACCACGGCGTTGCATTCCTGTTGCAAGCGTTCGGTGATGCCCAGTTCAACCAGTCGGCTATCGCCGCTGAGCACCACCGATTTATGCCCCAGTTCTTCACACAGGCGTAACGCCGCTTCCGGCGCCTGCGCTTCGCTGGTCAGTTCGCAGCGTACCAGCATGACATCGCTCGCAAACTGGATAAACGCGTCGCAGCGCTGCTGCTGGCTAAGTTCGGTCAGTCGCTCGTTCGCATAGTTGTTAACCGGCAGCGTATCTGCCTGCGGTTCGAATCGCAGCGGGCGGCCCAGCGCCTGGGCGATAGTGTTTAAAAACGCGCTACGGTTATCCATTCTTTTTCTCCTCTGCCTGATGTTTCTTAAACCAGCTACGGAAACTCTCTCCGTCAGCATCAGGGAGATCTCGCGCCTCCATCCAGTCACCAATAGCGCCGACTTTAAGCGGCGTTTTACCGCCATTAATAAACCAGCTTGCCGCATGGGCGCCCGCCATCATCCCGACTTTCCACAGCCCAGGATGGCTATTGGCATAAGCGAACATTTTGATCGCCCGTCGCTCGGCTTTCGGGGTAATGCCCTCTTCGGCCATCACTCGGCGATGGCGCAGGATCAGTTTTGACAGCGGAATGCGCACCGGGCAGACGCTGTCGCAGGCCGTGCATAATGAACAGGCATACGGCAGATCTTTAAAATCCTTATAACCGCCGAGCAGCGGGGAAATCACCGCGCCGATAGGGCCGGGATAGATAGAGCCATAGCCGTGTCCACCAATGTGGCGGTATGCCGGGCAGGTGTTCATACAGGCTCCGCAGCGAATGCAGCGCAGCACGTCGCGAAATTCAGAACCGAGTACCTGGGAGCGCCCGTTATCCACGATAACCAGATGGAACTCTTCCGGCCCGTCAACGTGGCCCGCCTCGCGTGGGCCGGTCAGCCAGGTGTTGTAACCCGTCAAACGTGCGCCAACGGCGCTGCGCGCCAGCATAGTGATCAGTACGTCCACGTCGGCAAAGGTGGGGGCGATACGCTCCATCCCCATCACCGCAATGTGCGTTTTCGGCAGCGTGGTACACATCCGCGCATTGCCTTCGTTGGTCACCAGGCACACCGAACCGGTTTCCGCCACGGCGAAATTGCAGCCGGTAATACCGATTTCAGCGCTGAGGAAATCCTCGCGGATCTTCTGGCGGATGAATAAGGTCATTGCTTCTGGCGTTTCCGGGCCGTTATAGCCCAGACGTTCATGCAACACGCGGCGGATCTGATAGCGATCCTTATGGATTGCCGGAACCACAACGTGTGAAGGCGGGTCCTGATCCAACTGGAGAATATACTCGCCCAGATCGGTTTCGATCACCTGAATTCCGGCATCCTGCAACACATGATTGACGCCAATCTCTTCGGTCACCATCGACTTGGACTTCACTACCTTGCGCGCGTTTTTACTTTGGGCGACCTGTAAAATGTAGCGGGTGGCTTCTTCTTTGGTTTTGGCGAAATAGACGTGCCCGCCGTTTTCCGTCACTTTCTCGGTGAGTTGATACAGGTAAGCGTCGAGATTGCTCAGAACGTGATCGCGGATCTGGCTGGCACGGTCACGCCATTCGTCCCAGTGCCCTAACTCATCGACCATTTTTTGCCGATTCGCGCCGATACGCTCCTGCGCATTGGCCACGGCTTTGCGCATGATCGGATCTTCAATTTGCTGACGAATGCGCAGTTTAAATTCTACATCGCTGGTTTTTATCGACATCTCTTTCCCCTCAGCGGCTCATCAGCACTTCAGCAATATGCATCACTTTGACCGGCTGGCCTTCCCGTTGCAGTCGACCGCCAATGTTCAGCAGGCAACTGACGTCTGCGCCAATCAAATATTCAGGCCGGGCATCCATCAGGTGTAAGACTTTCTCTTTCACCATCTCGCCGGATATTTCGGCCATTTTGACCGAGAACGTCCCGCCAAATCCGCAGCAGGTATCCTGATCGGCAAACGTCAACAGCTCCAGCCCGCGCACATTTTTCAGTAGCGTGAGCGGTTCTTCCTTCACTCCCAGCTTGCGGGTCAGGCTACAGGATGGGTGATAGACAGCTCTGCCCTGAAGGCTGGCTCCCACATCCACCACACCCAGTTTATTAACGATAAAGGAGGTGAGATCCTGCATGCGCGCGGCGACCTTTTCCGCACGTAACGCCCATTCAGGCTCATCGACCAGATATGTTGGGTAGCTTTTTACCGCGTAGGTACAGGAGCCAGCAGGAGAGATAATCGGGTCGTCGTTGTCTTCCAGCGCTGCGATCAGGTTTTTCATCCCCGGGATCGCTTCTTTGATGTAGCCGCTGTTGATGGCTGGCTGGCCGCAACACCCTTGCTTCTCAGGGAAATTAACGCGGCAGCCCAGTTTTTCCAGCAGCAATACGGAGTCTCGGGCCATCCGTGATTTCAGCGCGTCACCAATACAGGTAACAAAGAAATTTACATTCACAATCAATGCTCCATTGCTTCACTTCTATTTAGCCCCGATGGCAACCGGCCACCGGGTCATAAATCAATAATAAAAACGACCATTGTTTTTCGGTTTATCCTACTCCACGTTCATTTGTATGACAAAATAGAATAATCCACCAATCAATACCCATATGCAATACCCGGGTTTATTTATTTCGGCATCGCTCACATTTTTATAATGAAAACCACAGCGATGTGAACGTCCGAAAAATAGTTTCAAGTGATTACTAATTTCGTCACTATCATTATTAAACAGGTTGTTAAATAACTATTTATAGGTATCTGTCTTGCTCTTAAGTATATTTGCCTGGCATTGAATTTTAATTAAAAGATTACAATAGTTACAAAACTACAAATCATAATTACTTTATTCACTGAAGCGATTCAGTTTACATATTTCATTTGACCAGCAATGTAGCCTCCCCACCATAAATATAAATCAGGTTTAATGAACCAATCAGGAATAGTAATGAACGAATATTTTATGTTTGCCCTGGCACTCTCTCCTTTGCTGCTTATGGTATTTTTAATTCTGAAATTGAAAATGCCCATCCATTATTCAGTTTTGATTTCGCTGGCATTCACTGCCGCGCTGTCTGCAATATTCTGGGACATGCCAGTACAAAATCTTAAAGCCTCGATGGGTTATGGCGCACTGAAAGGATTATGGCCGATCGTGATTGTGATCCTCGGCGCTATATTCAGTTATAACGTCATGCAGGCGACCAAAGCGCTGGATATTCTCCGCGATATTCTCGCCAGTATTAGCGAAGATAAGCGTATTCAGGTACTGCTGATTTCGTGGTGTTTCGGTGGATTCCTTGAAGCGGCTGCCGGGTACGGTACGGCGGTCGCGATACCTATCGGTATTCTCATCGCGCTGGGATTCAACCCACTGAAGGCAGCAATTGCTTCACTTGTGGCCAACACCGTACCCACGGCGTTCGGGGCGGTTGGTATTCCGGTCTCTATCCTGGCTGAACAGGTTAATCTGCCGGTTTACACCTTAGGCGGAACGATTATTCTGCAATTAGCCCTTTTTAATATCCTGCTGCCGTTTGTCATAATTTGCATTATTGGCGGTGGCCTGAAAGCCATTCGCGGCGTGTTCCTTATTACGCTGCTTTGCGGTATCACAACGCTTGTTCCGCAGTATTTTGTCGCCATACATCTCGGGGCAGAATTACCCGCTTTTGCCGGCAGCCTGGTCAGTCTTTTTGCCGTCGCAATTGCCAGCCGCCTGCGCAAAGGGAAAACAGATCCCGAGTGGCGCATTGAAGTCAGCCACACCCGTGAAACGACGCCGCGCTCGGCGAAAGTGCTGTTCCGGGTCGGTTCTATCTATCTGTTTATTTTTGTCTTTATTCTGCTGTGCTCGCCGTTATTCCCAACGATAAAAGCGGCGGCTTCTCAGTTGGCTTCGGTGCTGCATTTTACGCTGGCCGATGGCAAAACGCTGGCGCTGAAAGTTGAATGGGTCACCACGCCCGGAATGTTGATTATCTTTGCGACCATTATTGGCGGTTTTATTCAGGGGGCATCAGCACGCGGTATGCTGGAAGTGTTTGTCAAAACCGTATTCCAGCTTAAAAATTCCATTGTTGCGATTATGGCGATCGTCGCTCTGGCAACGGTAATGGATCTCAGCGGTATTATCTCCACGCTGGCCCAGTCGATTGTCGATCTGACCGGAAGCTCGTACGTTTTTCTCGCTCCGGTGATTGGTGCGCTGGGAACGTTTGTTACCGGCAGCGACACCAACTCGAATATTCTGTTTGGCAAACTACAAACCATTGCCGCCAGTAAATTAAATATTGATCCAAACTGGCTGGCTGCGGCAAATACCTCCGGCGCAACGGGCGGGAAAATGATTTCACCGCAAAGTATCGCCATTGCGGTTTCGGCAACCAAAATGGAAGGACAGGCGAATCAGATAATGTCCGGCACCATGAAGTACTGCTGTGCCTATATTGTGATCCTTGGATTAAAAGTTGGTCTCTTTTATTACTGGTTTATGACTTAACGTTATTTTGCGCAACGACGACTTTTCATCAACTGGCAAATGCCTCTGTTTTCCTGTAGCCACGCCACTTTGACGGGGCTATGCTTACTAGCGAAAACATAACAATTACAGAGGCAATGTCATGGATCAGGAACTACTGGATGCGGGTTACCGGGCCTATACCGGCGAGAAAATCGATGTCTATTTCAATACGGCCATTTGTCAGCACTCGGGTAATTGCGTGCGCGGTAGCGCGAAGCTCTTTAATCTGAAACGTAAGCCGTGGATCATCCCGGATGAAGTGGATGTGGCAACGGTTGTGCGTGTTATTGATACCTGTCCGAGCGGCGCGCTGAAATACCGCCAGAAATAAGTGAGGAAATGATGGAGATACTCGAAGGCCACAACAAATTTTATGTGAATGATGCTGCGGGTAATCAGGTCGCCGAAATCGTATTTGTACCGACGGGCGAGCATCTGAGCATTATTGAGCATACGGATGTCGATCCCAGCCTGAAGGGGCAGGGCGTCGGTAAACAGCTTGTCGCGAAGGTGGTTGAAAAGATGCGCGAGGAGAACCGCAAGGTTATTCCGCTTTGTCCTTTCGCCAAACATGAGTTTGATAAAACGCGCGAGTATGACGATATCCGCGCCTGATGCGTTTTACCGGTCATCGACGTGGGTTTCTGCCCACGGTATTTTCCGGCGCTCCGCTGTTTATTATCGGTTTCTCATAAACCCAGCGATTACCGTGGTCGTTGATAAGCTCGTACCTGACGGTACGACAATGTCCTGCCTTCCCGGATAACGCTAGCGGTTGTGAAGACAGCGGAGCGATCATCAGCGGCGTTGCGCTGGTGTTGTCGCACGCCAGCGCTGCCAGCGTGATGTACCACGGCGTCGGGTTATTAACATAAAGCTGCGCCTCCTGCGGCTGGAATGTGAAGGTCAGCCGTTCGCCATCCTGTTCTCTCAATGGCCCAACGCCCTGTGGACGAATAAACACTTTCATGCGGATGCGCAGCGGCAGCACGAGTTTTTGCCGCGTTTTCGCATCCTGATCGGTCATCGGCGGGATCTGGTAGATATTCAGCCAGTAAAGCGACTCCCGCTCGCGCACTAACTCAGGCTTCTCTGCGAGCTGTAACTTTACCGTCCGAATTTCCGTCGGCTGCATTTTGAATACGGGCGGTATCGCGACGATGGGCGTGATGGTCTCAGCAGGCTGACTCAGCGGATCGCCTTCATCCGTCCAGATTTGAACCAGGGCAGGGTGCTGCGCTGAATTTGCCAGCGCCAGCGAATAATGGCTCTCTCCGGCGTTAAAAATAACGCGAGTCACTTCCGTATTGACCACGGCCCGTGCGGGGGGCGCCGTCCATCCTGTCCAGACGATAAGAAGCGTGTATGTGGGCCAGTTACTGAAAACTGACCACCACCTGGAGCTGTGCATAGACCGTTCCTGCTGTTACGTTTTCCCCCGGAATCGCTTCCAGAGAGGCGGTAAAGTCGCCGCTGTAGAGGCTGGTTGAGCCGCTGGCGGTTTGCGTGGTCAGATCCTGATAGCCGTACCAGCCGCCCGCGTTGCCCGTGGCTGTGGCTATTTGGTTGGGCAGAAGATTCAGCGCATTGCCATTTTGCTTGTCGCTGTAGAGGCGAATGCCAACGCCTGATGCAACGCCGTTTACGCCATAATGATTGTCGAGTAGCCATGTATAGGCGCCGGAGCCGGTCTTGAGGCCCAACTGAGAGGCCGCATTGGCTGCGGTGGGATTGCTGACCAGGAATCCCATCGCCACATATGCTCTTAAGCTGGTGGACGCCGTCGTGCCGGACAACGCCCCGGTTTCGCATTCAACGCTAATGCTAAAAGGAGCCTGACTGCTGCCGCCGCTGATGAGTTCGCCAACGCTGGCTGGCGGTAACCTGACAATGGCGGGGTAGTCGTTGACCCGGCAGGCGGCGCCGCGCACGAACACGGTCTGGCTGGTTAACGTCCAGCCGCCGGGCCACTGCGCCGCGCCCCAGCCGCTATAGTTAGTTCGGCTGTCAGCGCCCTCGAAAAGCCCTGAACTCATGCCGCCGCCGTGGAAAGCGATATAGCCTGCCGGTCCCGCGTAGGGATAGGTATAACGGTTGGAACCATCAACGCCTCTGGCGCTGTCATCAACCCGAAACAGTTCAACAAATACGTCGCTAAAGGCGCTGGCTGGGACGTAGATATAGGTGCCGTCATTGAACATTTCACTTTCCGGGATTGCGCGCGCTTTCCAGTAACGGGAGTAATATTCTCCGGTTTTTAGATTGGTCAGCCTGACCGCCACGTTTTTAACGTAGGTGTAGTAAGCGCCGTCGATTCCCGGTACGTCGACCATGCCTCCCCAGTAATCGTCGCCGTTGGTGGCATAGTATTCATATACCTGGCCGATTTCGGAAACGGTACAGCGAAACATAATCTGATTGGCCGTGACGCCCTGCGTTCGTCCGTTGGGGACGAAACTGGCAGCGGCGCTGCCCAGCAACGTGCCTTCGCTCTGAAATCCCGTCCCGTTGCTTAAGGTAATGACGCCGGGCAAGCCTAGTTTCCCTTTTACATCGCCATCCCCCACGCCGCCCCAACTGGCGCCCACATAGCCTGCGTCTTTCGCCGCCTGAGAAAGGGGGCTGGCTGACGTGACTTTGATGCAGGCGGACAGGGCAGGATGCGCAACCATGCCGCTGAATAACAGGCCGTAAAAGAGCTGTCTGATTTTCATACGTTATTCCTGACGACAAGGTAGTGTGAGCTGATACAGCGGCGCATGCGTTTTAGCCGGTAGTTGATACCAGACCTGGCACCGCTGCGTGGATTTTTGCCCCCACTGTACGAACAGCACGCCGGATTGTTCCGCCAGTCGGGCGTAAATTTGCCCGCCCTGGCCGACCATTCCCACGGATTCGCCGTGGCCGTCCGTCACGTCAGCGCCCATCGGCGGCTGCTCGCCATCGGGAAGCGTTGTGTTGATGAGCGCCGCTTTACCGCTGGTGGTCGTGAATTTCACGCGGGAAATCGCGCCGGCGTAGGGCACGATGCGCTTGCTGCCGCTCTGTAGCTCAACTTCGGCATTCATGTTTCCGCTGTCCAGGCTTACGGTGTTATAGCGATAGGGGGTCATGGAAGGGAGCAGGGCATAGCCGAAATAATCAACCGTTGCGCCTTGCCCGTTACGTACCGCCGCGCCGCGTGCGCCTGGCGCTTCGATAAGCGCAAATGTATCGCTGGTGTAGGGGCCAGCGGTGATCCCGCCGCGGTGCGCAACCAGCGTGCCGGACATCCCCAGACCATATTGCTGGTAATCGCTGCCGCGGGAGGCAAAGCCGCGAAACGCGCCGACGGCGGTTCGTTGCTCCACGTTGCCGCCCCAGGTTGCGCTGCTGCCGTCGTGCTTATCTCGCTCCAGGCCGCTATAAACGGCCCATGATGTGGCGCTGTTCTCGCCCGTGGCACCGCTTATCCCCACCGTGGCGGTGCGAACGTCGCGGCTGCGATTCATATCCAGATTTAGCTGCGTGCGGCTGGCGCCAACATCGAAGGGGATGGAGATCCCCAGTGAAAGCGTGTTTTCGGTGTATTTACGCTGGTTTTCGCGGTCAAAATCCTGGTCGTTTACGCTGGTGTCGTAGCGGCTGGCATAACTGCTGCGCTGCCTGGCGGCGCTAAGATTAAAGGTGATGTTGCGCCAGCTGTTGCTGTAGCCAAACTGGAGTTGGGTGATGCGCGACGCGTCGCTGTAGTAATCTGACGTACTGCCGGTGAAGCTAACCATGCCCCAGTCGCCCATCGGCTGGCTGAGCGTAGCGGAAAAGTTATTACGCTGGTGCAGCGTATCCGAATAATACGCCACGCTGTTTTTCTGCTGACGGCGCACGCCCAGCACATCCTGTAAATCACGATAACCGCTGGTGGAGTAACGATAGGCCGCCAACACCAGATTTGTGCCGGTGGTAAACGTTTTGCTGTAGCTGGCCTCAATGCGCCAGCCCTGCTCGTTATCGTCGTTTTCGACTCTGGCGTTTGAGTAAACGGTATTGAGGCCGAATGCTCCGACGGATGTTGCCATCACCCCGCCCAGCAGAAACGCCTGATAATCATCGGCCAGCCGTGAACCCAAATTGGCGGTTAGCGTGTTGCTCATCCCGCGCTGCAAAACGCCTTCGACAAATTTATTCTCCACGCTGTAGTAGTGGCGAACGTAGCCCATTGCCAGCTCATAGTTCCAGTTTCCCGGTCGAACGGAATCAGGAACCGCCGAGTAGGGAACGGTAAAACTTGAGATTTGCCCGTTCGCTTCGATGACATCGACGGCCAGATCGCCCTGGCCACGGGTATTGTAGAGATCGTTAATAACAAAAGCGCCGGGCGCGACGGTGGTTTCGTAAATCACTTTACCCTGCTGGCGTACCACCACGCGGGCGGTTGTGGTCGCCACGCCGCGCACTTCCGGCGCATAACCGCGTTTGCCCTGCGGCCACATCCGTTGATCGGTGTTCAGTTTTATGCCGTTGAATGAGAGGCTGCCGAACAGGCTGCTGTTGGTGTAATTGTCCCCAAACGCTATCACGCTCTCAAACTGAGGAAGAGGGCGCTGAATCGCAGTCGCTACCGCATTGTATTTGTAGTGGCTACCCGTCTGGTTGTCATCGGCATAGCGGAGGTTCCCCTGATGGCGAAATTGCCACAGCCCGATGTTGAAACCGCCATTGATATTGCTCCACAGGTAGTCGTAGCGCAGGTGTGAGTCTGTATTTTCCGTATGATAAAAATTGGTATTGTGGCGCAAAAACAGCGCGGTCTCTCCGGCGTCCCATTCGGAAACGGGAATATACCCCCGGGGAGCGTGGTAAAGCCCGGCCTGAGGAATCATCATATTCAGGCGCAGCTTCGCTATATCCACTTGCCAACTGATTTTTTGCCCGGTCTCGCTGATGCGCAGACAGTGCGGCGTTGAAGACGCCGCAGAGGAGCGCGTGCGAATCGCGCTGGCGCGAACCACCTCAAACGGCAGACAGGGTTCGACGGCGTTATCCGGCGTGGTGGATGCGATAAGTTCGATCTTTTCCTGCTGGCGAATCAACTGGTTATTAAGATAAATATCCAGCACGCATTCACCCGCAGGCACACTGTCTTGGGTATGATTAAAGCGCTGGAGATCCAGACCATGACCGTATGCGGACCCCTGGAGCAGCGCGGGATCAAAATAGTAATCAGCCCTGGCCGCAGCGGAAAATGCCGTAACGCATACCATCAGGCCGAAACACGCCGGGCGATTAAAGAGGAAAATCTTCACTGATTCTGGCTCCCTGATCGTTAATCAACGTGATGCGAACACGCTGATTTGCAGCCGATCGGGCGTCGGTAAAGACATAACGCTCACTGCTGAAAGGGGCAATCATGCCTGCTTTTTGGGCGCGGGTTTCTGAGGCATTGATCAACTGTAGCCCGGCAATGGTGATGTAATAAGGCTGATTATTTTTAATGGTGATGCCGGTTTGACCTGTCCGCGTGACCTGAAGGTTCGCCAGCATTTTTTGTGGATTACCGTTTAATTCAGCCGGACGATAAAATAATTTCACCCGGTTGCGTAGCATGATCAGCAGGCTGTTTTGATTGCCCTGATCCGGGCTACGTTGGCCCACATTCGCGGGCGGAACCTGCATAAAATTAAAATAGAACAGAGATTCCCTGTCTTGTGGCAGGGACTGGGCCGCCGTAAAAACAATCCGAATAATTTGCCCTTCGCCGGGTTGAATACGAAATACCGGCGGCGTGGCGATAAAGGGAAGTTGAGCTGATTTCTCCGGCCCGTCTGCCATATTGCCGTTATCGAACCAGGTTGAGACCACATAAGGGAAGGAATCTTTATTCTTTAAATGAACATCGACAGAGTTGGCTGAACCATTATAAATAATTCGCGTCCCGGTCATGGTAATACTGGCGGCGACGTGTTCACTCCAGAGTGTAAAAAAGATAAACAGAAACCCCGCGAGAGAATACAGGGCGTCGCGAATGGGGTTCATTTATTACTCCCTGGTCGAAAGAGGGCGGGACGAAATTCCCGCCTGGGTTAAATTACTGGTAAGAAACCGCGTATTGCATGGAGGCCTGCACCGTACCGGTGGTTGCTGCGCCCCCTGAGTAATATTGGGCCTTGTAGGTTGCCGTGGCTGATGTCTCATTTGCCGCCAGCGCTAAATCTCCGCCGCCATTAAACGCGTTGCGAAAATCGATCTCTGTATCACTGGTGTCGAGGATCTGAATTTCAACATCGCTCGCCGAGCCATTGCTGGCCAGGTTTCCGGTCGTGGCGCTGATGTTATTTCCGACGAAGACGGTTGAAATATTGATCCCGGAGGCTGAGCCGGTGCATCCGCTGACGCCGATGTCGAAGGTCGTTTGTCCTGCAACCTGATTGGTGTTCAAGGTGTTTACCGTGACGGTAGGCAGTAAGACGACAGGTGAGGCCTCAGAACCATTTACCGATACGGAACAGGTTTCATCAGAAACTTCTCCCATAAATGTAATGGTATTATCAGAAGCCAGCGCGCCCGCAGAATAGATCGCGGAGATCACCAGCGCCGGAATTAGGGCACGATTCAGTTTCATAACTAAACTCCATTTTCATTCAGTCGTGTTGATTTACCCTGAGAATTCAGGGTGTTCCCAATGCTCAGGGACATTCATAAAAATGGCACTGTGCTGGAATGTTGCTGTATTAAGTCAGTGTTGGCGAAAATATTGGTATTAATCCTGGTGTTGAGGCGTTGAAATAGAAAAATGTGCTGCTGAACGCGCCTTCTCAGTTTTTATTCAGCAATGCGTCCCAGGCGACAAATATCCCATCTGAAAATATATCTTTTTTCTTATGCCTGAATTTTAACGACAGTAATCTTAAATATGAAAATCGTTTAAAACATCCGAATAAATCTTTTGTAATAGGTGGTGGCTATTAAAAACTGGAAATAGATCGGTTGCGTCGATATTAAGATAATTAGATATTCGCTTTATTGGTATTAATGATTTAGCCGTAAGGTCGTTCCATGTCGGTGTGTTAATTAATTGAATGTGTGATGTAAATAGATACCGGTTTTATAATAATCATCAGCATCACTATACTGTTTCTGTTGCTGACTATTAGGTGCGTACTCTTTACTTTAGGAATTTTATTTTATTTTGTTGGATCTTTTGGAGCTTAAAAGGCTTAGTTTCCAATAAACCCCATTTGATTAAGATCAACAATTGATGCAATCGTATTTAAGTTGCCAGTTGATATAGTGCGTTTTGTTCGCATAAAGCGTGTTTTCTGCGCGGAATTATGCCGATGCTGAGCGTGGGAGAGAACAATTTTTCCGCAATAAATCCGCAATGCCTGCGCGCTTGTCGCAAAAGCGCGGAACTGCAATACGCGCCGGGTAATAGCATCGAATTATACGGCCAGGCGACTTTCTGGAAAGATTTGTTAATGCGCCTCACTCATCAGAGCGGCTTACCGCTCGTCTACGGTCTGCTCATGGCTTGCGAAAAATTGATATGAACGGACGTGCAGCGCCCGGGTCGCTGCACGTTTGTGGAAACAGGCGGGGAACAATTAGTGGATAATGCCCAGATAACCATGCATTCCCATATAAAGCCCCACCAGACCGATCAGTATGCTGGAGAAATAGGGGGCTTTTCTCGCCAGGGTATTAAATCCGTTCCAGCGTTTTGCGGCCTGTTGCACGCTGATGGCTGCGCCTACGCCAACGGCTACCAGCGTTAACGCCAGACCAATGCTGAAGCACAGTACCATCGTGGCTCCCAGCGTGAAGGCTTTAAGCTGGATGCAGATCAGCAATACGGTGATGGCTGCCGGGCAAGGAATCAGGCCGCCCGTCAGGCCAAACAGTAAAATCTGTCCGTTTGTCACTTCCTGGTCGTGAAAGCGGCGCTGAATATCGGTCGCATGTGCCCGTTCATGGGCATCCTGCCAGGCGTGCGATCCGTCCGTTAGCCCCTTCAGGGAAATATGAACATGCTGGTGGTCGTGGTGATGGTCGTGGTCGTGATGGTGGTGCTCATGGTCGTGATGGTGGTGAGTGTGGGCAGGAAGCCTGTTAGCCAACCCGTCCCGCTCCCCTTTCCAGGTACGCCAGAACATCCAGAACGCCGTGCTCAGAATAATGATGGCGGAGACCAGTTGTAGCCAGGGTTCCACGGATTCTGCGGTAAACGCTCTGCTGATGTACATGCCACCCAGGGCGATAAGCCACACAACGGCGGTATGTGAAAGCGTGGCTGCCAGCCCCAGCATCACAGCCTGCTTAATCGTCCCTTTGATGGCGATGATAAACGCCGCCATCATCGTTTTGGAGTGCCCGGGTTCCAGCCCATGTAATACGCCCAACAGAATGGCGCTGGGAATGAAAAACCAGGCGTTTCCTTGCTGAAGTAATGTTGAAAATTCGCCCATGAGAATGATTCTTAGTTGTCTTATTTCCCCGCATTCTACTCCCCCCCAGTACCAAATACTACCCCCCAGTAGCGTCACAATGCTATAATCCATAATGATTTATGTTAATAAGGCGTTGCTATGTCACATACGATCCGGGATAAACAAAAACTTAAAGCTCGCGCCAGTAAAATCCAGGGGCAGGTTGTCGCACTGAAAAAAATGCTGGATGAACCTCACGAATGTGCCGCGGTATTGCAGCAAATCGCGGCGATACGCGGCGCGGTGAACGGATTAATGCGTGAGGTGATCAAAGGGCATCTGACCGAACACATTGTTCACCAGAGCGATGAAGTGAAGCGCGAAGACGATCTGGAAGTGATCCTGAAGGTGCTGGATTCCTATATAAAATAGCCGGGACCGGTGCCCGACTGTTGTCTTCAATGCTAACGCCGTCTTTGCAGATGAATAAGCGAGCCTTTGCATTCCTTTGTGATCATTGGGAATGCGGCTTTTTCATTGGAAAGTGGATGCGAATGAATAAACAGCGTGTTTATCTTCCCGCCCATTCTTTTCTCGATCCTCTGTTTATAAGCATAGACGCTGCGGATATCCATACTCAGTAACTCGGCGATTTGATGCGGATTTTTCCCTGCAACCATGTTACCCATAATGATGAATTCCGTCTGGGTCAGGGTATTCCCTTTTGTAAAAGACAGATGTCGCCCAATAAATACTTGTCTGATTTTTTCATTTGCAACCGCCAGTCCATCATCGTGATAAATGACGACAGAAACCGCCGGATGATGTTTACGCCAGTAGTTGGCTAACGACTGCATGTTCCGATCGCTCACCAGTACAATACCCATACGTGTGCTGGCGAGATAATCAATCCACTGTTTGTCGAGAAACAGCCGCAAAAAGCTGATAGAGAAATCGACAAAAATATAACCATTTAATCGGGCATTATGATTATTATTTAAAATTCCCTCAATAACACCTCTGTTAAAGTAGATACTTTCTTCCGGCCACATACAAAAACATGCGTTAGCACAATATTGTAAACGAGGTGATTTTTCTGGCATTATTTTACAATGTAAAGAACAACTACTGCACGTAAGGTTTTTTAATTTAACATCCAGCTCCATACAGGAACCTCCCTATCCGTAGATAATTTCATAATTTCATCCGTTTTTAAATATGTCAATACTTTGCCAGACGGCAAT
Source organism: Citrobacter sp. CK202 (assembly GCF_030333225.1). NCBI lineage: Bacteria > Pseudomonadati > Pseudomonadota > Gammaproteobacteria > Enterobacterales > Enterobacteriaceae > Citrobacter > Citrobacter sp. CK202. The sequence continues at coordinate 460,208 of NZ_JAOWGI010000029.1, forward strand.
TAGCGTGCGTAAAAAATCGATGTATATCACTTATTGCTATTTTTCTTAAAGCCTTGCGATGTATTTATAATAGTGGCTATTTACATGCCACTTATTTTCCTGGAGTGGCATCTCGTCAGAGACAGAAACAATTTAGCATCCAGGACTTTTATAGCAAAATCCAGGAATAGTTATATTGCAAAAATGTTTAAGATATTTTGTTAAATGGCATTTATGGACAAAAGTTGCATCAATGTTAATTTTTGTATCTTAATTGTAAAATTGCTATTGTTTTTCATAATTAATAAATTATGTGTTTGTGTGCTTTTTAAGCTTATCGTAATAATATCAGGAGAGCATGAAAATGCTTTAAAAATAGTCTTAATTAAGAACAAATGATCTTTTTTGACTTAAGGTTTTTGATTTGTAAGTAATTTTACCACTGGCGTTTGACAGTAATCGCATAATCAAATATTTATAGTGATCTCGATATAAGAATTTTGTAGCATGGCATTCATCATGTGAATGCCAGAAGGAATACTGTGTCGGATTTGTTAAAACACGCCAGATGTTACACAATTAATAACCTGGTTGACTTTCACCCTGGAAATCGGGCGTTATCGAATAGCACAATGCAGAAGACCGTAACGTTACAAAGTCCTGCAAGCCTTATCCTTTTATATCTTATTCAGCATAACAACACGGTAGTTTCTCAAAACCAGCTGATTACAGCGGGTTGGGGAGAGAAGAATCATGTTACCTCGGCGAATACTTTTTATCAGACGATTCTCATTCTAAGAAATGCGTTAAGTGATATTGGGTTACCGCGCGATCTTATAAAAACCATTGCCCGTCGCGGTATGATGATTTCAGCGAATATTCAGACGGATGAGATAACCGCAAAAGCATCAGCGACCGAAGCGCCGGCGCAGATTGTTGCACCCCAAATGGAGCCGAAGGGAGACACGCCAATAAAAAAGCGCCATCTCTCGTTGCCTGCGGCGCTTTGCGGACTGGCGCTTCTGGTGGTGATGATAAGCATTGCCGCCAGCCTGTTTTATATGTCTCCAGAGTCGCTGCTGTCGTCTTATGAGGTTCTGGACTCCGAGACTTTTTCATCCTGTACCGTCCTGCAAAAAGGGAATGATGTGCTGGAGCTAAATTATATTCGCTTTATGCACAAACATCGCGAGATTTGCGATAACAATAACTATGTGTTTCTCTCAGGAATGAGCAGCGCAAAAAATATCACGGCGATTATATGCCCGGAGGATGCCAGAGAAAATCCGTCCGTAAAGTGTATAACCTACTATTCGATAAATGATGAAAATTAAAATACTGGCAGCGGCTATTATTATCACGATCTTCATTGTGGGTGGCGGAGGATTCTGGTATGCGCACAGCATTAATCCGAAAATTGATTGCAGTGGTTATGCCGTCTGGGATATTGATCATGAACTTTTTGCTGGTGATATTACCTACCAGATGCATAATCATCAGGGGATCGTGACATTAACCGGCGTGTTGAATACGCCCGATGCTCATTCTTATAAAATTAGCCGGATTATTTATTTTACGTACCAGAAGTTGCAGCAAAACTATATTATTACGACGCATAATCTGGTCCGATATCCGTCTGACGAATTGCAGGGCAGCCATGAACGCAAGGCCATGCCGCTTATTTATTTATCAAAGGACGCGACGTTCTCGTTTTTGATACAACCCTGGCGGGAAGGCTGGACGTTTACGACAGTCGGGTCGCCCTCACTATTATGCCGATAGATTAAAGACTGAGTAAAACGGCTCGCCCCTCTTCAGGTGGATGAGCCGTTTTGTATTGAGATTAGCCAAAAAACATCACGGACACGCAAAGCAGACCCACAATCAGGGTAAGCAGATTTCCCAGAGAGCGGTATGGTTTGAGCGCGGGGATCAGATAGGTCGACAGCGTCGGCATGATAAACAAAATCATGGCGATAAGCGGGCCGCTGATCGCATAAATCATCGAAATGGCGTTGGGATTAATGCAGCAAACGACAAAGGTAATCAGCGAGACCAGCATGATAGACAGGGCGCGATTAAATGCCCGGCTTTTCTTCACGCCAGTCTGAAGTAACGCCGTTCGTACTATCTCTGTTGCCCCTTCAATCACTCCAAAATAGGTGCCCAGAAACGATTTTGACATCGCGACAACGGCGACAATAATCCCTGAAATGGAGAGCCATGCCGGTGCGGCTGGCATCATAGACAGCGCTGACAGGATGGTCACGCCTTCATGTTTCGCGGCTTCAATATAGGATGGCGGAATGGAGAGCAGACAGCTGAAAACGAAAAACAGCACGCTCAGGCAAATGATCAGATAAGCCACCTTCATGATTTTTTTGCATTTACCCATGGCCTGCTCTCCGTATCTTTCACGTCTGTCGATAGCAAACGTGGAGATAATGGGCGTATGGCTAAAAGCGAAAACCATCACCGGAATGGATATCCATACCTGATGAAGTGTGTGCCGATCGAAAGACATCTGGCTGGTCAATAACGCGGGCTGCCAGCTTCCGGTCAAATAAAGCGACAGAAATAAGAAATAGGCGATAAGCGGAAACACTAAAAAGCCCATCACGCGGATAGTCGCATGTCGTCCCATCAGGAAAATCAGATTCAGAATCAATACGACGCCCAGGCTGACCAGAACACGCACCCGCAGGTCTACCGTCATCTGCTTTGCCAGCTGTTCCGTCAGGGAATTGGTTATCGCCACGGCGTAAATCAGGACCACCACGAAAAACGCAATAAAGTATAGCGAGGTGATGAGACTGCCGATCTTCTTGCCGTAATAATGCGTTACCGCACCGGTGATCCCTTCGCCAGCGGAGGTTTTCGAAGAGAGGATAAACTGGCACAGCGCTTTATGAGGCCAGTAAGTCAGAGGCCAGGCAACCAGTGCGGTAATAAACAGCACGATAGCCCCCGCGGAACCCAACTGAATGGGGAGGAAAAGGGTGCCTGCGCCGACCGCAGTCCCATATAGTGCAAAACTCCAGAGAGTTTCTTCTTTTGACCAAATTTTCGACATTATTTGAACGTATCAACTATAAAATAAACAAAAAGAAGCGCAATTTACCATAAATGGCATGGGGCTGGGGAAACTAAAGCGGTGTGCGAGGGTAGGCAGGAAGCGCCGGAACGGGGAATGTTCCGGCTAAACAGAGCATTATCAGGCAGTAACGCGCTGCTGGCGGCGTCTTACTACGCGAAGACGCAACGTGTCATAGGCCCAGTTGTAGAACATGGTGTATGGCAGGAAGAAAAGGAAGAAACCGATTTCCAGCGTGAAGGCCTGCAACAGGCTGACGTTCAGCGCCCAGGCGACAATACTTACACCAATAACGATAAAGCCGCTTTCAAATCCCAGCGCGTGCAGTGCGCGAACTTTAGCGGTGCGCGTCACTACGTGTGACGGCCAGAAGCGGTCAAACAGCGCGTTATAGATGATATTCCAGATCATCGCCGTGGTTGCCAGCAGAATGGTTAAGCCTCCCATTTCCAGCACTGAGCGCTGCATCAGCCAGGCGGTAGTCGGGGCCAGAATAGCGGTGGCAATGCCTTCGAAGCAGACCGCATGGAAAATGCGTTCGAGTAGCGAACGGCGTTGGACTAAGTCATGTTGCATAGGATCAAACCTTTTTTTCATCTCCGGGAAAACGGAATGTCAGGCATTTTATCGTTTAATATGATATCTAAAAGATAGAATCCATCGATAAAGTAGATAGTTTATGCGCTACTCTCCCGAAGCATTGATCGCATTTGTTGAGACGGTCTCCTGCGGCTCGTTTTCCGCTGCGGCGCGCCGGTTACGGAAAAGTCAGTCCACCGTCAGTACGGCGATTGCCCACCTGGAAGCCGATCTGGGGTTTTCACTGTTTGATCGCTCTTCACGACAGCCAGTGCTGACGGAAGAGGGCAAGCGGGTGCTCAGCTATGTGCAGGCTATTCTGTCCGCAAGCGATCGTCTGGATGAGGTGGCGTTATCCCTGTCTGGCGAAACGGAAACCCGTCTGACATTCGTGCTATCCGACACCCTGCATCCAGACGTTCTGGAAGAATTAATGGTGCAGTTCGACCGCCAGTTTCCCCATACGGAATTTGAATGTCTGATCGGCGAAGATGAAGATGTCATCGATCTCCTGCAAAAGGGACGCGCGCAGGTCGGGCTGATTGAAGCGCGCAATCATTACCCTACCGAGATGGGGGTGACGCGTCTGCCCATGCAGACCTGGATGGGACTCTACGTGGCGGCCTCACATCCTCTGGCCGCGCAGAAAACCCTGCAATGGGATCAGCTGCATACCTGGCGTGAACTGCGGCTGAATACCTATCTGGAAAGTGGCGCCAGCGTGGCGCGCGGCCCGGCCTGGTCTGCACCTAACTATTTGTTATTACTGAGTATGGCGGTGCAGGGATTTGGCTGGTGCGCATTGCCTTGCGCGCTGGTGGAAGAGTTCGCGGCTGAAAAACCGCTGGTGCAACTGGATGTGCCCGGCTGGCCGAAGGCGATCTCGATTGATCTTCTCTGGAACAAGAAGTCGCCGCCGGGTGCGGCGGGAAGCTGGCTCCGCGATCATTTACAGCAGGGGCGTATACCGGCTGATTAAAATAGCTGCAATTTCCTTTGTGATAAAACTCACCATTTTTAAACAAGCAGGATAATTATCTTTAACAATCCTCTACTATTGCGGTGTTATTTTGCGCTGAGGTGGTGATGAAAGAGGTTGTGATAGTTGGGGCTTTACGTACGCCGATCGGATGCTTCCAGGGAACGCTGTCCCGCCATTCTGCCGTTGAGCTGGGCAGCATGGTGGTAAAAGCGTTGATGGAGCGTACCGGCGTTGATGTACATGCTATCGATGAAGTTATCCTCGGTCAGGTGCTCACGGCGGGCGCAGGACAAAACCCGGCGCGGCAGTCAGCCATCAAAGGTGGGCTGCCCAACACCGTTTCTGCTATCACCATCAACGATGTCTGCGGTTCCGGCCTGAAAGCGCTGCACCTGGCTACGCAGGCGATTCAGTGCGGCGAGGCGGATATTGTCATTGCCGGCGGGCAGGAGAACATGAGCCGGGCGCCGCACGTTCTTACCGACAGCCGCACAGGAGCGCAGCTCGGTAACAGCCAACTGGTGGACAGCCTGGTTCACGACGGCTTGTGGGATGCGTTTAACGATTACCACATGGGCGTTACCGCTGAAAATCTGGCGCGGGAATACGGCATCAGCCGCGAATTGCAGGACGCCTATGCCCTCAGCTCCCAGCAAAAAGCGCGGGCGGCCATTGATGCCGGGCGTTTTAAAGCTGAGATTGTCCCGGTTGTCACCCAGCGTAACGGCCAGCCTGTCGTTGTCGATACTGATGAGCAGCCAAGAACCGATGCCAGCGCGGAAGGATTGGCCCAGTTGAACCCGGCATTTGATCTCCTCGGCTCGGTCACGGCGGGCAATGCCTCGTCAATTAACGATGGCGCGGCTGCCGTCATGATGATGAGCGAAGCCAAAGCGCAGGAACTGGATTTACCCATACTGGCGCGTATTCGCGCTTTTGCCAGCGTCGGCGTCGATCCCGCATTGATGGGCATTGCGCCCGTTTACGCCACCCGACGTTGTCTTGAACGGGTAGGCTGGCAACTGGCGGATGTGGATCTTATCGAGGCTAACGAGGCTTTTGCTGCGCAGGCGTTATCCGTCGGCAAAATGCTGGAGTGGGACGAACGCCGGGTGAACGTTAACGGCGGAGCGATTGCGCTCGGCCATCCCATTGGCGCATCCGGCTGCCGGATTCTGGTGTCGCTGGTGCATGAGATGGTTAAACGCGATGCGCGAAAGGGCCTGGCGACGCTCTGCATTGGCGGCGGGCAAGGTGTGGCGCTTGCTATCGAACGAGATTAAAACCGCTTTCATTTTCCGCTTCCCCCATACAGGCGCTGCCAACCGCGCCAGCCGCAATATGTGCTGATATTTCCCCTCCCTGACGCCGCGGGTTGCAGCAATCCGGCGTTTCTTTTCAGGAGCACACGCTGCTCCCATATCCACCTGATAAACCTATCTTATTGTTTTTAATTTTATTTTAAGTATCTCCGCCTGTGCCTGCTAAAGGGAAATCTCGCGCTGACGTGATCGCAATTACACTTTTGATAATAAGATGCAGAAAAACTGAAACAACGTTTTATTTGTAATTGAAAACCCGTTTCTGGAGGGATATCATTACCGCATAAAGTAAAACGGAACGGTGTTTCGCCTTCCGTTCTGACATTCACGGTCGGTTTATTATTGGAGGTTGATGTGGACGTAAGACAGAGCATCCACAGCGCGCACGCTAAAACGCTGGACACCCAGGGGCTGCGCAACGAGTTTTTGGTCGAGAAAGTGTTTGTTGCTGATGAATACACCATGGTTTACAGCCACATCGACCGCATTATTGTCGGCGGCATCATGCCGGTAGCGAAAACGGTTTCCGTTGGCGGTGAAGTTGGTAAACAGCTGGGCGTTACCTACTTCCTGGAGCGTCGTGAACTGGGGGTGATCAACATCGGCGGGCCGGGCACGATCGCTGTTGATGGCCAGTGCTATGAGATCGGCCACCGCGATGCCTTATACGTCGGTAAAGGTGCGAAAGAAGTTGTTTTCGCCAGCGTTGATGGCGCAAATCCGGCGAAGTTCTACTACAACTGCGCGCCGGCGCATACCACTTACCCGACTAAAAAAGTGACGCCAGCCGATGTCGCGCCGGTTACTCTGGGCGACAACCTCACCAGTAACCGCCGCACCATTAACAAATACTTCGTGCCGGACGTACTGGAGACCTGCCAGCTGAGCATGGGCCTGACCGAACTGGCGCCCGGCAACCTGTGGAACACCATGCCTTGTCACACCCATGAACGCCGTATGGAAGTGTACTTCTATTTCAACATGGAAGAGAACGCCTGCGTCTTTCATATGATGGGGCAGCCTCAGGAAACGCGTCATATCGTGATGCATAACGAGCAGGCGGTTATCTCCCCAAGCTGGTCTATTCACTCCGGTGTCGGCACCCAGGCCTATACGTTCATCTGGGGGATGGTGGGTGAAAACCAGGTCTTTGATGATATGGACCACGTTGCAGTAAAAGATCTGCGCTAGTCGCGGACGGCAATCATGTCTGTCCGTGACAGGCACTAAGAAAATAAGGATTAACAATGATTTTGAATGCATTCTCTCTTGAAGGTAAGGTCGCGGTAGTCACAGGTTGTGATACCGGTCTGGGTCAGGGGATGGCGCTGGGTCTGGCGGAAGCGGGCTGTGATATTGTCGGGATCAACATTGTTGAGCCGACGGAAACCATTGAACGCATCACCGCGCTGGGCCGCCGTTTTTTAAGTCTGACGGCGGATTTGCGTCAGATTGACGGTATTCCAGCCCTGCTTGAACGTGCGGTGGCGGAATTCGGCCACATCGATATTCTGGTGAATAACGCCGGTCTGATCCGCCGTGAAGACGCGATCGACTTCAGTGAAAAAGACTGGGATGACGTCATGAACCTGAACATTAAGAGCGTGTTCTTTATGTCTCAGGCTGCGGCGAAGCACTTCATCGCCCAGGGTAACGGCGGCAAAATTATTAATATCGCTTCTATGCTCTCCTTCCAGGGCGGGATTCGCGTTCCTTCTTACACCGCGTCTAAAAGCGGCGTTATGGGCGTAACGCGCCTGATGGCGAACGAATGGGCGAAACATAACATCAACGTGAACGCTATCGCGCCGGGTTATATGGCGACGAACAATACTCAGCAACTGCGTGCTGATGAGCAGCGTAGCGCGGAAATCCTCGACCGTATTCCGGCGGGGCGTTGGGGTCTGCCGAGCGATCTGATGGGGCCGGTGGTGTTCCTGGCGTCCAGCGCATCTGACTATATTAACGGCTATACCGTTGCGGTAGATGGCGGCTGGCTGGCGCGTTAATTCTGATGTCGTAAAAGCCTCGCCCCGGTGAGGCGATAACATCCGGCCTGCGCAGGGTTTCCTGTACAGGCCGGATGCGTATGGCTTACGCGTTGAGGAAATCTTCGCGTACTGGCGTGAAGGTATCCAGCAGTGTTCCCGGTTGTAAACACACGCAGCCATGCATGATATTGGGCCGTTTATATAGCGTGTCGCCGGTGCGCACCACATGCTTTTCTTCACCAATAGTAAACTCAAATTCACCGGACAAAACGTAAGTCAGCTGTTCATGAGGATGATTGTGCAACGGCCCGATTGCGCCTTTTTCGAAATTCACCTCTACCGCCATCATGTTGCCGTCGTGAGCCAGAATACGCCGGGTAACGCCATTTCCCAGATCCTCAAGCGTCGTCTCATTATGAAAAATAAACATGCGGTGATCCTGTTATTTATTGAAACAATGTTTCAACTAAATTAGTTCATACCGGGGAAAAAGAAAATGGCAGACCAAATGAACTGGAAACTTGATCACAAGTTTGCTTCACTGCTGTCATCAAGGTGAGAAGGAGAAGGTAATGAAAACGATTGGACTGCTGGGCGGCATGAGTTGGGAATCGACGATCCCCTATTACCGTTTGATTAATGAAGGAATCAAAGCACGGCTGGGCGGTTTGCATTCCGCCAGCCTGTTGCTGCATAGCGTTGATTTCCATGAAATTGAAGAGTGTCAGCGCCAGGGCGAGTGGGATAAAACGGGAGATATTCTGGCGCAGGCCGCACTGGGTTTGCAGCAGGCGGGCGCAGAAGCGATAGTGCTGTGTACTAATACCATGCATAAAGTGGCGGATACGATTGAGTCGCGCTGTTCACTGCCGTTTTTACATATTGCGGATGCGACAGGGCGGGCGATTGCGCGCAAAAACATGACGCGCGTGGCGCTACTGGGGACGCGCTACACGATGGAGCAGGATTTTTATCGCGGGCGTCTGGAGCAGCGGTTTGCGATTGAAACCCTGGTGCCGGAAACGGACGACCGCGCGCAGATCAACCAGATAATCTTTGACGAACTGTGCCTCGGCGAGTTTAGCGAACGCTCCCGCCAGTATTATTTGCAGGTGATCGAACGTCTGGCGGCGCAGGGCGCTCAGGGCGTGATTTTCGGCTGTACCGAGATTGGGTTGCTGGTGCCGGAAGCGCAGAGCGCGCTGCCGGTGTTTGATACTGCGGCGATCCATGCGGCTGACGCTGTGGAATTTATGCTTTCGTAACCGGCTCCAGAATGGCCTCCAGCGGATCGACAAGACGCGGAAGGCTGGTTTGCAGGTGCTCGCTGAACGCATCCACCAGCGCGGATGATGGCCGGTGCAGCGGGCGGATCAGACTGACGGTAAACGGAACGTCGATACTGAACCGCCGCACGATCACTCCGCTGGCGGCATAATCCAGCGCGGTGAGCGGGTTAACCACCGAGAGCCCGGCGCCCGCGCGCACCATCGCACAAACCGACGCTGCGCTGTGGGTTTCCACGACCATCCGGCGTTTAACCTGGTGTTCGTTAAACAGCGCATCCAGCAGCTGGCGATAGCTGTCGGTGCGCGACAGGCTGATGTAATTCTCTCCCTGAAAGTCGCCCGGCGTTAGCACGGATTTGGTCGCCAGCGGGTGGCCGGGCGGCAGCACGCACACTTCATTTAGCGTCAACAACGCGGTGCGTTCGGTGCCTGCCGGGGTATGCAACGTCTCCGTCAGGCCGAGGTCGTGGCGTTGAGCGGAAAGCCACTCTTCCAGCAGCGGCGACTCCTGCGGCACGATGTTTAGGCTGACATCAGGATAGCGGGCGAGAAACGGTTGCAGCAGCGTGGGTAAAAAGGACTGGGAGAAAACGGGCAGGCAGACAATCGACAGCTCGCCCTGGCGGAATTCACGTAAGCTCTCCGCCGCGTTTACAATGCGATCCAGCCCATACCAGGAACGCTGCACCTCTTCGAATAGCCGTAATCCTTGCACCGTTGGGTGCAGGCGTCCGCGCGTGCGCTCAAACAGTTTAAGCCCCAATACTTTTTCGAACCGCGCCAGCTCCCGGCTAACGGTGGGCTGCGAGGTATGCAGCAGGCGCGCCGCTTCGGTCAGGTTTCCGGCGGTCATCACGGCATGAAAGATTTCAATGTGGCGCAGGTTCACGGCTGCCATCGTTGGCTTTCCCCTCAGTGGATATCATCCATATCATTTTTGCATAGACTCGCCATAAAACGATATTTTTTATTCCCTTCAGTTTGTGGCGTAATCATAAAAAATGTCTTGCCCGGAGCCTGCTATGCCACATTCACTGAATTGCACTGATACTGACCTCAACGCTGAAAATCTGCTCAGACTACCGGCGGAATTCGGCTGCCCGGTATGGGTCTATGACGCGCAGATTATTCGCCGTCAGATCGCGGCCCTGCAACAGTTTGATGTGGTGCGCTTTGCGCAAAAGGCCTGCTCGAATATTCATATTTTGCGCCTGATGCGTGAGCAGGGCGTAAAGGTGGATTCCGTCTCGCTGGGTGAAATTGAGCGCGCGCTGGCGGCGGGATACGATCCGCAAAACCATCCTGATGATATCGTCTTCACGGCTGATGTCATTGACGCCGCCACGCTGGCCCGCGTCAGCGAACTGCGCATTCCGGTGAATGCCGGGTCGGTGGATATGCTGGATCAACTGGGGCAGGTTTCGCCAGGTCATCGCGTCTGGCTGCGTATCAATCCCGGTTTTGGTCACGGGCACAGCCAGAAAACCAATACCGGCGGCGAGAACAGCAAACACGGCATCTGGCATATCGATCTGCCTGCTGCGCTGGCGGTGATGCAGCGCCATCGGCTTCAGCTTGTCGGGGTTCACATGCACATTGGTTCCGGCGTTGATTACGGTCATCTGGAGCAGGTATGCGGCGCGATGGTGCGTCAGGTTATCGATTTTGGGCAGGATCTGGAGGCGATTTCGGCGGGAGGCGGGCTGTCGATCCCTTATCACGAGGGAGAAGAGGCGGTCGATACGCAGCATTACTTCGGACTGTGGAACGCCGCCCGCGAGCAAATCGCTCGCCATCTGGGGCATCGGGTGAAGCTGGAAATTGAACCGGGACGTTTTCTGGTGGCGCAATCCGGCGTGCTGGTGACGCAGGTACGCAGCGTGAAAGAGATGGGGCGCCGTCATTTTGTGCTGGTGGATGCCGGTTTCAACGACCTGATGCGCCCGGCAATGTACGGCAGCTACCACCATATTACGGCGCTGGCGGCGGACGGTCGCTCGCTTGAACATGCGCCACTGCTGGATACCGTGGTGGCGGGGCCGTTGTGCGAATCTGGCGATGTCTTTACGCAGCAGGAAGGCGGTAACGTGGAAACGCGTGCGCTGCCTGCGGTAGCACCGGGGGATTACCTGGTTCTGCACGATACCGGCGCGTACGGCGCGTCCATGTCATCAAATTACAACAGCCGACCGCTGCTGCCGGAAGTGCTGTTTGATAATGGTAAAGCGCGATTGATTCGCCGCCGCCAGACGATTGAAGAGTTGCTGGCGCTGGAAGTTTTTTAACCGGCAGGCCGGATAAGGTTCCTTTGCCTGATGGCGCTACGCTTATCAGGCCTACAGACGGCGCAATATCGTAGGCCGGATAAGGCGTCTTTGCCTGATGGCGCTATGCTTATCAGGCCTACAGACGGCGCAATATCGTAGGCCGGATAAGGCGCTTGCGCCGCCATCCGGCAAACCATCAGCAATCCGACTGAAAAAATGGCCCGGTGGTCACTGAATCACGCAGCACTAATGTTCCTGTAAACGGTGGGATCGGCTCCAGCTCCTCGCCGCTCGCCAGCCGAATCGCCTGATCGATTGCGGTGGTGATCATACTGTCGATCGGCAGATAAACGGTGGACAGCGCCGGTTCCAGCCACTTCGCGCTGGGCGCGTCATCGAAGCCAAACAGCGAAATATCCTGCGGTATCCGCAGCCCGGCCTGATGCAGCGCCTTTGATGCGCCAAGCGCCATATCGTCGTTACAGGCAAAGAGCGCGGTAAAGGCGATCCCGTCCTCCAGCAGTTCACGGCACGCTTCGTACCCGCGTGTCATGCTGGAGTCGCCGTATTTCACTTTCGCCGGGTCCCAGGCGATCCCGTTTTTCTCCAGCGCCTTGCGGTAGCCCGTCAGACGGGATTTTCCCGTTGGCGTGTGATTCGGTACGGTAATGCAGGCGATATCCCGATGGCCTTGTGAGATCAGGTAATCCACCGCCTGAAACGCGGCATCTTCCTGTTCAAAGAATATGGCGCGATCGCGGGCCAGACTGACATCGCGGTTGATCACGACCAGCGGCGTCTCTATGGTATTAATCAACGAGATGATCGTTTTTTCGCTCATATAGCGGGTATAGAGAATGATCGCGTCGCACTGCCTGTCGGCCAGCATTTGCACCGCCTCTTGCTCGCGTTCCGGCGTGTCATGGCCATCGGTCACGATAAGCTGCTTACCGTGCGACTCCGTCTGGCGTGACGCCTGTTGCAGCAAACGCCCGAAGTAAAATCCGTCAAAGGTCGAGACAACAAGCCCAATGCTGTTACTGGTGCGGTTCGCCAGCGATCGCGCCAAAAAATTGGGTCGGTAATCTAACGCCTGCATCGCTTTGAAGACTTTCTGGCGCGTGCTCTCTTTCACCTGTCCCGTTCCGTTCAGCACGCGAGAAACCGTCGCTTTTGATACGCCCGCGCGACGTGAAACATCCAGCATTGTTGTCATGACGCTATCCTGATTAATCGTTTGACGAAGAATTCCCGGTTTCCGACGGCGTCGAAACGGAATGCCGACGAACCAGAGTAGGGCTAAAGACATGGGTGATTTCGGGTACAGGCCGTTTTTCCGCCAGCGCGAGCGCCAGTTCGGCGGCCTGGGTCGCCATGGTCACGATCGGGTAGCGTACCGTGGTCAGACGTGGACGCACGTAGCGCGAGACCAGCACATCATCGAAACCAATCAGTGAAATTTCGCCCGGCACGTCAATACCGTTGTCGTTTAATACGCCCATTGCGCCTGCGGCCATCGAATCGTTGTAACAAGCGATCGCCGTGAAGTTTCTTCCGCGACCTAACAGTTCGGTCATTGCCTGTTCACCGCCGCTCTCATCCGGTTCACCGAACGTGACCAGCCTGTCGTTAGCCGGAATATGGCTCTCTTCCAGCGCGTCGTAATAACCCTTGAGCCGGTCTTCCGCATCAGAAATTGAATGGTTGGAACAGATATAGCCGATGCGGGTATGGCCCTGCTGAATTAAGTGACGCGTTGCCAGCCAGGCGCCGTAACGGTCATCTAACGCCACGCAGCGCTGCTCAAACCCAGGCAGGATGCGGTTAATCAGCACCATGCCAGGCATCTGTTTCATTAATGACGCCAGATCCGCGTCCGGGATCATCTTGGCGTGTACGACTAACGCCGCGCAACGATGGCGGATCAGTTGTTCAATCGCCTGATGCTCTTTTTGTTCATTATGGTAGCCGTTGCCAATCAGTAAGAAATTACCGGTGTGGTAGGCCACCTGCTCGACCGCTTTAACCATCGCGCCAAAGAAAGGGTCGGAGACATCCCCCACGACTAAACCAATTGTCTCCGTGGATTGCTGCGCCAGCGCTCGCGCATTGGCGTTGGGGTGATAGCTGAGCGATTCCATCGCGCTGGTGACCGCGAGGCGGGATGCTTCGCTGGCTTTCGGGGAATCATTAATAACGCGAGAAACGGTGGCGACTGAAACACCAGCCAGTCGGGCTACATCCTTTATGGTCGCCATGACAGTACCTATAGTGGGTAAACGCTTACATTTCGTCAGTGTTACGGAAAATGGCTATCTGTTCAAGCAGATTGCCTGACGGGAACGCGCAAATGTGAGCGCACGCCGGGGAAGTAAGACAGAAAAGGGAGAATGCAAACCTTTGGTTACACTTTGCGAAGCGCTGTTGCGATTGTTCGCTGGTGAGGGCGTCGGGCGGATTGCTAGAGTTGAGATCCCAGAGGTATTGATAGGTGAAATCAGCTTTCGGGTTGATCACAAGAATTACACCAACCTGCGCATCATGTGCAGGTTTTTTTTTGCGCTTACAGCAATCTGTAACAGTAACCGATAATTTACACAACTCGTTGCATTTGTGTTCATTCCTTTGCGTTTTGCTGGTGGCGCGCAGCGTCGCCGGAGACCACAATCAAGATCCCAGAGGTATTGATTGGTGAGATTATTCGGTACGCTCTTCGTACCTGTCTCTTGCACCAACCTGCGCGGATGCGCAGGTTTTTTTTCGTCCTTCCATTTACCTGTCGCGCCTGTTCCCCATCTCGTATAATCTGCAACCATGCATCTTTACCGAACTGTGAGCAAAGGGAGTTGACATGCTTTTTGGATTTTTTCGCAACCTGTTCCGCGTGCTTTATCGTGTACGCGTCACCGGGGATGCCAGGGCGCTACAGGGTGAGCGCATCCTGATCACGCCAAACCATGTCTCTTTTATCGACGGTATTTTACTCGCCCTTTTTTTACCGGTTCGCCCTGTTTTCGCGGTCTATTCCTCTATCAGCCAGCAATGGTATATGCGCTGGTTAAAGTCGCTGATTGATTTCGTGCCGCTCGACCCGACGAAGCCGATGGCGATTAAGCACCTGGTACGCCTGGTAGAGCAGGGCCGCCCGGTGGTTATCTTCCCGGAAGGGCGAATTTCGGTGAGCGGTTCGTTGATGAAAATCTACGACGGCGCCGGGTTTGTGGCGGCGAAGTCTGGCGCAACGGTGGTGCCGGTTCGTATTGAAGGCGCAGAGCTTACGCACTTTAGCCGCCTGAAAGGTCTGGTAAAACAGCGCTTTTTCCCGCGCATTCACCTGCATATCCTGCCGCCCACCCATCTGCCGATGCCGGAGGCGCCGCGAGCGCGCGAGCGCCGCAAACTGGCCGGAGAAATGCTGCATCAAATTATGATGGAAGCGCGCATGGCGGTGCGCCCGCGTGAAACGCTGTATGAATCACTGTTAGCTGCGCAGTACCGCTACGGGGCGGGTAAAAACTGTGTTGAAGATATTAACTTCACGCCGGACACTTATCGCAAATTGCTGACAAAAACGCTGTTTGTCGGCCGCATTCTGGAAAAATACAGCGCGCAGGGCGAAAACATCGGCCTGATGCTGCCAAACGCGGCCATCAGCGCCGCCGTCATCTTTGGCGCGGTTTCTCGTGGCCGTATCCCGGCGATGATGAACTACACGGCGGGTGTGAAAGGGTTGACCAGCGCCATTACCGCTGCGGAGATCAAAACCGTATTCACCTCCCGTCAGTTTCTTGAGAAAGGCAAACTCTGGCATCTGCCGGAGCAACTGACGCAGGTTCGCTGGATTTATCTCGAAGATTTAAAAGCTGATGTGACGCTCGCCGATAAGCTCTGGATTTTTGCGCATCTGCTGATGCCGCGCCTGGCGCAGGTCAAACAGCGGCCGGAAGAGGCGGCAATGATCCTCTTTACATCCGGTTCGGAAGGGCACCCGAAGGGCGTGGTGCACAGCCATAAAAGCCTTCTGGCGAACGTTGAGCAGATAAAAACCATTGCCGATTTCACGGCGAACGACCGCTTTATGTCAGCGCTGCCGCTGTTCCACTCCTTCGGCCTGACCGTCGGCCTGTTGACGCCGCTGCTGACCGGTGCTGAGGTGTTTCTCTATCCCAGCCCGTTGCACTATCGCATTGTGCCGGAGCTGGTCTATGACCGGAACTGCACGGTGCTGTTTGGCACGTCGACGTTTCTGGGCAACTACGCGCGGTTTGCCAACCCGTATGATTTCTATCGCTTGCGCTATGTCGTCGCCGGCGCGGAAAAATTGCAGGACAGCACCCGACAGCTCTGGCAGGACAAATTTGGCCTGCGCGTTCTGGAAGGTTACGGCGTGACCGAATGCGCGCCGGTCGTGTCGATTAACGTACCTATGGCGGCGAAGCCGGGCACCGTTGGGCGCATTTTGCCAGGCATGGATGCGCGCTTGCTGGCGGTTCCGGGCATTGATGACGGCGGGCGTCTGCAACTCAAAGGGCCTAATATCATGAATGGCTACCTGCGGGTTGAAAAACCGGGCGTGCTGGAAGCGCCTGCGGCGGAAAATGCGCTGGGTGACGTTGAACAGGGCTGGTACGACACGGGCGATATTGTGCGTTTCGATGAAAACGGTTTTGTGCAGATCCAGGGGCGAGCGAAGCGCTTTGCGAAAATCGCCGGAGAGATGGTTTCGCTGGAGATGGTCGAACAGCTGGCGCTGGGCGTCTCGCCAGATAAAATGCACGCCACGGCGATTAAAAGCGACGCCAGCAAGGGCGAAGCGCTGGTGCTGTTCACGACAGACGGCGAGCTGACGCGTGAAAGCCTGCTGCAATATGCCCGCACACACGGCATTCCTGAACTTGCCGTACCGCGTGATATCCGCTATCTGAAACAACTTCCGTTACTGGGCAGCGGCAAGCCGGACTTTGTGACGCTGAAAAGCTGGGTTGATGAACCGGAAAAACAACATGCGTGAGTCAGTACATACTAACACTTCGATCTGGTCGAAAGGGATGATGTCGGTTATCGCCGCGCAGTTTCTCTCTGCGTTTGGCGATAACGCGCTGTTGTTCGCGACGCTGGCGTTGCTGAAGGCGCAGTTCTACCCGGACTGGAGCCAGCCGATCCTGCAAATGGTGTTTGTAGGCGCTTACATTCTTTTTGCTCCCTTTGTCGGGCAGGTGGCGGACAGCTTTGCCAAAGGTCGGGTGATGATGTTCGCCAACGGCCTGAAACTGTTGGGCGCTGCGAGCATCTGTTTTGGTTTTAATCCCTTTGTCGGCTATACGCTGGTGGGGATTGGCGCGGCGGCTTACTCTCCGGCGAAATATGGCATTCTTGGCGAGCTGACCACGGGCGACAAACTGGTGAAAGCCAATGGTCTGATGGAAGCCTCCACCATTGCCGCGATTCTGCTGGGATCGGTGGCAGGCGGCGTACTGGCAGACTGGCATGTGATTGCGGCGCTGGTCGCCTGTGCGTTGGCTTATGCGGGCGCAGTCGTCGCTAACCTTTTTATTCCGAAACTCGCGGCGGCGCGGCCAGGCCAGTCCTGGCATTTGCGTAAGATGGTGCGCAGCTTCTTCTGCGCCTGCATGTCGCTCTGGCGTAACGGGGAGACGCGTTTCTCGCTGGTTGGCACCAGCCTTTTTTGGGGCGCGGGCGTCACGCTGCGTTTTCTGCTGGTGCTGTGGGTGCCGGTAGCGCTGGGAATTACCGATAACGCCACGCCGACTTACCTGAACGCAATGGTGGCGATCGGTATTGTTGTGGGCGCAGGTGCTGCGGCGAAGCTGGTTACGCTGGAGACGGTTGCGCGTTGTATGCCTGCGGGTATTCTGATTGGCGTGGTGGTGCTGATTTTTTCTTTGCAACACGCGTTGCTTCCGGCCTATGCGCTGTTGACGCTTATTGGCGTGCTGGGCGGCTTTTTCGTGGTGCCGCTCAATGCGTTATTGCAGGAGCGCGGCAAGAAAAGCGTCGGCGCGGGCAACGCGATTGCGGTACAGAACCTGGGGGAGAACAGCGCGATGCTGTTGATGCTGGGTCTCTATTCGCTGGCCGTACTGGTGGGCATTCCGGTCGTGGCGATCGGCATTGGTTTTGGCGGACTGTTTGCGCTGGCGATTGCGGCGCTGTGGATTTGGCAGCGCCGCCAGATGTGATTGTTGCGCCGTCGGTAGGCCTGATAAGCGCAGCGCCATCAGGCAGAAGTGCCGGATGAGCGCATTACGGTGCCGGGTAGGTATAAACCTGATGCACCGCTTCGATCTCCGCCAGCACCTCTTCGCTTAACTCCAGATGCAAACTCCCAACGTTGGTTTTTAACTGCGCCATCGTCGTTGCGCCCAACAGGGTGCTGGCGACGAACGGCTGACGACGCACAAACGCCAGCGCCATCTGGGCCGGATCGAGGTTGTGGCGTCTGGCGATGTCGACGTAGGCCGCAACCGCCTTTTGCGCCTGCTCGCCGCTGTAGCGCGTAAAGCGGCTAAACAGGGTGTTGCGCGCGCCGGCGGGTTTGGCGCCATTCAGATATTTACCGGTCAACGTACCGAACGCCAGGCAAGAGTAGGCCAGCAGCTCGACGCCTTCATACTGGCTGACTTCCGCTAATCCCACCTCATAACTGCGGTTCAGCAGGCTGTAAGGGTTCTGGATAGTGACAATGCGCGGCAGGTCATGTTTATCCGCCAGATGCAGATAGCGCATGACGCCGAAGGCCGTTTCGTTAGAGACGCCGATGTAGCGAATTTTGCCCGCGCGCTGGAACTCCGTCAGCGCATCCAGCGTTTCGAGCAGCGTGACAACCGGAGCCGAATCCGTCCAGCTGTAGCCCAGCTTGCCGAAGCAGTTGGTCGGGCGCTGCGGCCAGTGAACCTGATACAGATCCAGATAGTCGGTTTGCAGGCGTTTGAGGCTGTCGTGTAAGGCCTCACGGATATTTTTACGATCCAGCGCCTGATTGGGGCGAATTCCGCTGTCGTTATTACGCGATGGGCCGCTTACCTTGGAAGCGATAACCAGCTTCTCACGGCTGCCGTGTTTAGCAAGCCAGTTACCGACATAGGTTTCTGTTAGCCCCTGGGTTTCCGGGCGTGGAGGCACCGGATACATTTCGGCGACGTCGATCAGGTTAATGCCCTGATCCACGGCGTAATCGAGCTGTGCATGTGCGTCGGCTTCGCTGTTTTGTTCACCAAACGTCATTGTGCCCAGCCCCAGTGTACTTATTTCAAGCGAGCTGTGGGGTATACGGTGATAGTGCATAGCCGTTTCCTTCTTATTATGAAGTCAGTAAATCCCGACAAAGGAATATAAAAATGGCAGAGGGAAGAGAAAAGGGAAAGAGAAAATTCTAAGGCCAGCAGGGCTGCTGACCTCAACAATTAGCGTTCAATGATCTGAGAGACTTCGTCACGATTGATTTGCATCGCGTTGCCTTGCTGATCGTGGTAGCTCACCAGACCCGTATCATCGTCAATTTCTGGTTTACCGTCGGTCAGAATCATCCGACCATCTTTGGTCGCCATTACATAATCGCTGCTACATCCAGAAACAGCAAAAGCCAGTCCTACAGCGGAAATCACAACTGCCCATTTTTTCATCCATTTATCCTCACGTGGCCTGCGTCTGATAATAGTCTAGTAATAACCTGAAGTTATGTCTGATAAAAGCAGTAAAATCTTAAACTGTGAGGAACGGGAGCGGCATTGCGGGTATTCGCTCCCCTTACAGGGAGCGAAAGAGTGAATCAGAGAGGGTTCTTTTTATTGCGCATCAGGTTCAGGCTCTCTACCGCGATAGAGAAGAACATGGCGAAGTAGATGTACCCTTTCGGAACGTGTACATCGAAACTTTCCAGAATCAGGGTAAAGCCGACCAGAATCAGGAAAGAAAGCGCCAGCATTTTTACGGAAGGGTGGCGGTCAACAAACTCGCCGATAGGGCGCGCCGCGAACATCATCACGCCGACGGCAATCACAACTGCCGCCATCATGATAAACAGATGATCCGAGAGGCCCACCGCCGTGATGACGGAATCAAGGCTGAAAATAATATCCAGCATCATGATCTGGACAATTGCGCCCAGGAAGGAGGAGACGCGCGTTTTCAGCCCTTCTTCCTCGCCTTCAATCGATTCGTGAATTTCTTTACTGGCTTTCCAGATCAGGAACAACCCACCCAGCAGCAGGATCAGATCGCGGGCGGAAATCGCTTCGCCGAAAACCTCGAACAGCGGGTTTGTCAGGCGTGTGACCCAGGCGATAGAAGCCAGCAAAGCCAGGCGCATCACCATCGCCGCCGCCAGCCCAAGGCGTCGGGCGTGATTCCGTTGCGCTGTAGGAAGTTTCGCCACCACCAGAGAGAGGAAAATAATATTGTCGATCCCAAGAACGATCTCCAGCAGCGTCAGCGTACCGAGCGCGAGCCAGGCGTTAGGATCGGTTACCCATGCAAATAACATCGAACAAAGTCCTGCCAAAAAAAAGAAGCGCTAATTATAGGCGCGCAATGCGGCAGGTGAAAGTCCAGTCTGTGCCTGTTAGCCCTGTAACAGGAAATGGCGGGCCAGCAGCGTGCGAGTGAAGTTCTTTTTCAGATAAAAGCCGCGCGGCAACGTCAGAATGGTCTCTCCCTGCGCGCCAATTGCTTCGGTAAGGGCTTTGGCATTCGCCGCTTTTGGCCGCAGTTGTAAAAATTCGCCATGCCGGGCGGTGATCCGCTCAACCTGACCCAGCACAATCATGTCCATCAACTCTTCCCAGTCGAGGCGAAGCTGCTGATCTTCTTCTTCATTTGGGCTCCACAACAGTGGGGAACCGACGCGCCGATCGGCTAACGGAATACTGCGCTCCCCCTCTACGGGAACCCATAACACACGTTTTAATTTGTGGCGGACGTGACTTGTTTCCCACGTCACGCCGCTGTTGCCGGTTAGCGGCGCGACGCAGACAAACGTGGTTTCCAGCGGGCGGCCAAGGCTATCGACGGGAATTGTTTTCAGCTCCACGCCAAGCGCGGCGAAATCTTGTTCCGGTTTGCTACCGGCGCTGGCGCCGAGCCAGATCTCCAGCAGCACGCCAATCCAGCCTTTATCCCGTTTCAAATCTTTGGGGGCCACTAAACCGGCCAGCGCCGCCAGTTCGCCCAGCGAGTAACCTGAAAGCTGCTGCGCCTGGGCAAGCAAAAGGGCTTCAGATGCTGGCGGAGAAAGTAGCGGGCGGAGTCCGGGCATGACGTTATACCTTAGGCGAAAAAGTGAACAATGATTTTATACCGTATGAACAGAGTTTAACGATTTCCACACGCGATGTTCAATCGCATGATTTATATTGGTTTTTAGGATCTGATTCTGCAAGTTGCGCAACAGAGCAATGGGTTTTCCAAATCTGGTCACTGAAAATAAACAGGATCTTACACCATGTTATCCACAGAAAGATGGGATAACTGTGAAAAACCGCCACTACTGTTTCAATTTACAGCCTTGACGTGCGACGAAAATCGAATTTTTACACAAATTGTGCCTAACTTATTGGCACAATCTGTGGATAAAAGCGACGGTGGTTGATCTTTCATCAGCCTGACGATCTTCAATGTGATGGCTGTCACGATTTAGCACGAATGGTCGCAGGTTTTGCATTTAACTTAATGAATTTACGAGGCTATTTTTTGATGGTGTTTACCGCCCAATTCAGACTGTTCCGGGTTTTCCCGTAGTAATTCCGTACTTCTTCACAACTATATCCACAGAAAAGGTGAATAAAATCGTCTGTGAACACACCTCTCTGTTTATAACTCGGCTATTTGCTGTGAGTTATTCAATTGTTATTAGTAGCGCGTACGCCTAACAGAGTGGTTTACCGTCTCTCTGGAGTGTGAAACAATCATTCATATATAAGGTTTATGTTGAGGTAGTCCGGTGATTGATGACGATGGCTACCGCCCAAATGTAGGTATCGTAATTTGTAATCGCCAGGGGCAGGTTATGTGGGCCCGGCGATTTGGTCAGCACTCCTGGCAATTCCCGCAAGGCGGGATAAATTCAGGGGAGTCAGCAGAACAAGCGATGTACCGGGAACTGTTTGAAGAAGTCGGGTTGAGCCGTAAAGATGTGCGGATACTTGCTTCTACTCGCAACTGGTTGCGTTACAAGTTACCGAAACGTTTGGTGCGTTGGGACACGAAGCCGGTTTGTATCGGCCAGAAACAAAAATGGTTTCTTCTGCAATTGATGAGCGCTGATGCGGAAATCAATATGCAAACCAGCAGCACCCCTGAGTTTGATGGCTGGCGCTGGGTAAGTTACTGGTACCCGGTCAGGCAGGTGGTGTCATTTAAACGCGATGTCTACCGCAGGGTGATGAAAGAGTTCGCAAGTGTCGTGATGGCGCTTCAGGAGAGTACGCCGAAGCCACAAAACGCACCTGCCTGGCGACGTAAAAGAGGTTAAAGCTACGCAAATTATGCTCACCCGCCTGCGCGAAATAGTGGAAAAGGTGGCCAGTGCGCCGCGCCTTAACGAGGCGTTGAATATTCTGGTCACTGATATCTGTCTTGCGATGGATACAGAGGTCTGTTCGGTCTATCTGGCCGATCACGACCGACGTTGTTACTACCTCATGGCGACGCGAGGGCTAAAAAAACCGCGTGGCCGTACTGTCACACTCGCATTTGATGAAGGTATCGTCGGCCTGGTTGGCAGGCTGGCGGAACCGATCAACCTTGCCGATGCGCAGAAACACCCCAGCTTTAAATACATCCCGTCAGTAAAAGAGGAGCGTTTCCGCGCTTTTCTGGGCGTGCCGATTATTCAGCGCCGCCAGCTACTGGGGGTGCTGGTGGTACAGCAGCGTGAACTGCGCCAGTACGATGAAAGCGAAGAGTCTTTCCTCGTTACGCTGGCGACCCAGATGGCGGCTATCCTTTCTCAGACGCAGCTAACCGCGTTATTTGGTCAATACCGCCATACGCGCATCCGTGCGCTACCCGCCGCGCCCGGCGTGGCGATAGCGGAAGGCTGGCAGGATGCAACGTTGCCGCTGATGGAGCAGGTCTATGAAGCCTCCACCCTTGACCCGGCGCTTGAGCGCGAGCGGCTGACCGGCGCGCTGGAAGAGGCCGCTAACGAATTTCGTCGTTACAGTAAGCGCTTTGCCGCTGGCGCGCAGAAAGAGACGGCGGCGATCTTCGATCTGTATTCACACCTGCTTTCTGATGCCCGACTGCGTCGTGAACTGTTTGCCGAAGTCGATAAAGGCGCGGTGGCGGAGTGGGCCGTCAAAAAAGTCATCGAAAAGTTTGCCGAGCAGTTTGCCGCCCTGACGGATGGCTACCTCAAAGAGCGTGCCGGAGATTTACGCGCGCTGGGCCAGCGTCTGTTATTCCACCTGGATGACACCATTCAGGGGCCGAACACATGGCCCGAGCGTTTTGTGCTGGTGGCGGACGAACTCTCAGCCACCACGCTGGCGGAACTGCCGCAGGACAGACTGGCTGGCGTCGTGGTTCGCGACGGCGCGGCTAACTCGCATGCGGCGATTATGGTGCGCGCGCTCGGTATTCCGACCGTGATGGGCGCGGATATCCAGCCTTCGGTTCTCCATCATCGCACGCTGGTGGTGGATGGCTATCGCGGGGAACTGCTGGTCGATCCTGAACCGGTATTGTTGCAGGAATATCAGCGGCTTATCAGCGAAGAGAATGAACTAAGCCGGCTGGCGGAAGATGATGTCAATCTGCCCGCGCATCTGAAAAGCGGCGAACGCGTTAAGGTGATGCTTAACGCAGGGTTAAGCCCGGAACATGAAGAGAAGCTGGGCAGCCGTATCGACGGTATCGGGCTTTATCGCACCGAAATTCCGTTCATGTTGCAAAGCGGTTTCCCCTCGGAAGAAGAGCAGGTGGCGCAGTATCAGGGGATGCTGCAAATGTTTAACGACAAACCGGTGACTCTGCGTACGCTGGATGTCGGCGCGGACAAGCAACTGCCCTATATGCCGATCAGCGAAGAAAACCCGTGCCTGGGCTGGCGCGGCATTCGTATTACGCTCGATCAGCCGGAGATCTTCCTGATCCAGGTGCGCGCGATGCTGCGCGCCAACGCCGCGACCGGCAACCTGAGCATTTTACTGCCGATGGTCACCAGCATTGATGAAGTGGATGAAGCGCGACGCCTGATTGAGCGTGCCGGGCGTGAAGTCGAAGAGATGATCGGTTACGCGATCCCCAGACCGCGCATTGGGATCATGCTGGAAGTGCCGTCGATGGTATTTATGCTGCCGCAACTGGCGAACCGGGTCGATTTTATCTCCGTTGGCACCAACGATCTGACGCAGTATATCCTGGCGGTTGATCGCAACAATACGCGTGTGGCCAGTATTTACGACAGCCTGCACCCGGGGATGTTACGTGCGCTGGCGATGATCGCTCAGGAAGCCGAAAAACAGGGGCTTGATTTGCGGCTATGCGGTGAAATGGCGGGCGATCCGATGTGTGTGGCGATCCTGATAGGCCTGGGATTCCGCCATCTGTCGATGAACGGTCGCTCCGTCGCGCGGGTGAAATACCTGCTGCGGCACATTGATTATGAAGACGCGCAAACGCTGGCGCAGCGCAGTCTGGAAGCGCAAATGGCGACGGAAGTGCGTCATCAGGTGGCGGCGTTTATGGAGCGCCGTGGCATGGGCGGCCTGATACGCGGGGGGTTGTGACAGGCGCAGTGCCCTTGATTGCCGGATGGCGGCGCACGCGCCTTATCCGGCCTACGGCGCGGTGCCATTCGTAGGCCTGATAAGCGCAGCGCCATCAGGCAAAGATGTTGTGCCGTCTGTAGGCCTGATAAGCGTAGCGCCATCAGGCAAAGGTGTTGCGCGGTCCGTAGGCCTGATAAGCGTAGCGCCATCAGGCAAAGGTGTTGCGCGGTCGGTAGGCCTGATAAGCGTAAGCGCCATCAGGCAAAGATGTTGCGCGGTCCGTAGGCCTGATAAGCGTAAGCGCCATCAGGCAAAGATGTTGTGCCGGCTGTAGGCCTGATAAGCGTAAGCGCCATCAGGCATTCCTGGGATTGTCATTGATAGCCTATACAGATCTTTTACATCTTCCCGGCATCACCGATGCACCCCTTGTGCTATCATTCGCTCCTTTGGAGCGCCTGTGAACGGCTGGCGCGCATATCAATTGCTGTCTATTTTCAGCGAAATAACAAGAACTTGTGGTGACAGATGACCAGTAGCTATCTGCATTTTCCGGAATTTGATCCGGTCATTTTCTCAATTGGGCCCGTTGCGCTGCACTGGTACGGCATGATGTACCTGGTCGGTTTTGTCTTTGCAATGTGGCTGGCGATTCGCCGGGCAAACCGTCCGGGCAGCGGCTGGACCAAAAACGAAGTTGAAAACTTACTCTATGCCGGTTTTCTCGGCGTTTTCCTCGGTGGCCGTATTGGTTACGTCCTGTTCTACAACTTCCCGCTGTTCCTGGAAAATCCGCTCTATCTGTTCCGCGTCTGGGATGGCGGCATGTCCTTCCACGGCGGCCTGATCGGCGTCATTCTGGTGATGGTGATCTTCGCCAGACGCACTAAACGTTCTTTCTTCCAGGTATCCGATTTTATCGCGCCGCTGATTCCTTTTGGTTTAGGCGCAGGGCGTCTGGGGAACTTTATCAACGGCGAGCTGTGGGGGCGTGTCGATCCGAGCTTCCCGTTTGCCATGCTGTTCCCGGGCTCTCGCGCGGAAGATATCGCGCTGTTGCCGTCAAACCCGCAGTGGCAGTCGATCTTTGATACCTATGGCGTTCTGCCTCGCCATCCGTCCCAGCTGTATGAGCTGGTGCTGGAAGGTATCGTGCTGTTCATTATTCTTAACCTGTTTATCCGCAAGTCGCGCCCGATGGGGGCAGTCTCTGGCCTGTTCCTGATTGGCTATGGCGCGTTTCGTATCATTGTTGAATTCTTCCGCCAGCCGGATGCGCAGTTTACCGGCGCATGGGTACAGTACATCAGCATGGGGCAGATTCTCTCTATCCCGATGATTGTCGCTGGTGTGATCATGATGGTTTGGGCTTACCGCCGCAGCCCACAGCAACACGTTTCCTGAGGAACCATGAAACAGTATTTAGAACTGATGCAAAAAGTGCTGGATGAAGGCACACAGAAAAACGACCGTACCGGAACCGGAACGCTTTCCATTTTTGGTCATCAGATGCGTTTTAACCTGCGGGAAGGATTTCCGCTGGTGACGACGAAGCGCTGCCATTTACGCTCCATCATTCACGAGCTGTTGTGGTTCCTGCAAGGCGATACCAACGTCGCTTACCTGCATGAAAACAATGTGACGATCTGGGACGAATGGGCCGATGAAAACGGTAATTTAGGCCCGGTATATGGCAAACAGTGGCGCGCATGGCCTGCGCCGGACGGTCGCCATATTGACCAGATCACCACGGTCATGAACCAGTTGAAAAATGACCCGGACTCCCGCCGTATTATTGTTTCCGCCTGGAACGTCGGCGAGCTGGATAAAATGGCGCTGGCGCCGTGTCATGCGTTCTTCCAGTTCTATGTTGCGGACGGCAAACTCTCCTGCCAGCTGTATCAGCGCTCCTGCGACGTCTTCCTGGGGCTGCCGTTTAATATCGCCAGCTATGCGTTACTGGTGCATATGATGGCGCAACAGTGCGATCTGGAAGTGGGCGACTTCGTCTGGACCGGCGGCGACACGCACCTGTACAGCAACCATATGGAACAGACGCACCTACAGTTAAGCCGCGAACCGCGCGCGCTGCCGAAACTGGTGATCAAACGTAAGCCTGACTCTATCTTCGACTACCGTTTTGAAGATTTTGAGATTGAAGGCTACGACCCGCATCCTGGCATTAAAGCGCCGGTCGCTATCTGACCTGAGCTCATCCTGTCATAACCGACGCCTTTGTGCGTCGGTTTTTTTTATCCCGTACGCCATTCTTCGGCGCAGATTCCCGAATTTTTGCAACGTGCTGTAATACGATAACTATTTCTCGTAACGCGCCGAATAATCTGCATTCTTGCCTCGTCATTTTCTCCGCTCCCGGCATACTGCCGCTATGAAAAAACAACAGGGCTATACGCTCATTGAAACAATGGTCGCCATGCTTCTTATGGTTAGCCTTAGCGCCACAGGGCTCTATGGCTGGCAGCGTTGGCAACAGCAGCAACGGTTATGGCAAACCGCCAGCCAGCTGCGGGATTATTTGCTGCAACTGCGTGAGGATGCGAACTGGCACAACCGGGATCACATTGTTCAGGTCATCAGAGAACGCGGCGGCTGGTGCTTTGTCAGCACTGCTTCGGCGCAAGGTGCCTGTACGCCAGACGCGCCGTTCGTCTTTATTCCAGCATGGCGCGATATAGACATGGTGGAGATCACCCCCTCGCTGGCGTTTTTTGGTCTGCGCAATACCGCCTGGGCCGGTCATATCCGCCTGAAAAATGCCGCGGGCGAATGGCGTCTGGTGGTTTCGTCCTGGGGGCGAATCCGGCTCTGTGAGGGACGCGAGGCCGAAGCATGTCGATGAACGAGCGCGGTTTTTCTCTACTGGAGGTACTTATCGCGATGGCGATAAGCAGCATGCTACTGCTCGGCGCGGCACGATTTTTACCCGCGCTACAGCGTGAGATTCTACAGACCACGCGGCAACTGTTGCTGGAAGATGAGATCTGGCAGCGTGCTTATACCGTGGCAAAACACCTGCAACGCGCGGGATATTGCCGGGGAAACTGCGCAGGGAGAGGACTGGTGATTGCCGGGCAGGGGGAGTGCGTTATCGTACAGTGGGATGCCAATAATAACGGGCGCTGGGAGACTGCGCCGGGAAAAGAGGCCGAACAGATCGGGTTTCGTTTAAACAATAAAACGCTGGAAACACTGCGCGGGGCAACATCATGCGCAGATAAAGGGTGGGATAAAATGACCGATCCCGATACGGTACAGATTGAGGCATTTAACGTTGAGTGTCAGGAGATGCCCGGTTTTGCGCCGGTACTGACGCTGTCTCTTCAGGGGCGTAGTAAAGCGGCTTCTAAAACCGCTGTTGAGGCGCAATACAGCGTCACCGGGTTTAATCTGTGAAACGTGAACGGGGTGTGTCTTCTCTGGCGATGGTGCTTTTGCTGCTGGTATTAGGCAGCCTGCTGCTTCAGGGGGCAAACCAGCAGCAGGCGAGTTTTTCCACTCTGGTGGCGACAGAAAGCCGGGCCTTGCAGCGTCAGGCGGTGGCGCAGTCGGCGCTGGAATGGGGAAGGATGCAGTCATGGTCGGCGCAGGCTGCGGTTGAGTGTCGGCAATACACCACGCCGAATGCCCGCGTTTGCCTGCGCCTGCTCGGGAACAACACCGCTTTATTGATTGCGCAGTATGATGGCGCATCGGTCTGGCGCCTGGGTGCTCTGGAGGAAAGCGGCGTTGTATTTTCTCCGCATGGATGGAGCGATTTTTGCCCGTTGAGTGAGGTGGCGTTATGCCAGATACCCTGAACAGGCAGCGTGGTTTTAGTCTGCCGGAAGTGATACTGGCGATGGCGCTGCTGGTGATCACCGTCACCGCGTTATCGGGTTATCAGCGGGCGTTGATGACGAGTCTTGTCGTCAGGGCGCAATATCAACAGCTCTGGCAGTACGGCTGGCAGCAAACGGCGCTGTATTCATTTTCACCTCCCGAAAGCTGGCAGGCCAACCGAATGCAGACAACACAAGCGGGATGTGTCAGCATCAGCGTTAAACTCATTTCCCCTTTGGGCAGGCAAGGCCAGATGTCGCGCTTACATTGCCCGAAAAGTCAGTAGTCAGGAGTTGCTATGTTAAGGGTCTACCACTCCAACCGTCTGGACGTGCTGGAAGCGTTAATGGAATTCATCGTTGAGCGCGATCGGCTTGACGATCCTTTTGAACCCGAAATTGTGTTGGTTCAAAGTACCGGTATGGCGCAGTGGCTGCAAATGACCCTTTCGCAGAAATTTGGTATCGCCGCGAATATCGATTTTCCGCTACCCGCGAGTTTTATCTGGGATATGTTTGTACGCGTGCTGCCTGATATCCCGAAAGAGAGCGCGTTCAGCAAGCAAAACATGAGCTGGAAGCTGATGACGCTGCTGCCGCAACTGCTGGAGCGTGAGGATTTTACACTACTGCGCCACTATCTGACGGACGACGCTGACAAGCGCAAGCTATTCCAGCTTTCCTCGCGTGCCGCCGATCTTTTCGATCAGTATCTGGTCTATCGCCCCGACTGGCTTACCCAGTGGGAGGCGGGGCAGATGGTTGACGGGTTAGGGGAGGCTCAGATCTGGCAGGCGCCGCTGTGGAAGGCGCTGGTGGAATACACGGCTGAACTGGGGCAGCCGCGTTGGCACCGTGCGAATGTGTATCAGCGTTTTATCCAGACGCTGGAAAATGCGACAACCAGCCCGACGGGGCTGCCTTCGCGCGTCTTTATTTGTGGTATTTCCGCGCTGCCGCCGGTGTATCTCCGGGCCTTGCAGGCGCTGGGAAAGCACATCGAAATCCATCTGCTGTTCACTAACCCCTGCCGTTATTACTGGGGGGATATCAGAGACCCTGGCTGGCTGGCAAAACTGGTGGCTCGTCAGCGTCGTCACAGCTTTGAGGAGCGCGACTTACCGCTGTTTCGCGATAACCAACGCGCCGGGGAGTTATTTAATAGCGACGGCGAGCAGGATGTCGGGAACCCGATGCTGGCGTCCTGGGGGAAACTGGGGCGGGATTACATCTACTTGCTTTCCGAACTGGAAAACACGCAGGAACTGGATGCGTTTGTCGATATTCCCCCGGACAACCTGCTTCATAACATTCAGGCGGACATCCTTGAGCTGGAAAGTCGCGCCGTGGCTGGGGTGAACCTCGAAGAGTACGCCCGAAGCGACAACAAGCGTCTGCTTGACCCGAATGACGCCAGCGTGACCTTTCACGTATGCCATAGCCCGCAGCGTGAAGTGGAGATCCTGCACGATCGTCTGCTGGCGATGCTGGAGGCCGACCCGACGCTGATGCCGCGCGATATTATCGTCATGGTGGCGGATATCGACAGCTATAGCCCCTTTATTCAGGCCGTATTTGGCAGTGCGCCTGCCGAACGCTATCTGCCTTATGCCATCTCCGATCGCCGGGCGCGTCAGTCGCATCCTGTTTTGCAGGCGTTTATCAGCCTGCTGTCGTTGCCGGACAGCCGTTTTGTCTCTGAAGATGTGCTGGCGCTGCTGGACGTGCCGGTTCTGGCGG
Source organism: Citrobacter sp. CK202 (assembly GCF_030333225.1). NCBI lineage: Bacteria > Pseudomonadati > Pseudomonadota > Gammaproteobacteria > Enterobacterales > Enterobacteriaceae > Citrobacter > Citrobacter sp. CK202. Next base: position 490,021 of record NZ_JAOWGI010000029.1, read on the forward strand.
CTCGATTTAACATCAACGAAGAAGGGCTGCGCTATCTTCGCTTATGGGTCAATGAGTCGGGTATCCGCTGGGGGATTGATGATGACAACGTGCGCGAACTGGCGCTTCCTGCAACGGGGCAGCATACCTGGCAATTTGGCCTGACGCGTATGCTGCTGGGTTACGCGATGGAAAGCGCGCAGGGCGAATGGCAGTCCGTGCTGCCTTATGACGAGTCCAGCGGGCTGATTGCGGAGCTGGTCGGGCATCTGGCGTCCCTGCTTATGCAGTTGAACCTCTGGCGTCGCGGGCTGGCGCAGGCGCGTCCGCTGGAAGAGTGGCTCCCGGTTTGCCGCGACATGCTCAATGACTTTTTCCTGCCCGATGCGGAAACGGAAGCCGCAATGACCCTTATCGAGCAGCAATGGCAGGCGATTATCACCGAAGGGCTTGAGGCGGAGTATGGCGATGCGGTGCCGCTGTCTCTGTTACGGGACGAGCTGGCGCAAAGGCTGGATCAGGAACGCATCAGCCAGCGTTTTCTGGCGGGGCCGGTAAACATCTGTACGCTCATGCCTATGCGTTCTATCCCCTTTAAGGTTGTGTGTCTCCTTGGTATGAATGACGGCGTCTATCCGCGTCAGCTGGCGCCGCTCGGTTTTGACCTGATGAGCCAGAAACCGATGCGCGGGGATCGTAGCCGTCGCGATGATGACCGCTACCTGTTCCTTGAGGCCTTAATCTCTGCGCAGCAGACGCTCTATATTAGCTACATCGGGCGCTCTATTCAGGATAACAGCGAACGTTTCCCGTCAGTCCTGGTGCAGGAACTGATGGATTATATCGGGCAAAGTCACTATTTGCCGGGAGATGAAGAACTGACCAGCGATGAGAGCGAGGCTCGCGTGAAAGCGCATATCGCTCGCCTGCACACGCGGATGCCGTTTGATGCGCAAAACTATCTTCCCGGTGAACAGCAAAGCTACGCGCGCGAATGGCTACCTGCTGCAAGTCAGTCAGGCGAGGCCCACTCTGATTTTGTACAGCCGTTGCCCTATGAACTCCCTGAGACGTTGACGCTGGAAAAACTTCAGCGCTTCTGGGCGCATCCGGTGCGGGCGTTTTTCCAGATGCGGCTACAGGTGAATTTCCGCGCGGAAGAGAGTGAAATTCCCGATACGGAGCCGTTCATTCTGGAAGGGCTAACCCGCTATCAGCTTAATCAGCAGTTGCTTAATACGCTGGTCGAAGAAGAGGATGCCGGGCTTTTATTCCGTCGCTTCCGGGCGGCGGGCGATCTCCCGTATGGCGCTTTTGGCGAGATCCTCTGGGATACGCAGCGTCAGGAGATGCAGTCGCTGGCGGACAGGATTATCGCGTGTCGTCAGCCGGGGAAAAGTATGGAAGTTGATCTGCTCTGCAATGGCGTGCAGATCACGGGGTGGTTGCCGCAGGTGCAGGAAGACGGTTTGTTGCGCTGGCGCCCATCTTTAATAAGCGTTGCGCAGGGAATGCAACTTTGGCTGGAACACCTTGTCTATTGTGCCTGTGGCGGAAAAGGCGAAAGTCGTTTGTTCCTGCGTAAAGAGGGAGAGTGGCGCTTCCCGCCGTTAGAGGCTGAACAGGCGTTAACTTACCTCGCACAGCTGATTGACGGTTATCGGGAAGGGATGTCATCCCCACTGCTGGTTCTTCCTGAAAGCGGCGGCGCATGGATAAAAGCTTGTTATGACGCGACGAATGATGCCATGTTAGATGATGCTGACACGCTGCAAAAAGCCCGGACGAAGTTCTTGCAGGCTTATGAAGGTAACATGGTGATACGCGGAGAAGGGGATGATATCTGGTATCAACGGTTGTGGCGTCAGCTGGAGCCGAAGACGATAGAGAGCATTATTTCTCAGTCTCAACGTTATCTGTTACCGCTATTTCGTTTTAATCAGTCGTGAGGGCTGTATAAAAATTGCGCAATTAAATGGCTTCATTTATGATGCGTTTTCTGTCACGGACTGATTTTACAATAAGAGATGCTGACTCGTTTAGCACACAGTTTTGTCCTGCTCAATAAGCGCCAGCGTCGCGCTCGCGCTTCACCTGAGCGGGAAAGAAAGTTAATGATGAGGTTCGTGAATGCCCCGCAGCACCTGGTTCAAAGCGTTATTGTTGTTTGTCGCCCTTTGGGCACCCTTAAGTCAGGCAGATACCGGTTGGCAGCCTTTGGCGGAAACCATCCGTAAAAGCGAGAAAGATACGCGTCAGTATCAGGCGGTTCGTCTGGACAATGACATGGTGGTTTTGCTGGTATCCGACCCGCAAGCGGTGAAATCGCTTTCGGCGCTGGTGGTGCCTGTTGGATCGCTGGAGGACCCCGATGAACATCAGGGGCTGGCGCACTATCTCGAACATATGAGCCTGATGGGGTCTAAAAAATATCCCCAGCCTGACAGCCTTGCCGAATACCTTAAAATGCACGGCGGCAGCCATAATGCCAGCACCGCGCCGTATCGTACCGCCTTCTATCTGGAGGTGGAAAACGACGCTCTGTCAGGTGCGGTCGATCGCCTTGCCGATGCCATTGCCACGCCGTTGCTGGATAAAAAATATGCCGAGCGTGAGCGCAATGCGGTCAATGCCGAACTGACGATGGCGCGTACGCGAGACGGTATGCGTATGGCGCAGGTCAGCGCAGAAACCATCAACCCGGCGCACCCGGGTTCGCGCTTCTCTGGCGGCAATCTGGAAACCTTAAGCGACAAACCGGGCAATCCGGTTCAGCAGGCGTTGCAGGCGTTTCACGAAAAATATTATTCAGCGAACCTGATGAAGGCGGTGATTTACAGTAACAAACCGCTGCCGGAACTGGCGCGTATTGCGGCTGAAACCTATGGCCGGGTGCCGAATAAAAATATCAAAAAGCCGGAAATTACCGTGCCGGTAGTAACGGACGCGCAAAAGGGCATCATCATTCATTATGTGCCTGCTCTGCCGCGTAAAGTGCTGCGCGTAGAGTTTCGTATTGATAACAACAGCGCGCAGTTTCGCAGCAAAACCGACGAACTGGTGACCTACCTGATTGGCAACCGGAGCCCGGGAACGCTCTCCGACTGGCTGCAAAAACAAGGATTAGTGGAAGGCATTCGTGCGGACTCTGACCCGGTGGTTAACGGTAACAGCGGCGTACTGGCTATTTCCGCTACCCTGACGGACAAAGGACTGGCGAACCGGGACGACGTTGTCGCCGCCATCTTCAGCTATCTCAACCTGTTACGTGAAAAAGGCGTGGATAAACGCTACTTCGATGAGCTGGCGCATGTGCTGGATCTCGACTTCCGTTACCCCTCTATCACCCGTGATATGGATTACGTCGAATGGCTGGCGGATACGATGATTCGCGTTCCGGTGGAACATACGCTGGATGCGGTGAATATCGCCGATCAATATGATGCGGCGGCGGTGAAATCACGCCTGGCGATGATGACGCCGCAGAATGCGCGTATCTGGTACATCAGCCCGAAGGAACCGCACAACAAAACGGCCTATTTTGTCGACGCGCCTTATCAGGTGAATAAAATCGACGACAAAACGCTCGCCGACTGGCAGCAAAAAGCGCAGGGCATTGCGCTGTCATTACCGGAGCTTAACCCCTATATTCCAGACGATTTCACGCTGATCAAACCGGAGAAGGAATATCCCCACCCGGAGCTGATTGTCGATGAACCGGATTTGCGCGTGGTTTATGCGCCGAGCCGTTATTTTGCCAGCGAGCCTAAGGCGGATGTCAGCGTTATTCTGCGTAACCCGAAAGCAATGGACAGCGCCAGAAACCAGGTGATGTTTGCGTTAAACGATTATCTCGCGGGGATCGCGCTCGACCAGTTAAGCAACCAGGCATCGGTCGGCGGGATTGGCTTTTCCACCAACGCCAACAATGGTCTGATGCTTAACGCGAACGGTTACACGCAGCGCTTGCCGCAGCTTTTCCAGGCATTGCTGGAAGGGTATTTCAGCTACACCGCGACGGAAGAACAGCTGGAACAGGCGAAATCCTGGTATGCGCAGATGATGGATTCCGCAGAAAAAGGGAAGGCCTACGATCAGGCGATTATGCCGGCACAGATGCTTTCTCAGGTGCCTTACTTCCAGCGTGATGAACGCCGTAAGCTGTTGCCTTCGATCACGCTGAAAGAGGTCATGGCTTACCGCGATACGTTAAAAGCAGGCGCGCGACCGGAGTTCTTGGTGATTGGCAATATGCGCGAAGCGCAGGTGAAAACTATGGCGCGGGATATCCAACAGCAGCTTGGCGCCAACGGTTCAGAGTGGTGTCGCAATAAAGACGTACTGGTGGATAAAAAGCAGTCGGTCATCTTTGAGAAGGCGGGAAGCAGCACTGACTCCGCGCTGGCGGCGGTATTCGTTCCAACCGGTTACGATGAATATGCCAGTTCAGCCTACAGCGCGATGTTAGGGCAAATCGTTCAGCCGTGGTTCTATAATCAGTTGCGTACTGAAGAACAGTTAGGTTATGCGGTGTTCGCTTTCCCGATGAGCGTCGGGCGTCAGTGGGGGATGGGTTTCTTGCTGCAAAGCAGCGACAAGCAACCGTCTTATCTCTGGGAGCGTTACAAAGCATTCTTCCCAACGGCGGAAGCGAAGCTGCGGGCGATGACGCCGGAAGAGTTTGCGCAAATTCAGCAGGCGATCATCGCGCAGATGTTGCAAGCGCCGCAAACGCTGGGCGAAGAAGCGTCGAAATTAAGCAAAGATTTCGATCGCGGCAATATGCGCTTTGATTCACGTGATAAAATCGTGGCTCAGATTAAACTGCTGACGCCGCAAAAACTTGCCGATTTCTTCCATCAGGCGGTGGTTGAGCCGCAAGGCATGGCGATACTGTCACAGGTTTCCGGCAGTCAGAACGGGAAAGCAGAGTACGTGCGCCCGGAAGGCTGGAAAGTGTGGGAGAACGTCAGCGCGTTGCAGCAAACCTTACCCCTGATGAGTGAAAAGAATGAATGATGCCGCTGAGTCCCTTGATCCTTTACGCTTGCCCCTTACGGGCGAGCGTCTGATTGAAGCCTCTGCGGGCACTGGCAAAACGTTTACTATCGCCGCGTTGTATCTGCGCCTGCTGCTCGGATTGGGCGGCTCTGCCGCCTTTCCCCGACCGCTGACCGTGGAAGAACTGTTGGTCGTGACGTTTACCGAGGCGGCCACCGAAGAGTTACGCGGCCGCATCCGCAGCAACATCCATGAACTGCGCATTGCCTGTCTGCGTGAAACTACCGATAACCCGTTATATGCCCGCCTGCTGGAAGAGATCGAGGATAAAAAGCAGGCGGCGCAGTGGTTACTGTTGGCGGAAAGACAGATGGATGAGGCGGCGGTATTCACCATCCACGGTTTTTGCCAGCGCATGCTCAGCCTGAATGCGTTTGAGTCCGGCATGCTGTTCGAGCAGCAATTAATCGAAGATGAATCCCTTCTGCGCTATCAGGCCTGCGCCGACTTCTGGCGGCGTCACTGTTATCCGCTGCCACGCGAAATTGCCCAGGTTGTCTTTGAAGCGTGGAAAGGCCCCCGGGCGCTACTGAAAGATATCGATCGTTATTTGCAGGGCGAAGCGCCGGTCATCAAAGCACCGCCGCCGTCAGACGAGACGCTGGCGTCTCGCCACGAACACATTTTGTCGCGTATTAACGCCCTGAAGCAGCAATGGTGCGCGTCCGTTGATGAACTGGATGGGGTGATAGAGTCGTCGGGAATCGATCGCAGAAAATTCAATCGCGGCAACCAGACGAAATGGATCGAGAAGATCACGGCGTGGGCGCAGGCGGAAACGCAAACCTATCAATTACCCGACGCGCTGGAGAAATTTTCCCGGCGATTCCTGGAAGAGAGAACCAAAGCGGGCGGCATAACCCCGCAGCATCCGCTGTTTGTCGCCATTGAGGAACTGCTGGCTGAACCGTTGACGATAAAAGATCTGCTGATTACCCGTGCGCTGGCAGAAATCCGCGAGACGGTTGCGCAGGAAAAACAACGCCGGGGTGAATTAGGTTTCGACGACATGCTGAGTCGTCTGGATGTTGCGCTGCGTAGTAATAGCGGCGATGCGCTGGCAAGCGCAATTCGTGGCCGTTTCCCGGTGGCGATGATTGATGAATTTCAGGATACCGACCCGCAGCAGTACCGCATTTTCCGCCGCATCTGGCGGCATCAGCCGGACACCGCGCTGTTGCTGATTGGCGATCCGAAACAGGCGATTTATGCGTTTCGCGGCGCGGATATCTTCACCTACATGAAAGCCCGCAGCGAGGTCAGCGCCCATTATACGCTGGATACCAACTGGCGTTCCGCACCGGGCATGGTCAACAGCGTGAATACGTTGTTCAGTCAGATGAACGACGCCTTTATGTTCCGCGAAATTCCATTTGCGCCGGTTAAATCGGCCCAGAAAAACCAGTCGCTGCGCTTTGTGCTGAACGGCGAGACGCAGCCCGCCATGAACATGTGGTTGATGGAAGGGGAAAGCTGCGGCATTGGCGACTATCAGAGCTACATGGCGCAGGTGTGCGCGACGCAAATTCGTGACTGGCTGAAAGCCGGGCAAACTGGCGATGCGCTGCTTGTTAGCGAGAAAGCCTCACGCCCGGTTCGAGCCTCGGATATCAGCGTGCTGGTGCGAAGCCGCCAGGAAGCGGCGCAAATTCGTGATGCGCTGACGCTGCTGGCGATTCCGTCCGTTTATCTCTCCAACCGCGACAGCGTATTTGAGACGCTGGAAGCGCAGGAGATGCTGTGGATCTTACAGGCCGTCATGACGCCTGAGCGTGAAAATACGCTGCGTAGCGCGATGGCGGCCTCGATGATGGGGCTGACCGCGCAGGACATCGAAACGCTGAATAACGACGAAAATGCCTGGGATACGGTGGTCGAAGAGTTCGACGGCTATCGTCAAATCTGGCATAAGCGCGGCGTCATGCCCATGCTGCGCGCGCTGATGTCAGCGCGGAATATTGCTGAAAACCTGCTGGCGACAGCGGGAGGCGAGCGCCGCCTGACCGATATTCTGCACATCAGCGAATTGTTGCAGGAAGCCGGTTCGCAGCTGGAAAGCGAGCATGCGCTGGTGCGCTGGCTGTCGCAGCATATTCTTGAGCCGGACAGCAATGCCGCCAGCCAGCAACTGCGGCTGGAAAGCGATAAACATCTGGTGAAAATCGTCACCATCCATAAATCAAAAGGGCTGGAATACCCGCTCGTCTGGCTGCCTTTTATTACCCATTTCCGCGTGCAGGATCAGGCGTTTTATCACGATCGCAATTCGTTTGACGCGGTGCTGGATCTCAGCCACGCCGAGGAGAGCGTTGAACTGGCGGAAGCAGAGCGTCTGGCGGAAGACCTGCGTTTGCTTTATGTGGCGCTGACCCGTTCGGTGTGGCATTGCAGTCTCGGCGTTGCGCCGTTGGTGCGTCGTCGCGGAGATAAGAAAGGCGATACCGATGTACACCAGAGCGCGCTCGGGCGCTTGCTGCAAAAAGGTGAGCCGAAAGATGCCGCCGGGCTTCGCGCCTGCATTGACGCGCTTTGCGGGGAGGATATCGCCTGTCGGACGCCAGACGAACCGGACAGCGAACGCTGGCAGGTAACGGAAGCGTCGCGTGCGGCGCTAAGCGCCAGAGCATTACGCCGAATGCCTGCCGACAACTGGCGAGTAACCAGTTATTCCGGCTTACAGCAGCAAGGCCATAGCGTCGCCCAGGATTTAATTCCGCGTCTGGATGTGGATGCCGCCGGGGTAGGGGACGTGGTGGAAGAGCCGGAGCTGACGCCGCACCAGTTCCCGCGAGGGGCATCGCCGGGTACATTCCTGCATAGCCTGTTTGAAGACCTCGACTTTACGCAGCCCGTTGACCCGGCCTGGGTGCGGGAAAAACTGGAGCTTGGCGGTTATGACGCGCACTGGGAGCCGGTTTTAACGCAGTGGCTGGACGCTGTTTTGCAGGCTCCCCTGATCGAACGCGGCGTGAGTCTGCGTCATCTTTCCGCCCGTGAAAAACAGGTGGAGATGGCGTTTTATCTGCCGATCGCACAGCCGCTTATCGCCAGTCAACTGGATGCGCTGATTCGCCGGTTTGATCCGCTCTCGGCGGGCTGCCCGCCGCTCGACTTCATGCAGGTTCGCGGCATGCTGAAAGGGTTTATCGACCTGGTGTTTCGCCATGAAGGGCGATATTACCTGCTCGATTACAAATCAAACTGGCTGGGCGAAGACAGCACGGCCTACACTCAGGAGGCGATGGCCTCAGCGATGCAGACGCATCGCTATGACCTGCAATATCAGCTGTATACGCTGGCGTTGCACCGCTATCTGCGCCATCGCATCGCCGATTATGACTATGAACGCCATTTCGGCGGCGTGATCTACCTTTTCCTGCGCGGCGTTGACCGTGAATATCCACGGCAGGGCATTTTCTCGACCCGACCGGACGGCGAACTGATTGCGTTAATGGATGAGATGTTTGCAGGCGTTGTAGCGGAGGAGGCGCAATGACAATTCAGAAGCGATTACTGGAGGCCGTAGAACAAAAGCTGTTGCGGCCATTAGACGCTCAGTTTGCGCTGGCGGTTGCCGGGCAGGACGATCCGTGCGTGACGCTGGCCGTTGCATTGCTCAGCCGCGATGCGGGGGAAGGGCATGTCTGTATGCCGCTTTCGCGCCTGGCGATAACGGAAGAGTCGCATCCGCTACTGGTCTCCTGGTTTAGCGAGAGGGACGTGCCTGAAGACTGGGCATCGTGTCTGCTGGCTTCCGGGGCGGTCAGTCGGGGAGAGCGGCCAACGCCGTTGATTCTGCATGAAGATCGCCTTTACCTGAACCGGATGTGGAGTAACGAGCGCACGGTAGCCCGCTTTTTTAGCGAGGTTAACCAGGCGATCGCGGTAGATGAACAGCAACTGGCCCGTACGCTGGATGCGCTTTTCCCGCCGACGGATGACGTCAACTGGCAAAAAGTGGCGGCGGCCGTGGCGTTGACGCGCCGTATTTCCGTCATTTCCGGCGGGCCTGGCACCGGTAAAACCACTACCGTGGCGAAGCTGCTGGCCGCGTTGATTCAGATGGCGGACGGCGAGCGATGCCGTATACGACTGGCGGCGCCGACGGGGAAAGCGGCGGCGCGTCTGACCGAGTCGCTTGGCGCGGCGTTGCGCCAGCTTCCTCTCACGGATGAGCAAAAAAAACGCATCCCGGATGACGCCAGTACGTTGCACCGGCTGTTGGGCGCACAGCCCGGTAGCCAGAGGCTGCGCCATCACGCGGGAAACCCGCTGCATCTGGACGTGCTGGTGGTGGATGAGGCATCAATGATCGATTTGCCGATGATGTCGCGGCTAATTGAGGCGTTGCCGCCGCACGGACGCGTGATTTTTCTCGGCGATCGCGATCAGCTGGCTTCCGTTGAGGCGGGGGCGGTGCTGGGCGATATCTGCGCCTGGGTAAATGCCGGATTTACCGCCGGTCGCGCGCAGCAGCTGAGCCGACTGACGGGAAGCCCCATTCCTGCGGGCGCAGGCACGGAGGCGGCCTCTTTGCGCGATAGCCTGTGTTTGCTGCAAAAAAGTTATCGCTTCGGGCATGATTCCGGCATTGGTCAACTGGCGGCAGCCATTAATCGCGGCGATAAAGCGGCGATGAAAACGGTCTTTCAGCAGGGATTCAGCGATATTGAAAAACGAACGCTACAGAGCAGCGAGGATTACGCCGCCATGCTCGATGAGGCACTGGCCGGTTATGGGCGTTATCTGGCGCTTGTTCGCGAGGGTGCGGAGCCGGGGGCGATTATTCAGGCTTTCAATGAGTACCAGTTGCTGTGCGCGTTGCGTGAAGGGCCGTTTGGCGTTGGCGGTCTGAATGAACGCATCGAACAGGTTATGCTGCAAAAGCGCAAAATTCAGCGTCACCCGCACAGCCGCTGGTATGAAGGGCGCCCGGTAATGATTGCGCGCAATGACAGCGCGTTGGGGTTGTTCAATGGCGATATCGGCATTGCGCTCGATCGCGGCCAGGGGGTGAGGGTGTGGTTCGCCATGCCGGATGGCAGCATTAAGTCGGTGCAGCCCAGCCGTTTGCCGGAGCATGAAACAACCTGGGCGATGACGGTGCATAAATCGCAGGGATCGGAGTTCGATCATGCGGCGCTGATTTTACCCAGCCAGCGCTCGCCGGTTGTGACCCGTGAGCTGGTGTATACCGCCGTGACGCGCGCACGTCGTCGCCTGTCTCTCTATGCCGATGAACGAGTTTTGAGCGGGGCAATTGCGACGCGCACGGAGCGACGTAGCGGACTGTCCGCGTTTTTTAATAACGGGCTGTGAGGCAAGTTGCCGGATGGCGCCTGCGCTTATCCGGCCTACAGCATCCCCGTAGACCCGATAAGACGCTTTAGCGTCGCCGTCAGGCAAAATGGGTTATCCCAAATCTGCCATCAACACCTTTGAACGACGCTGATAGTTGTACATCTCTTTCTTGCTCTCGGGCAGCAGTTCGATATCCACCGGCGTAAACCCACGTTCCTGGAACCAGTGAATACTGCGTGTTGTCAACACAAACAGCTTGCTGAGGCCCATCTGTCTTGCCTGCACGGCGATCCGCTCCAGCAAGACTTCGCCACGCGATGAACTGCGATAATCTGGATGTACCGCCACGCAGGCCATTTCGCCGATTTTTTCTTCGGGGAAAGGGTACAGCGCGGCGCAGGCGATGGTCAGATTATCTCGCTGGATAATCGTGAATTTGTCGATCTCCATCTCCAGTTGTTCACGGGAGCGGCGCACCAGAATCCCCTGTTGTTCCAGCGGGCGAATCAGCTCCAGGATCCCGCCGATATCGTTAATGGTGGCGCGGCGAATCTGCTCGGCGCTCTCCATCACGATTTGCGTCCCGATCCCGTCGCGTGAGAACAGCTCCTGCAATAGCGCGCCGTCTTCCTGGTAGCTAATCAGATGGCAGCGACGCACGCCGCTGCGACAGGCTTTCACCGCGCCGCGCAGGAACCGCACGGTGCCTGAATTGTAATCGCCTTTTTCTTCCTGCGCTTCAACGCGTGCCTGCGCTTCGTTCGGGAAAAGTTCGGAAACGATGTCGCCTTCGTCGTTAGTTACCCCTTGCGACGAACAGAAGCCGATCATCTTCTCCGCCTTCAGTTTGATGGCGAGCTGCGTGGCGATCTCTTCTGAGGTCAGGTTAAAACTTTCGCCTGTGACGGAAACCGCGACCGGCCCCATCAGCACAATTGCGCCGCTGTCTAACTGGCGATGAATCGCCTCTTCATCAATACGGCGAATGCGTCCGCTGTGGCAGTAATCCACGCCGTCATCCACGCCCAGCGGCTGTGCAATAATAAAATTGCCGCTGACGACGTTGATGTGCGCGCCCTGTAAGGGGGTGTTGTTCAGGCTCATCGACAGACGGGCGGTGATATCCAGCTGCAACGTGCCTGCCGCTTGCTTAACCAGTTCCAGCGTTTTGGCGTCCGTCACGCGGGTATTTTTGTGGTACAGCGGCTCATGATGATGTGCGGCAAGGTTCGCGTCGATTTGCGGACGCGCGCCATACACCACCACCAGGCGAATGCCCAGACTGTGCAGAAGCCCGATGTCATTGACGATACTGGAGAAATTTTCATGCTCAATGGCCTCACCGCCAAGCATAATGACAAACGTTTTTCCCCGATGGGTATTGATATAGGGAACAGAATGGCGGAATCCCTGTACCAGTTCGGTTCTACGTTCCTTCACCACGGCACACCCTCATTGCATGATTATTCGAAATTAATGTATTTTTATTCTGTTTTTCCGTCGCACGCAAGCGCAAATTTTAATCCCGCTGAAGTTTTCTCCCAGTAATACCGTGAATACAAAAAGAAAGTTTACCCTTTTATAGATGACAGATTATGCGTCATTCGCTAAAGTTTCCGGTCAATTTAGACGTTTTGTACATCAGCACCGTTAAGTTTGTTTTGCTCGGGAGAAGCATGTCGGGATCCAACTCAGCAATCAGTCGCCGTCGTTTACTACAAGGGACGGGCGCCATGTGGCTATTGAGCGTAAGTCAGGTCGGTTTGGCTGCCGTCAGCCAGGTCGTCGCGGTACGCATCTGGCCTGCGTCCAGCTATACCCGCGTCACGGTGGAATCGAACCGTCTGCTGAAATACAAACAGTTTGCCCTGAGTAACCCTGAGCGCGTGGTGGTGGATATTGAAGGCGTGAATCTGAACTCGGTGCTTAAAGGCATTGGCGCGCAGATCCGCGCGGACGATCCGTATATCAAGTCAGCGCGAGTGGGGCAGTTTGATCCACAGACGGTGCGGATGGTGTTTGAGCTGAAGCAAAACGTGAAACCGCAGCTGTTTGCCCTTGCGCCGGTGGCGGGCTTTAAAGAACGCCTGGTGATGGATCTCTACCCTGCCAATGCGCAGGATATGCAGGACCCGTTGCTGGCGCTGCTGGAAGATTACAACAAAGGCGATCTGGATAAGCAGGTGCCGCCTGCGCAGAGCGGGCCGCAGCCGGGCAAGGCGGGACGCGATCGCCCGATCGTGATCATGCTCGATCCCGGTCATGGAGGAGAAGATCCCGGCGCCGTGGGGAAATACAAGACGCGCGAAAAAGACGTGGTGTTGCAGATTGCCCGCCGCTTGCGCGCGTTAATTGAGAGAGAAGGCAATATGAAGGTCTACATGACGCGTAATGAGGATATCTTCATTCCGCTGAAAGTGCGCGTGGCGAAAGCCCAGAAGCAGCGCGCCGACCTGTTTGTCTCTATCCATGCGGACGCGTTTACCAGCCGACAGCCCAGCGGTTCATCCGTTTTTGCGCTCTCGACGAAGGGCGCGACCAGTACGGCGGCAAAATACCTCGCGCAAACTCAGAACGCCTCGGATTTGATCGGCGGCGTGAGTAAAAGCGGCGATCGCTATGTCGATCACACCATGTTCGACATGGTGCAATCGTTGACCATCGCCGATAGTCTGAAGTTCGGTAAAGCGGTGCTCAACAGGCTGGGAAGGGTTAATAATCTGCACAAAAATCAGGTTGAGCAGGCCGGCTTTGCGGTGCTGAAAGCGCCGGATATTCCCTCTATTCTCGTGGAAACCGCCTTTATCAGTAATATTGAAGAGGAGCGTAAGCTCAAAACGGCGAAGTTCCAGCAGGAAGTGGCGGAGTCGATTCTGGCGGGTATTAAAGCCTACTTTGCCGATGGGGCGACGCTGGCGAGAAGGGGATAATAAAAAAGCGCTGAAAGGCGCTTTTTTTACGGGCCGCAGAAACGAAAAAACACCCGTTAAGGTGTTTAATATTGGTTGCGGGGGCCGGATTTGAACCGACGACCTTCGGGTTATGAGCCCGACGAGCTACCAGGCTGCTCCACCCCGCGTCCGTCTTTCTGCTTCGTATTTCAAACCACATCTGCGTTGGCTTTCCTCGTTCACCTCAGTCACTTACTGGAGTAAGCTCCTAAGGATTCACTGCGTCGCCGCCTTGTTGTGATTCGAACTACTTTGCAAAATATTACATCATATTTCAATTGGTTGCGGGGGCCGGATTTGAACCGACGACCTTCGGGTTATGAGCCCGACGAGCTACCAGGCTGCTCCACCCCGCGTCCGTCTGTTACTCTTCCATCGAGTAACTTTTTCTTCACATTGTATTGGTTGCGGGGGCCAGATTTGAACTGACGACCTTCGGGTTATGAGCCCGACGAGCTACCAGGCTGCTCCACCCCGCGTCCGTGGATGCGCACTATACTCTGCTAACATTTTCATGCAACCCTTTTTTCACCCGGATCACGAAATTGGGATGATTGTGTGCAAAAACAACGCGCTTTGGTACGTTTTTTGTGCGTAATTTGCGTCAGGGGAGCGCTTCGCATTTCATTAGGTTCGGGGGTTTGTTATCTTCATAGCGCAAGATTTACAGCTAAAAGACGAGAACTCATGAAAGGACGTTGGGCAAATTACCTTCTTATGGGGGCGGTGGTTGCAATGCTTGCCGCCTGTTCCTCTAAACCGACCGATCGCGGCCAGCAGTATAAAGACGGGAAGTTTACCCAGCCTTTCTCACTGGTGAACCAACCTGACGCCATTGGGGCGCCTATCAACGCAGGCGATTTTGCCGAGCAGGTCAACCAAATCCGCAGCGCGTCGCCGCGTCTGTATGGCAACCAGAGCAACGTCTATAACGCCGTGCAGGAGTGGTTACGTTCCGGTGGCGATACGCGAATGATGCGCCAGTTTGGTATTGATGCCTGGCAGATGGAAGGGGCGGATAACTACGGCAACGTCCAGTTTACTGGCTACTACACGCCGGTTATCCAGGCGCGCCATACCCGTCAGGGCGAGTTCCAGTACCCTATTTATCGCATGCCGCCAAAACGCGGCCGCTTACCGTCTCGTGCCGAGATCTATTCCGGCGCGCTGAGCGACAGCTATATTCTGGCGTACAGCAACTCGCTGATGGATAACTTCATCATGGACGTTCAGGGCAGCGGCTATATTGATTTTGGCGACGGCAGCCCGCTGAATTTCTTCAGCTATGCCGGGAAAAACGGCCATGCTTACCGCAGTATCGGCAAGGTGCTGATCGATCGCGGTGAAGTGAAGAAAGAAGATATGTCGATGCAGGCCATTCGCCACTGGGGAGAAACCCACAGTGAAGCGGAAGTGCGCGAGCTGCTGGAGCAAAACCCGTCATTCGTCTTCTTTAAGCCGCAATCTTTTGCGCCGGTGAAAGGCGCCAGCGCCGTGCCGCTTATCGGTCGTGCGTCTGTGGCTTCCGATCGCAGCATTATCCCGGCAGGAACAACCCTGCTGGCGGAAGTCCCGCTGCTGGATAACAACGGCAAGTTTAACGGCCAGTACGAACTGCGCCTGATGGTGGCGCTGGACGTGGGCGGCGCGATTAAAGGCCAGCACTTTGATATTTATCAGGGGATAGGCCCGGACGCCGGGCACCGCGCAGGCTGGTATAATCACTATGGGCGCGTCTGGGTGCTGAAAAACGCCCCGGGAACCGGTAACGTATTTAGCGGCTGATTGCCTGATGGCGGCTTCGCTGAAGATTTAAATCGTAGGCCTGATAAGCGTAGCGCCATCAGGCAAATCATGCCGGATGGCGTCGCAAGCGACGTATCCGGCCTACGATCGTATTACCCCTTTTTAATTCTGAGGTCGTATGTCTGTTGTAATTAGTGATGCCTGGCGCCAGCGTTTTGGCGGCACCGCCCGTCTGTATGGTGAAAAAGCGTTGCAGCTGTTTGCCGGTGCGCATATTTGCGTGGTCGGAATCGGCGGCGTCGGCTCCTGGGCGGCAGAGGCGCTGGCGCGTACCGGCATTGGCGCGATCACGCTCATCGATATGGATGACGTATGCGTCACCAACACCAACCGGCAAATTCATGCGCTGCGCGATAACGTCGGTCTGGCGAAAGCCGAGGTGATGGCCGAGCGTATTCGTCAGATCAACCCGGAGTGCCGGGTGACGGTGGTGGATGACTTTGTCACGCCGGATAATGTCGCGGAGTATATGAGCGCAGGGTTTTCGTATGTCATTGATGCCATCGACAGCGTGCGGCCAAAAGCCGCGCTGATTGCCTGGTGCCGCCGAAATAAGGTTCCGTTAGTCACCACCGGCGGGGCGGGTGGGCAGATAGACCCGACCCAGATTCAGGTAACGGATCTGGCGAAAACCATCCAGGATCCGCTGGCGGCGAAACTGCGCGAACGGTTGAAAAGCGACTTTGGCGTGGTGAAAAACAGCAAGGGCAAACTAGGCGTGGACTGCGTGTTCTCAACGGAAGCGCTGGTTTATCCGCAGGCTGATGGTTCCGTATGTGCGATGAAAGCGACGGCGGAAGGGCCGAAACGAATGGATTGCGCCTCTGGATTCGGCGCAGCCACGATGGTAACTGCGACCTTTGGCTTTGTTGCCGTGTCCCACGCGCTGAAGAAGATGATGGCGAAGGCGGCGCGTCAGGCTTGATTGTGTCGGATGGCGCTATGCTTATCCGACCTACGGTTCGTGCGGTGTTGTAGGCCGGATAAGACGCATCAGCGTCGTCATCCGGCTTGCTGGGCAGCCTCAAGAATCGCGTTATTCAGCGCATGCAGCCCCTGGCTGCGCGATGCGCTAAGTTGTGTTGTTAAGCCTAACTCATCAAACAACCCCAGCGGCGAGTGCGCCAGCAGTTCCGCCGGGGTCTTTCCCTCTACCGCCGTGAGTAAAACCGCCAGCAAACCGCGTACAATACGCCCTTCGCTGTCACCGAAAAAGTGCAGCGTTCCCTTCTCTGACAGGGTATGCCCCAGCCAGACGCGGTTCTCACATCCTGCGATCTCTTTTGCCTGCGTTTTTAGCTCATCCGGCAATGCCGGGAGTTGCTTACCCAACAGAATAAGCTGGCGATACTTGTCCTCCCACTGCGAGAGCGGGATAAAGAGAGCGCGTAACGTCTCTTCCGTTACGGTCGTGCCAAACGGGTGTCCGGCAAAAAGAGGGCTTGTCATTAATCCACCAGTATTTCCAGCGCGCGGTCAACGGCGCTGACCAACGCATCCACATCATGCTTTGTATTATACGGCGCAAAAGAGGCGCGCAGGGTGCCCGTTACGCCAAGCGCCGCCAGTAGCGGCTGCGCGCAGTGCTGCCCGGCGCGCAGGGCGATGCCGTATTCGGCCAGTAATGTCACCATATCGCTGTGATGAACGCCGGTAAAATCGAAGGCCAGCAGGCTGGAGTCCTGGCAACGGAAAGAGCGGAAACCCGGACGCTTCGCCAGCGCGTCTTCCGCCAGCGTCGCCAGACCGCGACTCCAGCTTTCGGCCTGCGCCATATCCACTTCCGCCAGCCACTCCAGCGCGGCGCTAAGGCCAATAACCCCAGCCACGTTTGGCGTGCCGGCTTCCAGACGCCAGGGAACGGCCTGGGTTGTGAATCCTTCAAAATTGACTTCAGCGATCATCTTGCCGCCGCCGAGCCACGGGGACATCTCTTCCAGTAAGGCCGGTTTACCGTACAGCGCGCCGATGCCCGTCGGGCCGTACAGCTTGTGGGCGGAGAAAGCATAAAAATCAATATCCAGCTGCTGTACATCGGCGGGGAAATGCACCGCGCCTTGCGCGCCGTCAACCATCACCACCATCCCTGCCGCGTGCGCCAGCGTGATAGCGCGCGCCAGGTCCGGGCAGCCGCCCGTGACGTTCGACATCTGTCCCAGCGCCAGAATCCGGCTGCGTGGCGTGATGAGTTCAGGCAGACGCTCCACGTCGGGGAGGAAAAGGGCATTCAGGGGCAGTTTGACGATTTTTGCGCCCGTCTGCTGAGCGACCATCAGCCAGGGAACGAGATTCGCGTGATGCTCCGCTTCACTGACGATTATCTCATCGCCGGGTTGCAGGCGCGGGCGGGCATAGCATTGCGCCACCATATTGATGGCTTCCGTGGTGCCGCGTGTCCAGACAATCGATGCATCATCAGGCGCGTTCAGCCACTGCGCCACTTTGCCGCGCGCCGCTTCATAGCGTGCGGTTAGCCGCTGTGCCTCGGCGAACTGGCTGCGATGGACGTTTCCGGCGCTCAGGCTGTAGAACTGATGCGTGGCGTCGATCACGGCCTGAGGCTTAAGCGCCGTCGCGGCGCTGTCGAGATAAACGCCCGCATCGGTAAGGGCAGGAAATTGCGCGCGAAACTGCGCAGGATTGAAAGCGTTCATGGTATTCCTCAATTCAGTATACCGATCGTGGCGCAAAAAGGGCTGTGATACAAGGTTTGTCCTAACCATCGGAATTGTCTGGTTATCCTGGTGAAGTCAGGGAAGCAGGTTATGCTAAATAGTGTTAGGCGAATGTTTTTGCCTGTTACGGAACCCGTTTTATTTAGCATAAACAGCTTTAAGGAGAAGAAGATGAAAATGAAAAAGACTGCCGCAATGATCTCTGCATGTATGCTGACTTTTGCCCTGAGCGCCTGTTCCGGTCCGAATTATGTGATGCACACAAATGATGGCCGTACTATCGTGTCAGACGGTAAGCCAAAAACCGATGATGAAACCGGCATGATTTCTTATAAAGACGCTAACGGCAACAAACAGCAGATCAATCGTACTGACGTTAAAGAGATGGTCGAACTGGATCAGTAACCGGTCGGTCATGGACAAAAAAAAGCACCGCAATTGGCGGTGCTACATTAATCACTATGGACAGACAGGGTAAATGTACAGGAAGTGAAAAAGGGTAGCTTCGCTACCATGGTCTGAATCGCAGACCAATTGCAAACACAACAACACAACATCACAACCGTAAGCCAAAAGCCCATCAGAACACGCATTCCGATAAAACTTTTCGTTCCGGCTCAGGAAGTGTCGCCACTATAGGTATTTGCTGGTAGAACCTCAACGGACAAATTATAATGGCTCAGATTAAAAAAACTAATAGGTTACACAAGGTTACCTAATTGTTAAATTTATTTAACATCAAAGTCTAAAAGCCATGTCAAAACGATTACCACCCTTAAATGCATTACGTGTTTTTGATGCCGCAGCGCGGCATTTAAGCTTCACTCGCGCAGCAGAAGAGCTTTTTGTGACACAGGCCGCAGTAAGTCACCAAATCAAGTCACTTGAGGATTTTTTGGGGCTAAAACTGTTCCGTCGTCGCAATCGTTCGCTTTTGCTCACGGAAGAGGGGCAGAGCTATTTCCTCGACATCAAAGAGATTTTTTCGCAATTAACCGAAGCGACGCGTAAACTTCAGGCGCGGAGTGCAAAAGGCGCGCTTACGGTTAGTTTATTGCCCAGTTTTGCGATCCAGTGGCTGGTTCCTCGACTCTCAAGCTTTAACTCAACTTATCCGGGAATCGATGTCAGAATTCAGGCTGTGGACCGTCAGGAAGATAAGCTGGCTGATGATGTCGACGTCGCTATTTTTTATGGGCGTGGCAACTGGCCGGGCTTGCGCGTCGAAAAATTGTACGCAGAATATTTACTGCCGGTGTGTTCACCGTTATTACTGACGGGCGATAAGCCGTTAAAGACGCCGGAAGATCTGGCAAAACATACATTACTGCATGATGCTTCGCGAAGAGACTGGCAGACCTATACGCGTCAGTTGGGGCTGAATCATATTAATGTGCAGCAGGGACCTATTTTCAGCCATAGCGCAATGGTGCTACAGGCTGCCATCCACGGACAGGGGGTTGCGCTGGCGAACAACGTCATGGCGCAATCAGAAATTGAAGCCGGGCGTCTTGTCTGTCCCTTTAACGACGTTCTGGTCAGTAAAAATGCTTTTTATCTGGTTTGTCATGACAGTCAGGCAGAACTGGGTAAAATAGCCGCCTTTCGTCAGTGGATTCTGACCAAAGCGGCCGCTGAACAAGAAAAATTCCGCTTTCGTTACGAACAATAATTTATTTAGGGTACTACCATGACCAGCCGTTTTATGCTGATTTTTGCCGCGATAAGCGGCTTTATCTATGTTGCTCTGGGTGCCTTTGGGGCGCATGTCCTGAGCAAAACTCTTGGTGTGGTTGAAATGGGCTGGGTCCAGACCGGCCTGCAATATCAGGCGTTTCATACGCTGGCCATTTTTGGCCTGGCGGTTGCGATGCAGCGACGCATTAGCATCTGGTTTTACTGGAGCAGCGTTTTTCTGGCGTTAGGTACGGTGTTGTTTAGCGGCAGCCTGTATTGCCTGGCGCTGTCTCATTTACGCCTGTGGGCGTTTGTTACTCCTGTCGGCGGCGTGAGTTTCCTGGCAGGCTGGGTGCTGATGTTAATTGGCGCCATCCGTTTGAAACGTAAGGGCGTTGGTCATGAATAAGGTTGTATTGTTGTGTCGCCCTGGTTTTGAAAAGGAGTGCGCTGCTGAAATAACGGATAAGGCGGCGCGTCGGGAAATCTTTGGCTTCGCTCGTGTTAAAGACAATGCCGGATACGTCGTCTTTGAGTGCTATCAGCCGGACGATGCTGAAAAAATAGTAAAAGAGTTGCCTTTTTCCTCGCTCATTTTTGCGCGTCAGATGTTCGTCGTCGGCGAGTTGCTGCGCGACCTGCCGCCGGACGATCGCATTACGCCGATTGTCGGGATGCTACAGGGCGTTGTGGAAAAAGGCGGCGAGCTGCGTGTTGAAGTCGCAGACACCAATGAAAGCAAAGAGTTGATGAAGTTTTGCCGTAAATTTACGGTGCCGCTGCGGGCCGCGCTGCGCGACGCGGGGATTCTGACAAACTATGAAACGCCAAAGCGTCCGGTGGTGCATGTTTTCTTCATCGCGCCGGGCTGCTGTTATACCGGGTATTCGTATCCTGACAACAACTCGCCGTTCTATATGGGGATTCCGCGGCTGAAATTCCCGGCCGATGCGCCAAGCCGTTCGACGCTGAAGCTGGAAGAAGCGCTGCATGTTTTTATTCCGGCCGATGAGTGGGATGAACGTCTGGCGAACGGGATGTATGCCGTGGATTTAGGCGCCTGCCCTGGCGGTTGGACCTACCAGTTAGTGAAGCGCAACATGTGGGTTTACTCTGTCGATAACGGCCCAATGGCGCAGAGCCTGATGGATACCGGGCAGGTGACCTGGCTGCGCGAAGATGGATTCAGATACCGTCCGAACCGTAACAACATCTCGTGGATGGTGTGCGACATGGTGGAAAAGCCTGCTAAGGTTGCCGCGCTGATGGCGCAGTGGTTAGTAAACGGCTGGTGTCGCGAGACGATCTTCAATCTCAAGCTGCCGATGAAAAAACGTTATGAAGAGGTGTCGCAGAACCTGGCGTATATTCAGGCGCAGCTTGATGAACACGGCATTAACGCGCAAATTCAGGCGCGACAGCTGTATCACGATCGTGAAGAAGTGACCGTGCATGTCCGTCGGCTGTGGGCCGCCGTGGGCGGGCGTCGCGACGAGCGGTAATACGATGGATTGCCGGATAGCGGCGTAAATGCCTTATCCGGCCTGCGCCGGGTATTTGTTGGCCTGATAAGCGGCAACGCTATCAGGCATGAATCACCCCCTGACGCTCATCGGAAATGATGTGCGTCACATCATCCAGATGCCCGATGCAGGCCTCTCCCGAGCGGTTGAGCTTACTCTTGTCGATCAACAATAAAGACTGTGATGCGCGCTTAAGCAGCGTGGATTTGAAATCCGCGTTGATCGTATTTGAGTCCCAGAGCGCGCCGCCGCGGTCGATCCCCTCGCAGGAAAAAATAAACAGGTCAATGTCGAGCGGCTTAAGCTGAGAGATAAGCGACGGATTGACGTAGCAGCCATATTTACGCTCAAGCTGGCCGCCGGAACTGATGAGCTGAATATGCTCGCGTTTGCCCAGCTCCTGGCAAATCGGGTGACTGTTGGTAAAGACGTGAATATCAATGTCCGGCAACTGGCGGGCCAGATACCAGCAGGTTGAGCTGGCGTCCAGAGCGATCACCATGCCCGGTTCTATCCATGCCAGCGCCTCCCTGGCGATATCCGCCTTATGCGCATAGTGGCTTTTCAGCCGGATGTGGAACGGGTCGCCGCTGTCCTGGTTTTCCCGGTGAATATACTTGGCGCGCCCGTGATTGCGCAGCACTTTTCCCTGCGCCTGTAGCTCGCTGAGATCGCGGCGAATGGTCTCTTTGCTGACGTTAAGCTGTACTGACAGCGCCTCGGTGGTCAGACTTTTATGGTTGATCAGCAGGTCTACTATCGCTTGTTGGCGTGCCGCTTTCATCTTTTCTCACCCCATCATTCGATGAACGCCCGCATCATGCGGGCGCACCGGCAAGAGATTACGGCGTTACCCCTTTTTTTAAAAGAATATTCCCGTACTTCGCGCACTCTCCTGTGATAACGATCGCAAAGGCTTTTTGCGCCCGCTCATAAAACGCATAGCGGTCGATGCGGACAATCTCCGGGCACGGCGTCTGTAATGAGAGCGCATCGCGATAACGCGCTTCAACCGTCGGGTCGAGCGAATCGCCCTCTACGGCGGCCATCATCACCAGCGGCGGCGCGTAGCTGTCCAGTTCAAACAGCGGGATAATTGCCCGGAGCAGATCGCTGACTTTCAGACCATCTTCGCGAATAACCTGCGGTCCCATGCTGTGCGCGGGAAAGTGGGCATCGGAAAAAATAATCTCATCCCCGTGCCCCATTTCAGCCAGCACTTTCAGTAACTCAGGGGATATTAATGGCGAAATAGTTTTTAGCATCTCACACTCCCTCAATAAATTCGGGTTCAGTTTGCGGCCAGAAATAGCGGTACTGATAGCGCACCTGGGCTCGGGCCTGTTCCGGGCTGGCAAATTCGCCTACGCCATACCAGCCGAACATGGCGGCCCCGGCGACGGTGGTTTCCGCGTCATCCAGCACCTTAATCGGTATATCAAGCAGATTGGCTTTGATTTGATTCCACAGTGCGTTGCGGCTTCCGCCGCCAACCAGCAGAAGCTCAGTTGCCTGGAAGTGACCAATCTTTTCCAGCGTTTGCAGATTACGTTGCAGTTGCGCCGTTAGCCCTTCCAGCGCGGCGCGGTAAAAATGACCACGCGTTGTGTTCAGCGTCACCCCCTGCCAGCCCGCGTTTTGACAGGTGAGGAGATCGCACTGCATCTTCACGCCTTCAGCACCCGGCGGAATGGCGTGCGCCTCGTCAATCAGCGTCTGCCACGGCGTTTCTGGCGTCCAGAGCAGTTTGCGCACCCATTCGAGCACGCCGGAAGCCAGCCACTGCATGCCCGGATTATAAAGTCCGGCCTGGCTGTCCAGTTCACAGGTGGAACCGGCGTAATGGCTGAGCAGCGGCGTGTTCACCTGCGCGCTGCGTACCATCAGGATTTCCCACGTACCGGACGAGAGTACCGGTTCATCCTGTTCTGCGCCGGCGCCAAAAAGGGCAAACTGCGTGTCATGCCCGGCGGAGATCACCGGAATACCCGCCTCAAGCCCAAGCAGGTTTGCGGCGTCGTTTTGCAGCGTGCCAATCCGTTCGCCCGCTTCAACTAACCGTGGAAACAGACGGCGGGGTAAACCCGTGGCCTGTAAAATCTCCGGGCTGAAATCCCGCTGGTGGATATCCAGCATCTGGCTGGTGCCCGCCATGGTGATATCCGTGGTGAATTCACCGGTTAAACGGTGGTTGATCAGCGATGAAATAAACAGCCAGGCGTGCGCCTGTTCGAGCAACTGTGGGTGGTTCTCTTTCAGCCACATCAGTTTATACAGCGTATTAAAGGCGAATGCGCCGACGCCGGAGATCGCCTGCAACAGCTGCGGCGGCATAAAGCGGCTGATGTTTTCCATGACGGCAAGGGTGCGGGGGCATTTCCAGCTGATGACCGGATAGCGTAACTGACCCTGTTCATCAACCAGCGCGCCGTCTACGCCGAACGTCGTGACGGTGATGCCGCGAACCCGGCAGGCCGCCAGTTCCGTCTTCAGTTGCTGACAGCAGTCCGCGAAGCGTTGCAGAATGGCCGCCAGCGACCACTGATGCCAGGCGCTATTTTCCGTGGCGATGTCGCTGGCATTCGCTGTTGATGCGCGGGCGACAATGTTTCCCTGACGGTCAACGGCCATTGCCCGTACGTTGGTGGCGCCGCAGTCGAGAACCAGAATGACGTCTTGTTTCATAGTAGCTCCGAAACGTTGCCGGATGGCGCTTCGCTGATCCGGCCTACAAAATGCGAAATTGTAGGCCCGGTAAGCTTACGCCACCGGGCAAAGAAGTGACGCATTAACGTTTGTACAGCGGCCCATAGTTCTGGCAGGCGCGATAATCCTGGCCTTCAATATCCATACCGTGCGCAGCCCAGGCGGAAGGACGGTAGATTTTCGCATCGTCCACGTTGTGCATGCAGACCGGAATACGCAGCATGGCGGCGAGCGTGATGAAGTCAGCGCCGACGTGGCCGATGGTCAGTACGCCGTGGTTAGCGCCCCAGTTCGCCATCACCGAGTAAACGTCGGTGAACGGGCCTTTACCGGTAAGACGCGGCGCAAACCAGGTGGTCGGCCAGGTCGAGTTGGTGCGGGCGTCGAGCTGATCGTGCATCTCTTTCGGCAGTTCCACGCTCCAGCCTTCAGCGATTTGCAGTACCGGCCCCAGACCCTTGATGATGTTCACGCGGGTCATGGTGAACGGCACGCCGCCTTCGGTCAGGAAGCGAGAGGAGTAGCCGCCGCCACGGAAGTATTCGTGGATCGCCGGGCACCATTCAGTAGCGGCCAGGCAGGCGTCCGCTTCCTGTTGGCTGATTTCCCAGTGCGGCTTCATGGTCGGTTTGCCTTCGCTATCGCGCTGTTTGCAGGAGCCGTCCAGCGCCGCAGAGCCGGAGTTGATCAGGTGAATGATGCCGTGCTCCGCAAGGCCGGTGAGCGGCTGGCCTGTGACGCGCTCTACCGCTTCCGGCGACCAGTAGGTTCGCACGTCGGCAAAGACCTGCGCGGTTCCGGTGAGTTGGTGGCCCAGCAGCATCGCTACGCCGTTGAGGCTGTCGTTTTCGGTAGCGACGACAAACGGTTCGCGCACGCCGTTCCAGTCAAAGGAGCTGTTCAGCAGCGCTTCGGCGGTGTCGCCGTTCGGGTATTGATCGGTCCAGTGGCGCTGGCCCTGGAAGCCTGCCGCAATAGCGTTATAACCCAGCGACTCTTCGACCAGCCCTTTTTCCGCCAGCTTGTTGTTGCCCTGCATCATGTCGCGAATGCACATTGCCATCAGCAGGCTCTCTTTCAGCACCGCGCGGCTTTGTTCTTCATTACGTTTGTACTGCTGCGCGTTCTGATCCTCGCCATAGCGGAAGTTTTTATCCGCCCACGCCAGCGCCATCTCCAGCTCGGCTTCGTCATAGATTTTCTGGTCGATGCGACGGCGCAGCTCGGTCATGTCCACCGCCTGCACTTTCATCCCCAGCCAGGACTCAAAGAAGTTATGATCGACGATGGAACCGGCAATCCCCATTGAGACGCCGCCCACAGAGAGGTAGCTTCTGCCTTTCATGCTGGCGACCGCCAGACCAGCGCGCGCAAAGCGCAGCAGTTTTTCTTCAACGTCGGCAGGGATCGAGGTGTCGTCGGCATCCTGTACGTCATGACCATAAATAGAGAATGCCGGAATGCCTTTCTGGCTGTGCGCGGCCAACGCGGCGGCCAGATAAACGGCGCCGGGACGTTCCGTACCGTTGAAGCCCCAGATGGCTTTCGGGCGCATTGGGTCCATATCGATGGTTTCGCTGCCGTAGCACCAGCACGGTGTCACGGTAATGGTTACGCCAACATTCTGGCTGCTGAATTTCTCTTCACAGGCGGCGGATTCCGCCATTCCGGCAATGCAGGTATCCGCAATCACGCACTCAATCTGCGCGCCGCAGGCATGGCGGAGTTTTTCGGTGATAAGCGCAGCGGTGGCTTTCGCCATATTCATGGTCTGTTCTTCCAGCGACTCGCGTACCCCCATGCGACGTCCATCAATAACCGGGCGAATGCCAATTTTCGGTAAGCTGATTTTTTTCATTACAGGTTCCTCACGTTATTCGGAAAAATGTTCAGTTAGTTGCCGCTTGTGAACGGAAACGGGCAAAGATGAAGATGACGGCAAAGCAGAGCGCCGGGACCAGCTCAGCCGTTGGGATGTTGCCCGCCGCATCGCTGACAAAACCCATGACCGGCGTGACGATGCCGCCGCCAATGATGGTCATGACGATGAACGACGAGCCGTATTTGGTGTCCTGTCCCAGATTTTTAATACCCAGCGAGAAGATAGTGGGGTACTGAATCGACATAAATGCGCTGCACAGCGTCAGGGCCAACAGACCGATATGGCCGCCGCTAAAGGCTGAAACCAGACACAGGATCATGGAGAGCAGGGCATAGGCCGCCAGCACTTTATGCGGCGCAAAGCGGCTGATAAGCCAGGTGCCGGAGAAGCGGCCAATAAAGAAGCACACCATCGTGCCGGTCAGGTAGTTGGCGGCAAAGCCAGGCGTCATGCCGGGGATCTCTTCGATAGCGTAACGGATCAGGTAGCTCCAGCAGGCGGTTTGCGCGCCAACGTAGCAGAACTGCGCCAGCACCGCCCAGCGCCAGTGGCGAATACGCACCAGGCGGGCAAGCGAAGCGGTGAATGAACTTTGTTGGGCGTCACTGTGATCGTCGCTCTGTAGCGCCGGGAATTTGGTCAGCATGATCAGCAGGGCAACCAGTAAAACGATAGCCACGATGATCATATAAGGCGTCTGTACCGACAAAACCAGGCTGTGTTTATACGTACTCAATTGCTCAGGCGTCATTTTATCGAGCACGTCCTGAGATTGATGTGGGACATTAGACAAAATAAGACTTTGCCCGAACACCACGGCGATAATAGCGCCGAAAGAGTTAAATGTTTGCGCCAGATTGAGACGGAAATGGCCACCGCTTTCTGGCCCTAATACCGTAACAAAAGGGTTCGCGGCGGTTTCAAGACAACCAAGTCCTGCGGCAATAATAAAAAGACCAATCAAAAACAAGGTGTAATTCATCACTTCAGCAGCCGGCCAGAATAATGCTGCGCCAAAAGCATATAAGAATAGTCCGGTAATTATCCCCGCTTTATAACTCAGCTTTTTCATCAAAATACCCGCGGGGATGGGAATAACAAAATAGCCGAAATAAAAAGCAGACTGAATCAAACCTGCCTGAAAATTAGTTAACGTAAAGGCTTGCTGAAATTGTGGTAATAAAATGTCATTCAGGTTATTGGCAACCGCCCAAAGGAAAAACAGTGAGCAGAGTAAAGCGAACGGAATGATATAGCGTTTGCTTTGCCCTGTATCCACCGCACGAAAACTCTGCGTCTGTATTGTTGTGTTTCCCATAGCATCCTCATTGGCTCAGAAGCGTGTTCAACATTTTAGAAGTACGACCGGTGTTTCTCACCAGATCGACAAACCAGGCGAGTTCCTGTTATCTGCCAGAGAAAATTGGCTGTTGATGGTGAACTCATGAATTCATTTTCAAATAAAAAACGCTGTTTAATATGATGGTGGTCACATTTAGCACCTGGAGGGTGGCTTTATGTGATTATCATCACTTTAATTTCTGAAAAATGATGCCCGTTTGAGTGAATAAAATTAAAAACCCACAGCGTTGATGACCGATTTAATTTATTACTGCGAAAACGGGCATTTGTTACAAATATTATGAAAATGCCCGTTTGGATAAATAATATTAAGAGCGGTCATTTTGGCGAGAGTGAATCCGGCGAAAACGGTATTTAACTGACGTGATTAATTGATGCGTATCACAAAATAAAGTCATGTAAATTCCTTTATCGCTATTCAATATGATGATGGTTACCAAATGTTCAATTAATTCAGCAGAGCAACGTGCTGTTCTGTTGTCGCGTTTTGAATGACTGAGAGAGGTAACTAATGGAACGAAACACACTGGCCCGCCAGATTATCGACACCTGCCTGGAGATGACCCGGCTGGGGCTGAACCAGGGGACCGCAGGCAATGTGAGCGTGCGTTATCAGGGCGGGATGCTGATCACGCCAACGGGCATTCCGTATGACAAACTCACCGAATCACATATCGTCTTTATTGATGCAGAGGGTCAGCATGAGCAGGGAAAATTGCCTTCCAGCGAGTGGCGTTTCCATATGGCGGCCTACCAGACGCGCCCGGATGCTAATGCTGTCGTCCATAACCATGCCGTTCACTGCACGGCGGTGTCGATCCTCAATCGTCCTATTCCAGCCATTCATTACATGATTGCGGCGGCGGGGGGGAACTCCATTCCGTGTGCGCCTTACGCCACGTTCGGCACGCGTGAACTTTCTGAATACGTTGCCGTTGCGCTCAAAAATCGCAAAGCGACCCTGCTACAGCATCATGGGTTGATCGCCTGCGAAGAGAACCTGGAAAAAGCGCTGTGGCTGGCGCATGAAGTGGAAGTGCTGGCGCAGCTGTACCTCAGTACGCTGGCGATTACCGATCCGGTGCCTGTACTGGATGATGAGGCTATCGCCATTGTGCTGGAAAAATTCAAAACCTACGGATTACGTATCGAAGAGTAATTTCGCACAGCGAAGGAGACGGGCTATGGCGAACAGAATGATCCTGAACGAAACGGCATGGTTTGGCCGGGGGGCGGTGGCGGCGTTAACCGATGAGGTTCAACGCCGGGGCTATCGCAAGGCGCTAATTGTCAGTGACAAAACGCTGGTGCAGTGCGGTGTGGTCAGAAACGTCACGGAGAAGATGGATGCCGCAGGGCTGGCATGGGCGATCTACGATGGCGTGATCCCAAATCCAACCATCGGCGTGGTGAAAGAGGGGCTGAACGTATTTCAACAAAGCGGGGCAGACTACCTGATTGCCATCGGCGGCGGCTCCCCGCAGGATACCTGTAAGGCGATCGGTATTATCAGCAATAACCCTGAGTTTGCTGACGTGCGCAGTCTGGAGGGGCTGTCGCCGACCCGTTATCCGAGCGTGCCGGTGATGGCGATCCCGACCACTGCGGGAACCGCAGCGGAAGTGACCATTAACTATGTGATCACTGATGAAGAAAAGCGGCGTAAATTTGTTTGTGTCGATCCGCATGATATCCCGCAGGTCGCGTTTATTGATGCCGACATGATGGACGGCATGCCGCCCGCGCTGAAGGCGGCAACCGGGGTGGATGCGTTAACCCACGCGATCGAAGGATACATCACCCGTGCCGCGTGGGCGTTGACGGATGCGCTGCATATTAAGGCCATTGAGATCATCGCCGGGGCATTGCGTGGTTCGGTTGCGGGCGAGCGTGAAGCGGGCGAAGCGATGGCGCTGGGGCAGTACGTTGCCGGGATGGGCTTTTCCAACGTGGGGCTTGGGCTGGTGCACGGGATGGCGCATCCGCTGGGCGCGTTTTATAACACTCCGCACGGCGTTGCTAATGCGATTCTTCTGCCGCATATCATGCGCTACAACGCGGAATATACCGGTGAGAAGTTCCGTGATATCGCGCGTGCGATGGGCGAGAAGGTCGAAGGGATAAGTTTGAGCGAGGCGCGTAATGCCGCCGTGGAAGCGGTATTTACCCTCAACCGGGACGTCGGTATTCCGTTGCATTTACGCGATGTCGGCGTGCGTAAAGAGGATATTCCGGCGCTGGCGCAGGCGGCATTTGACGATGTTTGCACCGGTGGTAATCCGCGTGAAGCGAGTATTGCCGATATCGTCGAGTTGTATCATACCGCCTGGTAATTTTGCCGGATGGCCTTATCCGGCCTACAGGATTGCACGAAATGTAGGCCGGATAAGCGCAGCGCCACCCGGCAACACAGCTACCGCGTCAGCCGTAGCTGCTGCAAGTTTCCGTCGATATGGAGATCCGTTTGCAGGCGCGCGATATCGCGGCACAAAAATGCCATCTCTTTATGCGCTTCAAGCTTCTTGCGCCACTTTTCCGCCACCTCGTCGAGGTGTGTATAAATCCCTTCCAGAGTCTGAAACTGAACCAACAATTGGGTCGCGCTTTTGGGGCCGATGCCCGCCACGCCGGGGACTTTTGAACTGCTGATCCCCGCCAGCCCCCAGTAGTCCGGCAACTGTTGGGGAAGGACGCCGAACTCTTTCTCAATGAATGGCGCATCCAGCCAGCGTTTCTGGAAATAATCGCGGATACGCAGCGTCGGGGAGAGCAACTGACAGTAGCCTTTGTCGGTAGAAACGATAGTGGCCTGATGCCCGGCCTGTGTGACCTTGACCGCCAGCGTGGCGGCTAAATCATCCGCCTCATTGCCGCTGGAAACCCAGCATTGCACGCCGCGCTGTTCGAAGGCGGCGCGTATTGCGGGCATTTCATTGTGCAACTCGTCAGGCATGGGAGGACGACCGGCTTTGTAGTCCGGGAGACGCTGATGACGCCAGCCGCTGTTGCGCGCTTCATCGTCAAATACGGCGACGGCGTGCGTCGGCTGACTGTGTACAATCAACTGCTCAAGCGCATGCAGGCAGGTCTCCGCGCAGGGCGAGCCTTGAACCGCATGAATACGGCGAATTAAATTCAGTGCATCGACGATAAGCAGATGGACGGCCACGGTGTTCTCCCTGACAAATTTGGGGACAGGGTAACATCCAGGGCGACAGGAGGCGAGTGTTGCGAAATAGCGCGATCCGTAGGCCTGATAAGCGAAGCGCCCTCAGGCAATAAATGCCGGATGGCGGCGAGCGCCTTATCCGGCCTACAGATCCTGAAACGTGGTAGGACTTAATCGCAGGCGACAATCTTCATCGCCAGGCCGCCGCGAGAGGTTTCACGGTACTTGGCGTTCATGTCTTTACCGGTTTCGTACATGGTCTCAATAACTTTATCAAGGCACACGCGCGGCTCGCTGGTACGACGCAGCGCCATACGCGCGGCGTTGACCGCTTTCACGGAGGCAATCGCGTTACGCTCAATGCACGGCACCTGTACTTGGCCTGCAACCGGATCGCAGGTCAGACCCAGGTTGTGCTCCATGCCGATTTCCGCAGCGATGCACACCTGTGTCGGGCTGCCGCCCAGCAGCTCTGCCAGACCCGCCGCCGCCATAGAGCAGGCCACGCCGACCTCACCCTGACAGCCCACTTCCGCACCGGAAATGGAGGCGTTCATCTTGTACAGAGAGCCGATCGCGCTGGCCACCAGCATGTAGCGAGCCAGTGAGTTGGCGTTAACTTCGCGGATAAACTTGTCGTAGTACGCCAGTACCGCCGGAACGATGCCGCATGCGCCGTTGGTTGGCGCAGTCACGACACGCCCGCCCGCCGCGTTCTCTTCGTTGACCGCCAGCGCGAACATGTTGATCCAGTCGACAACCGCCATCGGGTCGGTCGTGGTTTTATCCTGGCTGACCAGCATACGACGCAGCGCCGCGGCACGACGTGGAACGCGCAGTTTACCCGGCAGTACGCCTTCCGTCGTGATGCCGCGTTCAATACCGCCGCGCATCACTTCCCAGACGTTGGCAAAGTGCTGTTCCAGCTCTTCTTTGCTGTGCAGCGCCAGCTCGTTTTGCATCATCAGGCCGGAAAGCGACAGACCGGTTTCCTGGCAGTGTTTTTGCAGATCGGCAGCGGATTTGTACGGATACGGCACGTTGACCGGCGCACTGTTCGACAAACCGAAATGTTCTTCATCAACGATGAAACCACCGCCAATGGAGTAGTAAGTTTGGCTGTAGAGGACCTTATCGCCCGCCAGCGCGCTAATACGCATCCCGTTCTCATGCAGAGACAGGTTGTCGGCATGGAAATTCATGCACTTATCGACCGGAAACTCCACTTCATGCTGACCATTCGCCAGCAGTAAACGTCCGTGGGTGTTCACGTCCTGAATAAAGAACGGAATGGCGTCGATGTCGACGGTATCCGGCAGATTTCCCGCCAGACCCATAATAATGGCAATGTCAGTGTGGTGACCTTTACCGGTCAGCGACAGTGAACCATAGACATCCACCACGACGCGGGTGACATCGGTCAGGATATTGCGGGCAATCAGATCATCCGTGAATTGTTTGCCTGCTTTCATTGGCCCGACGGTGTGAGAGCTGGAAGGGCCAATGCCGATTTTGAAAATATCGAATACGCTAATCATAGGGCATCCATTGCTTAAATCTCAGGGAGGAAGCGCCGCCCGAAAGCGGCGCTACAAAACTTAGCTGAACAGGGAGTAGAAAATAGCGGAGATAGCGATCAGACCCATAACAACAACGAATACGTTGCTGATGTGGCCGCTGTACTTACGCATTGCCGGGACTTTCTGGATGGCATACATCGGCATCAGGAACAGAATCATCGCGATGATTGGGCCGCCCAGGGTTTCGATCATTCCCAGGATGCTTGGGTTCAGCGTGGCGACAATCCAGGTCGTAACCAGCATGAACAGCGCAGTGATTTTGTTCAGCTTGTTGATTTCGATGGATTTGCCTTTGCCGCGCAGAGACTTGATAACCATTCCGTTGAAACCTTCACGAGCGCCCAGGTAGTGGCCGAGGAAGGATTTCGTGATGGCGATAATCGCGATGATCGGCGCCATCCAGGCGATAACTGGCGCGTTAAAGTGGTTCGCCAGGTAAGACAGAATAGAGATGTTCTGCTCTTTCGCTGCCGCCAGGTCTGCTGGCGTCAGGCTCAGTACGCAACTGAAGACGAAGAACATAACGGTCAGCACCATCATGATGTGAGCGAATGCCAGGATCTTAGAGCATTTCTTCTCAGCCGCATCGCCGTACTCTTCACGCTTCGCGACCGCGAAGGAGGAGATGATCGGAGAGTGG
The DNA here is from genome assembly GCF_030333225.1 of Citrobacter sp. CK202. Lineage (NCBI taxonomy): Bacteria > Pseudomonadati > Pseudomonadota > Gammaproteobacteria > Enterobacterales > Enterobacteriaceae > Citrobacter > Citrobacter sp. CK202. The sequence continues at coordinate 522,333 of NZ_JAOWGI010000029.1, forward strand.
TTGAAAGAGAACACCATTACCGGAATTGCCAGCCACAGCGTCATCCACAGACCATTGCCGGTAGAGGCAGCGGAATCAAAGGAGAGCGTTTCCAGCGCTGCGCCGCTCCACTGAGGGATCAGGTACAGGGCCAGCAGCATCAGGGCCGCAACAAACGGGAATACCAGAATACTCATCGCTTTAACGATCATCTGCTCACCGAAGCGCACGATGGTCATCATGCCGACAATCAGGATCAGAGACAGAATCGCGCGCGGCGGCGGGGTGATGGCCAACTGGTGGGTCATGAAGCTTTCCACGGTGTTGGTAATCGCCACACTGTAAACCAGCAGAATCGGGTAAATCGCGAAGAAGTAGAGCAGGGTGATCAGTTTACCCGCGCCAATACCGAAGTGCTCTTCAACCACTTCAGTGATGTCTTCGCCAGGGTTTTTACCGGACAGCACGAAGCGAGTCAGGCCACGGTGTGCGAAGAAGGTCATCGGGAAAGCGATAATCGCCATGATGATCAGCGGGATCATACCGCCGACGCCTGCGTTAATTGGCAGGAACAATACGCCCGCGCCGATTGCCGTGCCGTAAAGGCCCAGCATCCACATGGTGTCCGTCTTGCGCCATCCGCTTCGAGAATCAATCGAAGCAATAGTGCTGGTTTGAGTGGTTTCCATCTGTTTCTCCTGGAGGAAGCTAAAAGTCAGGTTTGTGGTCTAATCCAATGAAAAAAGACCTGACCGTAAAATGAAATTCGTTTAATGACGATTTTTATATAATTTTTCGCCGTAATAATTTGCGGGCGGAAAGATACATTTAACTTATGAATGTATCAGTGATCGCGATCCCAAATGCAATAATCCACCTGTTATGTGGATAAATTTGGACCATTAATCTGTTAAAAAAACATCAAAGCGAATTTACGGGCGCGAAGGCTACCATTAACGACATATGTCCTAAAAGATCGGGGCGCAATATACGGAGGTTTGGCTATAAAAAACAATGTTTTTGGAGGATTGTCGCGACTAATAAGAATTACGGCTGATAAATTACTATTGGTATTGTAAGGTAAACGTTTGCGCATTAATGCTTTTATTTTGAAATATAAGCGGCATTTATAAACTTAGCTTCACTATGTGACTGGTATCAATGAAAAAACCGGGCGGTGAAAACACCAGACCCGGTCTGAGAAAGCGGACGATCGTCTGACCCGGCGGATGTGCTCCACCGGGCGCTGCGCGTTATGCGCAGATTTCGTAGCAGGGAATGTAAGCCGAGCCGGGCAGTTTCATACGATGCTGCGCGACAAAGCCCTGGAGCAGGTCGTCCATGCGACGCATCATCTCGCGGTCGCCGTGGATTTTATAAGGCCCGAACTCCTCAATCGCACGGATGCCGACCTCCTTGACGTTACCCGCAACGATGCCGGAGAAGGCGCGCCGCAGATCCGCCGCCAGAATTTCAACCGGCTGATCGGGGTAAAGTTGCAGATTCGCCATATTCTCATGCGACGGTTCGAACGGAATTTGCAGATCCGGCGCGATGCGAATCGACCAGTTGAAGCTGTAAGCGTCGCCAGTGTCGCGGCGATTCTCTTTCACCAGCGGCATCGCTTTTTTCATCAGCCGCGCCACTTCCGTGGCGTCATCAATGATGACGCGGTAGTAACGGCGGGCGTCTTCTCCCAGCGTATGCACGATAAATTCGTCCAGCACGCGGAAGTAATCCGCACTCTCTTTCGGCCCGGTGAGGATCAGCGGCAGTACCTGATCTTTATTCGCCGGGTTCATCAGAATCCCCAGCAGATAGAGAAGTTCTTCCGCCGTACCGACGCCGCCCGGGAAGATGATGATGCCGTGGGCGATACGCACGAAGGCTTCGAGGCGTTTTTCGATATCCGGCATGATGATCAATTCATTGACCAGCGGGTTAGGCGGTTCTGCCGCGATGATGGAAGGTTCCGTCATACCGATAAAGCGGCTGTCTTTGTAACGCTGCTGCGCGTGGCCTACTGCCGCGCCTTTCATTGGCGCTTCCATTGCGCCTGGCCCGCAGCCGGTGCAAATGTTCAGCTCACGCAGACCCAGCTGGGTGCCGACGCGGCGGGCATAGAGATATTCGTTTTCGTTAATGGAGTGACCGCCCCAGCAGACGACCATGTTTGGCGCTTCGCCGACGTGCAGCGCCCGGGCGTTGCGCAGGATCGAGAACACCAGGTTGGTAATATGCACCGAGCTTTCGAGATCCAGATGCTGGAAACGGCCTGCATTGTGAATCTGACCGTTGACGAACAGGATGTCGCGCAACACGGCGAACAGGTTAGCCTGCAAGGCGCGGATGATGCGTCCGTCCACAAAGGCGTCTTCAGGCGGGTTAATCAGTTCGAGCTTCACGCCGCGTTCACGACGCAGCACGTTGATGTCGAAACTTTCAAAACGAGACAGCAATTCCTTGCTGTTATCAGTCAGACTGCCGGAGTTCAGTACGGCAAGCGAACAGTTACGAAACAGTTGATACAAGTCGCTGCTGGCCGTGCGTTTAAGCATATCGACTTCCAGCTGCGACAACATGTCCATTGAGCCAAGCGGGCTAATATGTGTAATCAAGTAAACTCCTTATGGGACGCAAGACGTCATTCCCTGTTGATTACAATAGCGCTGGCTTATGACCTTTCACAACCTTGCGCGCGGAATCCGGCGCGCAAAATTGAGAAAAAAAGATTACTGACGCACCAGTCTGCCCGTCGCAGGCACAAAATCGGTGTTGCTGCGCCACGGGTTGATATCCAGACCGCCACGACGCGTATAGCGTGCGTACACGCTCAGTTTTTCCGGCTGGCAGAAACGCAGAAGGTCGTTAAAAATGCGCTCTACGCACTGCTCGTGGAACTCGTTGTGATGACGGAACGAGACCAGATAACGCAGCAGCTTCTCGCGGTCAATTTTGCGCCCGCGATAACAAATTTGTATGGAGCCCCAGTCCGGCTGGTGGGTGATCAGGCAGTTTGACTTCAGCAGATGGCTGACCAGCGTCTCTTCCACGACTTTTTCGCCGCTGGCGGCATTCTCCAGATAGTCGGTGCTGAACTGATAGTTATCGATGGTGATATCCTGGTCATCAATGCAGGTGCCGTGAAAATGGGCGACAGGTTGCCCTTCCAGCTCATCAAGACGGTACAGCGCGACGCTGACTTCGCCTTGCGCACAGGCGCGCAGGTCGTTTTCCAGCGTCTGGCGCACGGCGTCCCAGGAGTCAAAACGGGTCTGGTTAAAGCTGTTCAGGTACAGCTTAAAACTTTTCGACTCAATCAAATTGACGCTGGTGTAGTCCAGTTCCACATGACCAACGGCGACCTGCGGCACGCCTTTCGCGTTCAGCCATGACAGTTCATACAGCGTCCAGATATCGGCGCCGTGAAAAGGCAGGTTGCCCGCTTTTAAATCCAGCGGATCGCGATTCAGGCTGCGCGGAACGCCCTGTAGCAGGCTGGCGTCATAATTATCCCGGTAATCCGTTGATTTTCCGAGAGTCAGGCCATCAAGCGCCTGATGGTTTTCATAAGAAGACATGTTTCACCGTCATAAACCAGATACACTATGCGTCAAGTGTATCCTGGCTTTTATGAAGAGAGAAATCGGTGGACGAACTGACATCGCAAGCCCTGACGGCATTTACGACGCGTTATTGCGACGCATGGCATGAGAAACACAACAGCTGGCCGCTCAGCGAAGAGCTGTATGGCGTGCCTTCCCCGTGCATTATCTCTTCGACCAGCGATGCCGTTTACTGGCAGCCGCAGCCGTTTGAAGGCGAGGCGAATGTAAACGCGGTTGAACGCGCATTTGATATTGTGATACAACCTGCGGTCCATGCTTTTTACACCACGCAATTTGCCGGGGATATGTACGCGCAGTTCGCGGATGAAAAGCTGACGCTGCTGCAAACATGGAGCGCAGATGACTTCAGACGCGTTCAGGAAAACCTGATCGGCCATCTGGTCACGCAGAAGCGTCTCAAGTTACCGCCTACGCTTTTTATCGCCACGCTGGAAAATGAACTTGAGGTCATTTCGGTGTGTAATCTCTCTGGTGAAGTTTGCAAAGAGACCCTGGGAACGCGCAATCGTACCGTTCTGGCTGCCTCTCTTGCGGAATTCCTGACTCAGCTTAAGCCGCTTCTGTAATCCACTTTGCCAGACACCGTGTGAGAGATCTCTTACATACCCTGTGAGAGATCGCCAGATAATAAGCGAATACTTATCTCATGGTGTTAACTATAATTCCTTTAATATTAATGAGTTGAGTTAACAATCCTGCCTTTCATATGAAAATATCCTTAAGGCATTGTCTGTAAGTGTCTTGTAAGACAAGGCGAAACAGGCGATTCTATACCTGTCGACAAGGAGTCGCACAACGAAGCGAACGTCAGGATGATGGCGCTTCAGCAGGACACGCTAGGATGGTGTTACAAGGACAGGCTTCAGGATGAAGCAAAGTGGAAAACGCCGGATGCGTTAAGGGACACCTCCAGGACGGAGAACGAGAGCCGGGCAGGATGTTCGGTGGGTCAGGATGGCCAGGATACTTCAGGATGAAGTCGATTCACATCGGGGTGATGTGAGCAGGATGCAAATTGTTCAGGATGAGCAGGTCGCAAGACCACAGGAAAAGTTGTCACGGATGAGCAGGGAGCACCAAAAGTAGCCGGAATGCTGCGAAACGAACCGGGAGCACTGTTTTTACAGTGCTCCCTTTTTTTTATTTCGTCTTCACTGATGCTATCCTTCGCGCCAGTTTTTCATCACTGAGGTTAATTTCATGACGACTCATGACCGTGTGCGCCAGCAACTCCACGCGCTGGAAGCCCTGCTGCGTGAACATCATCACTGGCGGATGGACGAGCCGCAGGCCCACCTGTTTACCAGCACGCAACCTTTTTGTATGGATACGATGGAACCGCTTGAATGGCTGCAATGGGTGCTGATCCCCCGTATGCACGCGTTGCTCGATAACGCGCAGCCGCTTCCGCAAGCCTTTGCTGTCGCGCCGTATTATGAAATGGCGCTGACGGCCGATCATCCTCAACGCGAGGTGATCCTGACGACATTGCAGGATCTGGACGCGCTGTTTACGAGCGATAACGTCTGATGCTGGAAATCCTCTATCAGGATGAATGGCTGGTGGCGGTGAATAAACCGTCTGGCTGGCTGGTTCACCGTAGCTGGCTGGATCGCGATGAAAAAGTCGTGGTGATGCAAACCGTACGCGATCAGATTGGTCAGCACGTCTTTACCGCCCACCGACTCGACAGGCCGACTTCCGGTGTTCTGCTGATGGGGCTTTCCAGCGAAGCGGGGCGCCTGCTGGCGCAGCAGTTTGAGCAGCATCAGATTCAGAAACGCTACCATGCGATTGTGCGCGGCTGGTTAATGGATGAGGCCGTTCTGGATTATCCGCTGGTGGAAGAACTGGATAAGATTGCCGATAAATTTGCCCGCGAGGATAAAGGCCCGCAGCCTGCCGTGACCCATTACCGGGGGCTGGCGACGGTCGAAATGCCGGTGGCGACCGGGCGTTATCCGACAACCCGCTACGGCCTGGTGGAACTGGAGCCGAAAACGGGCCGTAAACACCAGCTCAGACGTCATCTCGCGCATTTACGCCATCCGATTATCGGCGACAGCAAACACGGCGATTTACGTCAGAATCGCAGCGCCGCAGAGCATTTTGGTTGCCAGCGCTTAATGCTGCACGCCAGTCAACTGACGCTTACCCACCCCTTTACCGGTGAACCGCTGATCCTGCGCGCCGGTCTGGACGACGTCTGGATGCAGGCGTTATCACAGTTTGGCTGGCGCGGACTTCTCCCTGAGAATGAAAGGGTTGAGTTTAGTGCGTTGTCCCGGCAGGATGAAAATAATCAGGCTTAAATCAGGGAGAAAACGTTAATGGCGGAAATTGGTATTTTTGTCGGCACCATGTATGGAAACTCGCTGTTGGTTGCCGAAGAGGCCGAGGCGATCCTTACCGCGCAGGGGCATAAAGCAACCGTCTTTGAAGATCCGCAACTGAGCGACTGGCAGCCGTATCTGGATAAAGTTGTGCTGGTTGTGACATCGACGACGGGGCAGGGCGATCTCCCGGACAGCATTGTGCCGCTGTTCCAGGGAATAAAGGACAATCTCGGTTTTCAGCCAAATCTGCGTTACGGCGTGATTGCGCTGGGCGACAGCAGCTACGTTAATTTTTGCAATGGCGGCAAACAGTTCGATGCGCTGTTGCAGGAGCAAAGCGCGCAGCGTGTTGGGGAGATGCTGTTGATTGACGCCAGCGAACACCCGGAGCCGGAGAGCGAATCTAACCCCTGGGTCGAAAACTGGGGAACATTGCTCTCCTGAGCAAAACCCAGCCGGATGGCGACGTCCGGTCTACATGCGCAGTCTGTTGGCCTGATAAGCGTAGCGCCATCAGGCATGTGCCCTAAAACCCTTTCATACGGAAGGGTTTTCAGAGGCATTTTCATAGGGTCAAGCGACCCGTTTCACACTCCTCTTCTTTTGCTTCTCGCACCCTGTCTGTTTACCTCTTCGTTTTTCATTTCCGTGAAGTGGCTTCCATTGCCCTGGGCTTTTGCCACAAACATACGTGATACGCTGCCGAAATACTGTGTTGTTGCACGGTGAGAGTGCGAGGTGTGCTTTTTATACTTCTCGTGCCAGTTATTAAAAATGCAGTACACAAGGCAAACGACCTCATAAAAAGCTGCAAAAAAACACGAAACGTCATCTCTGATTCCCTACCGGTTGTGCAGTTCAGAGTGAGCGTAGATAACGCGAAAATTCAGGAGTGCAACAATGAGTTCATTAAGTCACGCGGTGAGCGGCGCGGAAAAACGCACCAATGCCCGCTACTGGATAGTGGTGATGCTGTTTATCGTCACATCCTTCAACTATGGCGACCGCGCCACATTGTCCATTGCCGGATCGGAAATGGCCAAAGATATTGGTCTCGACCCGGTAGGCATGGGGTACGTGTTCTCCGCTTTCTCATGGGCCTACGTGATCGGGCAAATCCCCGGCGGTTGGCTGCTCGACCGTTTTGGTTCTAAACGTGTCTACTTTTGGTCCATCTTTATCTGGTCCATGTTTACCCTGTTACAGGGCTTTGTGGATATCTTCAGCGGTTTTGGCATCATCGTGGCGCTGTTTACCCTGCGATTCCTGGTCGGGTTGGCCGAAGCGCCATCTTTCCCCGGCAACAGCCGAATCGTCGCGGCCTGGTTCCCGGCGCAGGAGAGGGGAACGGCGGTGGCGATTTTCAACTCCGCGCAATACTTTGCCACCGTTATCTTTGCGCCAATCATGGGCTGGCTGACCCATGAAGTGGGTTGGTCGCATGTCTTCTTCTTTATGGGCGGTCTGGGGATCGTGATCAGCTTTATCTGGCTGAAAGTGATCCATGAACCAAACCAGCATCCCGGCGTTAACAAAAAAGAGCTGGAGTACATTGCTGAAGGCGGCGCGCTGATCAATATGGATCAGAAAGATACGAAGGTGAAAGTCCCGTTTAGCGTGAAATGGGGCCAAATCAAACAACTGCTGGGTTCCCGCATGATGATCGGCGTCTATATCGGCCAGTACTGCATTAATGCGTTGACCTATTTCTTTATCACCTGGTTCCCGGTTTATCTGGTGCAGGCGCGTGGCATGTCGATTCTGAAAGCGGGGTTCGTCGCTTCCGTCCCGGCTATTTGCGGCTTCGTGGGCGGCGTGCTGGGCGGCATTATTTCCGACTGGCTGATGCGTCGTACCGGCTCGCTGAACATCGCCCGTAAGACGCCGATCGTGATGGGGATGCTGCTGTCGATGGTGATGGTGTTCTGTAATTACGTCAACGTCGAATGGATGATTATCGGCTTCATGGCGCTGGCCTTCTTCGGTAAAGGCATTGGCGCGCTGGGCTGGGCAGTCATGGCGGACACCGCGCCGAAAGAGATCAGCGGCTTGAGCGGCGGCTTATTCAACATGTTTGGCAATATTTCCGGCATCGTAACGCCAATTGCGATTGGCTACATCGTCGGCACGACCGGCTCGTTCAATGGCGCGCTGATTTACGTTGGCGTCCATGCGCTGGTGGCGGTACTGAGTTACCTCGTGCTGGTCGGGGATATTAAACGCATCGAACTGAAACCTGTAGCAGGACAATAAATATGACAACGCAATCAAGTCCCGTCATTACCGATATGAAAGTCATTCCGGTGGCCGGACATGACAGTATGTTACTCAACATCGGTGGGGCGCATAACGCGTATTTCACGCGCAATATCGTCGTCCTCACCGATAACGCCGGTAACACCGGCGTGGGTGAAGCGCCCGGCGGCGAGGTGATTTACCAGACTCTGGTGGATGCGATTCCGATGGTTTTAGGCCAGGAAGTGGCCCGCCTGAATAAAGTGGTGCAACAGGTGCATAAAGGTAATCAGGCTGCCGACTTTGATACCTTTGGTAAAGGCGCCTGGACTTTCGAACTGCGGGTGAATGCGGTAGCGGCGCTGGAAGCGGCGCTGCTGGATCTGCTGGGCAAAGCGCTGAATGTACCGGTGTGCGAACTGTTAGGGCCGGGCAAACAGCGCGATGCGGTGACTGTGCTGGGCTACCTTTTCTACGTGGGCGATCGCACCAAAACGGATTTGCCTTATCTCGAAAAAACGCCGGGCAATCATGACTGGTATCACCTGCGCCATCAGGAAGCGCTCACCAGCGACGCGGTTGTGCATCTGGCGCAGGCGGCGCAGGATCGCTACGGCTTTAAAGATTTCAAACTGAAGGGCGGCGTGTTGCCCGGCGAGCAGGAGATCGACACGGCCCGCGCGCTGAAAAAACGCTTCCCGGATGCGCGAATCACGGTTGACCCAAACGGCGCCTGGCTGCTGGATGAAGCCATCGCGCTGTGTAAAGGGCTGAACGATGTGCTCACGTATGCTGAAGATCCGTGTGGCGCAGAACAAGGATTCTCCGGGCGTGAAGTGATGGCGGAGTTCCGTCGTGCGACGGGGCTGCCGGTCGCGACCAACATGATTGCCACCAACTGGCGTGAAATGGGCCATGCGGTGATGTTAAACGCGGTGGATATTCCGCTCGCCGACCCGCACTTCTGGACGCTCTCCGGCGCGGTGCGCGTGGCGCAATTATGCGATGACTGGGGGCTGACCTGGGGCTGCCATTCGAACAACCATTTCGATATTTCCCTGGCGATGTTCACTCACGTTGGCGCTGCCGCGCCGGGTAAACCGACGGCGATTGACACCCACTGGATCTGGCAGGAGGGCGATTGTCGCCTGACGAAGCAACCGCTGGAAATTAAAGACGGAAAAATTGCAGTGCCGGATGCGCCGGGTCTTGGCGTGGAGCTGGACTGGGAGCAGGTGCAAAAAGCGCATGACGCTTACAAGAAACTGCCCGGCGGCGCGCGCAATGACGCAGGCCCGATGCAATACCTGATCCCCGGCTGGACTTTTGATCGTAAACGCCCCGTTTTCGGCCGTCGCTAATTCATATAAGGACTGAATGATGAGTACACAATTTACGACCCCTGTTGTTACCGCTATGCAGGTTATCCCGGTTGCGGGGCATGACAGTATGCTGATGAACCTGAGCGGGGCGCATGCGCCGTTCTTCACCCGTAATATCGTCATTATTAAAGACAATTCTGGTCACACCGGCGTGGGGGAAATCCCTGGCGGCGAGAAAATCCGCCAGACGCTGGAAGAGGCGATCCCGCTGGTGGTGGGTAAAACGCTGGGTGAGTACAAAAACGTGCTGAATGCCGTGCGTCATCAGTTCGCCGATCGTGATGCGGGCGGGCGCGGCTTACAAACCTTCGACTTACGTACCACCATTCATGTGGTCACCGGCATTGAAGCGGCGCTGCTTGATCTGTTAGGCCAGCACCTGGGGGTTAACGTGGCATCCCTGCTGGGTGAGGGGCAACAGCGTAGCGAAGTGGAAATGCTTGGCTATCTGTTCTTTGTCGGCAACCGTAAAGCGACGCCGCTGCCGTACCAGAGCCAGCCGGATGAGAAATGCGACTGGTATCGTCTGCGTCACGAAGAGGCGATGACTCCTGATGCGGTCGTCCGCCTGGCGGAAGCGGCATACGAGAAGTATGGCTTTAACGACTTTAAACTGAAGGGCGGCGTTCTGGCGGGAGATGAAGAGGCGGAATCCATTGTAGCGCTGGCGAAACGCTTCCCGAATGCCCGCGTGACGCTGGACCCGAACGGCGCCTGGTCGCTGAACGAAGCAATCCAAATCGGTAAGTACCTGAAAGGCTCGCTGGCCTATGCGGAAGATCCGTGCGGGGCGGAGCAGGGTTTCTCTGGCCGCGAAGTGATGGCGGAGTTCCGTCGCGCGACCGGTCTGCCGACGGCCACCAATATGATCGCCACTGACTGGCGTCAGATGGGGCATACGCTCTCCTTGCAGTCTGTGGACATTCCGCTGGCTGACCCGCATTTCTGGACGATGCAGGGATCTGTTCGCGTCGCGCAGATGTGCCATGAGTTCGGCCTGACCTGGGGTTCGCATTCCAATAACCACTTTGATATTTCCCTGGCGATGTTCACGCATGTGGCGGCCGCCGCGCCAGGCAAGATCACCGCGATCGATACCCACTGGATCTGGCAGGAAGGTAATCAGCGTCTGACCAAAGAGCCGTTTGAAATCAAAGGCGGTATGGTGCAGGTGCCTGATAAACCAGGTCTTGGCGTTGAGATTGATATGGATCAGGTGATGAAGGCGCACGAGTTGTATCAGCAACACGGCCTGGGCGCGCGTGATGATGCGATGGGAATGCAGTATCTGATCCCGAACTGGACATTCGACAATAAGCGCCCGTGCATGGTGCGCTGACTGTATTGAACCGGTTTCGTCATGGGGTCGGTTCTTCTCCTGGTGTATGCTTAGTACAGTCAACATGCGTAAGGATGCTTTATGAAAATAGTGATCGCACCGGACTCTTATAAGGAAAGTTTGAGCGCTCTTGAGGTAGCGACCGCCATTGAGGAGGGGTTTCGTGAAATCTGGCCTGATGCGGATTACGTAAAACTCCCGGTTGCTGATGGTGGTGAGGGAACGGTTGAAGCGATGGTCGAGGCCACGGCAGGCCGGATTGTTGATGTTGACGTGACGGGCCCGCTCGGTGACAGCGTGCGGGCATTTTATGGGCTTTCTGGCGACGAACGTTCGGCCTTTATCGAAATGGCCGCCGCCAGCGGGCTGGAGTTGGTTCCACCGCAATTACGCGATCCGCTAAAAACCACCTCGTGGGGAACCGGTGAGTTAATTCGCCACGCTCTCGATGCCGGGGTGGAACATATTATTATTGGCCTTGGCGGTAGCGCGACGAATGACGGCGGCGCCGGTATGGTGCAGGCGCTGGGGGCGAAATTGCTGGATGCGCAGCACCAGGAGATTACGCAAGGCGGCGCGGCGCTGGAAGCGCTCTCAAAGATTGATATCAGCGGTATTGATAAACGTCTTGCCGCGTGTCGTATCGAAGTCGCCTGCGATGTCACGAATCCGCTGACCGGGAAAGAGGGGGCATCTGCGGTATTTGGTCCGCAAAAAGGCGCCACGCCGGAGATGATTCAACGCTTAGACGACGCGCTGACGCACTATGCCCGGCTGATTTCCCGCGATCTGGATATTAACGTATTCGAACTGGCGGGCGGCGGCGCGGCGGGCGGTCTGGGGGCCGCATTATATGCGTTTTGCGGCGCGGAGTTACGGCGCGGCATTGAGATCGTGACCGATGCCTTGCATCTGGAAGAGTGCGTTGCTGATGCGGATCTGGTTGTTACCGGAGAAGGGCGCATCGACAGCCAAACGATTCACGGCAAAGTGCCTGTCGGCGTGGCAAAGGTCGCGAAACGACATAATAAGCCCGTGATTGGCATTGCAGGTAGCCTGACGGCGGATGTGGGTGTTGTACACCAACATGGGCTGGATGCTGTTTTCAGCGTGATTTATACCATCTGTACGCTGGATGAGGCGCTGGAGAATGCCGCAGAAAATGTGCGCATGGCTGCGCGCAATATCGCCGCCACCCTTAACGTGGGGCAACATTTACGTTAACTGCCTGATGGCGCTGCGCTTATCAGGCCTACGGTCACGCACCTGTAGGCCGGTCACGTTGCGCTTATCAGGCCTACGGTCACGCACCTGTAGGCCGGTCACGCTGCGCTTATCAGGCCTACGGCCACGCACCTGTAGGCCGGATAAGACGCGCTAGCGTCGCCATCCGGCATCCCCTCATCCTAATATTTTCTTTGCTTCGCGCGCGACGTTGTCCATCTCATCAAGCAGTTCCAGGAACTCGGGTTCAAGCTCCTCTTCTTTGGTGCCGCTGCGTAACTGCTGCTCAATTAACTGGCACAAGTTTTTCATGCGCGGCACCCCGCTGTAGCCGCAGCTGCCGTGCAGCGTGTGGATGAGATCCACCAGCCCTTCGGGCGCCTCTCCCACCAGCTGTTCTTCAATTTTGTTACGCACTTCCGGCAGGAAGTCGATGAGCATTTGCAGCAGATCCCGCGCCAGATCGGATTTTCCGGCCGCCTGGCGCAGCGCCAGTTGCCAGTCGAGCGTTGCGTTCGGGTTGACGATAAACTCTGTCGATTCAGCGGCGGGTAATCGGGTTGCTACCACGGCCCCCGGCTTATAGCGTAACAGCAGACTGTGCAGCTTTTCTTCTTCTATCGGCTTGGCCAGATAGTCATTCATCCCCGCGCTCAGCAGCTTCTCTTTCTGACCCGCCATCGCATGTGCCGTCACGGCGATCACCGGCGTTTGCTGCTGATGCGGAAGCTGATGAATCAGCTCACAGGCGCGGATACCGTCCATATCCGGCATCTGAATGTCCATCAGGATCAAATCAAACTGCATCTGTTTGGCCCGTTCCACCGCCTGATGCCCGCTGTCGCAAAGCTCCACATGCTGGACTTTGTCCTCCAGCAGCGCGCCGATCAGCTTCAGGTTGGCCGGGTTATCGTCGACCGCCATTACCGTCATGGCGATTTTGTTCTCATCCGTCAGCAGCGGTTCAACATGCTGATTTAAATGGCAGTATTCCGTCAGCGCAGGCAGTAAACGCGTTGAGGTGAGCGGTTTTAACAGACAGGCCGCCGCGCCGCCTTGCTTGAGTTTTTCGGCGTTAATCTGGGCATGGCAAGGCAGCGCCAGCAGCAGGAAGTCCGTCATGGCGGCGGCTTTTGCCAGCCGTTCTTGCTGCATGGTGAGCGGTTCGTTAAAGGTCACCGGAACGCTGATGAGCAGGATATCGTAGTGATCCAGCGGCAACGCTGAGAACGTCGGGCTGTAGATCACCTCCAGCGGCGTGTCGCTCAGCATATCCAGCGTGCATTGCGCGGCGGTGGCGTTCGGTTCGACGTAGGCCAGCCGTTTTCCGACCAGACAGCGCGTTGGCGGCGCGTCGCTTATCACATTCGGGTTGAGATCGAGATTAATGTGGAACCAGAAAGTGGAACCGCGATTGGGCTGACTGTGGAACGAGATATCGCCGCCCATCTCATTGACCAGTTTTTGCGTAATCACCAGCCCCAGACCGGTTCCGCCATGACGGCGTGAAATGCTGGCGTCCGCCTGGCGGAAAGCCTGGAACAGACGCGACTGGTCGCGCTCGGGAATGCCGATGCCGGTATCGCGGATCTGGATTTCAATCTGTACTTTGGTATTACTGAGCGCGCGCTTTTCAACCAGAATGTCGATATTGCCGCTTTCGGTAAATTTAATGGCATTACCGACCAGATTGGTAATGACCTGCTGTAGGCGCAGCGGGTCGCCGATGACGTTATCCGGTACGTCATTTTTGATGTTTAACGTGAGCTCCAGCCCTTTGTCATGGGATGAATGCGCCAGCAGCGTCACCACTTCATCCAGCGTGCTGCGTAGCGGGAAGGGAATGCTTTCCAGAATCAGCTTGCCCGCTTCCAGCTTGGAAAAATCGAGCACGTCATTGATGATCGCCAGCAGGTTGTTGGCCGAACGTTCGATAGTATTGAGGTGATCGCGCTGGGTTGTATTAAGTTCGGTTTTTAGCGTCAGACGGGTAAAGCCAATCACGCCGTTAAGCGGCGTGCGCAGTTCGTGCGACATGTTGGCCAAAAACTCAGACTTAATACGCGCCGCTTCCTGAGCTCGCTTCTTCGCCAGATCCAGCTCAACGTTCTGGATCTCCATCTGTTCCAGCGTTTCGCGCAGATCCGAAGTGGCCTGATCGATATTATGCTGCATCTCTTCATGGTAAGCGGCAAGCGACATCGCCATTGAGTTGATGCCGTTTTTCAGCATATCCAGCTCGCCCAGCATAAAGCCCTCGACGCGGCTGTCGAGCTGCCCACGACGAATGCGGTCAACGGTATTGACCATATTACGAATGGGGCCGGTGACGTCGCGCATCAGACGCCAGCCAAAAATTAAGGCAATGCCGATACAGAACAGCATCATCACGCTGGAGATGAAAATCTCTTTGTACTGTTGCAGGCGGACGGACTTGAGATCCAGTTCAAGCGCCACATATCCCAACATATTTCTCGGCGTTTTGGCGTCTGTTACGGGGGATTCGTCCGGTGAATACCTTTCGGAGATAATCGGCGTTCGCAGGATCATAATGTCCCCGTGGCGGGTCACGCTCAGCCTGCGGGGAAACGGCTCCCCGGTGGCGAGCTGCATTTCTGACGGATCGAGATGGAAATTGGATGTGACAAACAGCCGGTTATTCTCGTCATAAACGGAAATGGCGCGCACGATGTCGGAGTGGCGGCGATGGAGAACGCTGATGAGCTGCCCGATTGATTCGCGGTTTTGCAGGTTCATGCCATATTCGCTGGAGACCGCAAGAGGTTCGATAATGCTGGCGCCAGCATCTTCCAGTTGACGCTGCAAGTCGTTATAGCGATGCACAACGAAAAAGATACTGAGCAGTAAACCAATGAGGACGGTCGGGGCCAGGATCAGAATCATCATGCGTGCGCGCAGGCTGTAGTTGGTCATGGAGTTCCGTTATGGGACAATTAGGGTCACACTGTTAAATTGAGAAATATCTCGTCGATGGCGCAATTCTACTCTGCAAAACGACGCGTGACGACGCGTCAGATCATAACCGTTACGGTCAATGACCTCGATCCTTTTGGTCAGGGCGTGGCTCGCCATAATGGAAAGGCGCTGTTTATACCGGGATTACTGCCCCAGGAAAAGGGCGACGTCGTCATTACTGAAGATAAAAAACAGTTCGCCCGCGCGCAAGTTAAGCGTCGCCTGAATGATAGCCCGGAACGGGAAACGCCGCGCTGCCCGCACTTTGGCGTCTGTGGCGGCTGCCAGCAGCAGCATGCCAGCGTCGCGCTGCAACAACGCAGCAAAAGCGCCGCGCTGTCGCGCTTAATGAAATGCGATGTCGCCGAGGTGATCGCCGATACGCCGTGGGGCTATCGGCGCCGTGCGCGTTTAAGCTTGAATTATCTGCCTAAAACTCAGCAATTGCAGATGGGATTTCGCAAGGCGGGCTCCAGCGATATCGTGGATGTCAGGCAGTGCCCCATTCTGGTGCCCCAGCTTGAGGCGCTGCTGCCTCGCGTCAGGGCGTGTCTGGAAAGTTTGCAAGGAAACCGCCACTTTGGCCATGTCGAGCTGGTACAGGCGGGGAATGGCACCCTGATGGTGCTGCGTCATACGGCGCCCTTGAGCGCGGCGGACAGAGAAAAACTGGAACGCTTTTCGCATTCTGAGGGACTGTCTCTGTTTCTGGCCCCTCAAAGCGACATACTTGAACCGCTTACCGGGGAGGCGCCCTGGTATGATTCAAACGGGCTACGCTTAACCTTCAGCCCGCGCGACTTTATTCAGGTCAACGAAGGGGTGAACCAGAAAATGGTCGCCCGGGCGCTGGAATGGCTGGATATTCAACCTGACGACCGGGTTCTGGATCTGTTCTGCGGCATGGGGAATTTTACTCTGCCGCTGGCGACGCGCGCCGCCAGCGTTGTGGGCGTTGAAGGCGTTCCGGCGCTGGTGGAAAAAGGCCGGGAAAACGCGCGGCGTAACGGATTACAGAATGTGACATTCTTTCACGAAAATCTCGAAGAAGATGTCACGAAGCAGCAATGGGCGAAAAATGGTTTTGACAAAATTTTGCTCGATCCCGCTCGTGCCGGGGCGGCAGGCGTGATGAAACACATTATAAAGTTAAAACCAATTCGTATTGTTTATGTATCCTGTAATCCTGCTACGCTGGCACGGGATAGCGACGCCTTGTTGAATGCCGGATACCAAATTCAGCGGCTGGCGATGCTCGACATGTTCCCACACACTGGGCATCTGGAATCAATGGTGTTGTTTGAGTGTTTGTAATGAGTCATGGCTTGCTGACTTCGGTAGGCCTGGTCCCTTAAGGAGAGGACAATGGTTGCGGTAAGAAGTGCACATCTTAATAAAGCTGGTGAGTTTGATCCGAAAAAATGGATCGCGAGTCTGGGTATCTCCAGCCAGCAGTCGTGTGAACGCTTAGCCGAAACCTGGGCGTATTGCCTGCAACAGACACAAGGACATCCCGATGCGGAACTGTTGCTGTGGCGTGGCGTGGAGATGGTGGAAATCCTCTCTACGTTAAGTATGGATATCGACACGCTGCGGGCGGCGCTGCTCTTCCCCCTGGCTGACGCCAATGTCGTCAGCGAAGATATCCTGCGCGAGAGCGTGGGGACATCGATCGTCAATCTGATTCACGGCGTGCGCGATATGGCGGCGATTCGTCAGCTGAAAGCGACGCATAACGATTCCGTCTCCTCCGAGCAGGTGGATAACGTTCGTCGGATGCTGCTGGCGATGGTGGACGACTTCCGCTGCGTGGTCATCAAGTTGGCGGAACGTATCGCCCATCTGCGCGAGGTTAAAGACGCGCCGGAAGATGAACGCGTACTGGCGGCGAAAGAGTGCACCAATATCTATGCTCCGCTGGCTAACCGGCTGGGCATCGGGCAACTGAAGTGGGAGCTGGAAGATTACTGCTTCCGCTATCTGCACCCGGCGGAATACAAGCGGATTGCCAAACTGCTGCACGAACGCCGCATTGACCGCGAGCATTACATTGAAGAGTTTGTCGGGCATTTGCGTTCTGAAATGAAAACCGAAGGTGTGAAGGCGGAGGTCTATGGCCGCCCGAAACACATCTACAGCATCTGGCGCAAAATGCAGAAAAAGCATCTGGCGTTTGATGAGCTGTTTGACGTGCGCGCCGTGCGTATTGTGGCTGAACGTTTGCAGGACTGCTATGCCGCGCTGGGGATTGTGCATACGCACTATCGCCATCTGCCGGACGAGTTCGATGATTACGTCGCCAACCCGAAACCTAATGGCTACCAGTCAATTCATACGGTGGTGCTTGGCCCTGGCGGTAAAACCGTTGAGATCCAGATTCGTACCAAACAGATGCACGAAGATGCCGAACTGGGCGTCGCGGCGCACTGGAAGTACAAAGAGGGAGCGGTCTCCGGGGGCGCACGCACGGGCCATGAAGACAGAATTGCGTGGCTGCGTAAGCTGATCGCCTGGCAGGAAGAGATGGCGGATTCTGGCGAAATGCTGGATGAAGTGCGCAGCCAGGTCTTTGACGACCGGGTGTATGTCTTTACGCCAAAAGGCGATGTGGTGGATCTGCCCGCAGGCTCCACGCCGCTTGACTTTGCCTACCATATCCACAGCGATGTGGGGCATCGCTGCATCGGGGCGAAAATCGGCGGGCGTATCGTGCCGTTTACCTATCAGTTGCAGATGGGCGATCAGATTGAAATCATCACCCAGAAACAGCCAAACCCTAGCCGGGACTGGCTCAACCCGAACCTGGGCTATGTGACGACCAGCCGTGGCCGTTCTAAAATCCACGCCTGGTTCCGCAAGCAGGATCGGGACAAGAACATTCTCGCCGGGCGGCAAATCCTCGACGATGAACTGGCGCATTTGGGCATCAGCCTGAAAGAGGCGGAAAAACACCTGCTGCCGCGCTACAACTTCAATGAGCTGGAGGAACTGCTGGCGGCGATTGGCGGCGGGGATATTCGCCTTAACCAGATGGTGAACTTCCTGCAATCGCAGTTTAATAAGCCGAGCGCCGCCGAACAGGATGCCGCCGCGCTGAAACAGCTTCAGCAGAAAACATACGCCCCGCAGAATCGCCGTAAAGACGATGGTCGCGTGGTGGTGGAAGGGGTCGGCAACCTGATGCACCACATTGCGCGCTGCTGCCAGCCGATTCCAGGAGATGAGATTGTCGGGTTTATCACCCAGGGGCGCGGTATTTCCGTACACCGGGCGGACTGCGAACAGCTTGTGGAACTGCGTTCTCATGCACCGGAACGTATCGTGGATGCGGTGTGGGGCGAGAGCTACTCTGCGGGATATTCGCTGGTGGTACGCGTTCAGGCCAACGATCGCAGCGGCTTGTTGCGGGATATCACCACCATTCTGGCTAACGAGAAGGTAAACGTGCTGGGGGTGGCCAGCCGCAGCGACACCCGGCAGCAGCTCGCCACCATCGATATGACCATCGAAATTTACAACCTGCAAGTGCTGGGGCGCGTTCTCAGTAAACTCAACCAGGTGCCGGATGTGATCGACGCGCGTCGTTTGCACGGTAATTAATTTTTCCAGGCCGGATACGCTTTGTAGGCCTGATAAGACGCGTCAGCGTTGCCATCAGGCATTGCCAGTTGCCGGATGGCGGCTGTCGCCTTATCCGGCCTACGTTGGTGACAATTTTCAGGATATTCCAATGAATCAAATCGATCGCCTGCTTGGCATCATGCAACGCTTGCGCGACCCGGAAAACGGCTGCCCGTGGGACAAAGAGCAGACGTTTGCCACCATTGCGCCGTATACCCTTGAAGAAACCTATGAAGTGCTCGACGCCATTGCCCGTGAGGACTTTGACGACCTGCGCGGAGAGCTGGGCGATCTGCTGTTTCAGGTTGTGTTTTATGCGCAGATGGCGCAGGAAGAAGGGCGCTTTGACTTTAATGATATTTGCGCTGCCATCAGCGATAAACTGGAGCGCCGCCATCCGCATGTCTTTGCGGACGTTGCCGCTCACAACAGTACCGAGGTATTAGCCCGCTGGGAGCAAATCAAAACCGAAGAGCGCGCGCAGAAAGCGCAGCATTCGGCGCTGGATGATATTCCCCGCAGCTTACCGGCGTTAATGCGCGCGCAAAAAATCCAGAAGCGCTGTTCGAACGTCGGCTTTGACTGGACGACGTTAGGGCCGGTTGTCGATAAGGTGTATGAAGAGATCGACGAGGTCATGTTCGAGGCGCGGCAGGCTGTCGTAGACCAGGCTAAACTGGAGGAGGAAATGGGCGACCTGCTCTTTGCCACCGTCAATATGGCGCGTCATTTAGGGACAAAAGCAGAGACCGCGTTACAAAAAGCCAATGAAAAGTTCGAACGGCGTTTTCGTGAAGTTGAGCGGATTGTTGCGGCGCGAGGCCTGGAAATGACGGGAGTTGATCTGGAAACAATGGAAGAAGTCTGGCAGCAGGTAAAACGCCAGGAAATTGATCTCTAACGAATTTAGGCAGTCAAGGGCGTTTTGTGTGATTTTTTAAATAACAAGCTCTTGATTTACGTCAAAAACATTTACCCCAAAGGGGCTATTTTCTCTTCCCGTTATGTTGATGAAACACCTTGTATACTGCCTCTTCGAGTTATTCGAGTCGCAACAAGGCGGCGACTGAAAGAATCCCCAGGAACATAGAAATGCGATGTGACTGGGGGGAGTGAAGGAAGCTAACACTGGTGCGGCTTGAAGAACGAAGGAGAGGGGATAATGAAAGTTTGTGGCGTACGCCATGTTCGGGTATACTGCTTTCCCGTCCTGGTTATTCCATCGTCTTTTAAACCTAACTTCTCAGGTTCAGCATGACAACGAACTATATTTTTGTGACCGGCGGGGTCGTATCCTCTCTGGGTAAAGGCATTGCCGCAGCCTCCCTCGCAGCCATTCTTGAAGCCCGTGGCCTCAACGTGACCATCATGAAACTGGATCCGTACATCAACGTCGATCCCGGTACTATGAGTCCAATCCAACACGGGGAAGTGTTCGTTACTGAAGACGGCGCCGAAACCGATCTGGACCTGGGTCACTATGAGCGCTTCATTCGCACCAAGATGAGCCGCCGCAACAACTTCACCACGGGCCGTATTTACTCCGACGTTCTGCGTAAAGAACGCCGTGGCGACTATCTGGGCGCAACCGTACAGGTTATCCCGCACATCACCAACGCGATTAAAGAGCGCATCATCGAAGGCGGCGAAGGCCACGACGTGGTGCTGGTCGAAATCGGCGGTACTGTCGGTGATATCGAGTCCCTGCCGTTCCTGGAAGCGATTCGTCAACTGGCGGTTGATATCGGTCGTGAGCACGCGCTGTTTATGCACCTGACGCTGGTGCCGTACATGGCCGCGGCAGGCGAAGTCAAAACGAAACCGACGCAGCACTCCGTTAAAGAACTGCTCTCCATCGGTATCCAGCCGGATATTCTGATCTGCCGTTCCGATCGCGCCGTTCCGGCCAATGAGCGTGCGAAGATTGCATTGTTCTGTAACGTTGCTGAAAAGGCCGTTATTTCTCTGAAAGACGTCGATTCTATTTATAAAATTCCGGGCATGTTGAAATCTCAGGGTCTGGACGATTATATTTGTAAACGATTCAGCTTAGACTGCCCGGAAGCGAACCTGGCCGAATGGGAACAGGTTATCTACGAAGAAGCGAACCCGGCGGGCGAAGTGACTATCGGTATGGTCGGCAAGTACATTGAACTGCCGGATGCCTATAAGTCGGTGATTGAAGCGCTGAAACACGGTGGCCTGAAGAACCGTGTCACCGTCAACATCAAGCTGATCGATTCGCAGGATGTTGAAACGCGCGGCGTCGAAATTCTGAAAGATTTAGACGCTATCCTGATCCCAGGCGGCTTCGGCTACCGCGGCGTTGAAGGTAAGGTCGCGACGGCGCGTTATGCGCGTGAAAACAATATTCCTTATCTGGGTATTTGCCTGGGTATGCAGGTTGCGCTGATTGAATTTGCGCGCAACGTAGCGGGTATGGAAAACGCCAACTCAACGGAATTTGTGCCAGACTGTAAGTACCCTGTTGTGGCGCTGATTACCGAGTGGCGTGACGAGAACGGCAACGTTGAAGTCCGTACTGAGAAGAGCGATCTGGGTGGCACCATGCGTCTTGGCGCGCAGATGTGTCAGCTTTCCGATGAGAGCCTGGTTCGCCAGATGTACGGTACGCCGACAATCACTGAGCGCCATCGTCACCGCTATGAAGTCAACAACATGTTGTTGAACCAAATTGAAGCTGCGGGTCTGCGCATTGCGGGCCGTTCCGGGGATGATCAGTTGGTCGAGATCATCGAAGTGCCGAACCATCCGTGGTTCGTTGCCTGTCAATTCCACCCGGAATTTACTTCAACGCCGCGTGACGGGCATCCGCTGTTTGCAGGCTTTGTGAAAGCCGCCAGCGACTATCAGAAGCGTCAGGCGAAGTAAGAAGTAAAAAAAGTTAGAACGGCAACGCGTACCAAAGGTACGCGTTGTTTGTCTGGAGTTTTAGTTTAACTTGTACTGAGGAAAACCTAATGTCCAAAATCGTTAAAGTCATCGGTCGTGAAATCATCGACTCCCGTGGTAACCCGACTGTTGAAGCCGAAGTACACCTGGAAGGTGGTTTCGTTGGTATGGCAGCCGCTCCGTCAGGTGCTTCTACGGGTTCCCGCGAAGCGCTGGAACTGCGCGATGGCGACAAATCCCGTTTCCTGGGTAAAGGCGTAACCAAAGCTGTTGCAGCGGTTAACGGCCCGATCGCTCAGGCAATCCTTGGCAAAGACGCCAAAGATCAGGCTGGCATTGATAAAATCATGATCGACCTGGACGGTACTGAAAACAAATCTAACTTCGGTGCGAACGCGATCCTGGCTGTGTCTCTGGCTAACGCCAAAGCCGCTGCGGCCTCTAAAGGTCAGCCGCTGTACGAGCACATCGCTGAACTGAACGGCACCCCGGGCAAATACTCCATGCCGGTTCCGATGATGAACATCATCAACGGCGGCGAGCACGCTGACAACAACGTTGATATCCAGGAATTCATGATTCAGCCGGTTGGCGCTAAAACCCTGAAAGAAGCAGTGCGTATGGGTTCTGAAGTGTTCCACAACCTGGCTAAAGTTCTGAAAGCTAAAGGTATGAACACTGCTGTTGGTGACGAAGGCGGCTATGCGCCGAACCTGGGCTCCAACGCTGAAGCACTGGCTGTTATCGCTGAAGCGGTTAAAGCTGCTGGCTACGAGCTGGGCAAAGACATCACTCTGGCGATGGACTGCGCAGCATCTGAATTCTACAAAGACGGCAAATACGTTCTGGCTGGCGAAGGCAACAAAGCATTCACCTCTGAAGAATTCACTCACTTCCTGGAAGACCTGACCAAACAGTACCCGATCGTTTCTATCGAAGACGGTCTGGACGAGTCTGACTGGGACGGTTTCGCATACCAGACCAAAGTGCTGGGCGACAAAATCCAGCTGGTTGGTGACGACCTGTTCGTAACCAACACCAAGATCCTGAAAGAAGGTATCGACAAAGGCATCGTTAACTCCATCCTGATCAAATTCAACCAGATCGGTTCTCTGACCGAAACGCTGGCTGCTATCAAGATGGCGAAAGACGCTGGCTACACTGCCGTTATCTCTCACCGTTCTGGCGAAACTGAAGACGCGACCATCGCTGACCTGGCTGTTGGTACCGCAGCAGGCCAGATCAAAACCGGTTCTATGAGCCGTTCTGACCGTGTTGCTAAATACAACCAGCTGATTCGTATCGAAGAAGCGCTGGGCGAAAAAGCTCCGTACAACGGTCGTAAAGAGATCAAAGGTCAGGCGTAATCCTGCTCTTCACTCTTAACGTAAAAAACCCGCTCCGGCGGGTTTTTTTATGGCGTGCGTTTGGCGCAGTTGCTGTGCATGACCTTAGCGAGGCTTTCTGCGATAATCACTGATTATCCCCTTAACAGAGAATGCTATGCAGTACCCGATTAACGAGATGTTCCAGACCCTGCAAGGTGAGGGTTACTTTACCGGCGTCCCCGCCATTTTTATCCGTTTACAGGGATGCCCGGTTGGCTGTGCCTGGTGCGATACCAAACACACCTGGGATAAGCTTGAAGATCGGGAAGTGTCGTTATACAGCATCCTGGCGAAGACCAAAGAGAGCGACAAGTGGGGCGCGGCAAGTAGTGAAGACCTGCTGGCGGTGATAAGCCGACAGGGGTATACCGCGCGTCATGTCGTGATCACCGGCGGAGAGCCCTGTATCCATGACCTGATGCCATTGACCGATTTACTTGAGAAGAATGGATTCAGCTGTCAGATTGAAACCAGCGGTACCCACGAGGTGCGCTGTACGCCGAATACCTGGGTGACGGTCTCGCCGAAGGTGAATATGCGCGGTGGCTATGATGTCCTGTCGCAGGCGCTGGAGCGTGCGAATGAAATCAAGCACCCTGTTGGTCGCGTCCGTGATATTGAAGCGCTGGATGAGCTATTGGCGACGCTGAGCGACGATAAGCCGCGAATCATTGCCTTGCAGCCAATCAGCCAGAAAGAAGACGCGACGCGTCTGTGCATTGAAACCTGTATCGCGCGTAACTGGCGCTTATCAATGCAGACGCACAAATATCTGAATATTGCGTGATAAAAAATCGTTAGCGCGCTTGCCGGGGGCGCTTCGCTTGCCCGGCCTACGGTCATACTCATTTGTAGGCCGGATAAGACGCAACGCGTCGCCATCCGGCACGTTCGCCCGTTCATTTACAGGCCGGATAAGACGCGAGATAAGGAATGCTACGCGTTCGACCAGCTTTGAATCGAATCGACGTTATCCAGATTGCCATGCAGCACTTCATACGACTTTTTCAAAATCACATCGGTGTATTGCGTTAAGTCGCGGAAAATCCCTTTATTCAGTGCGTCATAGCGTCTGGCATTGCTCTCTATCGGCATAAACACATCTTTTACCCGCACCATTTTTTCAACCGCGGTCTCATAGTTCGGGTACAGACCAAGCCCTATGGCCGTGTTAATTGCCGCTCCCAGACTCGCGCAGCCATTTATCACATTGCGTCTGGCGGGGAGATTGAACACATCGGCAAAGATTTGCATAAACAGGTCGCTATTCGAACCACCCCCGGTGATGATCACATGTTTAGCAAAGTGGTTCATTTCATTGCACATATTGTCGTAGTTGTTTTTCAGCGTCAGCGCAACGCTCTCCAGAATAGAACGGTAAATCCATGCGTAATCCATGCTGGAATCAAAGCCGATCATGATTCCTCGCTTGAACGGTTCCCAGGGATTGGTCAGCCAGTCGAGAACCGTCATTAAACCGTTACAGCCAGGAGGTACGCCGGCCGCTTTCTTATTGAGTAAATCTTCCGGCGACAGCCCCTGTGCTTTGGCGTCCTGAATCAGTGATTCGCCCAACATATCCCGCAGCCAACTGACCGTCCACATGCCTTTACGAATACCGTAGCCTTCATAGAGCAGGGTTTCGGGAATAGAAGACATAATCGGCCAGTAAGCGACCGGATCTTTGGGGAGCGCTTTGCCGTTCATCATCAGGGCGATATAAGTGCCTAATGAGATAACTGCGGTTTCATCGTCCAGCAATCCTGCGCCCAGTGCTTCCACCGGTTTGTCGCTGGTGGTGCAGACCACGGGTAAGCCAACAGGGAAACCTGTTGCCAGGGCGGCGGCTTCAGTCAGATGACCGAGCACGCTTCCCGGCATCTGGACGTCAAACAGCATCCTGCGCGGAATGTTGAACTTCTTCATCACCGCATCGTCATCGCTCCACGCCCAGGTTTTGTAATCCACCGGCCACTGCCCAAAATAGTTGGCGATATTGTCTTTAAACTCACCGGTTAAGCGATGCGACAGATAACCTGAAAATGAGGTGACATAAGCCACATCGGAGTTGGTATGCTCGTAGGGACGGGTTACGCGCGCGTCCTGCCAGCTAATCAGCGGAGCTGCGGGCATGCCGTCGGCTTTTAATAATGCGCGACAGCAACGGATGGAACCCAGACCGATTCCAGCAATGTCTTTTCTGTCACCCGAAAACTGACTCATCAGGTCTTGCCCTGCGGAGCATAAAGACGTCCATAAATCATCATCAGGATGTTCTGCCGTATTGGCATCGGGTGTATACATGGGCTGTAACAATCCTTTCCCTTCGCACACCACATTCCCTTCGAGATCGTACATCACGACCTTCGTACTCTGACTTCCGCCATCAATTCCAATGATGTATTTCGTCGACATTGTCATTCTCCTTAATTTTCTCTCTTCACTCGCCGGAGGCTTCTGCGGCCAGCGATGTCATCTTTTCCGGTGTGGCGTTAGCGGTACGAATTTTGCGAAAGAGCAAAAAGGTAAACAGAATCACCATACACAGCGCCGCCAGTCCCATCAGCCACATGTTGCGATAGGCTTCCGCTGCCGGGAGCGTGTCCTGCCAGTGGCCTACGATCGGATAAACAAAAACGTCGGGCAGAAAACCGATAACCGAGCAGATACCTACCGTCGTTCCCATGATGTAAGACGGCGTTCTGGCTTCACCAGGGCAGGCCCAGTAAAGCCCGCGTGAGGCGTAGCAGGTGAAGCCCAACAGCAGAATCAGGCCGATCCCCATCACGACAGACTGCGGATTTGAGTTGGTGACCAGCAGCGCAATAAGCGCGACGGCTCCGACAATGGAGAGAAGCTGAATGACACGCGTCGGCGATTTAATTTTGCTGTAAGTGGTAATGATGCCGCCCAGCGGGCCGCAGATAGCGCGGAAAATTTTGTTGATCACAATGCCCATGTAACTCGCGGCGACCAGCGACATGCCATACATTTCGGTCAGGTAGTTGGTGGAGTAGCTGAGGATGGCATAGATCGTAAAGACGCCGAAGATGACCATGCTGCAATACCAGGTGGTGCTGATGCGTAACACGGCCAGAATATCGCTGAGCTGGAATGATTTTTTCTCTTCTTTCACCGCGCTGCTGTGATGATGACCATCGCTGACGAAGAACCAGCACAGGATGCCCAGCAGGATATAGACCACGCTGTAAATCAGAATCACCGTTTTCAGGCTGTTGCTGTCATCCGGCGCGAAGCGAGAAAAGACCCACATGGTAAACACTGCCAGCGACATCACGCCGACGCCGCGCAGCCCTTCCATCCAGCCCATAATTTTGCCTTGTTCACTGTGATCGCCAAGCAGCGACGCGGCTTTAATGGATACGGACCACAGCATCAGGATTGTCGTAATCGCGAACGCGACCTGAATGCACAGCATGACCCATAGCGGTGGATACGTCGCCATGACCAGACCGAGTAGTCCGGTAATAATCATTGCGGAGGTAATCATTTTGCGATGGGAAAATTTATCGGCGATGATTCCGCTGGGCGCATAAAGAATAATAGCAGCAACACCAAAGGTACTCATTATTAGCCCTATTTCGGTATTGCTAAATCCCATAAATTTTGCCATGGGAATTTGATATATATAGCGTAAATAAGCCAGATCAAAACTGACGCCACCGCTAAAACTAATAATGGCGAGGGTTATCCAGCGGCGATATGAGTTGTGTTGCATATCGAATTCCCATTTGTAATGGACAAAAAAAAGAGAAAAGTAAGCCGCCTTTTCAGGAGGATTACTTTTCTCAGGTCTCTAGTAATTACGTTAGAAATAGCATGGAAGGGCAGCTTATAGTGTGAGAATAATCACGCTTCTTGTTTTTTACCATAATTACAAAGCGAACGGTTCATCTGTGATTACGATCACATTAGATGTCTGGAGGTTGTGCTAAAAATTTACGCCAGTTACCAGAGATAATGAGAAAGGTAACTTCCCTCTCGCGGGGGAAGTTACCTTTCTTTTTTTTTGCCTGAAGGAATTTGGAGCCAACTATGTCGATCGAATCTCTCAATGCATTCTCAATGGATTTTTTCTCCCTGAAAGGGAAAACGGCAATTGTAACGGGCGGGAACAGTGGTCTGGGTCAGGCTTTCGCAATGGCGCTGGCGAAAGCCGGAGCCAATCTTTTTATTCCCAGCTTCGTAAAGGATAACGGTGAAACGAAAGAACTCATTGAAGCACAAGGTGTTGAAGTGGCGTTCATGCAAGTGGACATCACCGAGAAAGGCGCGCCGCAGAAGATTATTGCCGCCTGCTGCGAGCGTTTTGGCACGGTAGATATTCTGGTGAACAACGCCGGGATCTGTAAGCTGAATAAGGTTCTGGACTTTGGCCGCGCGGACTGGGACCCGATGATTGATGTCAACCTGACCGCGGCGTTTGAGCTGAGCTATGAAGCGGCAAAAATTATGATCCCACAAAATAGCGGGAAAATTATTAATATCTGCTCTTTGTTCTCTTATCTTGGCGGGCAGTGGTCTCCGGCTTATTCAGCAACCAAGCATGCGCTTGCTGGTTTTACCAAAGCATATTGCGATGAACTTGGGCAATATAATATTCAGGTTAACGGTATTGCGCCGGGTTATTATGCCACTGATATTACGCTGGCAACCCGCAGTAACCCGGAAACTAATCAGCGTGTACTGGATCATATTCCGGCCAATCGTTGGGGTGATACTCAGGATCTTATGGGGGCGGCGATATTCCTCGCCAGTCAGGCATCAAATTATGTTAATGGTCATCTTTTGGTTGTCGATGGCGGTTATCTGGTGCGTTAATTTTAATATCGGTGGTTTCTGGTTTTTATTTTATTCTGCATTGACTATCAGGAAGGATTTATTATGTCATTATCCCGTGAAGCGATTGTTGACCAGTTAAAAGAAATTGTGGGTTCCGGGCGTGTTATTACGGATGAAACCGTATTAAAGAAAAACAGTATTGACCGTTTTCGCAAATATGCGGATATTCACGGCGTTTACACGCTGCCCATTCCGGCGGCCGTGGTTAAGCTCGGTTCGACGGAGCAGGTCTCTCGCGTTCTGGCATTCATGAATCAGCATAAAATCAATGGCGTGCCGCGTACCGGCGCGTCTGCGACGGAAGGCGGTCTGGAAACCGTCGTCAAAGATTCTGTGGTGCTGGACGGCGCAGGGATGAATCAAATCCTGAGTATTGATATCGAAAACATGCAGGCAACCGCGCAATGTGGCGTACCGCTTGAGATTCTGGAAAACGCGCTGCGTGAAAAAGGCTATACCACCGGACACTCGCCGCAGTCTAAGCCGCTGGCGCAGATGGGCGGTCTGGTCGCCACTCGCAGTATCGGCCAGTTCTCCACGCTGTACGGCGCGATTGAAGATATGGTGGTGGGGCTGGAAGCCGTACTGGCGGACGGCACCATTACCCGCATCAAAAACGTGCCTCGCCGGGCGGCCGGGCCGGATATCCGCCATATCATCATTGGGAACGAAGGCGCGCTGTGCTACATCACTGAAGTCACAGTGAAAATCTTTAAGTTCACGCCTGAAAACAACCTCTACTACGGCTATGTGCTGGACGACATGAAAACCGGTTTCGACATCCTGCGTGAAGTCATGGTGGAAGGCTATCGCCCCTCCATTGCGCGCCTGTACGACGCCGAAGATGGAACCCAGCACTTCACGCATTTTGCCGACGGCAAATGTGTGCTGATTTTTATGGCTGAAGGCAATCCGCGACTGGCGCAAGCCACCGGAGAAGGGATTGCGGAGATCGTGGCGCGCTACCCGCAGTGCCAGCGGGTGGACAGCAAACTTATCGAAAACTGGTTCAACCATCTGAACTGGGGGCCGGAAAAAGTGGCTGCCGAACGCGTACAGATCCTGAAAACCGGCAATATGGGCTTCACGACGGAAGTATCCGGTTGCTGGAGCTGCATCCATCAAATCTACGAAAGCGTGATCAACCGTATCCGTACCGAGTTCCCGCATGCGGACGATATCACCATGCTGGGCGGCCACTCTTCTCACAGCTATATCAACGGCACCAACATGTATTTTGTGTATGACTACAACGTGGTGGACTGCAAGCCGGAAGAGGAGATTGATAAATACCATAACCCGCTCAACAAGATCATCTGCGAAGAGACGATCCGTCTTGGCGGCTCAATGGTGCATCACCACGGCATTGGTAAGCACCGCGTTCACTGGAGCAAGCTGGAACACGGTAGCGCCTGGCCGCTGCTGGAAGGTCTCAAGCGCCAGTTTGATCCAAACGGTATTATGAATACAGGCACGATCTACCCGATTGAAAAATAGAGAGTTATACGCAAAATCCTTTAAGCTGCATCAGGCAGCTTAAAGGGCGAAGCGTATAAACGGCTTCTCAACCGGGAAGCCGCGACTTTACCGGACAATGAAGGGGCTACGATGAACACTTCACCGGTGCGAATGGATGATTTACCGCTGAATGGTTTTCATTGCCGCATTGCTGCGCTGACATTCGGCGCGCATTTGACCGATGGCTATGTATTAGGCGTCGTCGGCTATGCCATGATCCAACTGACCCCCGCCATGCAACTGACGCCTTTTATGGAAGGGATGATTGGCGGCTCGGCGCTGGTTGGACTTTTTCTCGGTAGCCTGATCCTGGGATGGGTATCTGATTATATCGGGCGTCAGAAAATTTTTACCTTCAGCTTTATGCTGATAACCATCGCCTCTTTCCTACAGTTTTTTGCCACAACGCCGGAACAGCTTATTGGCTTGCGCATTCTGATTGGTATCGGCCTTGGCGGTGACTACTCGGTTGGTCATACATTGCTGGCTGAATTTGCGCCGCGTCGCCATCGGGGAATATTACTGGGCGCATTCAGTGTGGTGTGGACTATCGGCTATGTTCTGGCGAGCCTGGTGGGGCATCATTTTATTCAGGAAACGCCGGATGCCTGGCGCTGGCTGCTGGCATCGGCATCATTACCCGCGCTGTGCATTACGTTCTTACGCTGGGGAACGCCGGAGTCGCCTCGCTGGCTGATGCGTCAGGGGCGGATAACAGAAGCGTATGCGATTGTGCACCGCTATTTTGGCACGCATGTGCTGCTCGGCGATGAGGTGGCGGCGCCGACGAGCAGACATATCAAAACGCTATTTTCAACGCATTACTGGCGAAGAACCGCGTTTAACAGCGTGTTCTTTGTCTGCCTGGTGATCCCGTGGTTTGTGATTTACACCTGGCTTCCCACCATTGCACAAACGATCGGTCTTGAAAATGCGCTAACCGCCAGCCTGATGCTTAACGCGCTGCTGATTGTTGGCGCGCTGCTGGGGCTGTTGTTAACACACCTGTTGGCGCACCGCCAATTTCTGCTCGGCAGTTTTATGCTGCTCGCCGCGACGCTTGTCGTCATGGCTTGTTTACCGGCGGGAAGCAGCCTGACGCTGTTGCTGTTTGTGTTGTTCAGTACCACCATTTCTGCCGTCAGCAATCTGGTGGGGGTTCTGCCTGCGGAAAGCTTCCCGACGGATATTCGTTCCCTGGGCGTCGGGTTTGCCACGGCAATGAGCCGATTAGGGGCGGCGATCAGCACCAGTTTGTTGCCCTGGACGCTGGCGCAGTGGGGAATGCAGGTTACGCTATTACTGCTGGCTGGGGTATTAGTCATCGGATTTGTGGTGACCTGGCTGTGGGCGCCGGAAACCAAGGCGCTGCCGCTGGTGGCTGCCGGGAGTGTGGACAAAAGACAGGGAGGTGTGAATGAACATTCTGTTAGCGTTTAAGGCAGAGCCCGATCCCGGTATGTTGGCGGAGAAAGACTGGCAGGCGGCGACGGCGGATACCCACGGCCCGGATGTCTCCTTGCTGCGTTGCTCCCCAGGTGCGGATGAACAGGCGGCGGCAGCGTTGCTGCTGGCTCAGCGCAATGGGGGCTGTGAGATGACGTTGACTGCGTTAAGCATCGGCGATGAGCGGGCGCTCCACTGGTTACGTTATTTTGTCGCGCTGGGTTTTGAGACGCCGGTGTTGCTGGAGACGACGGCAGACCTGCGGTTTGCTCCCGAATTTGTCGCCAGGAACATTGCCGACTGGCAGCGTAATCACGGTGCGGATCTGATTATAACGGGCTGTCAGAGTAGCGAGGGTCAGAACAGTCAGACGCCATTTCTGGTTGCTGAAATGCTGGCGTGGCCCTGTTTTACCCAGGTGGAGCGTTTTACGCTTGAGCCTCCTTTTATTGTGGTTGAGCAGCGAACGATGACCGGGCTTCGGCGTTGTCGGGTACGGTTCCCGGCCGTCATCGCCGTCAGGCAGTGTGGTGAAGTGGCGCTTCCCGTACCGGGGATGCGCCAGCGTCTGGCGGCGGCGAAAGCAGACGTCGTGCGTCGGAGCGTTGTGGTTGAGACAACACCAGCGGTTCAGTGCCTGCGTCTGGAGAGACCGGAACAGCGGCGGCATGCAACGATTATCAGCGGCGCGACGGCACAGGAAAAAGCCCGGAGGCTATGGGCGGATTATTTGCGCCAGAGGATGCCGTCATGAAAATTGCTATCATTACTGACTCGCATGAGTGTGCGGCGATGGCGAGCTGGATCGCAGAGAATGCGCTTTGCACCGCAGAACTGGAGCGCTGGATTATCGATCCCGTGCCGGATGTTGCAGAGCAGGTGCTGGATGCGCTGGCGGCGCAATGGCTGCGGACACCTGTTGATATGCTGATCTTTCCGGCAGGTAGTCCGGGCGATGAACTGGCGACGCGACTCGCCTGGCGTCTGCATGGCGGCAGCCTCTGTCAGGTTCAGGCTGTGGATGTGCGACAAGGCCTGGTGAAAAAATCCCATTGGGGGAATGCGCTGACGGCAACGTTGCAAATTACCGCGCGCCCTTTGTGCCTGTCGCTGGCGCGACAGCCGGAGGTGAGCACTTCTGGTCATTCCTTGCCTGTGATGACGGAATATCTGATTACCCCCACGGCGCCCCCCGACTGGCTGGATAAGGTGGAAAGCGTAAATAGCGTCGCTACCCATCCTTTGTTACGTGCCGGGCGCGTACTGGTGGTTGGGCAAGGGGGAAGTGAAGCGGATGCAGATAAGATTACCGCGCTTGGTCAGGCGCTTGATGCTGAGGTAGGGTACAGCCGTGCGCGGGTGATGAACGGCGGTTTTGATGCCGATCGCGTGACTGGAATATCGGGGCATCTGCTGTCGCCGGATGTCTGTATCGTGGCTGGCGCGTCAGGGGCGGCGGCGTTGATGGCCGGAGTACGCCAGAGCCGTTTTGTTGTGGCGATAAACCACGATGCCAGCGCGCCGGTTTTTGCGCAGGCGGATGTCGGGATTGTCGATGACTGGCTACCGGTGCTGGAAGAGTTGGTCCGCTGCAAAAATGCCTGATGGCGCTACGCTTATCAGGCCTACGTGTAGGCTACAAAATGCCTGATGGCACTATGCTTATCAGGCCTACGTGTAGGCCGGATAAGACGATTTATCGTCGCCATCCGGCGTTGCCCGGCTTAATTAAGGTGTTTCGCTAACGTCCAGACGTCGGTATTGGTGGTGGAAAGCGCCGCCACACCGGCTTTCATCGCATTGCGGGCGTCTTCTTCATCGCATACCAGCCCCCCGGCAATCAGCGGCTGGCGTATCTTCTCTGTCACCCAGCCCAACACTTTCGGCATACAGCCCGGCAGGATCTCAATACAGTCCGGGTTTGACTGCGCGACCTGCTTATCAATATTGTGAAATGAAATGGAATCAACGATAAACAGACGGTGAATACAGAAAAAACCTTCCGCTCTGGCGGCTTTCAGCATTGCCGCTTTCGTGCTGATGATGCCATCCGCTTCGGTGACCAATTTTAAAAACTGGATCACGACCTCTTTATTTGACGCCCCCTCCAGCAGATCAACGTGGATAAACGCATATTTACCCGCATTTTTTATTTTCTTCACAATCGCGCTGATGGTGCAAATGTTACCGTACAGCACGGAGATGAACTGACATTCGGAATCAATGGCTAACTGTAGGCTGGCGTTATCTTTAACGGCGGCAATCACCGGATTCTGGCGGAGCAGGTGTAACAGGGGCATAGATTATCCTTATATACTCGTCATACTTCAATTTGCTGGTGCGTTGGCTTTCCTCGCAACTCGAATTATTTAGAGTATCAAATTAGCCAAATCGGTAAGTGATGCCAAACCCAGATGCCGGGTAGCGCCACTGTTGCAGCGTTTTTTCATCACACAGTAGTCGACAGGCGCCGCACTCCAGGCAGCCGCGAAAGTCGACTTGTAGGCCCCCTTCCGGCGTGCGGGAAAAGAGTCCGGCGGGGCAGGACGTGATCAGCCGTTCTGCCGTTTTGCTGTCGACAGCGGCAGCCGTAACGATATGGGAAATTTCGGCGGGGCGCCAGATGTTGCGGGCTACAGACATCGTAAGCTCCTGATAATATCGCCTGCCAGATGGCGCAGGCCGTGACGGCGAAAATGACGCCAGACGATCTGGCGCAGCGGCGGCACGGGATGATGCCCCTGATGCCAGAGCTCGTGAGAAATATCCTGCATTAATGCAGGCCATTGACGATACCATCCCGGGCGCTGCAACAGCGCGGGAACATCCCGATAGCGTTGCAAAACCTCCCACAGCAGACTGTGCCGGATGTCCTGATGATAGGCCGGGAACAGATTTTGCGGCGCATGTTTCTGGCAGGCGTTAATCAGGGTTTGCGCGGCCGCCTGAGCGCCGATGAGCGCCATATCCATACCGCGTACGGAGAAGCCGGTATTGACGCAGCTGCGCAACGCATCGCCTGTCAGCAGCCAGCCTTCGCCTGCGTACTGGACGGGCATGCTGTGTAAGCCGCCCTCCGGCACCAGATGCGCGCCGTACTCCAGCGTTTCGCTGCCTCTGAGCAAAGGACGCAGCGCCGGATGCGCTTTGAGCCGTTCCAGCATTTCGACTGTCGGAATGTCGCTCTGTGCAACAGAAGAGAGTGGACACACGACGCCTAAAGAGAGCGTCTCCTGGTTGGTATAAAGAAACGCGCCGCCGGGGAGATCGCCGCAAATTTCTCCGCTAAACAACATGGCGGCACCTTCCGCCCCGGACAATCGGAAGCGCTCTTCAAGCGTCTGTTTATCCAGCGCCAGCACCTCCTTGATCCCCAGCGCCATTGATGTCGCGGCGGGGCGAGGCAGGAATCCATACCGTTCCGCCAGCACGCTGTTTGCTCCTTCTGCCAGCACGACATAACGGGCGCGCAGCGTTTCATCTTCGCACATGACGCCGCAGACTCGGCCATCTTCAATATGGAGCGCTTCAACCGTAACGCCGTTAACGCACTGTACCCCTGCGGCCTCGGCCTGAGCGACAAACCAGGGATCGAAGCGGGCGCGCAGCAGACTCCATGAGTCACCGTCTGGTTGCAGGCTGGACCAGGTTGTTGCGCCATCACGGGTTAATAGCGTGAGGTTTTCCTGAGTGATACGGCGTTCAAGGGGGGCGGACTGGTGAACGTCGGGAAGAAGCTCGGCGAGCGCATGACAATATAAACGACCGCCGGAAAGATTTTTGCTGCCGGGAAACTCACCGCGTTCAAGCAGCAGGACTGAGAGTCCAGCCCGCGCACAGCGTAAAGCACAAGCGGTGCCCGCTATCCCTGCACCAATGATGATGATATCGAAATCGTCAGCCATGTTGTGCTCCAGAAATCCTGAGAACACAACCCTAACATAACGTTATTTAAGGAAAATTGACCCGCGACACAAACAAAAAAATCACTCGCCGCGATACACGCAGCCTGCTGTGCAGGTCTCTTTCACCATTACTGCGCTCAGCAGCGGTACGGCAGGTTTAACCTGATCCCAAATCCATTTTGCCAGCACTTCGCTGGTTGGATTTTCCAGACCTGGAATATCGTTCAGATAATAATGATCCAGACGATCGTACGTCGGTTTGAACGCGGCTTTCAGTTCGGCGAAATCCATGATCCAACCGGTATGCGGATCGACGTCACCGGTAATTTCAAGGCGCACCATAAATGAATGACCATGCAGGCGGCCACATTTATGCCCTTCCGGTACGTGGGGCAGGCGGTGAGCGGCTTCAAAGGTGAAATCTTTAAACAAGGTGGTGGACATGGATGATTAACTCTCAAGAATACAAAAACCGCCGTAGGGTACCGGAAAGCACATTTTTTATCATTAACTAAAACGGCGTTGACGCGCGGATAATGAGATTCACACAAGAATTGTGAATTATTTCTTTCTATTTCAATAGGTTGTTTAATCGCTTTTGTTGTTAATAACTATAACTAAAACAGGTTAGTCCATTTGGTTATTTGTTATTTCCATCCCTTCTTTAATTGTTATTATCCCCGCCGTTAACCTTATCGCTAGTTTGGTCTTTTTGCATAAATTCCGCTTTGCTACTGGAACATAACGACGCATGACAACACAGGCCCCACCATCCGCTTTGCTTCCGCTAAACCCGGAGCAGCTGGCACGCCTTCAGGCGGCCACAACCGATCTTTCTCCCACCCAGCTTGCCTGGGTTTCCGGCTATTTCTGGGGAATGCTGAACCAGCAGCCGGGCACGCTCGCCGCCACGCCAGCGCCTGTCGCTGAAATGCCGGGTATTACGCTTATTTCTGCATCGCAAACCGGCAATGCGCGGCGCGTGGCGGAAGCCCTGCGCGATGACCTGCTGGCGGCGAAACTGAGCGTCACGCTGGTTAATGCGGGCGACTACAAATTCAAACAGATCGCCAATGAAAAGCTGCTGGTTGTGGTCGCGTCCACGCAGGGCGAAGGCGAGCCGCCGGAAGAAGCCGTTGCGCTGCGTAAGTTTCTGTTCTCTAAAAAAGCGCCGAAGCTCGACAACACCGCCTTCGCCGTCTTTGGCCTCGGTGATACCTCCTATGAATTTTTCTGCCAGGCGGGTAAAGATTTCGACAGCAAGCTGGCGGAACTGGGGGGGGAGCGTCTGCTCGATCGCGTCGATGCGGATGTGGAATATCAGGCGGCGGCACAAGAATGGCGGGCTCGCGTTGTTGACGTACTGAAAGCGCGCGCGCCGAGCGCATCGGCAGCGCAGGTCGCTGTCGCGGCAACGGGGGCCGTGAATGACGTGCATTCCAGCCCTTATACCAAAGAAGCGCCGCTGAGCGCCTCGCTCGCCGTCAATCAGAAAATCACCGGCCGCGACTCGGAAAAAGATGTGCGCCATATCGAAATCGATCTGGGCGATTCCGGCCTGCGTTATCAGCCGGGCGATGCCCTGGGCGTCTGGTATCAGAACGATCCTGAACTGGTCAAAGAGATCGTCGAACTGGTCTGGCTGAAAGGCACGGAGCCGGTTACCGTTAACGGTAAGGTGCTGCCGCTTGCCGAAGCCTTGCAGTGGCATTTTGAGCTGACGGTGAACACCGCCAATATCGTGGAAAACTACGCCACGCTGACCCGCAGCGAATCGCTGTTGCCGCTGGTGGGTGATAAAGCCCAGTTGCAGCATTACGCCGCGACGACGCCTGTCGTTGATATGCTGCGTTTCTCTCCGGCTCAGCTGGATGCTGATGCGCTGGTGGGGCTGCTGCGCCCGCTGACGCCGCGTCTTTACTCGATAGCCTCTTCCCAGGCGGAAGTCGAGAGTGAAGTGCATATCACCGTAGGCGCCGTGCGTTATGAAATAGAAGGCCGGGCGCGGGCGGGCGGGGCATCAAGCTTCCTGGCCGACCGCGTGGAAGAAGAGGGTGAAGTGCGCGTATTTATCGAACACAACGATAATTTCCGTCTGCCGGCCAACCCGGAAACACCGGTGATCATGATAGGTCCAGGCACCGGGATCGCCCCTTTCCGCGCCTTTATGCAGCAGCGTGCGGCAGATGAAGCGCCGGGTAAAAACTGGTTGTTCTTTGGCAACCCGCACTTTACCGAAGATTTTCTCTACCAGGTGGAATGGCAGCGCTACGTCAAAGAGGGCGTCCTGAGCCGCATCGATCTGGCCTGGTCCCGCGATCAAAAAGAAAAAATATACGTACAAGACAAACTGCGCGAACAGGGCGCAGAGCTGTGGCGCTGGATTAATGACGGCGCGCACATTTATGTCTGCGGCGACGCCAATCGCATGGCGAAAGACGTTGAGCAGGCACTGCTGGAAGTGATTGCCGAATTCGGCGGTATGGATGCCGAGGCGGCGGATGAATTTTTAAGTGAGCTGCGCGTTGAGCGCCGTTATCAGCGAGATGTCTACTAATGAGCGAAAAACATCCAGGCCCACTGGTGGTCGAAGGTAAACTGGCAGATGCCGAGCGCATGAAGCTTGAGAGCAACTACCTGCGCGGCACCATTGCTGAAGATTTGAATGACGGCCTGACCGGCGGTTTTAAAGGCGACAACTTTCTGCTGATCCGTTTTCACGGTATGTACCAGCAGGATGACCGCGACATTCGCGCCGAGCGCGCCGAGCAGAAGCTGGAGCCGCGTCATGCGATGCTGCTGCGTTGCCGTCTGCCGGGTGGGGTTATCACCACCAGTCAGTGGCAGGCGATCGATAAATTCGCCGCTGAAAATACGATTTACGGCAGCATTCGCCTGACTAACCGTCAGACCTTCCAGTTCCACGGCATTCTGAAAAAGAACGTGAAGCCGGTACATCAGATGCTGCACTCCGTTGGGCTGGACGCGCTGGCGACCGCCAACGACATGAACCGTAACGTGCTGTGCACCTCTAACCCATATGAGTCTGAGCTGCATGCCGAAGCCTATGAGTGGGCGAAAAAGATCTCCGAGCATTTGCTGCCGCGCACCCGCGCCTATGCGGAGATCTGGCTTGATCAGGAAAAGGTCGCCACAACGGATGAGGAGCCGATCCTCGGCCAGACCTATCTGCCGCGTAAGTTCAAAACGACCGTGGTGATCCCGCCGCAGAACGACATCGATCTGCACGCCAACGACATGAACTTTGTCGCCGTGGCGGAAAATGGCAAGCTGGTGGGCTTTAACCTGCTGGTCGGCGGCGGGCTTTCTATTGAGCACGGGAACAAGAAAACGTATGCCCGCACCGCGAGCGAGTTCGGCTATCTGCCGCTGGAGCATACTCTGGCGGTGGCGGAAGCGGTGGTGACGACTCAGCGTGACTGGGGTAATCGCACCGATCGTAAAAACGCCAAAACCAAATACACTCTGGAGCGTGTTGGGGTCGAGACGTTCAAGGCGGAAGTCGAGCGTCGTGCAGGCATCAAATTTGAACCGATCCGCCCGTATGAATTTACCGGGCGCGGCGATCGCATCGGTTGGGTGAAAGGCATCGACAACAAATGGCACCTGACGCTGTTTATTGAGAATGGCCGTATTCTGGATTATCCGGGGCGCCCGCTGAAAACCGGTCTGCTGGAGATCGCGAAGATCCATAAGGGTGAATTCCGTATTACCGCCAACCAGAACCTGATCATTGCCGGCGTGCCGGAAAGCCAGAAAGTGAAGATTGAAAAACTGGCGCGCAACCACGGCCTGATGAATGCAGTCACATCGCAGCGTGAAAACTCGATGGCCTGCGTATCGTTCCCGACCTGCCCGCTGGCGATGGCGGAAGCGGAGCGTTTCCTGCCGACCTTTGTCGATAAAGTGGACGCGTTGATGACCCACCACGGCGTGAGCGATGAGCACATCGTGCTGCGCGTGACGGGCTGCCCAAATGGCTGCGGACGCGCCATGCTGGCGGAAGTCGGTCTGGTGGGGAAAGCGCCAGGTCGTTATAACCTGCATCTGGGCGGCAATCGCATCGGAACGCGTATCCCGCGTATGTTCAAAGAGAACATTACCGAGCCGGA
Organism: Citrobacter sp. CK202; assembly: GCF_030333225.1. Classification (NCBI taxonomy): domain Bacteria; kingdom Pseudomonadati; phylum Pseudomonadota; class Gammaproteobacteria; order Enterobacterales; family Enterobacteriaceae; genus Citrobacter; species Citrobacter sp. CK202. The sequence continues at coordinate 561,220 of NZ_JAOWGI010000029.1, forward strand.
AATTCTGGCGTCGCTGGATGAACTGATTGGGCGCTGGGTGAAAGAGCGCGAAGCGGGTGAAGGCTTCGGCGACTTTACGGTGCGTGCGGGCATCATTCGCCCGGTGCTCGATCCCGCCCGGGATTTCTGGGAATAACGTGCATCGCCGGATGGCGGCATAAATGCCTTATCCGGCCTACGTAGACGGTAGGCCTGATAAGCGTAGCGCCATCAGGCAAGGCAAACAGTGAGGAACTTATGTCCGTACTCGATCTAAACGCCCTGAATGAATTGCCGAAAGTCGAGCGCGTCATGGCGCTGGCTGAAACCAACGCGCAGCTGGAAAAGTTGGATGCTGAAGGACGCGTGGCGTGGGCGCTGGAGAATCTACCCGGTGAATACGTGCTCTCGTCGAGCTTTGGTATTCAGGCGGCGGTCAGCCTGCATCTGGTTAACCAGATTCGCCCGGATATTCCGGTTATCCTGACCGATACCGGCTATCTGTTCCCGGAAACCTACCAGTTTATTGATGAGCTGACGGAAAAGCTGAACCTGAACCTGAAAGTCTATCGTGCGACGGAAAGCGCGGCCTGGCAGGAAGCCCGCTACGGTAAACTGTGGGAGCAAGGCGTTGAGGGCATTGAGAAATACAATGACATCAACAAAGTCGAGCCGATGAACCGGGCGTTAAAAGAGCTTAACGCGCAAACGTGGTTTGCTGGCCTGCGCCGCGAACAATCCGGGAGCCGGGCGCATCTGCCTGTGCTGGCGATTCAGCGCGGCGTTTTTAAAGTGCTGCCCATCATCGACTGGGATAACCGGACGGTGTACCAGTATCTGCAAAAACACGGTCTGAAATACCATCCGCTATGGGATCAGGGCTATCTGTCGGTTGGCGATACCCACACCACCCGTAAATGGGAGCCCGGCATGGCGGAAGAAGAGACGCGATTCTTCGGGCTGAAGCGCGAGTGCGGGCTGCACGAAGGGTGATTGTTGCCTGATGGCGCTGCGCTTATCAGGCCTACAGACACTGTCTGGTAGGCCGGATAAGGCATTTATGCCGCCATCCGGCAAGTGCAGCTCTGTAGGCCCGGTAAGGCGTAGCCGCCACCGGGCGACACATCAGGCTTTACCGGCTTTCGCCAGTTCTTTTACCAGTGGCAACATGATGCGCACGACATCGCGACTGCGGTGTTCAATTCTTCCTGGTAGCGCCTTGTCGATGTGCTGTTGGTTATCCAGACGCACATCGTGCCAACTGTTTCCGGCCGGAAATGAAGGCGTTTTCGCACGCTGCTGATAGCCGTCTTTTTTCCCCAGATTCCAGTTGGTGGCTTCAACCGACAGCACGGAAATACCGGCTTTATCGAAGACTTCGGCGTCGTTACAGCAGCCTGTGCCTTTCGGGTAATCCTTGTTCAGACCCGGATTGGTCGCGGCGGCGATACCGTGGCTGCGCGCAATCGCCAGCGCCCGGTCGCGCGTCAGTTTGCGTACGGCTTCCGGCGTTTGCTGCCCGCTATTGAAGTAGAGTTTGTCGCCGACAATCAGGTTATCAAGGTTAATCACCAGCAGCGTATTTTTCTTCTCAGCGGCGCTCATTCGCTTAAGCAGGTTTTCTGCGCCCAGCTTTCCCTCTTCTTCACCGCTGGTAGCGATAAAGCGGATGCCGTACTGCGTCGGGATGTCTTTCAGGCGTTCAGCCAGTTCCAGCATCACGCCCAGCCCGGCGGCGTTATCGTCAATGCCCTGCAAGGTTAAACCGCCGAGATTGGCGTCGGTATCGGCATCGCTCAGCGGCGCATAGGTATCCAGGTGCGCCATAATAATAATTTGTTGCGGCGCTTTCCCTTCGTGCGCCGCAATAACGGTACTGCCCGCCACGTTATGCCAGTTCTTGCGATTATTCCTGGCGGTATAAATATAGCGGCTATTAAATGTTCGGATATCGCTGCGATATCCCATCTGCTCAAATTGCTGACGTAAATAATCGGCAGAGAGCATCTCCGCCGGTGTTCCGGTCATTCTGCCGGGAAAGAATGTTGCAATGTGTCGTGCCTGAATATTGGCGATATCGCCAGGCTTCGGTGACGTTGCCTGCGCGGGAAGGATAAAGCATACGCCGAGCGCCAGGAGCGCTGCACGGAGGCGCGATGCGGAAAACATAGTGAGTCCTTAAATACAGAGCAGAAATTTTTACCCGCTTAGTATGAAACCGTGATTGCCGTAAAACAATTTCATTTGCTCTGAAATGCCCTAAATTCGGTGGGTTAAGCACTTTTTGATATTTGCTTTCTCAAATCGTTATTCCTTTGAGGAACTACTCATTCCAATTCGTAATTTCATTCGTTCTCCCGCGCTCCCTATAGTCGTGTTATCTGAATGTTTAGCAAAATAGCGGTATTGCAAAGGAACGGTTATGGACCAAAAACGACTCACCCACCTGCGGCAGCTGGAAGCGGAAAGCATCCATATCATTCGCGAGGTGGCCGCCGAATTTTCTAATCCGGTGATGATGTATTCCATCGGTAAAGATTCCAGCGTCATGCTGCATCTGGCGCGTAAAGCGTTTTATCCAGGCTCGTTGCCGTTTCCGCTGCTGCACGTTGATACCGGCTGGAAGTTTCGTGAGATGTACGAATTCCGCGATCGCACCGCAAAGGCCTACGGCTGTGAACTGCTGGTGCATAAAAACCCGGAAGGGGTGGCGATGGGGATTAACCCGTTCGTTCACGGTAGCGCTAAACACACCGATATTATGAAAACCGAAGGGTTGAAACAGGCGTTGGATAAATATGGCTTTGACGCCGCGTTCGGCGGCGCGCGCCGCGACGAAGAGAAGTCGCGCGCCAAAGAGCGTATTTATTCCTTCCGCGACCGCTTTCACCGCTGGGACCCGAAAAACCAGCGCCCGGAGCTATGGCACAACTATAACGGGCAGATTAACAAAGGCGAAAGCATCCGCGTTTTCCCGCTCTCTAACTGGACCGAACAGGATATCTGGCAGTACATCTGGCTGGAAAATATCGAGATCGTGCCGCTGTACCTGGCCGCTGAGCGCCCGGTGCTGGAGCGCGACGGCATGCTGATGATGATCGATGACGATCGTATTGACCTGCAACCCGGCGAGGTGATCAAAAAACGCATGGTGCGTTTCCGTACCCTCGGCTGCTGGCCGCTCACGGGGGCGGTGGAATCCAGCGCGCAGACGCTGCCGGAAATTATTGAAGAGATGCTGGTCTCGACCACCAGTGAACGTCAGGGGCGCGTGATTGACCGCGACCAGGCGGGCTCAATGGAGCTGAAGAAACGTCAGGGGTATTTCTAAGGAGCCGCCATGAACACCACACTTGCACAACAAATCGCTAATGAAGGCGGCGTCGAAGCCTGGATGGTTGCCCAGCAACACAAAAGCCTGCTGCGTTTTCTGACCTGCGGCAGCGTCGATGACGGTAAAAGCACGCTGATTGGCCGACTGCTGCACGATACGCGTCAGATTTATGAAGATCAGCTCTCGTCGCTGCATAACGACAGTAAGCGTCATGGCACCCAGGGTGAAAAACTCGATCTGGCGCTGCTGGTCGACGGGTTGCAGGCTGAGCGCGAGCAGGGAATTACCATTGATGTGGCGTACCGCTATTTCTCGACCGAGAAACGCAAATTTATTATTGCCGACACGCCAGGGCACGAGCAGTACACGCGTAACATGGCGACCGGCGCATCGACCTGCGATCTGGCGATCCTGCTGATCGACGCCCGCAAAGGCGTGCTGGATCAGACCCGCCGCCACAGTTTCATCTCTACGCTGCTGGGCATTAAGCACCTGGTGGTGGCGATCAACAAGATGGATCTGGTGGGGTTCAGCGAGGAGACGTTCGCCCGTATTCGCGAAGACTACCTGACGTTTGCCGGGCAGCTGCCGGGGAACCTGGACATCCGCTTTGTGCCACTCTCTGCGCTGGAAGGGGATAACGTCGCGACCCAGAGCGCCAGTATGCCGTGGTACAACGGCCCGACGCTGCTGGAAGTGCTGGAGACGGTTGAGATCCAGCGGGTTGTCGACACCCAGCCGATGCGCTTCCCGGTACAGTATGTGAACCGGCCGAACCTCGATTTCCGTGGTTATGCCGGAACGCTGGCCTCCGGCAGCGTGAAGGTCGGGCAGCGTGTCAAAGTTCTGCCGTCCGGCGTTGAATCCAACGTGGCGCGCATCGTCACCTTTGATGGCGATCTGCAAGAGGCGCACGCCGGTGAAGCGATTACGCTGGTGCTGAAAGATGAAATTGACATCAGCCGTGGCGATCTGTTGCTGGATGCAGGCGAAAACCTGCCAGCCGTACAGAGCGCCGCCGTTGATGTGGTATGGATGGCGGAACAACCGCTGTCGGCCGGGCAGAGTTATGACATCAAGATTGCCGGTAAAAAGACCCGTGCGCGCGTCGATGCCATTCGCCATCAGGTTGATATCAACAACCTGACCCAGCGCGAGGTGGAAAGCCTGCCGTTGAACGGTATCGGCCTGGTCGAACTGACTTTTGACGAACCGTTAGTGCTGGATACATACCAGCAGAACCCGGTCACTGGCGGGTTAATCATCATCGACCGGCTGTCCAACGTGACCGTTGGCGCGGGGCTGGTGCGTGAGCCTATTGAGCGCACCGCCGCGACGCCTTCCGGGTTCAGCGATTTTGAGCTGGAACTGAACGCGCTGATCCGTCGCCACTTCCCGCACTGGGGCGCGCGTGATTTGCTGGGAGGCAAGTAATGGCGCTGCATGACGAAAACGTCGTCTGGCATGCCCATGCGGTGACGCGCGAAGATCGTGAAGCGCTGCATGGGCATAAAGGGGCTGTGGTCTGGTTTACGGGACTTTCCGGTTCGGGGAAATCAACGGTTGCAGGCGCGCTGGAAGAGGCCCTGCATAAGCTGGGCGTCAGCACCTGGCTGCTGGATGGCGATAATGTCCGTCACGGCCTGTGCAGCGATCTTGGCTTTAGCGACGCAGACCGTAAAGAGAATATCCGTCGGGTGGGGGAGGTTGCGAACCTGATGGTGGATGCCGGGCTGGTGGTGCTGACGGCGTTTATTTCGCCGCATCGCGCGGAGCGGCAGATGGTGCGCGAGCGCATCGGGGAGGGGCGGTTTATCGAGGTTTTTGTCGATACGCCGCTGGCAACCTGTGAAGCGCGCGATCCTAAAGGGCTGTACAAGAAGGCCAGGGCGGGTGAACTGCGTAATTTCACCGGCATTGATTCGGTATATGAAACGCCTGAATCGCCTGAAGTTCATCTGGATGGTGAACAATTAGTAACAAATTTGGTTGCCCAATTATTAGATCTACTGAGACAGGGCGATATTATCAGATCCTGAGACACCGCCGGGCTTGTATGCCTGGTGAGTCAAGGTTACAGGATTCGATATGCGTAATAGCCATAACATTACTATCACAAGGTCAGATGCCCTCACGACCGACGACGACACAACCTGGTCACTGCCGGGCGCCGTGGTCGGTTTTGCCTCGTGGCTGCTGGCGTTGGGAATTCCCTTTCTCATCTATGGCCCTAACACGCTGTTTTTCTTCCTCTATACCTGGCCCTTCTTCCTGGCGCTCATGCCTGTTGCGGTTGTGGTTGGCGTGGCCCTGCATTCAATCATGAGCGGCAAACTGTTCTACAGCATTACGGCTACGCTATTAACGGTAGGCGCGATGTTTGGCGCGCTCTTCATGTGGCTGTTGGGGTAGGTCAGCCCTCCCTTTTCATGACGGGCGAGAGTGGCCATAATTCAAACCGTAACCAACAATAAGATTATGTTCTCCCTGCACGAGATATGCGGATCGGCGGATAAATGTGGTACATTTGCCCGCGTTGTCGCGGCATTCCCGCCTCAGAGTAGAGTCTCTGGGAAAGTTATGGGATGATGGTGCCGTTTTTCAGGGGGCAGGATGGGTAAACTAACGCTGCTGCTGCTGACTTTACTGGTCTGGTTGCAGTATTCGCTGTGGTTCGGTAAGAACGGCATACATGACTACAGCCGCGTCAACGATGATGTGGCTGCGCAGCAAGCTACGAATGCGAAACTTAAAGCGCGTAACGATCAGCTTTTCGCCGAAATTGACGATCTCAATGGCGGCCAGGAAGCGATCGAGGAGCGCGCGCGTAATGAACTCAGCATGACCAAACCGGGCGAAACTTTTTACCGTCTGGTGCCTGACGCGTCTAAACGTGCTCAGGCTGCGGGGCAAACTAATCGATAAATCAGCCCAGGAAATGACATGGCAGCCACTTTATTGGACGTTTGCGCTGTGGTACCGGCTGCCGGATTTGGCCGCCGAATGCAAACGGAATGTCCTAAGCAATATCTCTCTATTGGCAATAAAACCATTCTTGAACACTCGGTGCATGCGCTGCTGGCGCATCCCCGGGTGACGCGCGTCGTTATCGCAATCAGCCCTGGCGACAGCCGCTTCGCCGAACTTCCTCTGGCGCAACATCCGCAGGTCACCGTCGTGGACGGAGGTGACGAACGCGCCGATTCCGTACTGGCAGGCTTACGGGCGGCCGGTGACGCGCAGTGGGTGCTGGTGCATGACGCCGCCCGGCCTTGTCTGCATCAGGATGACCTGGCGCGTCTGCTCTCGCTTAGCGAAACCAGCCGCACGGGCGGAATCCTCGCCGCTCCGGTACGCGACACCATGAAACGCGCCGAGCCGGGTCAAGCCGCCATTGCGCATACCGTAGAGCGTACCGACCTGTGGCACGCGTTAACGCCGCAATTCTTCCCACGCGAGCTGCTGCATGATTGCCTGAGCCGTGCGCTGAACGAAGGCGCGACCATTACCGATGAGGCGTCCGCGCTGGAGTATTGCGGTTTTCATCCCCAACTGGTTGAAGGCCGGGCTGATAATATAAAAGTCACCCGCCCGGAAGATCTGGCGCTTGCGGAATTTTATCTGACCCGAACAATCTAGACACAAAATCATTCAGGCTGCATCGAGGCGGCAACTGAGTGCATCCCCAGGAGCTTACATAAGTAAGTGACTGGGGTGAACAAAGGCAGCCAACAAAGAGGCAGCTTGAAGGATGATGTGTATATCAGGAGAATGCATAATGCGAATCGGACACGGTTTTGACGTACACGCTTTTGGCGGAGAAGGCCCAATTATCATTGGTGGCGTGCGCATCCCGTATGACAAAGGGCTGCTGGCGCATTCTGATGGCGACGTGGCGCTGCATGCGCTGACCGATGCGCTGCTCGGCGCGGCGGCGCTTGGCGATATCGGCAAACTTTTCCCGGATACCGATCCGGCCTTTAAAGGCGCGGACAGCCGCGAATTGCTGCGGGAAGCATGGCGACGCATTCAGGCCAAAGGCTATACCCTTGGTAACGTGGACGTGACCATTATCGCCCAGGCGCCGAAGATGCTGCCGCATATCCCGCAAATGCGCGTGTTTATCGCGGAAGATCTTGGTTGTCATATGGATGATGTCAACGTCAAGGCGACCACCACGGAGAAACTCGGGTTCACCGGGCGTGGGGAAGGGATTGCCTGCGAAGCGGTGGCGCTACTGATTAAGGCCGCGAAATGACCGAGTTTGAAAACCTGACGTACCTCCACGGAAAGCCGCAGGGCGCCGGGCTGCTTAAAGCGAACCCGGAAGATTTTGTGGTGGTTGAAGATTTAGGTTTTGAGCCAGATGGCGAAGGCGAACATATTCTGGTTCGCATTCTGAAAAACGGTTGTAACACCCGTTTTGTGGCCGATGCGCTGGCGAAATTCCTTAAAATTCATGCCCGTGAAGTGAGCTTTGCCGGGCAGAAAGACAAGCATGCCGTCACTGAACAGTGGCTGTGCGCGCGCGTGCCGGGCAAAGAGATGCCAGACCTGAGCGCATTCCAGATTGAAGGCTGTAAAGTGCTGGAGTACGCGCGTCACAAACGTAAGCTGCGTTTAGGCGCGCTGAAGGGCAACGCGTTTACGCTGGTGCTGCGTGAAGTCAGCCATCGTGATGATGTCGAAGCCCGGCTACAGGCCATCAATACGCGCGGCGTACCAAACTATTTTGGCGCGCAGCGATTCGGCATTGGCGGCAGCAACCTGCAAGGCGCGCTGCGCTGGGCGCAAAGCAATGCGCCGGTGCGCGATCGCAATAAACGCAGTTTTTGGTTGTCGGCGGCCCGCAGTGCGTTGTTTAATCAGATCGTCAACGAACGCGTGAAAAAACCAGACTTTAATCAAGTTGTTGATGGCGATGCGCTACAATTAGCGGGGCGCGGGAGCTGGTTTGTGGCCACGCAGGAAGAACAGGCGGAATTGCAGCGTCGCGTTGACGAAAAAGAACTGATGATTACGGCGGCGCTTCCCGGTAGCGGCGAGTGGGGAACCCTGCGCGACGCGCTGGCGTTTGAAGAGGCTGCCATTGCGGATGAGGGCGAACTGCAATCGTTACTGCTGCGCGAAAAGGTTGAAGCGGCGCGCAGAGCGATGCTGCTCTATCCGCAACAATTACGCTGGAACTGGTGGGATGACGTCACCGTTGAGCTGCGCTTCTGGCTACCGGCAGGCAGTTTCGCCACCAGCGTCGTAAGGGAACTGATTAACACAATGGGTGATTATGCGCATATTGCTGAGTAACGATGATGGGGTCCACGCGCCCGGTATACAAACGCTGGCGAAAGCGCTGCGTGAGTTTGCTGACGTACAGGTCGTCGCCCCGGATCGTAACCGCAGTGGCGCGTCAAACTCGCTGACGCTGGAATCCTCGCTTCGTACCTTTACCTTTGATAACGGCGATATCGCCGTGCAGATGGGCACACCGACCGACTGCGTCTACCTGGGCGTGAACGCGCTGATGCGTCCGCGCCCGGATATTGTGGTTTCAGGCATTAACGCGGGCCCCAATCTGGGCGATGATGTCATCTATTCCGGGACCGTCGCCGCAGCGATGGAGGGCCGTCACCTGGGTTTTCCCGCGCTGGCGGTATCGCTTGACGGCCATCAGCACTATGAGACGGCGGCAGCGGTAACCTGCTCTATTTTGCGTGCATTACGTCGGGAGCCGCTGCGTACCGGACGCATTCTGAATATCAATGTCCCGGATCTGCCGCTGGATCAAATCAAAGGCATTCGCGTAACCCGCTGCGGCAGCCGCCATCCGGCCGATCAGGTTATTCCACAGCAGGACCCGCGCGGCAACACGCTGTACTGGATCGGCCCGCCGGGAGGCAAATGCGACGCCGGGCCGGACACCGATTTTGCGGCAGTGGATGAGGGCTATGTCTCCGTTACCCCGCTGCATGTGGATTTAACGGCGTATAGCGCGCATGATGTGGTTTCGGACTGGTTAGACAGCGTGGGAGTTGACGCGCAATGGTAAGCAGACGCGTACACACTCTTCTTGAACAATTGCGCGCTCAGGGCATCAAAGATGAGCAAGTGCTGGATGCGCTTGCCGCCGTCCCGCGTGAAAAATTCATTGATGAAGCGTTTGAACATAAAGCCTGGGACAATATCGCTTTGCCGATTGGCCAGGGGCAGACCATTTCGCAGCCCTATATGGTGGCGCGAATGACAGAATTGCTTGAGCTGACGCCGCAATCCAGAGTGCTGGAGATCGGCACTGGCTCCGGGTATCAGACGGCGATTCTCGCGCATCTGGTACAGCATGTGTGCTCGGTGGAGCGCATTAAAGGGCTGCAATGGCAGGCGCGTCGTCGCCTGAAACAGCTTGATTTACACAATGTTTCAACTCGTCATGGCGATGGATGGCAAGGTTGGCAGGCTCGCGCCCCGTTTGACGCCATCATCGTGACGGCAGCTCCGCCGGAAATTCCGACGGCGTTAATGACGCAGCTGGATGAAGGCGGGATTCTCGTTTTACCCGTGGGTGAGGAGCATCAGTTCTTGAAACGGGTGCGTCGCCGGGGAGGCGAATTTATTATCGATACCGTGGAGGCCGTCCGCTTTGTGCCTTTAGTGAAAGGCGAACTCGCTTAAGCATCCTTTAATACCCGGATTTTTCCTGGTTATTTTATAAAGGGTAAGCGTATTGTGGGGACGTTTCCAGCGTCCAGGCCGATGCCTTGCACGGTTATTACGTCACTGGTTGTTAACCAAATTTTTCCTGGGGGATAAATGAGCGCGGGAAGCCCAAAATTCACCGTTAGCCGCATTGCGGCATTGTCGCTGGTTTCGCTATGGCTGGCAGGTTGTTCCAATTCTTCGAATCCTCCTGCGCCGGTAAGCTCAGTTAATGGTAATACCCCGTCGAGCACCAGCTCCGGGATGCTGATCACGCCGCCGCCCAAAATGGGGACAACGGCGCAACAAACGCCGCAGATTCAGCCCGTGCAGTCTGTTCAACCGGTTGCCCAGTCCCGGCAGATCCAGCCGGTCGCTGAGCAGCCTGTGCAAATGGAAAATGGCCGTATCGTGTACAACCGCCAGTATGGGAACATTCCGAAAGGCAGCTACACCGGCGGCAGCACATACACCGTTAAAAAAGGCGACACGCTTTTTTATATCGCCTGGATCACCGGGAACGATTTCCGCGACCTTGCTCAGCGTAACAACGTTCCGGCCCCATACGGCCTGAATGTGGGGCAAACGCTCCAGGTCGGCAATGCCTCAGGCACGCCAATTACCGGCGGCAACGCGATTACGCAGGCGGATGCAGTAGAGCAAGGAGTTGTGACCAAACCTGCACAAAATTCCACCGTTGTAGTTGCGTCGAAACCGACAATTACGTATTCTGAGGATTCAGGTGAACAAAGTGCTAATAAAATGTTGCCGAACAACAAGCCTGCTGGGACCGTGGTCACAGCGCCTGTAACGGCACCAACAGCGAGCACAACCGAACCGACTGCAAGCAGTACGTCAACCAGTTCGCCAATCTCCACATGGCGCTGGCCGACTGAGGGCAAAGTGATCGAAAACTTCGCGGCTACCGAAGGTGGCAACAAAGGGATCGACATTGCAGGCAGTAAAGGACAGGCTATTGTCGCGACCGCAGATGGACGCGTCGTATATGCCGGTAACGCGCTGCGCGGTTACGGTAATCTTATTATCATCAAACACAACGATGATTACCTGAGTGCCTACGCCCATAACGATACGATGCTGGTCCGGGAACAACAAGAAGTTAAGGCGGGGCAAAAAATCGCTACCATGGGTAGCACCGGAACCAGTTCTACACGCTTGCATTTTGAAATTCGTTACAAGGGGAAATCCGTAAACCCGCTGCGCTATTTACCGCAGCGATAATTCGGCGGAACCAGGCTTGCACTTGCTAGTTCCGTCCAGGGATCACGGGTAGGAGCCACCTTATGAGTCAGAATACGCTGAAAGTTCATGATTTAAATGAAGACGCGGAATTTGATGAGAACGGAGTAGAGGCTTTTGACGAAAAAGCCTTGAGTGAAGAGGAACCCAGTGATAACGACCTGGCTGAAGAGGAGCTGTTATCGCAAGGGGCCACACAGCGTGTGTTGGACGCGACTCAGCTTTACCTTGGTGAGATTGGTTATTCGCCACTGTTAACGGCCGAAGAAGAAGTTTATTTTGCGCGTCGCGCACTGCGTGGAGATGTTGCCTCTCGCCGTCGCATGATTGAGAGTAACTTGCGTCTGGTGGTAAAAATTGCCCGCCGTTATGGCAATCGTGGACTGGCGTTGCTGGACCTGATTGAAGAGGGCAATCTGGGGCTTATCCGTGCCGTCGAGAAGTTTGACCCTGAACGTGGGTTCCGTTTCTCAACATACGCTACCTGGTGGATTCGCCAGACGATCGAACGGGCCATTATGAACCAAACCCGTACGATTCGACTGCCGATTCACATTGTTAAAGAGCTGAACGTCTATCTGCGTACCGCACGAGAGTTGTCGCATAAACTGGATCACGAACCGAGCGCGGAAGAGATAGCAGAGCAACTGGATAAACCGGTTGATGACGTCAGCCGTATGCTTCGTCTCAACGAGCGCATAACCTCGGTAGACACCCCGCTGGGTGGTGATTCCGAAAAAGCGTTGCTGGATATCCTGGCCGATGAAAAAGAGAACGGCCCGGAAGACACCACGCAAGATGATGATATGAAACAGAGTATCGTCAAATGGCTGTTCGAACTGAACGCCAAACAGCGTGAAGTGTTGGCACGTCGTTTCGGTCTGCTGGGGTATGAAGCGGCGACACTGGAAGATGTGGGGCGTGAAATTGGTCTCACCCGTGAACGTGTTCGTCAGATTCAGGTTGAAGGCCTGCGTCGTCTGCGCGAAATTTTGCAGACTCAGGGGCTGAATATCGAAGCGCTGTTCCGTGAGTAAGTGATTATTCGTCAAAAAAGGCCAGTCGTGAGACTGGCCTTTTTCTTTGGGCGTCAGTTCGTATCGTAGGCCAAATAAGGCGTAGCCGCCATCTGGCACTTATTGCCCGATGGCGCTTTGCTTATCGGGCCGACAAAAATATCCCAGGCTGACTTTACCCCATCATCTTACGCACCAGCTGCGTGAACTGCGCACGCTCATCGTCGCTCAGGCGCCCTAAAAATTCATCATCCACACGATCCCCCAACGGCATGGCGCCGGTCAGCAGCGTTTCTCCTTCGCCAGTAAGATAAACAAAGCGGCGGCGTTTATCTTGTGGATCGCTTTCCCGCGTTACCAGTCCCCGGCTTTCCATTCGGCTTAGCATCTCCGCCAGCGTCGCTTTTGTACTGACCGCCGCCTCCATTAGGGCAATCTGCTCAATGCCTGGATGCTCAGCAATAGCGCGCATTACCGCATACTGTGGCTTGGTCAGTTCCGGTAATTCGTGCTGCCAGCGGGCCGTATGCTGTTGAAAAAGCTGACGTAACAGATGAAACGCTGTGTTTCGTAACTCCATGTGCGCTCCTGGCAAAATATCTGTTGCTATCATAACGGGTTGTAGCAATTTTTATAATGCTCAATCTTTTAGCTCTCCGTGCGGCTATGGGGAATGAAGCTTGTCCAGGTATTCCGGGTAGCGTATTTTATCTAAAACGTTCGTATACGAACAAAATGGAGTGATGGATGAGACTGATTGTGGGGATGACCGGCGCAACGGGGGCGCCGCTAGGCATTGCGCTGCTACAGGCGCTGCGGCAAATGCCGACAGTAGAAACACACCTGGTAATGTCTAAGTGGGCCAAAACGACCATTGAGCTGGAAACGCCTTACAGTGCGCGAGATGTTGCCGGACTGGCTGATTACTGCCATAACCCGGCGGATCAGGCGGCGACGATCTCTTCCGGCTCATTTCGCACCGACGGCATGATCATTATGCCTTGCAGTATGAAAACGCTGGCGGGGATTTGCGCAGGATATGCCGAGGGGTTAGTTGGCCGTGCCGCCGACGTGGTGCTGAAAGAAGGGCGCAAACTGGTGCTGGTGCCGCGTGAAATGCCGCTCAGCACGATCCATCTGGAAAACATGCTCGCCCTTTCCCGCATGGGGGTCGCGATGGTGCCGCCCATGCCTGCTTTCTACAACCATCCGCAAACCATTGATGATATTACGCAGCATATTGTGGCGCGTGTGCTGGATCAGTTTGGTCTGGAGCATCCGCGTGCCCGGCGCTGGCAGGGGTTGCAGCAGGCGCAGAATTTTTCACAGGAGAATGAATAATGGCATTTGATGACTTACGCAGCTTTTTGCAGGCGCTCGACGAGCAGGGGCAACTGCTGAAAATCAGTGAAGAAGTGAATGTAGAGCCGGATCTGGCTGCTGCGGCTAACGCAACCGGGCGCATTGGCGACGGCGCGCCCGCGCTGTGGTTCGATAATATCCGTGGCTTCACGGATGCGCGCGTGGCGATGAACACCATTGGTTCCTGGCAGAACCATGCCATCTCTTTAGGCTTGCCGCCCAATACGCCAGTAAAAAAGCAAATTGATGAATTTATCCGCCGCTGGGACACGTTCCCCGTCGCCCCCGAGCGCCGTGCCAACCCGGCGTGGGCGGAAAACACCGTTGATGGCGAGGCGATCAACCTGTTTGATATTCTGCCGCTGTTTCGCCTCAACGATGGCGATGGCGGCTTCTATCTGGATAAAGCCTGTGTCGTCTCCCGCGATCCGCTCGACCCGGATCACTTCGGCAAGCAGAATGTGGGTATCTACCGGATGGAAGTGAAAGGCAAGCGCAAGCTGGGCCTGCAACCGGTGCCAATGCACGATATCGCGCTGCATCTGCATAAGGCGGAAGAGCGTGGCGAAGATCTGCCGATTGCTATTACGCTCGGTAACGATCCGATCATCACTCTGATGGGCGCCACGCCGCTGAAATACGATCAGTCTGAGTATGAAATGGCGGGCGCGCTGCGCGAAAGCCCATACCCGATCGCCACCGCGCCGCTGACCGGCTTTGATGTGCCGTGGGGTTCAGAAGTGATCCTTGAAGGGGTGATCGAAAGCCGTAAGCGTGAAATTGAAGGGCCGTTTGGCGAGTTTACCGGCCACTATTCTGGTGGGCGCAATATGACGGTAGTGCGCATCGACAAAGTGTCTTATCGCACTAAACCGATTTTTGAATCGCTCTACCTCGGGATGCCGTGGACTGAAATCGACTACCTGATGGGGCCAGCGACCTGTGTGCCGCTGTATCAGCAGTTGAAAGCGGAGTTCCCGGAAGTGCAGGCGGTTAACGCCATGTATACCCACGGTCTGCTGGCGATTATCTCGACCAAAAAACGCTACGGCGGGTTTGCCCGCGCGGTCGGCCTGCGGGCAATGACCACACCGCACGGTCTGGGCTATGTGAAGATGGTGATTATGGTTGATGAGGATGTCGATCCGTTCAACCTGCCGCAGGTGATGTGGGCGCTGTCGTCGAAGGTCAACCCGGCAGGCGATCTGGTGCAGCTGCCGAACATGTCGGTGCTGGAACTGGACCCAGGCTCAAGCCCGGCGGGGATCACTGACAAACTGATTATCGACGCCACAACGCCGGTTGCGCCGGATAATCGCGGCCACTATAGCCAGCCGGTATGTGATTTACCGGAAACCAAAGCCTGGGCTGAAAAGCTGACTGCCATGCTGGCCAACCGTAAATAAGGAGTAGCAGATGATTTGTCCACGTTGTGCTGATGAACATATTGAATTGATGGCGACCTCTCCGGTCAAAGGGATCTGGACGGTGTATCAGTGCCAACATTGTCTGTACACCTGGCGTGATACTGAGCCGCTACGCCGTACCAGCCGCGAACATTATCCGCAAGCGTTTCGCATGACGCAGAAAGATATTGATCAAGCGCCGATGGTGCCGGGCATTCCACCGCTGCTGGCGGAAGATAAGCGTTAATAAAAAAGCCGGATGGCGGCTGACGCCTTATCCGGCCTACGGATTGTGGTGTGTCTTGCTGGCCTGTGCATCGGGCGTTGTGCCGGATGGCGGCTGACGCCTTATCCGGCCTACGGATTGTGATGCTTCTTGTAGGCCCGGTAAGCGTAGCGCCACCGGGCGTTTCTGATTTACACCAGACTCTTCAACCGGTAGATCCACTCCAGCGCCTGGCGTGGCGTCAGAGAGTCAGGGTCGAGGTTCTCCAGCGCTTCAACGGCAGGAGAGGTCTCTTCCGCAACCGACAGCAGCGACATCTGCGTACCATCCACCTGGGTCGCGGCGGCATTCGGCGAGAGGCTTTCCAGCTCGCGCAGCTTTTGCCGCGCGCGTTTGATCACCTCTTTCGGCACGCCCGCCAGCGCAGCTACCGCCAGACCGTAACTCTTGCTTGCCGCCCCGTCCTGCACGCTGTGCATAAAGGCGATGGTATCGCCGTGCTCCAGCGCGTCCAGATGCACATTCGCGACGCCTTCCATTTTCTCCGGCAACTGCGTCAGTTCGAAGTAGTGGGTGGCGAACAGCGTCAACGCTTTGATCTTATTCGCCAGATTTTCCGCACACGCCCACGCCAGCGACAGGCCGTCATAGGTTGATGTGCCGCGCCCGATTTCGTCCATCAAAACCAGACTGTTTTCGGTCGCGTTGTGCAAAATATTGGCGGTTTCGGTCATCTCGACCATGAAGGTTGAACGACCGGAAGCCAGATCGTCCGCCGCGCCTACGCGGGTAAAGATGCGGTCAATCGGGCCAATCTCAACGCTTTGCGCTGGCACGTAGCTGCCAATATACGCCAGCAGCGCAATCAGCGCGGTCTGACGCATATAGGTGCTTTTACCCCCCATGTTCGGCCCGGTGATAATCAACATTCGGCGCTGCGGGGAAAGGTTCAGCGGGTTGGCGATAAACGGCTCGTTCAGCACCTGCTCGACAACCGGATGGCGACCTTCGGTAATACGAATGCCGGGCTTATCGCTAAAAGTCGGACAGGTATAATTCAGCGTATACGCGCGTTCAGCCAGGTTGACCAGCACGTCCAGCTCAGCCAGCGCATTGGCGCTCTGTTGCAGCTCTGCCAGGTGAGGGAGCAGCAGATCGAACAGCTCGTCATAAAGCTGTTTTTCCAGCGCCAGCGCTTTGCCTTTAGAGGTCAGAACTTTGTCTTCGTACTCTTTCAGCTCGGGAATAATGTAGCGCTCGGCGTTTTTCAGCGTCTGACGGCGGACGTAGTTAATGGGCGCCAGGTGGCTTTGCCCACGGCTGATCTGGATGTAATAACCGTGTACGGCGTTAAAGCCGACTTTCAGCGTATCCAGCCCGGTACGTTCACGCTCGCGTATTTCCAGACGATCGAGATAGTCGGTCGCCCCGTCAGCCAGCGCGCGCCATTCGTCCAGTTCTTCGTTGTAGCCCGGCGCAATAACGCCGCCGTCGCGCACCAGAACCGGCGGCGCATCGATAATGGCGCGTTCCAGCAGATCGCGCAGTTCGGTAAACTCGCCCATTTTCTCGCGCAGGTTCTGCACGGGGGCGCTGGTTACGGTTTCAAGCTGTGCGCGCAGTTCCGGTAACTGCTGGAAGGCGTGACGCATACGGGCGAGATCGCGTGGTCGGGCGGTACGCAAGGCCAGACGGGCGAGGATACGCTCCAGGTCGCCCACCTGACGCAGCACCGGTTGCAATTCACTGGTCACATCCTGCAACGCGCCAATGGTCTGCTGACGTTCGATCAGGGTTTTCGTGTCGCGCACCGGCATATGCAGCCAGCGTTTGAGCATACGGCTGCCCATTGGCGTGACGGTGCAGTCGAGCACCGAAGCCAGCGTATTGTCCACGCCGCCCGCCAGGTTCTGGGTGATCTCCAGGTTGCGGCGCGTGGCGGCATCCATAATGATGCTGTCCTGCTGGCGTTCCATCGTAATGGAGCGAATGTGTGGCAGTGAAGTGCGCTGGGTGTCTTTGACGTACTGCAACAGACAGCCTGCGGCGCACAGTCCGCGTGGTGCGTTCTCTACGCCAAAGCCGATCAGGTCCCGTGTACCAAATTGCAGGTTTAGCTGCTGGCGAGCGGTATCGATTTCAAATTCCCACAGCGGGCGACGGCGTAAACCACGGCGGCCGTCGATCAGCGCCATTTCGGCAAAATCTTCGGCGTACAGCAGTTCTGCCGGGTTAGTGCGCTGTAATTCTGCGGCCATCGTTTCACGGTCAACCGGTTCGCTTAAGCGAAAACGCCCGGAGCTGATGTCCAGCGTGGCGTAACCGTAGCCTTTGCTGTCCTGCCAGATGGCGGCCAGCAGGTTGTCCTGGCGCTCCTGCAACAGCGCTTCATCGCTGATAGTGCCAGGCGTAACGATGCGCACGACCTTACGTTCAACCGGGCCTTTGCTGGTGGCCGGATCGCCAATCTGTTCACAGATTGCGACGGACTCCCCTTGATTGACCAGCTTCGCAAGGTAGTTTTCGACGGCGTGATGCGGGATGCCCGCCATCGGAATCGGTTCGCCCGCCGATGCGCCGCGTTTGGTCAGCGAAATATCGAGTAATTGCGAGGCGCGGCGTGCATCGTCGTAAAACAGTTCGTAAAAATCGCCCATGCGGTAAAACAGCAGGATCTCCGGGTGCTGGGCTTTCAGCTTGAGATACTGCTGCATCATGGGGGTATGGGCGTCGAGATTATCGATTGTACTCATGGAGTCGTGTCCAGTTCCCTGATTTTAAATGGATTGCGATGCTTTTTCTTTTCGTTGTTATCACATAAGGGGCACATGATAACGGAGATACGCATTTCAGGGAAAGCAGCGATGGACGACTTATCGATCCTTATTCCGTTTCTGATTTTTATAACTGCTGTTTGAGCCGCATTTCGGAACGCCGCTCCCGCAACGTAGCGTAAATAAATGCCACGATGAAGATCGCAGTGAACAATACTACGATGGTTGGCGCAGGGGCGCTGTCGAGGAAAAACGACAGATAAACGCCGAGAAAAGAGGTGACGACCGACAGCGTGACCGCCAGCATCAGCGCGCGGGCAAAACGCCGCGTCAGCAAAATCGCAATCGCGCCAGGGGCGATTAACAGCGAGATGGAAAGAATAATCCCCACCGATTTCAGCGTTGCGACGATGGTCAACGCGATCATGCACAACAGGCCATAATGCAGCAGGGAGGTATTAAGGCCGCTGGCTTTTGCCTGGTGCGGATCGAAGGCATGCAGTAAAAAATCTTTCCATTTTAGCCCGATAATCAGCGCAATACCCAGCGCAATCAGCGCCGTTTGCAGAATATCGCTGATGGACACGCCCAGCATATCGCCGAACAGAATATGATCCAGATGGACTTCAGACTGGATAGAAACGTACAGCACCAGCCCTGCGCCAAACATTCCTGAGAAGACGATTCCCATGATGGTATCGCGCTTAATACGGCTGTTATCGTCGAGATAGCCGGTGGCAACCGCGCAGAACAGCCCGGCAATAAACGCGCCGATGGCCAGCGGAATACCGGCGATATAGGCCAGCACAATGCCGGGGAACACGGCATGACTCATGGCGTCGCCCATTAACGCCCAGCCTTTCAGCACCAGAAACACCGACAATAACGCGCAGGGGATCGCCACAATTGCCGAGACCATGAGCGCGTTGATCATAAAATCAAACTGGAAGGGTTCCAGTAAGGCGGTTAAGCGCATGGGGTCTCCTTATTCAGGCGCGCACGACGGCGGTTGGCAAGCAGGCCGTGTTTCGGGGCGAAGATAAACGCCAGCAGAAACAATAGCGTTTGCAGGACGACGATGATCCCGCCGGTCGCACCATCCAGCCAGTAGCTGAGCCAGGCGCCGAAAAAGCTGGTCAGGCTGCCGATGGCGACGGCGATGGTTAACAGGCGCGGAAAACGATCGGTCAGCAGCCAGGCGGTGGCGCCAGGCGTGACCACCAGACAGATCACCAGAAAAGCGCCGACGGTTTGCAGAGCGGCGACGGTGGAGACCGACAGCAACGTGAAAAACAGCAGCTTCAGCCGGGCGGGGTTAAGCCCAATCGATCGCGCATGGTTTTCGTCGAAAAAAGTCACCATCAGATCTTTCCACTTCAGCAGCAAAATCACCAGAGAGACCGTGCCGATGATCGCCAGTTGCAGAATATCTTCCGGCGCAATAGCCAGCACGTTGCCGAGGATAATGGTCTGGATGTTGACCGACATCGGATTGAGCGAAACCATAAACAGCCCGATGCCAAAGAAAGAGGAGAAGATAAGACCGATAATCGCGTCTTCCTTCAGTCGTGAACGCTGGTTGAGAAAAAGCATGCTGCCCGCCGCCAGGCCGCCGGAGAGAAACGCGCCGAGAGAGAAGGGCAGCCCCAGCATATATGCGCCCGCCACGCCGGGGACGATGGAGTGGGAAAGCGCGTCGCCAATCAGCGACCAGCCTTTAAGCATCAGATAGCAGGAGAGAAAGGCGCACAGGCCGCCGACCATTGCCGAGACCCACATGGCGTTGAGCATGTACTGGTAGCTGAACGGTTCCACAAGCCAGTTCATGATGATTCTCCTCCGCCTGCCGCGCGCCGTGAGATAAAGGGACGCTCGTCGTCGGTGATGATATGCTCCTCGCCGCCGCTCAGCGCCACATGACGCAATACGCCGCTGAACGCCAGTTCGAGGTTTTCAGCGGTGAAGGTGGTTTCCGTCGGGCCGCTCGCCAGTACGGTACCTTTGATCATCACCGTGTAATCGCAAAACTCCGTTACCGAGCCGAGGTTATGCGTTGAAACCAGCATGGTGCGGCCTTCATCGCGCAGCTCGCGCAACAGGGCAATAATGCGGGCTTCGGTTTTCACGTCAACGCCGGTAAAAGGCTCATCCAGAAGAATAACCTGCCCGTCCTGGGCGATGGCTCTGGCCAGAAAGACGCGTTTTTTCTGCCCGCCGGAAAGCTCGCCAATCTGTCGATAGCGATATTCCAGCATGTCCACCCGCGCCAACGCGGCGTCCACGCTTTCACGATCGCGCGCGCTGGGGCGGCGCAGCCACCCCATATGGCCGTAGCGCCCCATCATCACCACATCTTCCACCAGTACCGGAAACGACCAGTCCACCTCTTCAGATTGCGGGACATAGGCGATCAGATTCTGTTTCAACGCTTTGTTGACGGGCTGTTGCAGGATGGCGATTTCTCCCTTCGCCAGTCGGACAAACCCCATCAATGCCTTAAACAGCGTCGATTTCCCTGAACCGTTGACGCCAACCAGCGCGGCAATCGAGCCGCCAGGCACCTGAAACGTTGTGTCCCGCAGGGCAGTGTGACCATTGCGATACGTCACCGTGACGCGATCAACGGTAATCGCAGATTGACTCATTTCTGGCTCCTCAGCCCGTCAGTGATGCCGCTGACGATGGTTTCAGTTGTGACGCGCAGCAGATCCAGATACGTCGGCACCGGACCGTCGGCAGCGCTCAGAGAATCAACATATAGCACACCGCCGTAGTGCGCGCCGGATTCACGCGCGACCTGGCGGGCCGGTTTATCGGAAACGGTACTTTCGCTGAACACCGCCGGGATGTGATGTTCCCTGATCGCGTCGATCACTTTGCGTACCTGCTTAGGCGTGCCTTGCTGATCGGCGTTGATCGGCCAGAGGTACAGCTCTTTCAGGTCGTTATCGCGCGCCAGATAGGAAAATGCGCCTTCACTGGTCACCAGCCAGCGCTTGTCGGCAGGAATCTTCGCCAGCGCGTCGCGTAGTGGATCGAGCGTCTGGCGGATTTGGGCTTTATAGTTTTCGGCGTTTTTCTGGTACGTCGCGGCGTTATCTGGATCGTATTTCACCAGCGCATCGCGAATGTTATCCACGTAAATCAGCGCATTTTCCGCCGACATCCAGGCGTGCGGGTTGGGTTTGCCGTTATACGGCCCTTCGGTAATGCCCATCGGCTTCACGCCGTTGGATACCGTAACTTCCGGCACGCCGGATAAGTGCTGGTAGAACCGGGCGAACCACAGCTCCAGGTTCAGGCCGTTAGAGAGGATCAGCTGCGCGCCCTGCGCCCGCTTAATGTCGCCGGGCGTCGGCTGATACTCGTGGATCTCCGCGCCAGGCTTCGTGATTGAACTAACGTCCGCCGCATCGCCCGCTACGTTTTTCGCCATGTCGGCGATGACGGTAAACGTTGTGATGACCTTAAATTTATCTTTTGCATAAGCAGGCGACAGCGCAAGCATCGCCAGCGCGCTGGCAAGGAGAATGGATTTCAGACGGAGCAAGTGCGGCATAGTATCCCTCATCATAATGCGGTTAATTATTCATCGAATATAGCCTTTGCTATGTTATATAGCACAAGGTATAGATAAATGAAAATAATTCTTATTTACGTAGGGCGCTAAGGATGTGTCACCTTAGGGTGATAGTCCTGAGAGAAGATAAGGTGTATTATTTATGCAACTTATTTGTGGAGGCATCATGTCCGGTAAGCGTATTGCTCGTGAAAAACTGACGATTAAAAAAATGATCGCGCTGTACGAGAGCCAGTGCCCGCAGGCCTCAAACGAGCAAGGTCATTACGATGCGCTGTTTGCCTATGCGCAAAAGCGGCTGGATAAGTGCGTGTTTGGCGAGGAAAAACCGGCCTGTAAGCAGTGTCCGGTGCACTGTTATCAGCCCGCGAAGCGTGAGGAGATGAAGCAGATCATGCGTTGGGCAGGCCCAAGAATGCTCTGGCGCCATCCGATTTTGACCATCCGTCACCTTATTGATGACAAACGCCCCGTCCCGGAGTTGCCGGAAAAGTATCAGCGCAAGAAATAAATGTGTCTTGCCGGATGGCGGGAGTTAATCGCAGTTGCGTAGGCCCGATAAGCGTTAGCGCCATCGGGCAACACCATTACGCTTTGGTCGCAATCAGAATCGCTGACGCCTTAATCAGCGCAATAACGCGACTGCCCTGCGCCAGTTTCATCTCTTCCTGACTCTCATTGGTGACAACGGCCACAATCTCAAAACCAGCGTCGGTTTTGATGTGTACAGTCGCGTTGACCGCGCCTTCCGTCACCTGAGATACGCTACCGGCAAACTGGTTGCGGGCGGAGAACTTCAGGCCGCAATCTTCGCTTGCCAGAGTAACCCAGGGGGCTTTAATCAAAGCAATGGCGTCTTTTCCGTTTGTCAGACCCAGCGCCTGCTGGCTGCTGTGAGTGACAATCGCCACCAGTTTTGCGCCGCCCGCCAGCGTCAGTTCAACTTCATCATTCACCGCACCCGTTGCGACTGCGCTAACCGTACCGGTCAGTTGATTACGTGCTGATACCGCCATACTGCCTCCTTTCGTTGAGATATCTGCCAGTATAGCCAGAGATGCTATACCAATGCATCTTTATCAATGCCTAATCGTTTCATGCGAGAGAGCAGGGTGGTGCGCTTCAGCCCCAGACGCTGCGCGGCGCCTTTTGGCCCCGCCACCACGCCATTTGTCTCTTTCAACACGCGCATAATGAGCTGAAATTCATCCTCGCCCTCCTGGGCGACTTCGGTGGCGACCGGCGGCGCGCCCGGCGTGAGCATTCCCATGTCCGGCAGCGAGAGTTGCAGCACGTTGCCCCGCGTCAGCAGAACGGCGCGCTCGACGACGTTTTCCAGCTCGCGGACGTTCCCCGGCCACTCCATATTGCTCAGCGTACGCAGCGTTTCGGCAGGAATACTGTTGATGTTGCGCCCCATCCGGCGGGCGATTTTAAAGGTGAAGGCTTTGACCAGCAGCGGAATGTCCTCCGGGCGCTCGCGCAGCGGCGGGAGCTGGATCGGAAAGACGTTCAGACGGTAATAGAGATCGTTGCGGAACTCACGATCGGCCACCATTTTTTTCAGATCGCGGTTGGTGGCGGCGATCAGCCTGACGTCCGTCTGGATCAGTTTATTGCTGCCCAGACGTTCAAATTCCTGCTCCTGGAGCACGCGCAGCAGTTTCGGCTGTAGCTCCAGCGGCATGTCGCCCACTTCATCAAGAAACAGCGAGCTTTTATCCGCCAGCTCAAAACGACCAATACGCTGCGCGCTGGCGCCGGTAAAGGCGCCGCGCTCGTGACCAAACAGATCGCTTTCCAGCAGCCCGGCGGGCATCGCCGCGCAATTCATCTTCACCATTCGCCGTGCGTTACGCCCGCTCAGATTATGAATCGCTCGGGCAATCAGCTCTTTACCGGTTCCTGTTTCACCGAGGATCAGGACGGTGCTGTCGCTTTGCGCCACCATCTCCACCTGTTTGAGCACGTTGTACATGGCTTCGCTGCGACCGATTATCTCGCCAAATTCGCTATCCACGTTATTGAGCTGCTCGGTAAGCGCCAGGTTCTCGTCGACCAGACGCTCTTTCAGCCGGTGAATTTCCTGATAGGCGAGGGCGTTGTCCACGGCAATCGCCACGCGTTCGGCAATCTGGCGCAGTAGTTTGAGGTTGGCGGTGGTAAACACTTTCTCTTCGCATTGCGCCAGCTTCAGCACGCCGAGCATTGTATTGCCGGACATCAGCGGCAGCAGACACAGGGTCTGTATCTGGTTGCCCCAGGTGTCGAACAGCATGCGTTCGTACGGCGCAAGCGTATCCCGCTCGTTCAGGTTAATCAGCAGCATCTCTTTGCTTTTGAAAACCCGTTCAGAGAGCGTTCCCGCTTCGTCCACTTCGCTTTGTTCATGCGCGGGATTATGTTCATCCAGATAATGTGTGGAATAGATGCTCAGCTTGTTTTTGCGGGAGCTGTGCAGGACGATGCTAATGGCATCGATATTAAAGTAGTGGTGGATCTCTTTCGCGACTTCGCTCACCAGTTCGTCGATGTCCAGCCGCGAAAGCACGGCATTGGTGATCGCCACCAGAATGCGGAAGTTGTCGCGCTCACGGCACAGGAGATCGTAGTCAACGTTATTGCTGACCCGACACTGAATTTGCTCAGCGACCACTGCGACAATCTGGGTGAAGGTTTGCAGACGTTCGTACTCTTTCTCGCTCCACGGCTGGTCGTTTTGGCGGATGAATTCGCAGCCGCCAAAAATGCGCCCTTCAGCGGCCAGCGGCAGCAAACAGTAGTGGCCAAACTCACCGTACAGCCCGCTTGTCGCCAGTTGCGGCCAGGTTTCGCTGAATTCGTGATGATTGCAGTGCAGCGCATCGGGGCGCGAGAGAATGCGCCGAACCGGGCCGTGTGCCAGCACGGTTTCGTCTTCATACGCGACAGGTTTACCATTTTCGCGAGTTGCATAATAACGCGCGCGTTGTGTCTGTGGCTGCCATAACACAATAGCCGCGCTGTCGGCCAGCGCTGAGCGCTTGACCAGTTGCGAAAGCGCTTCACTGAGCGACGCCAGGTCGGGCTGCTGCAATAATGTACGAGTGATGTCGAACAAACCTTGTTGTCCGAGATCGCTCATCGGTGTATACGACATGTTGCTTTTCCAGAAAAGCACCGCGATGCGGTGCGAAAACGGTAAATAAATTATAGATATAGGTAATATATTTTGGGTATCACCGCAGGCCTGTCCATCCGTAGGCCTGATAAGCGCAGCGCCATCAGGCACCTTTGCCGGATGGCGGCGTAAACGCCTTATCCGACCTA
This sequence comes from Citrobacter sp. CK202, assembly GCF_030333225.1. Lineage (NCBI taxonomy): Bacteria > Pseudomonadati > Pseudomonadota > Gammaproteobacteria > Enterobacterales > Enterobacteriaceae > Citrobacter > Citrobacter sp. CK202. The sequence continues at coordinate 586,156 of NZ_JAOWGI010000029.1, forward strand.
CAAACTGCGTCGAACCGTAGGCCTGATAAGCGCAGCGCCATCAGGCGCTTTTGCCGGATGGCGGCGTAAACGCCTTATCCGACCTACAAACTGCGTCGAACCGTAGGCCTGATAAGCGCAGCGCCATCAGGCGCTTTTGCCGGATGGCGGCGTAAACGCCTTATCCGGCCGACAAACTGCGTTGAACCGTAGGCCTGATAAGCATAGCGCCATCAGGCGCTAGCATATACGCGGCAACGGTTCGGCGTGGGGTAAATCAAGGGTACGTTTCACGCCATACAGACCGGCCAGGCGAACGCCTCTGCGTTCAACCACCTCGCCGATCGGCGTCGCATCGCGGCCCAGCGGGTGCGCGCGCAGCGCGTCAAGCACAGCGTCTGCGGCCTGGCGCTCAACGGCGATCACCAGTTTGCCTTCATTGGCAAAGTTAAGCGCATCCAGCCCCAGCAGTTCGCAGACGCCGCGCACCGCCGGTTTGACCGGCAGCGCGGATTCAGACAACTCAATACCGAAGCCGCAGGCGGCGGCAAACTCATGGGCGACAGCATTCACGCCGCCGCGCGTCGCATCGCGTAAGGCTTTCACGCCTGGAATATCGCGCAGCGGCTGAATAAGCGGGGTTAATACCGCGCAGTCGCTGACCAGCTCGCCATCCAGCCCCAATTGTTCACGCAAATTGAGGATCGTTGCGCCATGATCGCCGAGCGTGCCGCTGACCAGCAGCACATCTCCCACGCTTAATGTCTGCGCCCCCCAGTGAATATTGGCGGGAATCGCCCCCATTCCGGCGGTGTTGATGAACAGCTTATCCGCCGCGCCGCGCTGAACGACTTTGGTATCACCGGTCACAATGGCGATACCGGCTTCGCGCGCGGTTGCCGCCATGCTGTTCACCACGCTTTTCAGCGTCTCCATCGGCAGACCTTCTTCGAGGATAAAGCCGCAGGAGAGATAACGCGGGATCGCACCGCTGACCGCCACGTCGTTGGCCGTGCCGCAAATCGCCAGTTTGCCGATATTGCCGCCGGGGAAAAACAGCGGGTCAATAACGTAGCTGTCGGTGGAGAAGGCCAGGCGGTCGCCTTCCGCCGCCAGTTGCGCCAGTTCAAGACGCGCCTGATCTTCCTGCTCAGCCAGCCACGGGTTGGCAAAAGCTTCCATAAACAGGCTGTTAATCAGCTGCTGCATGGCCAGACCGCCGCTGCCGTGGGCAAGTTGTACGCTGTTCATGCTTCACACTCCTGCTGACGATATTGATACCAGGCGGCGCATGCCCCCTCGGAGGAGACCATTAACGCGCCGAACGCCGTCTGCGGGTTACAGGTCGTGCCAAACAACGGGCACTGGTGCGGTTTGCACTTGCCGGTGAGCACTTCTCCGCAGCGCGCACGCGGATCGTCGCACACCTGTTGCGGCGCCGGGCGGAAGTGCGCTTCGGCGTCAAACCGCTGGTAGTCTGGCGTCAGGTGGACACCGGATGATTCAATCACGCCCAGCCCGCGCCATTCGCTGTCGCCGTTGACGCAAAACACCTCGGCGATAGCCTGTTGCGCCAGTAGATTACCGGCATCCGGCACCACGCGACGGTACTGATTCTCAACCTGGCTATGGGAGGCTATTTTCTGCTCAACCAGCATGACGACGCCTTGCAGTAGATCAAGCGGTTCGAATCCTGCCACCACCAGAGGACGATGGAAATCCGTCGCGATGAAGCTATAGGCGTCGGTGCCGATCACCATGCTGACGTGACCCGGCGCGAGAAACGCGTCAATTCCGTTATCCGGCTGCTCCAGCAGGCTGCGCAGCGTTGGAATAAGCGTGATGTGCTGGCAGAAAAAGTAAAAGTTCTGCACGTTGCGAAGCTTCGCCTGTTGCAGCGTGATGGCGGTGGTCGGCATGGTGGTTTCAAATCCCAGACCGAAGAAAACGACTTTGCGCGTTGGGTTTTCCTGCGCCAGTTTCAGGGCATCCATTGGTGAATAAACAATGCGGATATCTGCGCCACGGGCTTTGGCCTGCAATAGCGAACCCTGTTTCCCCGGTACGCGTATGGCATCGCCAAAGGTGCAGAAAATCACCTCAGGATGGCTGGCGATCTCCACGCAGCTGTCAATTCTGCCCATCGGCAGCACGCACACCGGGCAGCCGGGGCCGTGGATAAACTCCACGTTGTCGGGCAGCAGCTGGTCGAGGCCGAACTTGAAGATGGCGTGCGTATGACCGCCGCACACTTCCATGATGCGCAGCGGACGTTCGGCGGTATAAGGGAGATGCGCGGCACGTTCACGCAGGTGATCAATCAACTGCATTACCTGTTCCGGCGCGCGATATTCGTCAACAAAACGCATTATTTTTCCTCGCCATACAACAAAGCGCCGACGTCCGGTTCGACATCAAACATGTTTTGCAGCGCGTCGAGGGTGTCGCGCGCTTCCGCTTCGTTAATCACACTCATGGCAAAACCAACGTGAACCAGCACCCACTGGCCCAGACGCGGCTCACCGCTCTCATCGCAACTGCCAACCAGCGTCAGGTCGACATCGCGCTGGATGCCGCAGACATCGACTTTCGCCTGATTGCCGTCAATGGAGCGAATTTGCCCCGGAACGCCTATGCACATCGCTGTGCCTCCAGCCAGTTCAGCCACCGATCCATCCCTTCGCCGCTGGTGGCGGAGATGAGGATGATCTCAATGTCAGGATTGACTTCCCGGGCGCTGGCGATGCACTTCTCAACGTCAAAATTGAGGTATGGCAGCAGATCGACTTTGTTCAGGAGCATGAGCGAAGCGGCGGCGAACATATGCGGGTATTTCAGCGGCTTGTCTTCGCCTTCCGTGACGGAAAGCACTGCCACTTTATGGCGCTCGCCGAGGTCAAAGCTGGCCGGGCAGACAAGGTTGCCGACGTTTTCGATAAACAGAATACCGTTGTCGGCCAGCGGCAGACGCGGAGCGGCATCGGCAATCATTTGCGCATCAAGATGGCAGCCTTTGCCGGTGTTGACCTGAATAGCGGGCGTACCGGTCGCGCGGATGCGGGCGGCGTCGTTGACCGTTTGCTGGTCGCCTTCAATCACCGCGCACGGCACACTGTCTTTTAACTTCATCAGCGTTTCGGTCAGCAGGGTGGTTTTACCGGAACCGGGGCTGGAGACAAGGTTGAGCACCAGATGCTGGCGGGCGGCGAAGCGGGCGCGGTTGCGCTCGGCCAGACGGTTGTTTTTGTCCAGCACGTCAATTTCGACTTCCAGCATCCGGCGCTGGCTCATACCCGGCGCATGGGTTCCCGCTTCTCCATGACCGTAGTGCAGATCGCCTTCTGCGGTCTGGCTCGGGGTAAAGGCGGATGTCTTCACACCGGTGATGTTCAGCGCCGGGCGAGCCGCCGGGGCAAAAGGCGCGCTACGAAACGCCGAATGGGGATTATGCTCATCTCCCTCTATATAAAGGTTGCCTTCACCGCAACCGCATGTCGTACACATCGCTCACTCCTGATCTCTATCTTGCGGTAAATCTATTGCCGGATGGCGGCTTTACTTTATGCAGCCTACAACTCAGGCCATTCCTGTCGGCCGGATAAGACGCTCAGGCGTCGCTATCCGGCGTTGGATTACTGTCTATTTCAATTCGGCGAATCTGCAACCCGTCATCGGCCACAATGCGTAACGTGTCGCTCTGGCATTGCGGACAACGGCGCACACGCTGCGTCAGTAACGTGACGTACTGCTGACAAGACTCGCACCAGCATTCGGCTTCTTGTTCTTCGAGGTGGAGTTTACAACCTTCCGCCAGGGTGCCACGGCATACCAGATCAAAACAAAAGGCGAGAGCGCTGGTTTCTACGCAAGAAAATGCGCCAATTTTGAGCCAGACCCCAGTTACCCGTTTTGCACCGTGCGCTGCGGCCTGTTGTTCAATTAATTCCAGTGCCCGTTGGCAGAGAGTTATTTCGTGCATATCGCCTCCCGAATTCATTGCCCTGAACAAGCAATAAATATGCCAGTTATTTTTCCCTTGCTTGTGACAATGACGACGATGACGAAATGACATGTCGTCACGGCGTCGAACGTGATGGCTGTTTTTGTATCATCATGAAAAATAAAGGTTTAAAAACTGGCATGGAAAATGCTTAAGGCTGGCTATCTCTGCTAACCGGGTAACCTGACATGACTATTTGGGAAATAAGCGAAAAGGCTGATTACATCGCGCAGCGGCATCATCGCCTGCTGGACCAGTGGCGAATCTACTGCAACTCACTGGTTCAGGGGATCACCTTATCAAAAGCGCGTCTGCATCACGCCATGAGCTGTGCGCCGGACAAAGATCTGTGCTTTGTGCTTTTCGAGCACTTCACGATTTACGTCACCCTGGCGGACGGCTTTAACAGCCACACCATCGAGTATTACGTCGAAACCAAAGACGGTGAAGATAAGCAGTTGATTGCACAAGCGCAATTGACCATTGACGGCCTCGTTGATGAGAAGGTCAGTAACCGCGATCGCGAGCAGGTGCTGGAGCACTATCTCGAAAAAATCGCCAGCGTTTACGACAGCCTGTACACCGCCGTGGAAAACAATCGCCCGGTGAATTTACGTCAACTGGTAAAGGGAAATAGCCCGGCGGCATAAGCACGAGGCGCTGCCCGTTGTTACTCGCGGCGTGCGCTTCACGCTGCATATGAATGTTTGAGGGGATGGGAATGTCGATAAGTGTCGAAAATGACATTTTTCAGACATGTTTTCGTCAAAAATGACTATCACCTGAGGAATGCCTGGTGAATCGTTTTGTAATTGCTGACTCCACGCTCTGTATTGGCTGCCACACTTGTGAAGCAGCCTGTTCAGAGACGCATCGCCAGCACGGCCTGCAATCAATGCCGCGGCTGAAAGTGATGCTCAATGAAAAAGAATCCGCGCCGCAGTTGTGTCACCACTGTGAAGATGCGCCCTGTGCCGTGGTGTGCCCGGTAAACGCCATCAATCGGGTAGACGGCGCCGTACAGCTGAATGAAAGCCTGTGCGTAAGCTGCAAGCTGTGTGGCATTGCCTGTCCGTTCGGCGCGATTGAATTTTCCGGCAGCCGTCCGCTGCATATTCCGGCGAATGCCAATTCACCGAAAGCCCCGCCGGCACCTCCCGCGCCGGCACGCGTCAGTACGCTGCTGGACTGGGTGCCGGGCGTGCGCGCCATCGCGGTCAAATGCGATCTGTGCAGCTTCGACGAACAAGGCCCGGCCTGCGTGCGGATGTGTCCGACCAACGCGTTACACCTGGTGAATAACATGGATATCGCCCGCGCCAGCAAGCGCAAACGTGAGCTGACCTTCAACACCGATTTTGGCGATCTCACCTTGTTTCAGCAGGCGCAAAGTGGGGAGGCAAAATGAACGCAATTTCACTGATCAATAGCGGTGTGGCCTGGTTCGCGGCGGCGGCCGTACTGGCATTTCTGTTTTCCTTTCATAAAGCGCTGAGCGGCTGGGTCGCCGGTGTCGGCGGCGCGGTCGGCAGTCTGTATACCGCGGCGGCGGGTTTTTCCGTCCTGGTGAATGCGACAGCGGTCAGCGGCGTGATGCCGTTGATCGGTCATGGTTTACAAATCACCCCGCTGAACGCCATCTGGCTGATTACGCTGGGGCTGTGCGGGCTGTTCGTCAGCCTGTACAACATCGACTGGCATCGTCACCCACAGGTGTTAGCCAACGGGCTGCTGGTAAACCTGCTGATGGCGGCGGCAGTTTGCGCGGTCGTCGCCAGCAATCTCGGCACGCTGGTGGTGATGGCGGAAATCATGGCGCTGTGCGCGGTGTTTCTTACCGGTTGCAGCAAAGAGGGCAAACTGTGGTTTGCGCTGGGGCGTATCGGTACGCTGCTGCTGGCTGTCGCCTGCTGGCTGGTGTGGCAGCGTTACGGCACGCTGGAGCTGCGTCTGCTCGATCTGCGCGCCCAGGCGTTGCCGCTTGGTTCTGACATCTGGCTGCTCGGCGTAGTCGGTTTTGGTCTGCTGGCCGGGATTATCCCGCTGCACGGTTGGGTGCCGCAGGCGCATGCCAACGCCAGCGCGCCGGCGGCGGCCCTGTTCTCTACCGTGGTGATGAAAATGGGTCTGCTGGGCATTCTCTCTTTATCGCTGATTGGCGGCAATGCGCCGCTGTGGTGGGGCGTTCTGCTGCTGGTGCTCGGCATGATCACCGCGTTTGTCGGCGGTCTGTATGCGCTGATGGAACATAACATTCAGCGTCTGCTGGCGTACCACACTCTGGAAAACATCGGCATTATCCTGCTCGGTCTGGGCGCGGGCGTCACCGGTATTGCCCTTAATCAACCGGCGCTGATTGCGCTCGGCCTGACCGGTGGTCTCTATCATCTGGTCAACCATAGCCTGTTCAAAAGCGTGCTGTTTTTGGGCGCGGGCAGCATTTGGTTCCGTACCGGGCACCGCGACATCGAAAAACTGGGCGGTATTGGTAAACGTATGCCGGTGATTTCTGTCGCGATGTTGATTGGCCTGATGGCGATGGCCGCGCTGCCGCCGCTGAACGGGTTTGCCGGTGAGTGGGTTATCTATCAGTCCTTCTTCAAGCTGGGCAACAGCGGCGCGTTCATTGGCCGTCTGTTAGGGCCGTTGCTGGCCGTGGGGCTGGCGATTACCGGTGCACTGGCGGTGATGTGTATGGCGAAAGTCTATGGCGTCACTTTCCTCGGCGCGCCGCGTACCAAAGAGGCGGAAAACGCCTGCTGTGCGCCAATCCTGATGGGGGTGAGCGTCGTCGCGCTGGCCATTTGCTGCGTGCTGGGCGGCGTTGCCGCGCCGTGGCTGCTGCCGCTGATCTCCGCTGCCGTGCCTCTGCCGCTGGAGACGGCGAATACCACCGTTTCTCAGCCGATGATTGCGCTGCTGCTGATCGCCTGTCCGCTGCTGCCGTTCATCATCATGGCGATTTTCAAAGGCAACCGTCTGCCGTCGCGTTCACGCGGCGCGGCCTGGGTCTGTGGCTACGACCACGAGCAGTCGATGGTGATTACCGCCCACGGTTTCGCCATGCCGGTGAAAGAGGCCTTTGCCCCGGTACTTAAGTTGCGTAAATGGCTTAACCCGGTATCGCTGGTTCCGGGCTGGCAGAATGCGGCGGCACCGGTTCTGTTCCGCCGCCTGGCGCTGATTGAGCTGGCGGTGCTGGTGGTGATTGTGGTTTCACGAGGAGCCTGAGAATGAGTGTGTTATATCCGTTAATTCAGGCGCTGGTGTTATTCGCCGCAGCGCCGCTGCTGTCCGGTATTACCCGCGTGGCGCGTGCCCGGTTGCACAATCGTCGCGGGCCGGGCGTTTTGCAGGAGTATCGCGACCTGATCAAGCTGTTGGGGCGCCAGAGCGTTGCGCCTGCCGATTCCGGCTGGGTCTTTCGCCTGACGCCGTTTGTGATGGTCGGCGTCATGCTGACTATCGCGACCGCGCTGCCGGTGGTGACGGTTGGTTCGCCGTTGCCGCAGTTGGGCGATCTGATCACCCTGATCTACCTTTTTGCGATCGCCCGTTTCTTCTTTTCTATTGCCGGTCTGGATACCGGGAGTCCGTTTACCGCGATCGGCGCAAGCCGCGAAGCGATGCTCGGCGTACTGGTGGAGCCAATCCTGCTGCTCGGCCTGTGGGTGGCGGCGCAGGTGGCCGGTTCCACGCACATCAGCAATATCACCGACACGATTTACCACTGGCCGGCAGCGCGCAGCATTCCGCTGATGCTGGCGCTGTGCGCCTGCGCATTCGCCACCTTTATCGAGATGGGCAAACTGCCGTTCGATCTGGCGGAAGCGGAGCAGGAGTTGCAGGAAGGCCCGCTGACCGAATACAGCGGCAGCGGCTTCGCGGTGCTGAAGTGGGGCATCAGCCTGAAACAGCTGGTGGTGCTGCAAATGTTTGTCGGCGTATTCCTGCCGTGGGGACAGATGGAGACCTTCAGCGCGGGTGGGCTGCTGCTGGCGCTGGTGATTGCCATCGTCAAGCTGATCGCTGGCGTGCTGGTGATTGCCCTGTTCGAAAACAGCATGGCGCGCCTGCGTTTTTGCGCCACTTCACGCGTGACCTGGGCCGGTTTTGGGTTTGCGTTTTTAGCATTCGTCTCCTTGCTGGTGGCGTGATTTAAGAGAGTTTGAGCATGTCTGAAGAAAAATTAGGTCAACAATACCTTGCGGCGCTGCACCAGGCTTTTCCGGGCGTGGTGCTGGACGAAGCCTGGCAGACCAAAGATCAGCTGACCCTCACCGTGAAGGTGAACTACCTGCCGGAAGTGGTGGAGTTTCTCTACTACAAACAGGGCGGATGGCTCTCGGTACTGTTTGGCAACGACGAACGCCAGCTGTGCGGCCACTATGCCGTTTACTACGTGCTGTCGATGGAGCAGGGGACGAAGTGCTGGATAACCGTGCGCGTTGAAGTCGATGCCAACAAACTGGAGTTTCCGTCCGTGACGCCGCGCGTGCCGGCTGCGGTGTGGGGCGAACGCGAAGTCCGCGACATGTATGGCCTGATCCCGGTCGGCCTGCCTGATGAACGCCGCCTGGTGCTGCCGGATGACTGGCCGGATGAACTCTATCCGCTGCGTAAAGACAGCATGGATTACCGTCAACGCCCGGCGCCGACCACCGATGCTGAAACCTACGAATTTATCAACGAGCTGGGTGACAAGAAAAACAACGTGGTGCCGATCGGCCCGCTGCACGTCACCTCTGATGAACCGGGTCACTTCCGCCTGTTTGTTGACGGCGAAAACATTATCGACGCCGATTACCGCCTGTTCTACGTCCATCGCGGCATGGAGAAACTGGCGGAAACCCGCATGGGTTACAACGAAGTCACCTTCCTGTCGGACCGCGTGTGCGGCATTTGCGGCTTTGCTCACAGCACCGCCTATACCACCTCCGTCGAGAATGCGATGGGCATCGTGGTGCCGGAACGCGCGCAGATGATTCGCGCCATTCTGCTGGAGGTGGAGCGTCTGCACTCGCACCTGCTGAACCTCGGCCTGGCCTGTCACTTCACCGGCTTTGACTCCGGCTTTATGCAGTTCTTCCGCGTGCGTGAAACGTCGATGAAGATGGCGGAGATCCTTACCGGGGCGCGTAAAACCTACGGTCTGAACCTGATCGGCGGGATTCGTCGCGATTTGCTGAAAGAGGACATGATCCAGACCCGTCAACTGGCGCAGCAGATGCGCCGCGAGGTGCAGGAACTGGTGGATATGCTGCTCAGCACGCCGAACATGGAGCAGCGCACCGTCGGCATTGGGCGCCTCGACCCGGAAATCGCCCGCGACTTCAGTAACGTGGGGCCGATGGTGCGCGCCAGCGGTCACGCCCGCGATACCCGCGCCGATCACCCGTTTGTCGGCTACGGCCTGCTGCCGATGGAAGTGCATAGCGAGCAGGGCTGTGACGTCATCTCCCGTCTGAAAGTGCGCATCAACGAAGTGTACACCGCGCTGAACATGATCGATTTCGGCCTGGATAACCTGCCGGGCGGCCCGCTGATGGTGGAAGGCTTTACCTATATCCCACACCGTTTTGCGCTGGGCTTTGCCGAAGCGCCGCGCGGGGATGACATCCACTGGAGCATGACCGGCGACAACCAGAAGCTGTACCGCTGGCGCTGCCGTGCGGCGACCTACGCCAACTGGCCGACCCTGCGCTATATGCTGCGCGGTAACACGGTCTCCGACGCGCCGCTGATCATCGGTAGCCTCGACCCTTGCTACTCCTGTACCGACCGCATGACCGTGGTGGATGTGCGTAAGAAGAAGAGCAAAGTCGTGCCGTACAAAGAACTTGAGCGCTACAGCATTGAGCGTAAAAACTCGCCGCTGAAATAAGGAATCGCCATGTTTACCTTTATCAAAAAAGTTATCAAAACCGGCGCGCCGACGTCGTCGTATCCGCTGGAGCCGATTGCGGTCGATAAAAACTTCCGTGGCAAACCGGAGCATAATCCGCAGCAGTGTATTGGCTGCGCAGCCTGCGTCAATGCCTGCCCGTCGAATGCGCTGACGGTTGAAACCTGCCTTGTTACCGGTGAGCTGGCCTGGCAGTTCAATCTCGGGCGCTGCATCTTTTGCGCCCGCTGCGAAGAAGTGTGCCCGACGGCGGCGATTAAACTCTCGCAGGAATATGAGCTGGCGGTGTGGAAGAAAACGGACTTTCTGCAACAGTCCCGCTTTACGCTGTGCAATTGCCGCGTGTGCAACCGTCCTTTCGCGGTGCAGAAAGAGATTGATTACGCCATCGCGCTGCTGAAACACAATGGCGACAGCCGCGCGGAGCATCACCGTGAAAGCTTTGAGACCTGCCCGGACTGCAAGCGTCAGAAATGCCTGGTGCCGTCCGACCGTATTGAACTGACTCGCCATATGAAAGAGGCCAGCTGATGAGCAATTTATTAGGCCCACGCGACGCCAACGGCATTCCGCTGCCGATGACGGTGGATGAATCCATCGCCAGCATGAAGGCGTCTTTGCTGAAAAACATTAAGCGTTCGGCGTATGTCTACCGCGTGGACTGCGGTGGCTGCAACGGCTGCGAAATTGAAATTTTTGCCACCCTTTCTCCGCTGTTTGATGCCGAACGTTTTGGCATCAAAGTCGTCCCGTCGCCGCGTCATGCGGATATTCTGCTGTTTACCGGGGCGGTGACGCGCGCGATGCGTTCTCCGGCGCTGCGCGCCTGGCAGTCCGCGCCGGACCCAAAAATCTGTATCTCTTACGGCGCCTGCGGCAACAGCGGCGGTATCTTCCACGACCTGTACTGCGTCTGGGGCGGCACCGACAAAATCGTACCGGTGGATGTCTACATTCCGGGCTGCCCGCCGACGCCTGCGGCAACGTTGTACGGTTTCGCGATGGCGCTGGGTTTGCTGGAGCAGAAAATCCACGCCCGCGCGCCGGGTGAACTGGACGAGCAGGCGGCAGAGATTCTGCATCCCGACATGGTGCAGCCGCTGCGCGTGAAGGTGGATCGCGCGGCGCGTCGTCTGGCGGGTTATCGCTATGGCCGTCAGATCGCCGATGATTACCTGACCCAACTGGGACAGGGTGAACATCAGGTGGCGCGCTGGCTGGAAGCGGAAAACGATCCGCGTCTGACCGAGATCGTCACCCACCTGAATCATGTGGTTGAAGAGGCGCGTATCCGATGAGTGAAACGGTGGTGTTCAGTCAACTGAGCCGTAAGTTTATTGATGAGAACGATGCGACGCCCGCCGAGGCGCAGCAGGTTGTCTATTACAGCCTGGCGATTGGCCACCACCTTGGGGTCATCGACTGCCTGGAAGCGGCGTTAACCTGCCCGTGGGAGGATTATCTGGCGTGGATTGCGACTCTGGAAGAGGGAAGCGAGGCCAGACGTAAAATGGAAGGCGTGCCGAAGTACGGCGAGATCGTCATCGATTTTAACCATGTGCAAATGCTGGCGCGCGCTTTCGACGGCGCGCTCGCTGCGCAAAGCCCGCAACAGCAGGCGTGGAGCAAGCTGATGCTGAGTATGCTCCACGATATTCATCAGGAAAGCGCCATCTATCTGATGGTGAGGAGACACCGTGACTGACGTTTTATTGTGCGTCGGCAACAGTATGATGGGCGATGACGGCGCCGGGCCACTGCTGGCCGAGATGTGCGCCGCGCAGCCTAAAGGCAACTGGGTTGTTATTGACGGCGGCAGCGCGCCGGAGAACGATATTGTCGCGATCCGCGAACTGCGCCCGGATCGTCTGCTGATTGTCGATGCGACCGACATGGGGCTGAATCCGGGCGAGATCCGCATCATCGACCCGGATGACATCGCCGAAATGTTTATGATGACCACCCACAATATGCCGTTGAATTACCTGGTGGATCAGCTGAAAGAGGATGTTGGCGACGTGATTTTCCTCGGCATCCAGCCGGATATCGTTGGCTTTTATTATCCGATGACGCAAGCGATTAAAGACGCGGTGGAAGTGGTTTATTCAAGGCTTGCAGAGTGGGCTGGCGACGGGGGATTTTCTCCGCTCTGAGCGGGTGCCCGGTGGCGCTACGCTTACCGGGCCTACGGTTTTGTAGGCCGGGTAAGGCGAAGCCGCCACCCGGCAAAACGGGCTACGCCAGATCTTCCCCGTTACTCGCAATCACTTTCTTGTACCACCAGAATGATTTTTTGCGGGTACGCGCCAGCGTGCCGTTGCCAGCGTCGTCACGGTCGACATACACAAATCCGTAGCGTTTGCTCATTTCGCCTGTCGAGGCGGACACCAGATCGATGCAGCCCCAGGTGGTGTAACCCATCAGCGGCACGCCGTCTTCAATGGCGTCGGCCATCGCCCGAATATGCTCACGCAGATAGCGGATGCGGTAATCATCATGGATCTCACCTTTCGCGTCCGGCTCATCTTTCGCGCCGAGGCCGTTTTCCACCAGAAATAGCGGCTTCTGGTAGCGGTCATACATCATATTCATAGTGATGCGCAGACCAAGCGGGTCAATCCCCCAGCCCCATTCGCTGACGTCAAGGTGCGGATTGCGCAGCGATTTCACCACGTTGGCGGCGTTGGTGTTATTAGCGTTCATCTCCGCTGAAGCGCAGCGTGACGCGTAGTAGCTAAACGAGACGAAATCGACGGTGTTCTTCAGGATAGCGTCGTCTTCCGGGGCTTTTTCAATCACCACGCCTTTCTCGCGAAAAACGCGGGCGGAATAGGTCGGGTAAGCGCCGCGCGCCTGCACATCAATAAAGAACAAGTTTTCGCGGTCTTTCTCCAGCGCGGTCCAGACGTCCTGCGGTTTACAGGAGTACGGATAAAAATTGCCCCCCGCCAGCATACAGCCGACCTGGTTTTGCGGGTTGACCTCATGGGCGATTTGGGTCGCCAGCGCGCTGGCAATCAGCTCGTGATGCGCGGCCTGATACTTCACCTGATCCTGATTTTCACCTTCCTCAAACACCAGGCCCGCGCCGGAGAATGGGCTGTGCAGCATGATGTTGATTTCGTTGAACGTCAGCCAGTATTTCACCAGACCGTCAAAGGCTTCAAAGCAGGTTCGCGCATAGCGGGTAAAGAACTCCACCATTTTGCGATTGCGCCAGGAGCCGTACTCCGTCACCAGGTGCATCGGCACATCGAAGTGGCACAGCGTGACCAGCGGCTCAATACCGTGCTTTTTACACTCTTCAAACACCGCGCGATAAAACGCGATGCCTTCTTCGTTCGGCGTCAGCTCATCGCCGTCAGGGTAGAGACGGCTCCAGGCGATCGAGGTGCGAAACACTGTAAAGCCCATCTCCGCCATCAGGGCGATATCGTCTTTATAGCGATGGTAAAAATCAATCGCGTCATGGCTAGGATAAAATTCGTCATCCCGCAGTTGAAAGCGTTTCTCCAGCCCCAGTTTGACCGGCATCCGGTGCTCGCCGTGCGGGATCATATCGACGGTGCTCAGCCCTTTGCCGCCTTCCCGGTATGCCCCTTCAGACTGGTTGGCGGCCAGTGCGCCGCCCCATAAAAATCCTTGCGGAAATACAGACATAGTCATCCTCAATATGCGCCAGTCAGATGCTGGCTTCTTTTGCAGTAGTCGGTTGCGCGGCCTGGTTTTTTCTTGCCTGCGCGGCTGCGTCTTCCACGGGGATATCTTCAAAGCCGAGGATCAGCGTCAGAACAAAAGAGAGCACCACGGCCAGCGCCATCACGCCAAACACCCAGGCGATGGTCATCGGGTTCGCCGGGTCGAAGAACTGGACGCTGGTGAACAGGCCCGGCGCCGCCATCGAGTGGCTGGCAAGCCCCGCCATACCTGCCACCGCGCCGCAGATAAAGCCGCTGATCAGGCTCGCAATCAGCGGACGCTTCAGACGTACCGCCACGCCGTACAGCGCTGGTTCGGAGATCCCCGCCATAATTGCGGAAGCAGCGGCGGCAAGCGCTGTCTGGCGCAGTTCCGGGTTTTTGGTTTTCCATGCGACGGCCAGAGAGGAACCGCCCAGCGACAGGTTAGCGCCAATTTCAGACGGCATGACCATGCCTTCTTTGCCGGTTTCAGCAATGGTCTGGATGATGGTTGGGGTAAAGACGCGGTGCATCCCGGTCATGACCAGCAGCGGCCACAGCGCGCCCATGATGGCGACGGAAAGCCAGCCCAGATAGCCGTGAATGGTGTAAACCAGCGCGGAGATGGCGCTACCGATCCAGATCCCGATTGGGCCGATTAAAACAATGGCGAGCGGGGCGGCGATCAGGACGATCAGCATTGGTTTCAGGAAGTTTTTCGTGACGGCCGGGGTAATGCGATCCACCCAGCGTTCGATGTATGAAAGACACCATGTCATCACCAGCGCCGGGATCACCGTGTAGGTGTATTTCACCGCCGTCACCGGGATCAGGGCAAATTCAACGTGTTCACCTTCGGCGGCTTTCGCCATCAGGTCGATAAAACTCGGGTGAACCAGCACGCCTGCGATGGCAATCGCCAGCGACATGTTCGTTTTGAACTTGATTGCCGCTGACGCCGCCACCATCAGCGGCAGGAAGAAGAACGCGCCGTCGCCAATCACCGTCAGGATGGTCAGCGTGGAGGCGCCTTTTTCCAGCAGCCCCGTCATTTCGAGGATCATGGCCAGCAGTTTCAGCATCGATCCGCCGATAATCGCCGGGATCAGCGGGGACATAGTGCCGATCAGCGCGTCAAGGATCCCCGCGCCGATGCGTTTAAAGGTGAGTTTCGGTTTGCCGATGGGCGCTGCGGGCTGCATATCGGTCGGCAACAGACTGACGACTTCGCGATACGCCTGTGAAACGGTGTTGCCGATAATCACCTGACACTGGTTGTCGCTGCGAACCACGCCGAGAACGCCGCTGAGGGTTTTCAACGTCGCGCTGTCGACCTGCGCGTCATCTTTGAGAACGAAACGCAGACGCGTCATGCAGTGTGTCACGGCGGTGATGTTATCCACACCGCCCAGCGCCGTCACCACGGAGCGCGCCAGTGCCGCATAATTCTTAGACATCGGATTTTATCCTGTTTTATCAATAGGGTAGTTTTATCGTCTTACGCCTTTTCGCTAAAAAAACGTGGGCAATGAAACGCAAAATAGGAAACCGGTTCCACAAAATCATGAATAGTTTCACTGAATGACACAAGATCACAATTTGATCATTTTTTATAATTGTGAGAATGATCACTTGTTGTTTTGGGCGGTGATTTACCATCAAGGACAACAACGGTACGGTGAAGTACACTGCGTGTCATTGAGTGCTAATGGATGAGTAATATGACGACGATGCTGGAGGTGGCTAAGCGCGCCGGGGTGTCGAAAGCGACGGTTTCCCGGGTGCTTTCAGGTAACGGCTACGTCAGCCAGGAGACCAAAGACCGCGTGTTTCAGGCCATTGAAGAGAGCGGCTATCGACCCAATTTGTTAGCGCGCAGTCTGGCGGCGAAGAAAACGCAGACCCTCGGTCTGGTGGTGACGAACACCCTTTACCACGGCGTTTATTTTAGCGAGCTGCTGTTTCATACGGCGCGGATGGCAGAGGATAAGGGGCGTCAGCTTCTGCTCGCGGACGGCAAACACAGCGCGGAAGAAGAGCGTCAGGCGATTCAGTATCTGCTCGATCTGCGCTGCGACGCCATTATGATTTATCCCCGTTTTCTCAGCGTGGATGAGATTGACGACATTATCGACTCACACGCCCAGCCCATTATGGTGCTTAACCGTCGGCTGCGAAGAAACAGCAGCCACTGCGTTTATTGCGACCAGAAGCAGACCAGTTTTAACGCGGTGGAACAGTTGATCGCCGGGGGGCATCGCGAGATTGCGTTTATCACCGGTTCGATGGATTCCCCTACCGGCGTGGAGCGTCTCTCAGGGTATAAAGACGCATTGACGCGACACGGCATTGCTATCAATAACGAATTGATTGTCAACGGAAAGTGGACGCCCGCCAGCGGTGCTGAAGGGGTGGATACGCTTCTGGCGCGCAAGGTGAGTTTTACCGCGCTGGTAGCCAGTAATGACGATATGGCGATTGGCGCCATCAAACAGTTACACGAGAGTGGCATGAGCGTGCCTGCGCAGACCTCGGTCATCGGATTCGACGACATCGCGATGGCGCCCTATACCATCCCGGCGCTTTCCAGCGTTAAAATTCCGGTCACGGAGATGATTCAGGAGACGATTGGACGTCTTATCTTCATGCTGGACGGCGGTGAATTTACGCCGCCAAAAACCTTTACCGGTGCGCTGATCCTGCGCGATTCGGCAGCGCCGCTGCCTGCCCGCTGATCCCGCTTTACATTGTCATTTGTCATCGTCATTCGTGACGATGACAGTGCCTGGTCACAACGTCATCATCAAATATCAAGCAATAACAATCAGTTAAAAACTGGCACGATTTATGAATGTTTCGGCACATAATCTGTCATTGCTGGAGAATTTGATGAACCGTTTCATCATTGCCGACGCCAATAAATGCATTGGTTGCCGTACCTGTGAAGTGGCCTGTGTGGTGTCTCATCAGGAAAACCAGGACTGCGCGTCGCTGACCCCTGAAACTTTCTTACCCCGCATCCATGTGATCAAAGGTGTGAATGTCTCCACGGCGACGCTGTGCCGCCAGTGTGAAGACGCGCCGTGCGCCAATGTCTGCCCGAACGGCGCCATCAGCCGTGATAAAGGTTTCGTACATGTGATGCAGGAGCGTTGCATTGGCTGTAAAACCTGCGTGGTCGCTTGCCCATACGGCGCGATGGAAGTGGTTGTGCGTCCGGTGATTCGCAACAGCGGCGCGGGCCTGAACGTCCGGGCGGAAAAAGCGGAGGCCAACAAATGCGACCTTTGCCACCACCGCGAGGCCGGCCCTGCCTGTATGGAGGCCTGTCCGACCCACGCGCTGATTTGCGTCGATCGCAACAAACTTGAACAACTGAGCGCGGAAAAACGTCGCCGTGCGGCGCTGGACTCCTCCGCGTCTTTGCTTTTCTGATTCCTGAAAAACCGCGTAAAATACGGTGGTATTCATGCCGGATGGCGACCTTGCCTTATCCGGCCTACTGTTCGTATCCCCGTAGGCCTGATAAGCGTAGCGCCATCAGGCAAACCGGGATAGATGACTGCGGGAACGACTTCATGACAATAAACAACCACTCCGGCGTACAGTTGCGTATTCGTGGCAAGGTGCAGGGCGTTGGTTTTCGGCCTTTTGTCTGGCAACTGGCGCAGCGGTTACAACTGCATGGCGACGTGTGTAACGACGGTGACGGTGTGGTTGTGCGCTTACAGGAAGATCCGGCGGAGTTTATTGTGCAGTTACATCAACATTGCCCGCCGCTGGCCCGTATTGACAGCGTCGAGAGCGAGCCGTTTGCCTGGTCTCAACTGCCTGCCGATTTCTCCATCCGCCAGAGCGCGGGCGGAACGATGAATACGCAAATTGTGCCCGATGCGGCCACATGCCCGGCCTGTCTCGCCGAAATGAATACGCCCGGCGAGCGGCGCTACCGTTACCCTTTTATCAACTGCACCCACTGCGGCCCGCGTTTTACGATCATTCGTGCGATGCCTTACGACCGTCCGTTTACCGTGATGGCATCGTTTCCGTTGTGCAGGAAGTGTGCGACGGAATACCGCGATCCGTACGACCGCCGTTTCCACGCCCAGCCTGTTGCCTGCCCGGCCTGCGGCCCGCATCTGGCGTGGCGCTCTGGCAGCGCTCGGGCGGAAAAAGACGCCGCGCTACAGGCTGCCGTCGCGATGTTAAAAGCGGGGGGAATTGTCGCCATCAAAGGTATTGGCGGCTTTCATCTGGCCTGCGATGCGCAAAACGATGAGGCGGTGGCGATGCTGCGGGTGCGTAAACGCCGCCCTGCGAAACCGCTGGCGGTAATGTTGCCGGATGCGGAAGGCTTGCCGGATGCGGCGCGCCGACTGCTGACTACGCCAGCCGCCCCCATCGTGCTGGTGGATAAACAGCATGTCGCGTCGCTGTGCGAGGGGATCGCGCCGGGGCTGGCGGAAGTGGGGGTAATGCTGCCCGCGAATCCGCTCCAGCATCTGCTTTTACAGGCGCTGAATTGTCCGCTGGTGATGACCTCCGGCAACCTTAGCGGTAAACCGCCAGCCATCACTAACCAACAGGCGCTGGACGACCTGAAGGCGATCGCCGACGGTTTTCTGTTGCACAACCGCGATATCGTGCAGCGAATGGATGACTCGGTCGTGCGTGACAGCGGCGAAATGCTACGCCGTTCGCGGGGCTATGTGCCGGATGCGATCGCGCTGCCGCCGGGATTTCGCGATGTGCCGCCGATGCTTTGTCTGGGCGCCGATCTGAAAAATACCTTCTGTCTGGTGCGCGGCGAGCAGGCGGTGGTAAGCCAGCATCTGGGGGATCTCAGCGATGACGGCATTCAAACGCAGTGGCGTGACGCGCTGCGTTTGATTCAGAACATTTACGATTTTACGCCGCAACGCGTTGTCTGCGACGCGCATCCGGGCTACGTTTCCAGCCAGTGGGCCAGCGAGATGACGCTTCCGACCGAAACGGTATTGCACCACCATGCGCATGCGGCGGCATGCATGGTCGAGCACGGCTGGCCGTTGAACGGCGGCGATGTGATTGCCCTGACGCTCGACGGCATCGGTATGGGAGAGGGCGGCGCGCTGTGGGGCGGGGAGTGTTTACGCGTTAATTACCGTGAATGCGAGCATCTTGGCGGCCTGCCCGCCGTCGCGCTGGCGGGCGGCGATCTCGCCGCGAAGCAGCCCTGGCGCAACCTGCTGGCGCAGTGTCTGCGCTTTGTTCCTGACTGGCGGGACTATCCAGAAACGGCTGCGCTGCAACAACAGCAGTGGAACGTGCTGGCGCGGGCCATTGAGCGCGGAATTAACGCCCCGCTGGCGTCGTCGTGTGGACGCCTGTTCGATGCCGTCGCCGCCGCATCAGGCTGCGCGCCTGACACACTCAGTTATGAAGGAGAAGCGGCCTGTGCGCTGGAGGCGCTGGCTTCGCGATGCAATCGCGTTGAACATCCGGTGACGATGCCGGTTAAAAACAACCAGCTGGATTTAGCCACGTTCTGGCGGCAGTGGCTGAACTGGCAGGCTGCTCCCGAGGAGCGGGCGTGGGCCTTTCACGACGCGCTGGCGCATGGGTTCGCCGCGCTGCTGCGCCAGGAAGCGACCGCACGCGGGATCACCACGCTGGTATTCGGCGGCGGCGTGCTGCATAACCGCTTGCTGTGCAGGCGTCTGGCGTTCTGTCTTGCTGATTTTACCTTACTGTTCCCACAGCGTTTACCGGCCGGGGATGGGGGAGTGTCGTTAGGGCAGGGAGCGATCGCCGCAGCGCGCGAGCTGGCGCAAAAATAAAAAAAAGCCCCGGGACTGGCGGGGCGAAACGTGTCGGGGCATACCGACAAGCAGCAGCGCACTTCCGTGTGCGTGAGGTTAATAAATCAGTGGCAGTATCGCCGGATGGCGACGTACAAACAGGCGCTTCCCGTAGGCCGGATCAGGCGTTTACGCCGCCGTCCGGCAAAGATGTTCGAACATTGCCTGATGGCGCTGCGCTTATCAGGCCTACGGCGTCATGATTTGCAGGCCAGCCGCCATCCGGCACAATGAACTTACGCGGGCAGCGTTTTCAGCAGCGCAAAGGCCTCCTTCATGCGGTCTTCGCTCACCACAAAGGCGCAAAGCTGACCTTCGGTATTCATGCCTCGGGCGACCATCCCTTCGGACTCCGCCGCAATGTGCCAGTTCAGGTCGCAACGCTGGGTTTCGCCTGCAAGATGTAACGGCAATTCCGGCGTTTTGATTTTCACCAGCATGGCGGGCAGCTTCAGCGGCGCGTTCCCGCCGAGCAGATTTTTCGCCAGATACATGGCGCTTAACTGAATCGGTTGCAGGAAAGGCAGAACCTGGCCGTTAATTTCCGCGCAGTCTCCCAGCGCATAAATATCCGGGTGGCTGGTTTGCAGATAGCTGTCAACGCAGACGCCACGGTTGATGGTCAACCCGGCACGGCGCGCCAGCGCGGTTTCCGGGCGCAGGCCGGTCGCGGCGATGACCGCATCCACCTCTACCTGACGATCGCGATCCAGCGTGGCGCGAATACCGGTAGCGGTTTTCTCCAGACCCTGCAACTGCGATTTCAGCAGCAGATGTACGCCCATATCGGTCAGACGATGCTGCAAACGGCTGCTCACTTCCGGCGGCATCAGCGAGGCCAGAATGCTGGCGGCATTGTCAATCAGCGTGACGGCTTTACCCGCACGGCAGAAATCCATTGCCAGTTCGCTACCAATCAGACCGCCGCCGACAATCAGTACGCGCTGTGCGTCACGCAGTTGCGTTTCACAGGCGCGATACTCCTGTTGGCTGTTCAGTGTGAGCATTAACTCACGTCCGGCAACCGGCGGAACAAAGGCTGATGCCCCTGTCGCCAGTACCAGTTTGTCGAACTGCCATTGCTTGTCCTGGCTTTTTACCACATGGGCGTCGGCATCAATGTCTGTAATCCAGGTGTGTGGGAACAGACGCAGATTAAACTGTTCGGCAAACTCCCCCGCCGACTGGCGGGTGAGGTCGTCGGCGCGCTGCGCCTGGCTGATGACGTGACTGAGGTCGGGTTTGTTGTACTCGTCCATACTGTCAGCGGCAATCAGGGTCAGCGCTACGGTCGCGTCCTGTTTACGGATGTTTTTGACTAACTGGCGGGCGGCGAAGCCCGAACCAATAATGACAATTCCCCGGCTCATTTTGCCTCCGTTGCCAACACATCAAAGACGTCTTTACCTAATGAACATTCCGGGCACAGGAAGTTATCCGGTACGTTGCTCCACGGCGTACCCGGCGCGACATCCTGCAACGGCTCACCTTTTGCAGGGTCGTAAATCCACTGGCACACGCTGCACTGCATGCTTGGGCCGAGGTCAGCCGCAGCGGCGGCGGCACAGGCGCACTCTTCTTCCTGGGTTGTCGCTTTCACATTTGTTTCCGGCAGCGGAGCGAGCGCCCACTGACGGGCAATATCGCGGCCGTGCTGGCGGCAAAGTTCCAGGGCATCAATATCAGGACGCCATTTCGCTTTCAGACTCAGTGACATCTCGAAACCGGCATCTTGCAGACGGGTGGACAGACGGTCTACCGCGCCGCCGCTCCAGCCGTGGGAACCGAAGGCGCTGGCGCGTTTGTTACGAAAGCGCAGGCCAGTCATCTCTTCAACGAGACCGGCGATTTTCGGCATCATCACGTTGTTCATCGTAGAAGTACCGACCAGCACGCCTTTGGAACGGAACACGTTGGTCAGAATTTCGTTTTTATCGCTGCGTGCGACGTTAAAGATTTTCACCGCCACGTTCGGGTCAACTTCGTTGATGCCTTGCGCAATCGCGTCGGCCATCATGCGGGTGTTGTTGGACATGGTGTCGTAGAAAATGGTGATGCGATCTTCCTGATAATCCGCCGCCCATTTCAGATACAGTTCAACGATCTGGGTTGGGTTGTCGCGCCATACCACGCCGTGGGAGGTGGCAATCATATCTACCGGCAGGTTGAAGCCGAGGATTTCGGTGATTTTTGGCGTGACCAGACGGCTGAACGGCGTCAGGATGTTGGCGTAGTAACGCTGGCACTGCTCGAACAGCTCGGTCTGATCGACTTCATCGTTGAACAGACGTTCGTCACAGTAGTGCTGACCGAAGGCGTCGTTACTGAACAGTACCGCGTCGCCCGTCATGTAGGTCATCATGCTGTCCGGCCAGTGCAGCATCGGGGTTTCAACAAAAATCAGCTGCTTGCCGTTGCCGATATCCAGCGTGTCGCCTGTTTTTACGACGTTAAAGTTCCATTCCGGGTGATGGTGGTGACCGGTAATGGAGTCAATGGCGTTTGCGGTGCAGTAGATCGGCGTATCCGGGATTTGCGCCATCAGTTCGGTCAGCGCGCCCGCGTGGTCTTCTTCCGCATGGTTAATAATGATGTAATCAATGTCGGCCAGGTCGATTTCGCTACGCAGGTTTTGCACGAATTCGCGGCTGAATTTATGATCTACGGTATCGATCAGAACATTTTTTTCTTCACGGATGAGATAGCTGTTGTAGCTGCTGCCGCGCAGCGTTTTATATTCGGTCCCGTGAAAATCACGAACTTCCCAGTCACGTTGGCCAACCCAATGAATGTTATTTTTAACCAGAATAGACATAGCAACCTCAGTAAATACAGTTTTTTTAAGAAAGATGTATTGCTAATAGCAGGATGCGTGCCAACTTTTTAACTTATTGATTTACAATAATTAAAAAATTATACTCATAAAATGGTAGTCAAAAAGACTATTCAATTAATTGTCAATATGACACTATTGATTGTCAAAATGACAATGAGGTAGCCATGAGCTTTTCAGTTGATGTCCTGGCGGGTATCGCCATTGAATTACAAAGTGGTATCGGGCATCAGGACCGCTTTCAGCGCCTGATCACCACGCTGCGTCAGGTGCTGGAGTGCGATGCGTCGGCGCTGCTGCGCTATGAGGGGCGGCAGTTTATTCCGCTGGCGATCGACGGTCTGGCGCAGGATGTACTGGGCAGGCGCTTCACTCTGGAAGGGCACCCGCGACTGGAAGCCATTGCCCGTGCCGGGGATGTGGTGCGTTTTCCGGCCGACAGCGACCTGCCGGACCCGTATGACGGACTGATCCCGGATCAGGAGAGCCTGAAGGTACACGCCTGTATCGGGCTGCCGCTGTTCGCCGGGCAAACCCTGATTGGCGCACTCACGCTTGACGGCATGGAACCCGATCAGTTTGATGTTTTCAGCGATGAAGAACTGCGGCTCATCGCAGCGCTGGCGGCGGGGGCGCTGAGCAATGCGCTGCTTATTGAGCAATTAGAAAGCCAGAATATGTTGCCGGGATCTTCCGCCTCTTTCGAACAGGTGAAAGAAACGCAGATGATCGGCCTGTCGCCAAATATGATGCAGTTGAAAAAAGAGATTGAGATTGTGGCGGGGTCGGATCTCAACGTGCTGATCAGCGGCGAAACGGGAACCGGGAAAGAGCTGGTGGCGAAAGCGATTCACGAAGGCTCGCCACGGGCGGTGAACCCGCTGGTGTATCTGAACTGCGCCGCGCTGCCGGAAAGCGTGGCGGAGAGCGAGCTTTTCGGCCACGTCAAAGGGGCGTTTACCGGGGCAATCAGCAACCGTAGCGGTAAGTTCGAAATGGCCGATAACGGCACGCTGTTTCTTGATGAGATCGGCGAGCTGTCGCTGGCGTTGCAGGCGAAACTGCTGCGCGTTTTGCAGTATGGCGATATTCAACGCGTCGGGGACGATCGCAGCCTGCGCGTTGACGTGCGCGTGCTGGCGGCGACTAACCGCGACTTACGCGAAGAGGTGCTGGCCGGGCGTTTTCGCTCCGACCTGTTCCACCGTTTGAGCGTGTTCCCGCTCTCCGTGCCGCCGCTGCGTGAGCGTGGTGAGGATGTGGTCTTGCTGGCCGGGTATTTTTGCGAACAGTGCCGCCTGCGGCTGGGGCTTTCCCGCGTGGTGCTGAGTCCGGGGGCGCGTAGCCATCTGCTGAGCTATGGCTGGCCGGGAAACGTTCGCGAACTGGAACATGCGATCCACCGTGCGGTGGTTCTGGCAAGAGCGACCCGGGCGGGGGATGAGGTGGTGCTGGAAGCGCAGCATTTTGCCTTACAGGAGGAGGTTTCTCCCGCCCTGCCTGACGACAGTACGCCGACGCTACCGGCAAATCACAATTTGCGCGACGCGACCGAGGCTTTCCAGCGGGAGATGATTCGCCGTGCGTTAGCGCAAAATAACCACAACTGGGCCGCCTGCGCGCGGGCGCTGGAGACAGACGTCGCCAACCTGCATCGGCTGGCGAAGCGTCTGGGGCTGAAAAGTTAGATGATGCCTGCCTGGTAGAAGTCTTGCAGGTTGATTGCGCCGGTGAGTTTACCGTTTTCATCCACCACCGGCGCGGCGGTGATCTTGCGCTTCATCAGAAGTTCTTTGGCATCGATGGCGCGGCTCTGCTCCTGCAACGTAATGCCGTTGTGGGTCATCGCTTCGCTGACCGGCGTAGCCAGCGTGCCGCCGCCAACCAGCCAGCGGCGCAGGTCGCCGTCGGTAAAGACGCCTTTTACAACGCGCTGCGCGTCGCATACCGCAACCAGACCTAACCCGGTACGGCTCAGCTCCAGCATGGCGTCCATCACGCTGGTGGTGAGCTGAACCTGCGGCACCGCATCGTCACGGCGCATCAGGTGATGGACTTTGTTGAGCAGACGCGCGCCCAGCGCCCCGGCAGGGTGTGAACGGGCGAAATCCTCTTCATTGAAACCGCGCGCCTGCATCACCGCCATAGCCAGCGCGTCGCCCATCATCAGGGTGTTGACGGTGCTGGAGGTCGGCGCCAGGTGCATCGGGCAGGCTTCGCGCTCAACGGAGATATCCAGCACAGCCTTTGCCGCCAGACCCAGCGGGGAGGTCGGCTTTCCGGTCATTGCCAGCAGGGTTATCGATTTATCTTCCAGGCGCGGAATAATGAGATCCAGCTCTTTCGCACCGCCGGAATAGGAGATGAACAGCATCACATCCCGGCTTTCGATCATGCCGAGATCGCCATGTAACGCTTCTGCCGGGTGGACAAAGAACGCGGGCGTACCTGTACTGGCGAGAGTAGCGGCGATTTTTTTGCCGATATGGCCTGACTTGCCAATACCGGAGACAATCACTTTGCCTTCGCAGTGGAGGATCGTATTGGCGGCACGGACAAAATCATCGCCCAGGCGTTCCGGCAGACGGCTTGCTTCCTGTAACTCCAGCAGTAATGTCTGGCGACCCGCGTTCAGTAATGCATCACTCATTGGTTTCTCCGGTTATGATCACTTCAATCCCTTTTGCTTCCAGCGCCTGACGAAACGCGGGGTCGATACCCGCGTCGGTAACCAGTTTGTCGACGCTTTCCAGACTGCACACAACGTTGGGGCTTTTACGCCCAAATTTTGAGGAGTCCGCCATCAGAATCACTTCGCGTGCGGCATTGCACATCGCTTTGCTGACGGTATAGACCTCATTAAAGGTGGTCACTCCGGCATTGAGATCGATGCCGTCGGTGCCCATGAACAGTTTATCAAAACTGAACTGCTCAAAGGCGTTTTCTGCCAGCTGACCGTGAAATGACGCAGATTTTTTGCGGAATGTGCCGCCGGGCATCAGGATGGTCTGCTCGTTGTCCAGCTCCGAAAGGGCGTTAACAATGTGCAGGCTGTTGGTCATGACGGTGATATTGCTAAAGCGGGTAAGCATCGGCACCATCTGCAACACGGTGCTTCCGGCATCAAGGATGATGGAGTCGCCATCGTGGATAAACTGGACAGCCGCTTGTGCGATCAACGCCTTTTTATGGGTGTTGATCAGCGTTTTGTGATCGATAGGCGGGTCGGATTCATCTTTATTCAACACCACGCCGCCATACGTGCGAATAACGGTTCCGGCATTTTCCAGAATGACCAAGTCTTTGCGAATGGTGGTGCCCGTGGTGTCAAAGTACTGGGCCAACTCCTCAACCGAGCATTTTCCCTGCTTTTGCAGATGCTCCAGAATAGCAGCCTGACGCTGACGTGGTTTCATAGGCGTAATTACCCTGACTGATGTATAAGTTGTGAAATGATAATTTCGCAAGCAATTAGCATTCACAACGAAATTACCCATGTTTCAGTTTAAGCGCTAATGATAGTGCATTCTGTGAGAGCGAATCATGGGGAAAGATCACATCAGGCTGTAATTCATCAAGATGTTTGCCCTGTATTGCGGGAATTTTAACCGGTCGGGCAAAGACGGTGAGACCTTTCATGAATAAGGTATCCGTAACGCGCTGCTGGTCATCCAGAGCGATGGCGACCACCACTCGCGGTTTAAAGCGTCCGCCGGAGCGCCCGACGCCCACTCGCCCTCGTTGGCAAAGTTTGTCAAACGCCCGGTTAAAGCGGGAGATTTGCCAGCCGCCCAGCGCCAGTTGCGCACACCAGGCGATAACGGCGACGGTGATCAGTGCGGAAACCATAATGCGCTCCTTTGATTTTGCCGGATGGCGGCTGTGCCTTATCCGGCCTACATAATATTCGTAGGCCCGGTAAGCGCAGCGCCACCGGGCAATCATACCTCTTAAAACATCACCTGACCGCCGGTTACATTGATGGACTGTCCGGTGCAGTACGACGCCTTCGCGCTGGCGTAAAACAGCAGCATGTCCAGTACGTCCTGATAATCGCAGCCGCGTTTTAACGGAACTTTGTCGATGTAATACTGCTCCACTTCGTCCGGCTTGATGCCAAGCTTGGCGGCGTATTGCGGCAGCAGCGACTGGAACATCGGTGATTTCAGCAGGTTGCCAAGCATCAGCGAATGCACGGTAATGCCGTATTCTGCCAGATCCAGCGCCAGCGACTGGGTTAAGCCCACGCCGCCGAACTTCGCCGCGCTATAGCCGGAGTTGTGTTTACTGCCCACTTTCCCGGACTTGGAGTTGATCTGGATAATGCGTCCCTGAATGCCGTCGCGGATCATCAGGCGGGAGAATTCGCGAGCGCAAAGGAAATACCCCACCAGATTCACCTGTAGCGAGCGGTCGAAATCGCCGAGTTGAAAATCGCTGATAAACGCCGCTTTGGCGATGCCCGCGCTGTAGACCAGCAGATCAACCCGGCCAAAAATTTCATCGACTCCGCGAGAGAGCGCCAGAACGCTCTGCTCGCTGGTGGCATCGGCGCCAAAACCGTACGCCATGCCTTCGCCAAACGCGGCGTTAATCTCCTGCGCCACATTTGCGGCTTTATCACTCTGAATATCGACAACGGCGACGCGATAACCAACCTCTGCAAGCCCACGGCAGAGGAAGGCCCCCAGGGTCTGGCCTCCACCAATGACAACGGCAACCTGATTCATTTTTCTCTCCTTAAACCTTTAAGCCACAAACTTCAAAATACAGCCCGGCGCGATGTCGTCCGGTACTGGCCCCGCAACGTGTACGGTGCCGGGAAATTCCGCCTCGTTCAGCCCGTCGAAGCGCAGGGTGATATGCCCCAGTTCACGCAGATTCTGCTCGGCCACGCTGCCCACAGCAGTCACCGGATAGCGATGCTCACCCAGCTGAAACTGTGCGCCGGGTTGCAGCGTGCCGTTCAGCTCGCCGTGGCAGTGGATAAAGCAAAACGCTTCGATATCCGCCGGCGCGCCTTCACGAAAGGTAATCAGCATCCTGTCGCAGAGCGCGTCCGGTGCGCTCTCGCCGATACGGGTGATGGTGGTCTGGTAAATCACGGTCATCTCTGAACCTCTTATTGATAAATAAAGCCGGAAACAAACCAGGCGATGAGAACGGTAGGCGCGCCGGTCAGGAAGCGGCTCACCAGCACGGAAGGCACGCCGACGCGAACGGTGTCCTGGCGGGCCTCCGCCAGCGATAAACCGACCGGAATAAAGTCGCACGCGGCCTGAGCGTTAATCGCGAACAGCGCGGGCAGCGCCAGATGGGGAGGGATATTACCCAGACCAATCTGCACGCCAATCAGCACCCCGATAACCTGGGCGATCACCGCGCCAGGGCCGAGGAAGGGCGACAGCAGCGGGAATGAACAGATGAGCGCCAGCGTGACCAGCCCCAGCGGATGGCTGGCAAGCGGCGCCAGGCCGTGAGCGATCCAGTCGCCGAGACCGGAGGCCATAATGATGCCGATCAGCGCCGAGACGAACGCCATAAACGGCAGAATGGTTTTCAGCACCGTATCGATGGTGTCGCGCCCGGACTGGAACAGCACCGCTACCGCTGAGCCCATCCCCATACCGACTTTCGCCAAGAGGCCATCGCTCTGTTCGGTGATTTTTTTGCTGGCGTCGTAATCGCGGCCCGCAGGCGAGGCGACAGGCTGCGCGTTTGCAGGCGCCTCGCCGCTCAGCGTGATGTTCTCTTCTTTCACCCCGGAGACGTAAATATCTTCCATGATGTATTGCGCCAGCGGCCCCGACTTCCCGGTAGAGTGGATGTTGATGGTTGGAATGCGCCGCTTCGGATAAATCCCGCAGCGTAGCGTGCCGCCGCAGTCGATGATCGCCGCGCCGATCTCTTCCTCAGGCGGTTCGCCCTCTTTAAAGCCATCCACCGCCTGCCAGCCTGTTAGTTGCGCCAGTTTGTCGACAATCCCCGGACGCGTCCCGGCGGTGATGTAGACGATTTTCTTTCCGGGGGTTGCATCCAGTTCAAGCGGGCCGCCCCAGCCGCCGGTGCCTTTCTCAATACGAATACGCGTCATGATGTTGCTCCAGCTAGGTGGACTTTCTGCTCAAGTTGAATGCCCATTTTTTTCTCAAAGATGGATGTGGTGAGGTCAGTCACCCAGCCACGGAAGAAGTTGGTGACCAGACCGACCAGCAGATAGCTGACGGCGAGCGGGCCAAGCGGGAGGCCGAGTGTCGTCAGGCCGCTGGCGATGCCCAGGTAAACAAACAGCTCGCCGGGGTTGATGTGCGGGAACAGTCCGTTCATCGAGTGGCAGCTGTAGGAAGCCGCCGCGTAGTAACTGGGCTTGTATTTTTCTGGCATAAAGCGGCCCAGACTCAGCGTCATCGGGTTACAAAACACAAACGTACCGATGCACGGCAACAGCAGGTAACGGGATAACGGGTTCCCGGCGCAGCGCTGGGCAAAACGTTCAATACGCTGCTGGCCAATGAAGTTTATTAAGGCATTCATGATGACCAGCAGGCTTATCAAGAGCGGAAGGATACCGGTCACCATACTGGTGAACACCTCTCCGCCTTTCTGGAACAGCCCGATAAACCACTCCGCACCATGTGTAATGGTTTCGATCATTGTTCTCTCCTGTAGGGTTTGTTGTTATCTTGCCAATTGGTGAGTTATTTTAATCAGATCGAAAGATTTAAAAGTGTTATTTTGATCTCAAAATGAAAGATAAATATTTTAAAGTGAAAGTTTGCGTTTGTTGCGGAGAAAAAAAGCAGGGATGTTACGGGAGAATAGTGCGTATTCTGTGAAGAGCGCTTCCTTGTGCGAAGCGGGATGCTTTACCATACTTCCCCCTGGCTGAATCTGTTTAATGGATGTCTCATGTTCAAGCGTCGTTATGTTGCACTACTTCCTCTCTTTGCGTTGCTTGCTGCCTGTAGCAGCAAACCACAGTCTTCAGAAATTCAAACGACAACGGGAGCGCCGTCCGGCGGTTTCCTGCTTGAGCCGCAGCACAATGTCATGGTGATGGGCGGTGATTTCGCCAATAATCCGAACGCGCAGCAGTTCATTGAGAAGATGGTGAACAAGCACGGTTTTAATCGCCAGCAGTTGCAGGAGATCCTGTCGCAGGCGAAGCGCCTGGACTACGTTCTGCGACTGATGGACAGACAGGCGCCGACCACGCAACCGCCAGCGGGGCCGAATGGCGCATGGTTGCGCTATCGTAAGCAGTTTATTACCCCGGACAATGTGCAAAACGGCGTGGCGTTCTGGAATCAGTATGAGGATGCGTTGAACCGTGCATGGCAGGTTTATGGCGTCCCGCCGGAGATTATCGTCGGCATTATTGGCGTGGAAACCCGCTGGGGCCGCATCATGGGTAAAACGCGAATTCTGGATGCGCTGGCGACGCTGTCGTTTAACTATCCGCGTCGGGCGGAGTATTTCTCCGGCGAGCTGGAAACGTTCCTGCTGATGGCGCGTGATGAACAGGACGACCCGCTGGATCTGAAAGGGTCTTTTGCCGGTGCGATGGGGTACGGACAGTTTATGCCATCGTCCTATAAGCAGTACGCGGTGGACTTTAACGGCGACGGGCACATCAACCTGTGGGACCCGGTTGATGCCATCGGCAGCGTGGCGAACTATTTCAAAGCCCACGGTTGGGTGAAAGGCGATGTGGTCGCCGTTCCGGCCAACGGTCAGGCGCCGGGGCTGGCGAACGGCTTTAAAACTCAGTACAGCATTTCTCAGCTTGCGGCCGCCGGGCTGACGCCGCAGCAGTCGCTGGGCAATCATCAGCAGGCCAGCCTGCTGCGCCTGGATGTGGGTACGGGCTATCAGTACTGGTACGGGTTGCCGAACTTCTATGCCATCACGCGCTATAACCACAGCACTCACTATGCGATGGCGGTCTGGCAGCTTGGTCAGGCCGTCGCGCTGGCGCGTGTACCTGCGGCGTCGCCGTTTAGTCAGTAGCCGCGGTGTGTTTTCCGGGGGCTACGCTTACCCGGTCTGGATTACGCTCCCTTTTCCCTGAGAGAAAGGGGAGCGTGCAGCGCCGCTGTTGCGCTATTTCACATCTGAAACATTTCGCCACACTCCCTTTTTTCCTGGCAATTTACATCCGCATCGTATTTCATTATTGTTATGTTATAACATTTTGTTGTGGTGCGAATATGTCTGCTTCACTCTTCTCTCTTTCGGCTCTGACTCGCCTGTTGATGGCTATCGCGCTTGTTTTGTGTATCGGACTGGCCGTGCGCTGGGCGGTGGCATTGCCATGATTATCCTGAATCAACTGGTGGCTGGTTACGAGCGACAGCCGGTCACGTCGCCGCTGACCGGCACGCTGGAACGCGGCAGCATGACGGCGATTATCGGCGCTAACGGCTGCGGCAAATCAACGCTGCTGAAAACGCTGGCCGGTTTTCTTCCTCCGGTGAGCGGCGCATTTCGCTGGCGCGGACGCCGCCCGGTAATTGGCTGGCTGGCGCAACGTCACGCGCTGGAGACGCAGTTTCCGCTTACCGTTCAGGACGTGGTGAGCATGGGGTGCTGGCCTGCTATTTCCCTGCTGGGGGGATTTCAGCGCAAAACCCGTCTGCGTGTCGCCCACGCTATTGAGCGCGTGGGGCTGGAGGCAATGGCGACGATGACCATTGATGAACTCTCTGGCGGTCAGTTTCAACGCATGCTGTTTGCCCGTGTGCTGGTGCAGGAAGCGCCGCTGGTCATGCTGGATGAACCCTTTACCGGCGTGGATGAGGAGACCTGCAACGTACTGATGGGGCTGATGCTGGAGATGTATCAGCGAGGGCAAACGGTGCTGGCGGTGCTGCACGACAGCGAACGAGTGGCGCGCTATTTTCCGCAGACGTTACGGCTGGATACGGACGTGTCTCACTGGATGACCGAGCGGGTGAGAGTGGCATGATCTGGCATATCTTCTTTCAGCCGTTTATTGAATACGGCTTTATGCGGCGGGCGCTGGTGGTCTGTCTGGCGCTTTCGGTCAGCACGACGGCGCTTGGCGTCTTTTTACTGCTGCGACGTATGAGCCTGATGGGGGACGCGTTGTCGCATGCGGTGCTGCCCGGCGTGGCGGTGGGCTATCTGCTCAGTGGAATGTCATTGCTGGCAATGAGCATCGGCGGGTTTATCGCCGGGATTACGGTAGCGCTGGTGGCGGGAATGGTGAGTCGCCGTACGCCGCTAAAAGAAGACGCCAGCTTCGCCGGGTTCTACCTGGGATCGCTGGCGCTGGGGGTTACGCTGGTGTCGCTGCGCGGGTCAAATGTCGATCTGCTGCATCTTCTGTTTGGTTCCATTCTGGCGGTCGATCGCGATTCCGCGCTGTTCGTGGCGGGGGTATGCGCATTCACATTGATCATGCTGGCGATTTTCTATCGTGGTCTGGTGAGTGAAGCGTTTGATACCGCATGGTTGCAGGTTAACGCGCGCTGGCTGCCTTCGCTGCTGCACGGGCTGTTTCTCTCGTTGCTGGTGTTGAATCTGGTGGCTGGCTTTCAGGTACTCGGCACGCTGATGGCGGTGGGGCTGATGATGCTTCCTGCCGTTGCGGCACGCTGCTGGGCGCGCACGTTACCGGGGCTGTTATTGCTTGCCGGCGGCAGCGGTGTCGTCTGTGCATGGCTGGGGCTAAGCCTTTCCTGGGCGGTGAGTTTACCCGCCGGGCCGTCGATTGTACTGACCGCCAGCGCGCTGTTCTTTATTTCCATTTTATTCGGCACGTGCAGCAGGCTGGCTGACAGCCTGCGCGCGCTTTTTTAATGCAAGGGGAAAAGATGAAACGTACAGGGGTAATGATTGCGCTCGCGTTGGGGTTGATGACGCAAGGCGCGCTGGCGAAAACGCTGAATGTGGTGACGAGTTTTTCTATTCTCGGCGACATCACCCAGGAGGTCGGCGGCAAGAATGTCAACGTCACTACGCTGGTTGGGCCGGATGGCGATCCGCATACCTTTGAGCCTTCGCCGAAAGACAGCGCGGCGTTGAGCAAAGCGGATGTGGTGGTAGTGAACGGGCTGGGGCTGGAGGGGTGGCTTGACCGGCTGGTAAAAGCCTCCGGTTTCAAAGGTACGCTGGTGGTGGCTTCCGACGGGGTGAAGACGCATACGCTGGATGAAGACGGCGAAACCGTCACCGATCCGCATGCCTGGAATAGCGCAGCGAACGGCGCGCTGTATGCGCAGAATATTCTTTCCGGGCTGGTCAACGCCGACCCGCAGGATAAAGCCGTGCTGGAGGCTTCCGGCAAACCTTATATCGCACAGCTGACTGAACTGGACGCGTGGGCGAAAGCGCGCTTTAGCCAGATCCCGCAGGAGAAACGCAAGGTGCTGACCAGCCACGACGCCTTCGGTTATTTCGGTCGTGCCTACGGCGTTGAGTTTTTGGCGCCGCAGGGGCTGTCGTCGGAAAGTGAAGCCTCTGCCGCGCAGGTCGCCGCGCTCATTAAGCAGATTAAAGCGGATGGGGTGAACACCTGGTTTATGGAGAATCAGCTCGATCCGCGTCTGGTAAAACAGATCGCCAGCGCGACGGGCGCGCAGCCGGGCGGCGAGCTGTATCCTGAAGCCTTGTCGGCAAAAGGCGGCGTGGCGGATAGCTACGTAAAAGCGTTTCGCCACAATGTTGAGACTATCGCCAACAGTATGAAATAACCGTACGATCGGCCGATGCCTTCGCATCGGCTTTTTCTGAAGCCTCCTCGTAAAATCCGCACCTCGTCCCCATATCTGCTCAGAAAGTGCTATCTTGTGCTGCACGTTTTTCAGGAGCCTTAAGCGATGATGACTGACCATGAATTGATGCAGTTAAGCGAAGTGGTAGGGCTGGCGCTGAAACAGCGCGGCGCAACGCTAACGACAGCGGAGTCCTGCACGGGCGGTTGGGTAGCGAAAGTGATTACCGATATCGCCGGGAGTTCCGCCTGGTTTGAACGCGGTTTTGTTACCTACAGTAATGAAGCGAAAGCGCAAATGATTGGCGTGCGCGAACCGACGCTTGAGCAGCACGGCGCGGTCAGCGAACCGGTGGTGATTGAGATGGCGATTGGTGCGCTCAGAGCGGCCCGCGCGGATTATGCCGTTTCTATCAGCGGTATTGCCGGGCCGGACGGCGGCAGCGACGTGAAGCCCGTCGGCACTGTCTGGTTTGGTTTCGCAACCGCGCAGGGCGAGGGGATCACCCGCCGGGAGTGCTTTAGCGGCGACCGTGACAGCGTACGTCGCCAGGCGACGGAATATGCGCTCAAAACGCTCTGGCAACAATTTCTACAAAACACTTGATACTGTATGACTGTACAGTATAATCGCACCTAACAGTACAGAATTCACTATCCGGTACAAGCGCAAGCGGACCCCGGCTCATGACAGGAGTAGTTAATGGCTATCGACGAAAACAAACAGAAAGCGTTGGCGGCAGCGCTGGGCCAGATCGAAAAACAATTCGGTAAAGGCTCCATCATGCGCCTGGGTGAAGACCGTTCCATGGATGTGGAAACCATCTCCACCGGTTCGCTTTCTCTGGATATCGCGCTGGGCGCGGGTGGCCTGCCGATGGGGCGTATCGTAGAAATCTACGGGCCGGAATCCTCCGGTAAAACCACCCTGACGCTTCAGGTGATTGCCGCTGCACAGCGTGAAGGCAAAACCTGTGCGTTTATCGACGCCGAACATGCGCTGGACCCTATCTATGCCCGCAAACTGGGCGTCGATATCGACAACCTGCTGTGCTCCCAGCCGGACACCGGCGAGCAGGCGTTGGAAATCTGTGATGCGCTGGCGCGTTCAGGCGCTGTAGACGTTATCGTTGTTGACTCCGTGGCGGCGTTGACGCCGAAAGCGGAAATCGAAGGTGAAATCGGCGACTCTCATATGGGCCTCGCGGCGCGTATGATGAGCCAGGCGATGCGTAAGCTGGCCGGTAACCTGAAACAGTCCAACACCCTGCTGATCTTCATCAACCAGATCCGTATGAAAATTGGCGTCATGTTCGGCAACCCGGAAACCACTACCGGGGGTAACGCGCTGAAATTCTACGCGTCCGTTCGTCTGGATATCCGCCGTATCGGCGCAGTGAAAGAGGGCGAAAACGTCGTGGGTAGCGAAACCCGCGTGAAGGTTGTGAAGAACAAAATCGCCGCGCCGTTTAAACAGGCTGAGTTCCAGATCCTCTACGGCGAAGGCATCAACTTCTATGGCGAACTGGTTGACCTGGGCGTGAAAGAGAAGCTGATCGAGAAAGCCGGTGCATGGTACAGCTATAACGGCGAGAAAATCGGTCAGGGTAAAGCGAATGCCACTACCTGGCTGAAAGAGAACCCGGCGACCGCCAAAGAGATCGAGAAAAAAGTGCGTGAGCTGCTGCTGAGCAATCAGGACTCGACGCCAGACTTCTCCGTTGATGACAACGGTGAAGGTGTGAAAGAAACCAACGAAGATTTCTAATCGTTGCATTGCCCGGTGGCGGCGCTCTGGCGCCTTATCGGGCTTATACTTTGAAGGGCTGCATATCTTGCGGCCCTTTTTGCATTTCTTTTTCCGAAGGTTTGTTATGAGTGAATCCACACCGCGACGCCCCGCATATAACCGTCTGCTGGATCGCGCGGTACGTATTCTGGCGGTACGCGATCACAGTGAACAGGAACTGCGGCGTAAACTCTCCGCACCGGTTATGGGAAAAAACGGGCCGGAAGAGATCGATGCGGCGCCGGAAGACTATGAACGGGTTATCGCCTGGTGCCATGAGCACAACTACCTTGATGATCATCGTTTTGTTTCGCGCTTTATCGCCAGCCGCAGCCGTAAAGGTTATGGCCCGGCACGTATTCGGCAGGAGCTGAATCAAAAAGGCATTGCGCGTGAGGCGATTGAGCGCGCAATGCGTGAATGCGAGATTGAGTGGTTGCGTCTTGCTCGCGAACAGGCGATCCGCAAATATGGTGAACCCTTACCAGCCGCATTTTCGGAAAAGGTCAAAGTCCAGCGTTTCCTGCTTTATCGTGGCTATCTGATGGAGGATATTCAGGAGATATGGCGAAATTTTGACGATTGACTGCATACGGGATTTTACTTCCCCGTAAAGAAAACTTATCTTATTCCCACTTTTTTCAATTGCCAGCCGGGCAGGGCATATGAGCGCTGAGGCGGGTAATGATATTTCGTTAGCTTGATTTCAGGATAATTATGAGCAAGAGCACCGCTGAGATCCGTCAGGCGTTTCTCGATTTTTTCCACAGTAAGGGACATCAGGTAGTTGCCAGC
The DNA here is from genome assembly GCF_030333225.1 of Citrobacter sp. CK202. NCBI lineage: Bacteria > Pseudomonadati > Pseudomonadota > Gammaproteobacteria > Enterobacterales > Enterobacteriaceae > Citrobacter > Citrobacter sp. CK202. The sequence goes on from NZ_JAOWGI010000029.1 coordinate 621,715, forward strand.
AGCTCCCTGGTGCCAAACAATGACCCAACTTTGTTGTTTACCAACGCCGGGATGAACCAGTTCAAGGATGTTTTCCTTGGGCTCGACAAGCGTAATTATTCCCGCGCCACCACGTCGCAGCGTTGCGTACGTGCGGGCGGTAAACACAACGATCTGGAAAACGTCGGTTACACTGCACGTCACCACACCTTCTTCGAAATGCTGGGTAACTTCAGCTTCGGCGACTATTTCAAACACGACGCGATTCAGTTTGCGTGGGAACTGCTGACCGGTGAAAACTGGTTTGCCCTGCCAAAAGAGCGTCTGTGGGTGACCGTCTATGAAACTGACGATGAAGCCTACGAGATCTGGGAAAAAGAAGTCGGCATTCCGCGCGAACGTATCATCCGAATTGGTGATAACAAAGGCGCGGCATACGCGTCCGACAACTTCTGGCAGATGGGCGATACAGGGCCGTGCGGTCCATGTACCGAGATCTTCTACGACCACGGCGATCACATCTGGGGCGGCCCTCCGGGAAGCCCGGAAGAAGATGGCGATCGCTATATTGAGATCTGGAACATCGTCTTCATGCAGTTCAACCGTCAGGCTGACGGTACGATGGAACCGCTGCCGAAACCGTCCGTCGATACCGGTATGGGTCTGGAGCGTATTGCCGCTGTGTTGCAACACGTTAACTCCAACTATGAAATTGACCTGTTCCGCACGTTGATTGAAGCCGTTGCGAAGGTGACTGGCGCGACCGACCTGAGCAACAAGTCGCTGCGCGTGATTGCCGACCACATCCGTTCCTGCGCTTTCCTGATCGCCGACGGCGTGGTTCCGTCGAATGAAAACCGTGGCTATGTGCTGCGCCGTATCATTCGTCGTGCGGTTCGTCATGGCAACATGCTGGGCGCGAAAGAGACCTTCTTCTACAAGCTGGTTGGGCCGCTGATTGACGTTATGGGCTCTGCCGGTGAAGAGCTGAAGCGCCAGCAGGCGCAGGTTGAGCAGGTTCTGAAAACGGAAGAAGAGCAGTTTGCCCGTACGCTGGAACGTGGTCTGGCGCTGCTGGACGAAGAGCTGGCGAAGCTTTCCGGCGACACGCTGGATGGCGAAACCGCTTTCCGTCTGTATGACACCTACGGCTTCCCGGTTGACCTGACGGCGGACGTTTGCCGCGAGCGCAACATCAAAGTTGATGAAGCGGGATTTGAAGCCGCGATGGAAGAACAGCGTCGTCGCGCGCGTGAGGCCAGCGGTTTTGGCGCAGACTATAACGCGATGATCCGCGTTGACGGCGCGTCAGAATTTAAAGGTTATGACCATCTGGAACTGAACGGTAAAGTGACCGCGCTGTTTGTGGATGGTAAAGCGGTAGATGCGATTAGCGCGGGTCAGGAAGCCGTTGTCGTGCTGGATCAGACGCCGTTCTATGCGGAATCCGGCGGCCAGGTTGGCGATAAAGGCGAACTGAAAGGCGCAGGACTCGCGTTTGCGGTTAGCGATACGCAAAAATATGGCCAGGCGATTGGACATATCGGTACGCTTTCGACCGGTTCCCTGAAAGTGGGCGATGCGGTGCAGGCTGATGTGGATGAAGCTCGCCGGGCGCGTATTCGCCTGAACCACTCTGCGACGCACCTGATGCACGCGGCGCTGCGCCAGATTCTGGGCACGCACGTAGCGCAGAAAGGCTCGCTGGTTAACGACAAAGTCCTGCGTTTCGACTTCTCGCATAATGAAGCGATGAAACCGTCTGAAATCCGTGCGGTGGAAGATCTGGTGAATGCGCAAATCCGTCGCAACCTGCCGGTCGAAACCAACATCATGGACCTTGAAGCGGCGAAAGCCAAAGGCGCGATGGCGCTGTTTGGCGAGAAGTATGACGATCGCGTTCGTGTGCTGAGCATGGGCGATTTCTCCACCGAACTGTGTGGCGGTACGCACGCCAGCCGTACGGGGGATATCGGTCTGTTCCGCATTGTTTCTGAATCCGGTACTGCGGCAGGCGTTCGTCGTATTGAAGCGGTTACGGGCGAAGGCGCGATTGCTACGCTGCACGCTGAAAGCGATCGCTTAAGCGATATCGCACAGTTGCTGAAGGGCGACAGCCAGAATCTGGGCGAAAAAGTCCGTTCTGTACTGGAACGTACGCGTCAGCTTGAAAAAGAGTTGCAGCAGTTGAAAGAACAGGCTGCCGCGCAGGAAAGTGCGAACCTTTCCAGCAAAGCGGTTGATATCAACGGCGTGAAGCTGCTGGTTAGCGAGCTTGCGGGCGTTGAGCCAAAAATGCTGCGTACGATGGTTGATGATCTGAAAAATCAACTGGGTTCTACCGTTATCGTTCTTGCAACGGTAGCGGAAGGTAAGGTTTCTCTGATTGCGGGCGTGTCGAAGGATGTGACCGACCGCGTGAAAGCAGGGGAGCTGGTCGGCATGGTCGCTCAGCAGGTGGGCGGCAAGGGCGGCGGACGTCCAGACATGGCGCAAGCCGGTGGTACGGATGCGGCTGCTCTGCCAGCAGCGTTAGCCAGTGTGAAAGGCTGGGTTAGCGCAAAACTGTAATAACTATAAGCGTTATCTAACGCCGCAGGCCCCGGTCTGCGGCGTTTGCATCAACGTTATTGACAACGATAAAGTCAGGTTGAAGTTGTGTATATCGGCTAAACTTAGGTTTAACAGAATGTGATGCCGTGACTGCTTACACTTTACGTGTTTGTCATCGCTTACTTTTTGGCGTTATATGATGGATAATGCCGGGATACAGAGAGACCCGACTCTTTTAATCTTTCAAGGAGCAAAGAATGCTGATTCTGACTCGTCGAGTTGGTGAGACCCTCATGATTGGAGATGAGGTCACCGTGACAGTTTTAGGGGTAAAGGGCAACCAGGTGCGCATTGGCGTAAACGCCCCGAAAGAAGTCTCTGTCCATCGTGAGGAGATCTACCAGCGTATCCAGGCTGAAAAATCCCAGCAGTCCAGTTACTAAGGTTTTCGCGTCTCATCTCTTCCGATGAGGCGCAACCTGCTCCTCGCTTCCTTTCTCTTTTTCATTTTTCTTCACTCTTTTTCCGTATCGCTTCCGGTGCCGGCAGGCTCTTTCCTGGTTATTCGGTTTTTCTGCCTGCGCTCAGGCGGTGTAACACGCCGATTTATCTGTTGATAAAACACCCTTTTTGCCGTTTTTGCAGACTAATTGAGCGTGAAGTGTGCAAACGATAAAAGCGTGGGAAAAATTGTTTGACTTATAAGTCCCAGAAAGTAATATGTGCGCCACGCAGCGACGATGAGCAGAAACAAGTTCTTCGAAGCACTCGTAAGAGGCGCGTGGTGAGGTGGCCGAGAGGCTGAAGGCGCTCCCCTGCTAAGGGAGTATGCGGTCAAAAGCTGCATCCGGGGTTCGAATCCCCGCCTCACCGCCATTTGCATCCGTAGCTCAGCTGGATAGAGTACTCGGCTACGAACCGAGCGGTCGGAGGTTCGAATCCTCCCGGATGCACCATC
>NZ_JAOWGI010000002.1:0-661 GCF_030333225.1 Citrobacter sp. CK202
TTTGCTCTTTAAAAATCTGGATCAAGCTGAAAATTGAAACGACACACGTAAAGTGTGTATGAGTCTCTCAAATTTTCGCAACGCGAAATGTTTCACGAAACATCTTCGGGTTGTGAGGTTAAGCGACCAAGCGTACACGGTGGATGCCCTGGCAGTCAGAGGCGATGAAGGACGTGCTAATCTGCGAAAAGCGCCGGCGAGGTGATATGAACCCTTGACCCGGCGATGTCCGAATGGGGAAACCCGGTGCACTACGGTGCATCATCGTTTGATGAATACATAGTCAAACGAGGCGAACCGGGGGAACTGAAACATCTAAGTACCCCGAGGAAAAGAAATCAACCGAGATTCCCCCAGTAGCGGCGAGCGAACGGGGAGGAGCCCAGAGCCTGAATCAGCTTGTGTGTTAGTGGAAGCGTCTGGAAAGTCGCACGGTACAGGGTGAAAGTCCCGTACACGAAAATGCACAGGCTGTGAGCTCGATGAGTAGGGCGGGACACGTGGTATCCTGTCTGAATATGGGGGGACCATCCTCCAAGGCTAAATACTCCTGACTGACCGATAGTGAACCAGTACCGTGAGGGAAAGGCGAAAAGAACCCCGGCGAGGGGAGTGAAAAAGAACCTGAAACCGTGTACGTACAAGCAGTGGGAGCCTCTTT
>NZ_JAOWGI010000003.1:0-211 GCF_030333225.1 Citrobacter sp. CK202
GTGGCGGAACGGACGGGACTCGAACCCGCGACCCCCTGCGTGACAGGCAGGTATTCTAACCAACTGAACTACCGCTCCACCGAATTTCTTTGTCACTACCCGGATTATTTATCCCGGTTTATTGCAATTTGATGCCTGGCAGTTCCCTACTCTCGCATGGGGAGACCCCACACTACCATCGGCGCTACGGCGTTTCACTTCTGAGTTCGGC
>NZ_JAOWGI010000004.1:0-449 GCF_030333225.1 Citrobacter sp. CK202
TGCGAAAATTTGAGAGACTCATACACACTTTACGTGTGTCGTTTCAATTTTCAGCTTGATCCAGATTTTTAAAGAGCAAAACTTCGCAGTGAACCTTTTCAGGTACACTCTGAAGTTTTCTTATATGAGCAGTAAAATATGGTGGAGCTATGCGGGATCGAACCGCAGACCTCCTGCGTGCAAAGCAGGCGCTCTCCCAGCTGAGCTATAGCCCCATACAGTACAGTCAGAACCTCTTACCGATGATTTTTCCTGAGACAAGGCGTGGGATGACGAAGCATACTTAAAGTATGTGAGTCATTTCACAACGCAGTATTCAGGGAAAATCTGGTAGGCCTGAGTGGACTTGAACCACCGACCTCACCCTTATCAGGGGTGCGCTCTAACCACCTGAGCTACAAGCCTGTAGAGGTTTTTACTGCTCGTTTTTCATCAGACAATCTGTGTGG
>NZ_JAOWGI010000001.1:0-202 GCF_030333225.1 Citrobacter sp. CK202
ATCCGTAGCTCAGCTGGATAGAGTACTCGGCTACGAACCGAGCGGTCGGAGGTTCGAATCCTCCCGGATGCACCATCTTCTCCGTTATAACAGCTACGCTGTTGTTTCATGGTCTGCGAAGCTATCGCAAGCACCAGGGAGGATAACGTTGCTTCAGCAACGGCCCGTAGGGCGAGGCGCAGCCGAGTAATCCTCCCGGATG